>DAOUBR010000015.1:0-30577 GCA_034432535.1 Anaerolineales bacterium | reverse complement strand
AATAGCCCGTACATTCAATGTCCGGGCGGGGCTCATGGCGAGATAAATCCGCCTATGGCGCAGCCCGAAGGGCTTCCACGTCATGAGGCAGGGCTTCAGCCCGCCGAGCCAGACGATAAAAACAAATAGCCTGAGCAGTCACAAAACAACAACAAGCAATCTACCCGCGAAACATGCGAGTATAATTACGGCGATATGTCCCAGCCTGAAGAGCCTATCATCCCGCAAGACCCGCCTCCCGCCGAGCCGACTCCTCCGCCCGTTTCGCGCGCGCGACGGCGGCGGGCTGCCCGCGCAGCCATGTTCCCCGCCGACGCCGAAGGGCAAGCCGCTCTCATCGCTTCGCTTGCCCGCCGCGCTTATCCTTCGCTGGAACTGTTCATCTTCTCGCTGGCTGCCGGCGCCCTCATTAGCTTTGGCTACTTCGTCGATTCGCAAGCCCTTGTGCTGCTCGGTCTTCTTGCCGCTCCGGTGATGACCCCTTGGGTGGGCTTTTTGCTCGCGCTGTATTCCGGCTCGCGGCGCTTCTTCTTTGAAACCTGCGTTGCGCTGCTGATTAGCGCGACGATTGTCTTCCTCTCCGGTTTATTGACCGGCTTCGCCGCGCGGCTGTTTTTGCCCCTCACGTTCTACAACGCTTCCGTTCACGCGCGTTTATGGCTCCCCGACTTGTTGACGCTTGCCATCGGCGCGACGACTCTGATTGTTTCCTTCGCGCGCTCCGAAGATAAGCCTTTCCTGCCGAGCATTCTCCTTGTTTATTCTTTTTATCTGCCGCTCAGCGCCGGCGGGTTTGGGCTTGGCGCTAACTTGCAGGGAGTCGGGCTGGAAGGGCTGCTGGTCTTTTTCGCCTACTTTTCGCTCGCCAGTTTGATTGGGCTGGCGACGCTGCTTGCGCTGCGGCTCAAACCGACCAGAGCGGGCGGATTTTTCAGCGCCGTCGCGGCGGTTCTCTTTGCCGCGCTGGTGATTTACCTGATGTACCCGCAAGCCATCCTTTCCGTTTCGCTTCCTTCGCCTACGCCGCAACCTTCCGCTACGCTCGCCCCTCCGCCCTCTCCGACCTTTGCCCCAATCGCCACGGAGACCGCAACCCCGACTTCGACTCCCACTTTCACCCCCGCGCCGACTTTTACGCCGACGCTTGCCCTGACCGCTTCCGAAACTCCTTCGCCGGAAGCTTCTGCCGCCGCTGAGGAAACCTCCCCGGCGCAAATCGAAACGCCGTCCGCGCTTCCCTCTCCGGCCGCTGATACCGCGACGGCAAGCCCGACAATCACCCCGCCGACTCCGCTGCTTGGGGTGATTAATGCGGGCGAAAGCGGCGGCGCAAACCTGCGTCAGGTCCCCAAAGGAAAGTACATCACCACCCTGCCCAACGGCGCGGTGGTGGAGGTCTCTTCTGAAAAGCGCGTGGTGGACGGCGTGGAGTGGGCGCGCGTGTTCGCTACTGTGGACGGAAACCGCCTGGAAGGCTGGCTGCTCGCTTCCGTCCTTGAATATCCCGGCGTCACCCCTTCGCCGTGACGCCCTCATTCCCCGTTTGGAGAACTTGACATGCCCATTCACTTTGGCACGGACGGCTGGCGCGCCGTCATTTCGGATACCTTCACGTTTGACAATTTGCGTATTGTCGCCCAAGCCATCGCCGACGCGGTGGCTTCAGAACATTGGGACAAGACCGCCAGCGCCGACCCGCATAAAATCGTCATCGGCTTCGATACGCGCTTCCTTTCGGACCGCTACGCCGGAGAAGTCGCCCGCGTGTTAGCCGCCAACGGCTTTACGGTCTTGCTTGCTCAATCCGATTCCCCCACCCCGGCGATTTCCTACGCGGTCAAACATCACAACGCCATTGCCGGCGTGATGATTACCGCCTCGCACAACGCCCCGCGTTATAACGGCGTGAAGTTAAAAGGCGCGTTCGGCGGCTCGGCGCTTTCCGAGCAATGCCGCCGCGTGGAAGTGTACATCAACGACAACGAAGAGCAGGCGCGCGGTCCTAACTTGATGGATTTCAAAAAAGCGCGCGAAATGAATCTCATTCAGCGCTTTAACCCGCTGCCCGCTTATTTTGAGCATTTGCGCGGCTTGATTAATACCGACGTCATCGCCGAAAACCCACAGCGCTTCGTGATGGATTCAATGTACGGCTCCGGGCGCGGGGTGATTAAATCCTTCTTGCAGGGGACGGGCTGCGAAATTGTCGAGGTGCGCGGCGAGATGAACCCCGGCTTCGGCGGAATCCACCCTGAGCCCATCGCCAAGAATCTCGGCGCTTTGTCTTCCGCCGTCAGCTCCGGCATGGGAAACTTTGGAATCGCCACCGACGGCGACGCCGACCGCATCGGCGCGATGGACGAACGCGGCGAATTTGTGGACCCGCACAAGATTTTCGCGCTGTCGTTAAAATATCTGGTGGAAAAGCGCGGCTGGACGGGCGCGGTGGTGCGAACCGTCTCCACGACGCGCATGATTGACCGCCTTGCTGCGCGTTACGGCTTGAAGTTATACGAAACGCCCGTCGGCTTTAATCACATTGCCGATTACATGATGAAAGAAGACGTGCTGATTGGCGGCGAAGAATCCGGCGGAATCTCCTTCAAAGGACACATCCCCGAAGGCGATGGACCCATCATGGGCTTGCTGCTGGTGGAAATGCTCGCCGAAGCGCAAAAGCCGCTGCGCGCGCTAGTGGAAGAATTGCTCGCCGACGTGGGACCCGCGTTTTACGAGCGCGAAGACTTGCGGTTGAATCGTCCCATTGCCAAAGCCGAAATGACCGAGCTGCTCGCCAAATCCGCGCCCGCTCAAATCGGCGGACAAAAGGTCGCGGAAGTCAGCCAGCGCGACGGGGTGAAATACATCATGGTGGACGACTCGTGGCTGTTGATTCGCCCTTCCGGCACCGAACCCGTGCTGCGCGTGTACGCCGAAGGACGCTCGTTGGAAATGGTTAAAGCGCTGCTGGAATACGGCGGTCAAGTGGCGAGGGACGCGGCTTAAGCGGCTGCGAATATCCTTGAAATTTCTTTTCGCCTCTCTCAAGATTGCTCGCGTGCGCGGCGTGGAAATCCGCATCCACATTTCCGCGCTGCTCAGCCTGCCTCTGGCGTATTATCTCTTTCAGCCGCGCACGCCTCGCGAATACCTTTTTGCTCTGGCGTGGCTGCTGGCTTTCGCTGTCTTCGTCCTGTTGCACGAGCTGGCGCACGCCTTCGCCGCGCGCCTGCTTGGCGTGGAAGTGAAAAGCGTCACCCTCTGGCTACTCGGCGGATTCACCGCCCTGGACGGCAGACCGGAAAAGCCGCTGCATCATCTCGCCATCGCCGCGGCGGGGCCCCTGGCGAACCTGCTGCTCGCCTTTCTGTGCATGGCGGCATACATCGCCGCCCAATTCTGGTTGAACGCGCAATCCTTTTCCGTCGTTCAGGCCTTTTTATTCGCGCAGACGGTTTCAGACGCGCTCTTTTCGTTCGCCCTCTTCAATTTGCTGCTGGCGTTCTTTAACCTGCTGCCGCTCTATCCGCTCGACGGCGGCGTCATCTTACAGGCGCTGACGGAAGAGATCTTCGGCAAAACCGCCGCCAATTGGGTTGTGGCGCTGGTCGGCGCGCCGATTTTGCTGGGCTTGCTGGCGCTGGTTCTTTACCTCCGCGATTACGTCTCGCTCGCCGTCATTGCGCTATGCGCGCTGGGGCTGGCGGCTCTCAACCCGCGCTTCTCGCGCCGCTTATACGCGGCGGCGGCGTACCTGACGCGGCGCGGCGTCTATTACTACCTGCAAGAAGATTTTGACCGCGCCGTGCAGTTCTTCACCGAAGAAATCGAGCGCGAACCGCAGTGCCTCGATAACTACTTGCTGCGCGCGGCTTGTTTGGTGCACCTGACGCAAACCGAGCGCTGCAAAGCCGACGTGGAGCGCGCGCTCAAACTCGACCCCAATTACGCCCTCGCTTTGCTGATGCGCGGCGAGCTTTTTATGATGGAAAAAGATTTCCACCGCGCGCTGGAACTCTTTGACCGCGTTTTGTCGCTCTCCCCGAATCTCGCCGTCGCGCGCTTCGACCGCGGCTCGGCGCTGATGGACTTGAATCAATACGCCGCCGCGCTGCAAGAATTTAACGACGCCATTCAGCACGCCCCGCGCCATCCGCTCTTTTTTCTGCTGCGCTCCACCGCGTATTTTCGGCTGGGCGATTTGGCTTCCGCCCGCAAAGACCAGGATAAAGCCTTGAAACTCGACCTGAAAGACGCGCTGGTGATGGCGGATTTCAACATGAGCCTCTACGAAAATTTCTTCGACTGGGCGGAAGATTACTACGGGCGAACCATCGCCTCGCGCCCGAAACTCGCTTACGCCTTTTGGGGGCGCGGCGACGCCTACCGCGTCAACCGCCTGTACGAGGAAGCGCTCTGCGATTACAACCGCGCTATCGAACTGGCTCCCGGCGAGGCGAAGCTCTACCTGCGGCGGGGAGATTGCCTCCTCGCCCTCAATCGTCCGCAAAGCGCCGCCGCCGATTTTCAAACCGCCGCGCAGAGAGCGGAGAAACCTCACCTGAAACGGCAGGCGGCGGAAGCCTTGAAACGGTTGGAAAACTCTCAAATTCCATGAAACCCGTCGCGCTGCTGCTGATTGACTTTCAAAAAGATTGCTTCCCCGGCGGCAAGATTCCGCAAGCGGGCGCGTTCTCCGCCGCGCGAAAAGCCTACGCCCTGTTGCAATGCTTCCGCGAGCGCGGCGGACGGCATGTCCACGTTCAGCATATCGCGACGGAGCCGGACGCCCCGTTTTTCGCCCGCGGCGACGAAGGCTCGGATATTCACGATTCCGTCGCGCACTTCGAGGGCGAGCCGATTGTGTATAAACGTTTTGCCAACGCCTTCCGCGAAACCGATTTGCTTGACAGGCTGAAAGAATGGGGAATAAAAAAAGTCATCATAACGGGTATGATGACTCATTGGGGCGTAGATTCCACCGCGCGCGCGGCGGCGGACCTGGGTTTTCAGGTCGTCGTCGTCGAAGACGCCTGCGCGACCAGCGACTTGCAATACGGCGAAACGCTCGTCCCCGCTGAATTCGTTCAAAAGGCGTTTCTCGCCGCGCTGCAATCTTGCGGCGAGGTGACGAAGACCGAAACGCTCATGGCGCGTCTCGCCGCCTAAATCTCCAATCTCCAATCTCCAATCTCCACTCACCCTTCCAAATCCGCCATTAACTCCATCGGCGTTACCGCCACGCCGACGATTCCCGGTCCCGTGTGAACGCCCAAGACAGGGGAAATGCGATTAACTTCGATTTTGGCGAGGTTCAATTTTTTCTTTAATGCTTCAGCCAGCGTCTCCGCCTGTTCGGCGAAACGTCCGTGCAGCACGTTCACCCACAGCGGCGCGTCGCCGTATTTTTCGCGCAAATGTTCGGCGATGAATTCGATGGATTGGCTGATGGAGCGCTTTTTTGCGGCGGTGGTATATTTGCCGTCTTCCGCTACGCGGATAACCGGCTTCAGGTTGAGCAGCGCGCCCGCCACCGCCTGCACGCGCCCGATTCTGCCGCCGCGCGCCAGATATTCCAGCGTTTCCAGCGTGTAAATCACTTCGGTTTGCGCGCGGATGTTCTTCAGGCGCTCCTGAATCTTTTCCAAAGACCAGCCCGCTTTATCCGCCAGCGCCGCCGCCAACACTTGAAAGCGCTGCCCGCCGGAGAGGGTGAGCGTATCCCAAAAATGGACGCGGGCGACGTCTTTCGCCTGTTCGCCGCCGTCGCGCGCCGCGTTAACCGTCCCGCTCAAGCCCGAAGAGATGTGAATTGAAAAAATATCTTTCTCGCTCTCGGCGAGCTTGCGGTATATCTCCGCGAAAATGCCCGCGCTGGGCTGAGCGGTGGTGGGAATGCGCGGCCGCATGGCTTCCAGCCGATTGTAAAAATCGTCCGCCGAAATATCCGCCGAGTTGACTTCCCCTTCGGGGAATTGAATAAAGAGGGGCGCTTGAACGATTCCCAACCGCTGCATTTCCTCGTTGGGCATATCCGCCGCGCAATCCGTTACAATTTTCATCTTCGCCTCCTATAGTTCATTTTTTTAATAAACTGTTGACCAACATATTCGTGCTTTCGCGCGCCACTTTTTCCCATTTCGCGCCTTTGGGGTCGAGCAGACTTTGCAGCAACATGCCCATCGCTGTCGAAATAATCATGCGCGCGGTCAGCTCGGGGTCCACTTCCACAAAAGAACCTTCGTCCACGCCCTGTTTAATTAAGTTTGCAAACAGTTTGTGATAACGCCGATAGGGAAGGACGCTCGCCTGCCACAGCTGGGGGTCGCGGCTGGCTTGCAGCCAGAATTCCAAAAACATCGGCAGCCCTTCGTTGGCGGTCTTGAAGAGGTAGGGAAAGGCTTCCGTAATTTGCAGGAAAATTTCAGGGACGGTTCTGTGCCGGGACGCTTCAATCGTCTGGTCAATGGTTTGCAGCCACAAATCGAGCAAGGCGAGGAAGAGCGCTTGCTTACTTTCAAAGTGGTGATAAAACGCGCCCTTGCTGACCCCCGCTTCCGCGCAAATGTCGTCCACGCTGGCGGCGTTAAACCCGCGCGCCGAAAACAGCTTGACGGACGCTTCTAAAATCTTGCTTTTGGTTTCTTCGCTTCTGCGCTGCATGACTTCTTTCTTGGCGGCTAGAAAAAAACCGACCAGTCGGTATGTTTTTTACCCTGAAACGCTTCTCCTGTCAAGCGTGAAACGAACGCTTCGGAGTAAAATTGACCCATGCCTTCCCTTTCTCGTTTGTTTTACGTCGTCGCGCAGGTCGGACTGCGGCAGCTTTCCCTATACGCGCTTTATCGGCTCGCTTTGCGAAGCGGCTATTATCGGCGGCTTTCGGCGCGCGGCGCGCGTTTGCCTTCGCGCGGCGAATCCTTCCCGTTGTTTTCCGTCCCTTCGCGCGAGGCGCTGCTGCGCATCCTGGGGGAAGAAGGCAAGGCGAAGTTGCTGCAAGAGGCGGAAGAAATCCTCGCGGGCAAGTTCCGCATGTTCGGCGGCGAGCCGACCGATATAAAACTGAGCGGCGATTGGTCCCCCGCGCATTGGACGGAATTTGAAACGGGCAAAATCAAACTCGCAGGCGATATTAAATTCGTTTGGGAGCCAGCCCGCTTCGGCTGGGCGTTCATGCTGGGGCGCGCATATTGCGCCGCGGGGGACGCGCGTTACGCCGAGGCGTTCTGGAAATACTTCGAGACGTTTACGCGCGAGAATCCTTTTGAAATCGGTCCACATTGGATGAACGGGCAGGAAGTCGCCGTGCGGCTGCTGGCGCTCGTCTGGGCGCTGCATGTCTTCCCGCTGGACGAGGAGCGCAAAGCGGCGCTGGTTCAATCCGTCGCGCTGCACGCGGCGCGCATCCCGCCGACTTTGATATACGCCCGCGCGCAAAACAACAATCACCTCGTGACCGAATCCGCCGCGCTTTACTCCGCCGGCTTGCTGCTCAACCATAAGGAATGGCGCGCGCTCGGCTGGAAATGGCTGAACTGGGCGTTCCAAAATCAAATCAGCGAATACGGAGAATACATTCAGCACAGCGCGAATTATCACCGCCTGACGCTGCAAACCGCTTTGTGGGTCAATCTCGTCAAGCGCGATTCGTTCCCCCATGAGACGCTGCAAGCGCTACGGCGCGCCAGTCACTGGCTGTTCTCTCTGTTGGACGGCGAGAGCGGCATGACCCCGAATCTCGGCTCGAACGACGGGGCGCTGCTTTTCCCGTTGAGCGTCTCCGACTTCGCCGATTACCGCCCGACCGTTCAGGCTTGCGCGCGCGCCTTTTTGGGGACGAGCCTGCAGTCCGGCGCGTGGGACGAGCTCGCCCTGTGGATGAATTCGCCCGCCGGCGGGCGCGTCGTTTCCCCCGAAGAATATTTAACCGAAAACCTGCACGGCAAGGATTCATGGGCGTATTTGCGCGCTTCGCAATTCAAAAGCCGCCTCGCGCACATGGATCAATTGCATTTGGATTTGTGGCGCCGCGGGCTGAACGTGGCGCAGGACGCGGGAACGTATTTATACAACGCCGCGCCGCCCTGGGATAATCCGCTGGTTGCCACCCGCGTTCACAACGTCGTGATGGTGGACGGCGCGGACCAGATGGAGCGCGTCGGACGTTTTTTGGCGGTCAATTGGTTTAACGCGTATTCAAAAAACGTCGTGGAACTGGACGAAAATATTTTATGCCGCGTTCAAGCGCATTATCGCGCCTTTCATCCTTTCAAGCACGAGCGGACGGTCACTTCGTATCACGACGGCAGATGGGAAATCCGCGACCTTTTGACCGTGTATAACCGCCGCCAAAAAGTCTTCCGTTTGCATTGGCTGTTGACCGACGGGGAATGGAACATTGAGGACGGCGAGCAGGGAACGACGATTGAGGTGAAAACGCCGCGCGGGCGCTTTACGCTGACGGTAAGGGCTTTCTCCATCTTGCAGCCTTCGACGCGCAACGTCGAGCCGACGACGGTTTCGCTCGTCCGCGCGGGGGAGGCGCTGTTTGGGCGGCGGGACGTTCAGCCTTACGAGGGCTGGGTCTCGCGGACTTACGGACAAAAATCGCCCGCCTTATCTTTTGCGGCGGAGTTCGTTTCGGCGCGCGACGCGGAGTTTTGGAGCGAGTTTCGCTTCGAGGATTAATTTGACAACTCCCATAAGAATAAGGGTTGCCAAAATTCAACGGCTGAATTATGATAGAAGCATAATAAAGCCTATAATAGAAGTAGGCTTTTGAGAGGCGCTCGGATGAGACTATCGAAACGCGGCGAATACGGTTTGCGCGCCATGATTGACCTGGCGGAGCCGCCCGAAAAGGGCGAGTCTTACCGCATGATGCAAATCAAGGATATTGCGGCGCGCGAGCAAATTTCTCCCAAGTTTTTGGAGCAGATTTTGCTGGCGTTGAAAAACGCCGGGCTGCTGCACAGCAAAATGGGAGTCGGCGGCGGCTATTACCTTGCCCGCCCTGCCGATGAAATTACCCTGGGGCAGGTCTTCCGCGTGCTGGATGGTCCCATTGCGCCGGTGAAGTGCGTTTCGCAAATGGCTTACGAGCCGTGCGGCTGCCCGGAAGAGGAAACCTGCGGGCTGCGCCTGGCGATGGGCGAGGTGCGTAACGCCATTTCCAACATCCTCGATCGGACCACCCTCGCGGACGTGAACAAAAAGCGCGCCGCCATCCGCAAGAAGTTGGGCAGGTAGCCGCTCCGGTGCGCGCTTCCGCGCCGGTTTGCGCGGAAGCCTGTTTTTTGAAATAAAAGTCTATTTTTACAATAGACTTTATAATATTTAGCGAACGGAGACTCGCCATGAAAAAGAAGATTGTGTTTTGCTTATTCGCGTTAACGGCTCTGGCGCTGGCGTTGAGCGCTTGCGGCGCCAATCCGCCTGCCGCGCAGGACGAGCCGCGCGGCTCTATTTCCATTTCCGGTGCGTTTGCGCTCTACCCCATGATGACCGTCTGGGCGGAGGAATTCGGCAAGATTCACCCCAACGTGCAATTTGACGTGCAGGGCGGCGGCGCGGGCAAAGGCATGACCGACACGATTGCCGGCGCGGTGGATATCGGCATGATTTCGCGCGCCGTCAAGCCCGAAGAGGAGGCGCAGGGCGTCTTTTGGGTTTCTGTCGCCAAAGACGCCGTGTTTCCGATCATCAGCGCGGAGAATCCCGTCGCCGCTGAAATTCTGGCTCAGGGAATCAGCCCTGAAATGTTCGCCAAAATCTTCGTCTTGGGTCAGGTGAAAACCTGGGGCGAGGTCGTCGGCAAGCCTGAAATTTCCGCCGAGATTCACGTTTACACGCGCTCCGACGCTTGCGGCGCGGGCGAGATGTGGGCGAAATTTTCCGGCGGCAAAACGCAGGACGATATTAAAGGCGTCGGCGTAAACGGCGAGCCGGCTCTGGTGGATACGGTTGTGAAAGACCCGCTGGGAATCGGGTACGCCAACTTGAACAGCGCGTTCGATATGAAAAGCGGAGCGCCGGTCGCGGGCGCGCTGCTTCCTCCCATTGACGTGAACGGCAACGGGCAGGCGGACGCGGACGAAGTTTTCAACGCCAAACAAGAAGCGTTTCGCGTCGTGGCGGACGGAAAGTATCCTTCTCCGCCGGCGCGCTTTGAAAACCTCGCTACAAAGGGTAAGCCTTCCGGGCTGACTTTGGAATTTATCCGCTGGATTTTGACCGACGGGCAGGGCTATCTGGAAGAGGCGGGGTACGTCCCGTTGACGTCCGAACAGCAAGCGGAAGCTTTGGAAAAGTTGAAGTGATATGGAAGCGAACTTGAAGCCGATGGAAGCCCGGGAAACCGGGCTTCCCAACGACTTTCGCGCGCGGCGCGAAACATGGGCGCGGCGCGTTCTCTTTAGTTTCGCTTTGCTGCCGGCGGGGCTGATTCTTCTGGTCGCCGCCGCGCTGGTCTTTCGGTCTCTGCCTTTGCTGCGCGCTCATTCTCTGGCGGAGATGCTGCTGGGGACGACGTGGAAACCTACTGAAGGGCAGTTCGGTTTTTTGCCGTTTATTCTTGGCACGGCGTGGGTGACGGCGGTCGCTTTGATTCTTTCGCTCCCGTTTTGCCTGCTTGCGGCGCTTTACCTCGCCGAGTACGCCCGCCCGCGCACGCGCGCTTTTATTAAACCGGCTCTGGATTTGCTGGCGGCTATTCCGCCCGTCGTTTACGGCGCCTGGGGGCTGATTGCCGTTGTGCCGCTCGTGGATAAACTGGCGGCGTTCGTCCAATCTCTTTCGGGAGCGCTTCCGTTTTGGGCGGTTAACCAGCCGACCGGCTTTGGAATCCTTTCCGCCGGAATCGTCGTCGCGGTGATGATTTCTCCGCTGATTATCGCGGTGACGTACGAAGTGATTGCCACCGTGCCGGACGACTTACGTCACGCTTCGCTGGCGCTGGGCGCGACGCGCTGGCAGACCATTCGCAACGTGACGCTGCCGCAGGTGGCGCCGGGCGTGGTCGCGGCGACGGCGCTGGGCGCTTCGCGCGCTTTGGGCGAAACGATTGCGGTCCTGATGGTGGTCGGCAACGTCCCCAACGTCCCGACTTCCATTTTTGATTTAGCGTATCCGCTGCCTGCGTTGATTGCGAACAATTACGGCGAGATGATGTCCATCCCGCTTTACGACGCGGCGCTGCTGAGCGCGGCGCTGGTCTTGCTGGCCGTCGTCCTGGCTTTTAACGTCTTTTCCACTCTGGCGCTGCAAAAAATGTTGAGGAAGAAATGAAGCGTACCGATTCGCAGCCTGCGAAGTTCAAAAAAAATCTCATGAAGAGACGCCGCCTGACGGAAGCCTTCGTCCTTGTCGTGATGCGGCTCTCGGTCGCTCTGGTCGCCTTGGGGCTGGGATGGATTTTGTGGACGATTATCTCGCGCGGCGCTCCCGCCATGAGCTGGGAAATGGTCTCGCAAAGCCCGAAAGGCGGGTTTTACATGGGCAGGGAAGGCGGCGTGCTGAACGCCATCCTTGGCTCGCTGTATCTCGGCTTGGGCGGCGCTTTGCTCGCTCTCGTTTTCGCCTTGCCGATTGCGCTCTGCCTGCAAGCTTATTTGAAAAATTCCCGCTGGGGCGAATTTGCGCGCCTGTCTCTGGACGCGCTGTGGGGCGTTCCCTCGGTGGTGTACGGCGCGTTTGGGTTTACTTTGATGTTAGCCGTCGGCATGCGCGCCTCGCTGCTGGCGGGGATGGTCACGCTGGCGCTTGTGGAACTTCCTATTATGACTCGCGCAATGGACGAAGCGCTTCGGCGTATGCCGCGCGAGCTGGAACAGGCGGCGTTTGCGCTGGGCGCGACCACATTTGAGACGGCTGTCGGCGTGGCGACGCGCCAAATGCTGCCCGGAATCGTCACCGCGATTTTGCTCGCCTTCGGGCGGGGAATTGGAGACGCGGCTTCGGTTTTGTTTACCGCCGGTTACACCGACCGCATTCCGACTTCTCTGCTGCGCCCGACGGCTTCGCTGCCGCTGGCGGTCTTCTTTCAGCTCGGTTCGCCCTATCCCGAAGTTCGTCAGCGCGGGTATGCGGCGGCTTTTATTTTGACCGTCATCGTGCTGTGCGTCAGCCTCGGCTCGCGCTGGCTTTCGGCGCGGCTTAGCAAATATACGATTAAGTGATTTTTCTTTGAAGGAATATCAAGCGATGGAAGCGCATATTCAAACAAGAAACCTGAACGTCTATTACGGCAAGCAGCAGGCGTTAAAGAACGTCAACGTGGAAATTCCCAAAAAACAGATTACCGTCATCATGGGACCTTCGGGCTGCGGCAAGACCACCCTGCTGAAAAGCCTGAATCGTTTCCTTGAACTCACCGACGGGGCGCGCGTTGAAGGCGAAGTGTTGGTGGACGGGCAGGACATTTACGCCCGCGACGTGGACCCCACCGAAGTTCGCAAGACTTTGGGGCTGCTGGCGCAGCGTCCCACCCCGTTGCCCATGTCCATTTACGATAACGTGGCGTACGGAATGCGTTTGCACGGGATGAAAAAAGACCGCGCGGCGTATAAAATCGCCGTGCGGCATTATCTTGAAGTCGCCGGTTTGTGGGAGGAGGTGAACCAACGCCTGAAAGACCCAGCCGCGAGCCTCTCTATCGGGCAGCAGCAGCGCCTGTGCCTCGCGCGCGGACTCGCCGTCGAGCCGGAGATTATTCTAGGCGACGAGCCGACTTCCGCGCTCGACCCGATTTCCTCTCAAAATATTGAAGCGCGCCTGCTGGAACTTAAAAAAGAATACACCACCGTGATCGTCACCCACACCCTGCGCCAAGCCAAACGTCTCGCCGATTACGTCGTGTTTATGTATATGGGCGAAGTTGTCGAAGCCGGCGCGGCGCAAGAGGTGTTTGGCGGCCCCAGACAAGAACGGACGAAGCAATATCTGGCGGGGTTGTTTTAATCTTCTAAGCCTACAAAGTCTTTGGCGGCTTCTTCCGGCGGTTTGAGGGGCAGCCCTTCTTGCTGGGCGAGGTAATGTTGGTGGTCGAGAACCCACAGGTACAGGTCGCCTTCCGTCTTTTCGGGAAATTCTTCCAGCACGCCGCTTTGACGGATGATTTGCACGATGGGCAAATAGACCGTGTCGTACCAGTGCGTCACCGCTTCTTCTTCCGAGACGTCGCGTTTGAGGTCCAGCCCCATGAAGTAGCGATGCACGGCGATATGTTCCAACATTCTGTCGAAGCCGTCCGGGATGGTGAGTTTGATGTTGGAGCTGGGGCGCAGTTTATCCAGCCCGGTGCGTTCCAGAAAATGCACTTTATCGTGCAAAATTTCCAGGTCTTCGGGCTTGACTTTCGGCGTGAGGTTGACCCGCGTGGAACATTCGCGCACTTCGGCTTCGATGTATAGTTGTCCCTGCTCGCGGGCGACGGAGACGCGGTGATGCCCGTCCACCACAAAATACACCTCGCCGACTTTGTATAGCACGACCGGCGGCAAATGCACGTCCGAGTAAAAGGCGCGGTTCACGCTTTGCCAGCGCGAAGCCAGCTCGTCTTGCAAGGGTAGAAAGGCGCGGTCGAAATCGTGGTAGCGGTTCAGGCTGCCGGCGATTTTCGCCACCTCGACAGTCTGCACGCCGCGATAGACAGGTCCGCCGATGTGCAGCTTTTCTTTGATTTCGTCGTAAGAAAGCAGGTTGGTCGGCGTGCCTGAAATCACTCCCCACACGCGGTGCAAAAAGGATTTAAGGCGCGCGCGCGTAAAATCGGCGCGGGCTCTTTCTGTCAGTTCTTTACTCATTTTTTATCTCGATAATCTTATAAGGATAGACGTTGACGACTTTTGTTTTTTCGTAAAGCGTTTCGGACCGTTCCAAATTCTTGCGGTAGAAATGGGTGTGACCGTGCAGATGATAGCGCGGCTGGGCAATTTTGAGCAGCCAGTTGAGCGCCTGCAAGCCGCGATGCGCCTGCGTATCGTCGTCGTGGATTCCGAAAGGCGGGGAGTGGGTGACGAGAATATCCAGCCCGCGCCCGTAACGCAAACGGTTGAGCAGCAGCGCGGGGACCATCCGCAGCGCCCGCCAGCGCATTTCCGTCTGCGTGTATTGATTCACGCCGTCTGGGCGGTAGCGCGCCGAGCCGCCCAGACCGCCAATCAGCAGCCCTTTGTGGCGCAGAATCCGCATGTCAAGATTCTCTCCTCCTTCGGCGCGCGAGCGCGGGTCGGCGCCATAGACGGGGTCGTGATTGCCGGGCACGTACATCAACGGCTTGCGCAGCACGGTCGCCAGATATTCCAGATAGTTGTACGGTAGGTCGCCGCAGCCGAGAATCAAATCCACGTCGCGGAAGTGTCCGTTTGCCGCCAGCGCGTACATGCGCTCGACAATCTGGTCGCTCACAGCCAGAATTTTCATGCGGATATTTTGCCCTAGCCTGCGGCTTTATGCAAGCTGGAGATTTATCAATGGTCGCGCGCTCCGCCGCCTGCTTATCATTGCGAACCCTTGCCAAGGTTGAAGCAATCTCAAGGATGACTTTCTCGTTTTCGCCGCCTCTTGGTTTTTAACAGGGCGGGAGGATGCTTTTGCCGCGTTCTTATCCATCCTGTTTGTTTTCAAACCCAAAGCGGGGCTTTGAGAAAGCCATGCCGCGCCGCGTCGGCGGTCAAGTTTTCGTTTTCTGCGTAACGTGATAGACTTAAGCGCGTGGAAATTCTATTTACACTCTTTTGGACCTTCATCAAGGTCAATTTGCTCAGCACTTCGGGGCCGGCTTCGGTCGGGTTGCTATACCATGAAGCGGTGGGCAAATTTGTCACGGAAGAGCAGTTCATTCAAGCGGTGGGATTTTCTTCCGTGCTGCCGGGCAGCGACGCGCTGCAACTGGCGATGTACGTCGGCTACGCCGCAGCCGGGATTCCCGGCGGGCTGGTGGCGCTGCTCGGCTCGATTCTTCCGCCGACGATCATCATTCTTGGCGTGACGATGATTTTGCACCGCTTACGCCGCGAAGCGTGGGTGAATCGGTTTGTGGAAGGCCTCGCCCCCGCCGTTTCAATTTTGATGGTCTTCACCGCGTGGAAAATCTTCGATAAAGGCGGCGAAAACGGCTGGTTAGGATTAGCAATTGCCCTTGCCAGCTTTCTCGCCATGTGGCTGAATGTCCCTGAACGAATCGTCATTCTTATCGCGGGAGCGCTTGGAGCGATTTTCCTTTCATGAAGCCGCCTTCTAAATTTTATATCTGGTGGGAGCTGCTCTGGATGTTCTTGAAGGTGAACATGCTTTCGCCTTCGGGTCCCGCTTCGGTGGGCTTGCTCTACAAAGAAGCCGTCGGCAAAATTATGTCGGAAGAACGCTTTGTGGAAGCGGTGGGCTTTTCCAACGTGCTGCCGGGCAGCGAGGCGCTCAAACTCGCCATGTTCGTCGGTTACGCGGCGGGCGGCTTCCCCGGCGTGCTGACCGCGCTGCTGGGGGCGATGATTCCGCCGACGATTTTGATGCTGGCGGTGGCGGCGGTCTTGCGCTATTTTCAAGAAGAAAACTGGCTGCAAGGATTCGTGCGCGGCATGAGCCCCGCCGTCGCGGCGCTGATTGTGATGGTGGCTTGGGAGCTTTTCAAAGTCGGCGGCGCGAAGAAACTCGATTGGCGGGTTTTGTTGATTGCGGCGGCGAGCGCGGCGGCTTTATGGTTTAACCTGCCTTCGCCGATGGTTTTGCTTGGCGCGGGCTTGCTAGGCGTGATACTTTTTCGGTAAAGGGCGATTGCATGGAAAAGGAACTTTTGATAGCGACCAATGGCTTTCATGGCGCGCTGCCCGCCGTAGAATACGGCGCGTGGCTTGCGGCGAACCTCAAAGTAAGGGCGACTCTGCTGGGCGTGGCGGAAACGCTCAGCCCCGCCGCTATTGACGACCGTCACCCGCTGGAAGACGTCTTCGCCCGCGCCGTCGAACTGTTTCGCCAATATGGGGCGGAGTATCGTCTGGAAGTCGAGAAGGGAAGCGCGGAAGAAGTCGTCCCGCAAAAGGCGCGCAGCGGAAATTACATCGTCACGCTGGGTCCCCTGGGACGTCCGCCGCTGCGGCGCATGTTGGTCGGGCGTTCCATCCGCCGCCTGATGGAGCAAATTGAGCAGCCGATTTTATACGTCCCGCGTTTGAAGCTGCCTTTGAAGAAACTGTTGATTTGCGTGGGCGGGCTGGGCTACGAAGTCACCGCCGAACATCTGGCGATGCGCATTGCCATGCGGAGCCGCGCCAAAATTACCCTGCTGCACGTCGTCCCGCCCATGGATTTGGAATATCCCACCGCGAAGATTGTGCGCGAAAACCGCGAGCGCCTCGTGGATACCGATACGCCCGTCGGGCGCAGCCTGCGCAAGGCGTTGCAAATTGCTAATCGAGACGGATTGAACGCAAGCGTGAAAACGCGCGAAGGAGTCCCGCTGGAAGAAATCGTCGCCGAAGCGCGAGAAGGAGAGTACGACTTGCTGTGCATGGGGTCGGCGTTCAGCTCGCATTCACTGCGGCAGATGTACGCTCCCAATGTCGCCGCCGAAGTCGCCGAAGCCGCGCCCTGTCCGACGCTTTCGGCGAGATATAGCGGGGAAGCCTGACGCGGGCTTTACAGCCCCGGCGTGAACTTCTTTTCCCACTCCGCGATGGCGGCTTTGATGAACGCTTTGATTTCCGGGTCGGGAACGTCGTCCACCGCTTCAAACTTTTCCAATCCCACTTCCACGCGCACGCCTCCGCCGGGAGCTTCCGCCACGCGAATGCCGCGTTTGGCAAGCGGGGAAGCCGCCAGCCGCCATTGCAGCACCGCGTCAATTTGACCAATCATGCTCAACGAAGCCATTGCTTTTTTATCCGCCGGGTTGATGAGCGGCTTTTGTGGCGCGGCGAGTTCTTCTTCCGGAGCGAAGGAAGACGGGGAAGGCGGAGTTGACGCGGCGGCGGGTTTGGGGGTCGGGGCGGGGATGGGTTTGGGCGTCGGCGCGGAGACGGGCGGCTTGGGCGCCGCCGCGGCGGGGGCGGACGTTTCGCCTTCCAGATAGGGGCGAATCGCGGTCAGCAATTCGATGAGCCGCTTCTTGCCTTCGGGCGGCAGCGCGCCCTGCACGGGGATTCCGTCCATTTCCAGCGCGTAGCGTCCGCTTTGAATTTTAAGGCGCAAGACTCCGGGGTCGTCGCTCGCCGCGGTTTCTCGTTCTTCCAGGATGCGATTCGCCTCGGCGATTTTGTTTTCCGCTTCCTTCATGGCGATTGCCGCGTTCGCTTCCGCCGATTGAATCTTTTTCGCCGAGCGGTTGTTTGAATCGAAGAAGCCGATGAGCCAGCCGAGAATCAACCCGACGAGAAACCCGATAAAGATATAAAAAAAAGGCGTAGGGGCGAATTCAGTGTTCATGCTACCTCAGACGCTGACAGTTCGGACAAATATGCGTGCCGCGCTGCCCGACGGAAAATTTGACAATTTCCGCGCCGCAGACTTTGCACGGCTTTCCTTCGCGGTCATAGACGTGAAAATAATTTTGATAACTTCCGCCGCGATAGACCCAATCAATGCTCGCGCCGTTGCGGCGGATTCCTTCTTTGAGCGCGGCGCGAATGGCGCGATGCAGCGCGGCGGCTTGCTCTCGCGTCACCGCGTTGGACGCGGTCAGCGGATGCAGCCGCGCCAGATGCAGGCTTTCGTCGGCGTAAATGTTGCCCAACCCGGCAAGGAAGGTCTGGTCGAGCAGCAACGGCTTGAGCCGCCGCTTGCGCTTTTGCAGGTTTTCAAACAGCCATTGCGGGGTGAAGCCTTTTTCCAGCGGTTCGGGACCCAGTTTACCAAGAATCTCTTCCGGGCGCGCGGTCAGCCAGACGCGCCCAAATTTGCGCGGGTCGTTGAAGGCGAGATACGTTCCGCCCGAAAGGCGCAGCAGCAGGCGGTCGTGTTTCGCGGGTTTGATTTTATCCTCGCGGAGGATTAAATCGCCGCTCATTCGCAGATGGATAATCAAATTGTAATCTTTTAACTGGACGAGCAGATATTTCGCGCGGCGCGAAACGCCGACGACGGGCTGACCTTGAATCTGCGCGGCGAACTTCGCCGTCGCCGGGAACGCCAGGGTCCGCCGCCAGCGCAACGCGGCGAAGAGAATCGTCTTGCCGCTCAGCTCCGCGCGCAGCGCGCGGGCGATGGTCTCAACTTCGGGCAGTTCGGGCATGGCGAGGCTGCGTTACTCGTTAAACATTTCGCCCACCGAGCGCCCCTCGTGCGCGCGGCGGATGACTTCGCCCAACAGCGGGGCGATGGAGATAATGGTTATCTTGTCTTTGAGGAATTGCATTTTCGCGGGGGGAATGGGAACGGTATCGGTGGTGATGATTTGTTTGATGGGCAGCGCCGCCAGCTTTTCGGCGCTGTTGCGCGAGAGGATGGCGTGAATAAAAGCGAGATATACGTCGCGCGCGCCGTTTTGCTTCACCACGTTCACCGCCTGGGCGATGGAGCCGCCGGTATCCACTTCGTCATCCACGATAATTACGTCGCGGTCTTGCGCGCTGCCGATGAGCGTCAGGGCTTCGGCGTTGGCGTCGTTGCCGGAACGGCGCTTTTCGATGAAGGCGATCGGCATGTCCATCGCGGCGGCGTAGTTGCGTCCCTTTTTGGCGAAGCCTAAATCCACCGAAACGACGACCGGGTCTTTGAGCGAGCTGCGCAAGTTTTTGTTGATGTGTTCTATTAAAAGATGAGAGGCGGTCAACACGTCGCCGGGGATGGAGAAAAAGCCCTGCACCTGCCCGGCGTGCGGGTCCACCGTGATGTAACGGTCGGCGCCCGCTATTTCGAGCATATCCGCCACCAGGCGGGCGGTGATTGGCACGCGCGGCTGGTCTTTTTTATCCGAGCGTCCGTAACATAAATACGGCACGACCGCCGTAATGCGCGAGGCGGAATCCAGCCGCAGCGTTTGGATGGTGATGAGCAGCTCCATCAGGTTGCGATGCACCGGCGAGGACGTCGTTTGAATGACGTACACGTCCTGCCCGCGCACGCTGCCGCTTAGCTTGACGAACAGGTTCTCATTGGGAAATTCAATGATTTCGCGCTCGCTGACGGGCAGCCCCAGATATGCGGCCACTTTTCCGCCCAGTTCTTGCGTGCCGCTGCCGATGAACAGCTTGATTTCGCCGTACACTTTCAAATCGTGATGAAGATGTTGCATGAACGACCCTCTCCCTTTTCTAAGAAAAACTTGCGGCGGTTCTCGATAAATACGCCAGATACAAAGCCACTGAACCGGCGACGGCGGCGTTGAGCGATTCGATTCTGCCGCGCATGGGAAGCCGGACGACTTCGTCGCATTTCTTTCGGGTTAATTCGCGCAACCCCTCTCCTTCCGCGCCGACGACCAAGCCCAGCCCGCTGCGTAAGTGACGTAAGCTCGGCTGCAGCTCCGCGCCGGATTGATCTAGCCCGACTACCCAGATTTCGTTGTCTTTCAGCGCGTCTATCGCTTGCGAAAGATTCGCGCGCGCGACACGCGTCCATTCGCTGGCGCCGGAAGAGGCGTTGACGACGGCGGGCGTGACTTCCACCGTCCGCGCCAGCGGAATGACAATCCCGTGCGCGCCGACGGCTTCGGCGGTGCGAATCAGCGTCCCGAAGTTTTGCGGGTCTTGCAGCGAATCGAGCAGCAAGACGAAGGGCGGCTCGCCGCGGCTTTCGGCGTCTTCGAGGACGTCGTTCAAATCGCAGTAGGAATATTCGCCGACTTCCGCCGCGACTCCCTGATGATGTTCGTGAATCCTGTCTAATTTCGCGCGCGAAACCTTGCTGACTTTGATTTTGCGCTCCCGCGCCAGCCGAAGAATTTCCGCCAGTTTGCCTTTTTCTTGCGCGGTTTCGGCGACTTCCACGCCAAAAATTTCCCTGCGTTGGGCGCGCAGGGCTTCGTAAACGGCGTTGCGTGAATATAAATATTCTTTCATTGCGCGCGATTATAGCGCTTTGCGGGGGAATGAAAAACGCCCCCGGCGCCGGGGGCGTTTGGCTTTTACGCGGCAATCAGATACATCCGTAGATTTTGCCGCGCGGGGCAATCTTTGTTTCAGCCGTTACGGAGTCGCGGTCGGCATGGAAGTCGGCAGCGGTTTGCCGGTTAATTGCGCCAGCAGGGTTTCCACCGCCGCTTCCAGTTGCGGGTCGCGCCCGGCGTTGTAATCGGCTTCGGTGAAATTGACGACGACGTCGGGAGTCAGCCCGATTTTGTCAATCAACCGCTTGTTCGGAGTCAGCCACAAGGCGGCGGTGATTCCCACCGCGCCCTGGTTATTGCTGAGCGGGATGAAGTTTTGCACCGAGCCCTTGCCGTAGGTCTGCGTCCCTACCAGTTTCGCCCGCCCGTAATCTTGCAGCGCGCCCGCCACAATTTCGGAAGCGGAAGCCGAGCCTTCGTTCACCAGCGCCGCCAGCGGAATATTTTCCGCCGCGCCGTTCCCGCGAGATAGGTTTTCTTCCAGCCGCCCGTCGCCGTATTTTTCATAGACGACCATCTTGCCCTTAGGCAAAAATTCTGAAGCGACGGCGATGCCCTGTTCCAGATAGCCGCCGCCGTTGTTGCGCAAATCGAGAATGAGACCTTTCGGGTTTTGCGCCAGCAGCTCCTTGATGGCGGCTTTCAATTCCGCGTCCGCCGTATCGCCGAAGGTGTTCAATTGAATGTAGCCGATGTTTGAGTCTTTCAGCATGCGATACTCGACGAGCGCGATGACGATTTTGTCGCGGATGATGGTCACGTCGAAGGGGGGCGTGTCTTTGCGCAAAATGGTGAGGATGATTTTCGTGCCGCGCGGCCCCAACACCTTTTGACGAACTTCCTCCGGCGGCATGCCGGTCATGTCTTCGCCGTCAATGGCGATGATTTGGTCGCCGGGGCGCAAGCCGGCTTTTTCGGCGGGCGAGCCTTTGATGGGGCTGATGACGGTCAGATATTCGGCGGTGACGTCCACGTACGCGCCGATGCCCTCGTAATCTTTGCCGTTGAGCTGCGCGTCGTTTTCTTCCATTTGTTTGGGGTCAAGGTAGTAGTTGCGTCCGGTGGTCAGGGTATCCATCATGCCGTTGATGGCGCCGCGCATCAAAGCCACGTCGTCCACCGGCTGATCCACATAGTTTTTGTGAATTAAATTCCACGTTTCCCAAAAGGGCGCGAACAGGTTTTGAACGTCCTGCGGGGTGGCGGCTTGCTGTTCTGGCAGGGTAGTCGGCGGGATGGAAATGGACGGGTGAGTGAATTGCGGAGCGGCGGCCGGCGTCAGGCGGGCGGCGACGAATCCGCCGGTAAACGCGCCCAACGCCAGCACAATGACCGCGATGATCGCAAAAGTATATTTAATGGCTTTGTTCATAACAAAAAATCTCCGCTCATTTTTAAGTTTCAAGGTACGGACGCATCCGTTTCACTTTTCTTTACTTTCTTTTTCCAGGCTTTCCACGCGGCGGCGTAGCTCTTCCAGCGCGTTTTCCTTTTTTTGCGCGGGAGGCGGGCTGCCAAATTTCCATTCCAGCGGGCTTCCGCTGCGCGCCCAGCCGCGCACGGCGGCGTACGCCAGCAGGTTAATGACGACGACGCCGAGAATCAAGAGCAGCGCGCCGAAGGCAAGTTTACCGGCTTCCATTGTTTTCCTCCAAAATTCGCGGCAGTTCGCTCCATTCCCAAAATTGCGCGTCGGCTTCTTGGGGTTGGCTTTCTCCGCCGTAGAGAACGCTAAACATCCCCGCTTGCCGCGCGGCGCGGGTGGTGCGGGGCAGGTCGTCAATCATAACGCAGCGGGCGGGGTTGCTTTCGCCCGCGAGGCGCAGCGCAATTTCAAACGATTCGGGCATGGGTTTGCAATAGGGCGCGAGGGCGTTCACGTCCACAATGGCTTCAAACAGGTCGAGCAGATTCAAGGCGGTCAGGACTCTTTGCGCGTGGGGAACGTCGGCGTTGGTGAAGATGATTTTGCGGGCGGGCAGCGATTGAAGAACGGCGCGCTGCTTTTCGTCCGGGCGCAGATAGTCCGCCAGCGGAAGGCGATGCACAAAAGCGAGGAAGTCTTGCGTATCCACGTTGTGACTTCGCTGCAAGCCGCGCAGCGTCGTTCCGTAGTTGAGAAAATAGCTCTCGCGCAGGCGCGGAATGTCCGCTTCGGGAATTCCCAGCCGCTCCCGCATATAGACGTTCATGCGCTCTTTGATGGCGCGCCACAACCCGGCTTGAGCGGGGTAGAGCGTGTCGTCGAGGTCGAAGAAGATGACGTTAAATCCCATGCGCGGATTATAAGCGAGAAAAAAGCCCCGAAGCGCGCTTCGGGGCGGGGGATGTTTGGGGGAATTGTTGGGGGCTAGGGCGCAGGCGTGGGCGCGGAAAGCTTCGCCGCTTGCTCTTTTGTCTGCGGCATACCGTTCGTCACCCAGCGGACGAAGACGTCCACCACGTTGGGCTTGAGCGCTTTGCTCGGCGGCATGACGCCGATGACGACTTCGCCGTTTTCTTTGATTTCCGTCTCCTGGATGACTTGCAGCAAGTAGCTGTTCGCGTCGCCGGCGACGATGTTCTTATCCGCGTGGTCGCCGGTTTTGAGAATCTCTTCGTAGCTGGTCATCAGGAAATTGTTGTTTTCCTTGCCGGCGCGGTGACAGGAGACGCAGTAACGCTTGACAATCGGCTGAATGTGAACGTCGTAAGAGGGAACCTCGCCTTCCGCCAGCGGCGGGAAGAGCTCGGGCAGCGTGGGGGCTTCAAAGCGGTCGTCCCACATATAGCGCATGAAGACGACGATGTAGTCAATTTCGCCTTTGGTCAATTCGCCGCCGTAGGTTTTGCCGAAAGGCGGCATGCCTGCGTTGGGGCGCCCGTGAGCGATGACTTCGTACATGGAGGAATCGGCGATGGTGTAAAGCACGTCGCTGCTGTTGATGGGAGTGATTTTCTCGCCCTCCAAGCCTTCCACGCCTTCAATCACCGCGACTGAGCCGTCGTCGCCGTGGCATTCCGCGCAATGCACCGAGTATAAATCTTGTCCGGCGGAGATTTGGTCCACCAAAGTCGAGGCGACTTCTCTTTCGGCGGCGGCGGGAGCGGGCGCCAGCGCCAGCGTGACGACCGTCAGGGCGACCATCGTTATCGAAGCCGCAGCCGTCGTCCAGACCATTGTCCGCGTGGAGGATTTGAAGACGAAAGACATGAGGAAAAGCAGGATGTAAGCCAGCAGCGGCACGCCGATTCCCATCACGGTTTGCAGCGTCCCCAGCAGCTTCGAGCCGTCCGTCGAGACGGTGGGCACGTCCGCCACGAGGGTGAGCATGACGATTCCCGTGACCATGACGGTCATGATGGAAATGGGCAAAACGCGCTTGCCGTAGTAGCGGTAGGGGCTTCTTTCAATGAAAGGAATTAGCGTCAGGATTCCCAGCGCGAAGGCGGGAATCAGCGCGGTGGCAATCCATTCAATTTTGCCCAGCAGGGGAATTTGTCCGTAAAGCGCGAGGAACTTGAAGAGGAAGAGGAAGTACCATTCCGGGCGCGGGATGTAGGACGTATCGCTAGGGTCGGCTTTCGGTTCGTTGGGGACTCCGACGAAGGTCGCCAGCAGGATGAGCAGCGTGAAAATTGCCAGCGACATAATCAAGTCGCGGAAAATCGTATCGGGCCAGAAGCGCTCGCCCTTGCGGATCTGGCGCTCGTATTTTTGGTTGATTTGTTTTTTGGTTTCTTCGTTCATGGCGCGCTCCTTAATCGTCTTTTTGGGGCCAGTGCGATTCGCCGTGCTTGATGATAAGGAAAAGGTGAACGCCGATGAGCGCGGCGAGGATGGCGGGGATAATCCAGATATGGGCGGAGAAGAAACGCTGCAAGGTGAGCGCGCTCAAGTCGGGACCGCCGCGCAAGGCTTTGAGAATGAACTCTCCAATGAAAGGAACGGCGCCGGCGATTTGCGTGCCGACGGTGGTCGCCCAATAGGCTTTTTGATTCCAGGGCAGCAAATAGCCGGTGAAGCCCATGCCGAGCGTCGTCAGCAGCAGACCGATTCCGATGAGCCAGGTCAGCTCGCGCGGGTATTTGAACGAGGCGGTGAAGAAGACGCGCAGCATGTGAATGAAGACCACCAGCACCATTAAGGTCGCGCCCCAGTGGTGAACGCCGCGAATCAGCCAGCCGAAGGCGACTCCTTCCATGATGTATTGAATGGAGTCGTAGGCATGGTCAGGCGAGGGGGTGTAATAAATGGTCAGGAAAATACCTGTTAATCCCTGCATGACGAAAAGAAACAGGCTGGCGGAGCCGAGCGTATTCCACCAGGTGGTTTTGGGTTCGGGGCGGTCGAGCAGGGCGGCGTATAGTTCATTGAAGCCGAGCCGCTCATCGAGCCAGTCGTAGATGGTTTTCCACATGGTTTTAGCCTTCCTTGAAGAAGATTTCAATCATGCCGTCTTCGGTAATGCGGTGTTCCGCGTATTGATCCAGCGGACGCGGCGGGGGGCCGTCCAACACTTCGCCTTCTTTGCTGAACTTGGCGTCGTGGCAGGGGCAAATATAGGCGTTGGCTGTGTCGTTCCAGTTGACTGTGCAAGAAAGATGCGTGCAGCGGCTGTTCAAGATGAGCAGCTCCGCCGGGTCGTCCGATTGGCGAACGGCGTATCCGCCGAAAGAGCTGGCGGTGCGCTCCCAGCCGTTGATTTTAACGCGCGTAAACGAAAAGGAATAAGGAACGCCGGGCTGCATATCTTCAAATTTACCGATGGGAATCCAGGCTCCTTTGCCGCCTTCTTGCAGCGCGGGGTCTATCAAGTAATAAACAGCAGGGACGCCGACGACCGCCCCAATCAGCCCGCCAATGATTCCCGTCGTTACTTTGATGAAGTCGCGACGGGAGATTTCGTGCGAACCAGACATAATCTACCTCCTCTGAAGGTGTGGGTTTGTTCTTGCCGGGTGAAATGAAAAACGCGCCCGGACGCAAGCGGTTTGCGCCGAATTATACGCCTCGCTTTTCCGTTTTTAGAAGTACGACTGATAATAAAATAAACGGGATAATTGTCACCTTTACGGTGTGTAAAACATTTTGCAATTCCAACCGAGTTAGGAGTAAAATAAGCCACCTGCTTGTAAAATCACCATACAAAGGGAAGGCGGCAAGCGCGTCGTTCCTGAAACCTACGGAGGCATAGATGGGCTTGAAAAGAAACGTAAGCCTTTCCGCGGCGCTGCGCTATCAAGGGCCCGCGGGTTACCTCGCTTTTATCCTGCACCGCATTGGCGGCGTAGGAATGGGCGTCTTTCTCACCGTGCATATTTTGTCGTCGTTTTTGAACGGCAAGGCGGGGGCGTTTCTGAACGGTATCTACGAGCATTGGGCGTTTCAAATTTTCATCTTCTTTTGCGTCCTGTTCCACGCCATTAATGGATTGAGAATCACCCTGCTCGACTTGTTCCCCAAATTGTTGGATTACCAAACCGAAGCCATCTGGATTGAGTGGGCAGTCTTTGCGCCGGTCTTCGGCGTGGCGGTTTATGTTTTGGCTTCGACCGGTCTGGGAGGTTGAGATGACGAAAAAAACGCGGCAACTTTCTCTCAAAGAGCGCGGGTTGACGAACTTCGAGGCGCAAATGTGGCTCTTTACGCGCCTTTCAGCGCTCGCCATGTACGCGCTGATCCTCTTCGCCATGCTGGGCGCGCTGGTCATGGGCGCGCGCAATCAGATGAACTTCGCCGACGTAATGCGCTGGGCGTTCATGCCGAACGTGACCCACGTTCAAAGCACAAACGTCTTTCGTCTGGAAGATTGGGCGACGCCGTTTTGGAAGATAACCGCCATCTTGCTGATGCTCGTCGCCACCGCGCATGGCGTTCACGGGCTGGTGGTGGTGGCGGACGATTACATTGCGGGCGCGACGGCGCGCAAGGTCGTGCGCTTCATCAGCGTCGTTTTTATGATTTTTATGATCGTCGCCGGCGCGACGGTGATTTGGACTTCATAGATTTTCCACCGCGGAAGACGCAAAAAAAAAAAGCGTTTTCCAGCGCAAGGAGTGATTTCATGGCAAACGTTCATCAATTTGACGTGGTAGTGGTCGGAGCCGGCGGCGCCGGGCTGATGGCAGGACTGTACGCTTCGCGCTCGGCGAAAACCGCCGTCATCAGCAAACTATACCCCACCCGCTCGCACACGGGCGCGGCGCAGGGCGGCATTGGCGCCGCGCTGGGCAGCATTGAAGAAGACCATCCCGAATGGCACACTTACGACACGGTGAAAGGCTCCGATTATCTCGGCGACCAGGACGCCATTGAGTTTATGTGCCAGGAAGCGGTCAGCGCGGTGTACGAGCTGGAACATATGGGGCTGCCTTTCGATCGCACGCCCGAAGGCAGAATTTCGCAGCGCCCCTTCGGCGGTCACACCAACAACGTCACCGGCAAACCCGTGCGCCGCGCGGCGCACGCCGCCGACCGCACCGGTCACATGATTTTGCAGACGCTGTATCAGCAGTGCCTGAAGAACGACGTCGCTTTCTTCGACGAGTATCAGGTTCTCGATTTTATTCAGGTAAACGGCAAGACGGCGGGCGTGATAGCGATTGCGCTCGCCACCGGCGAATTGCACGTCTTTCACGCCAAGGCGGTGATTTTCGCCACCGGCGGACACGGGCGCATCTTTCAAGTCACGTCCAACGCTTACGCTTACACGGGCGACGGCGCTTCCATCCTGCTGCGAAACGGAATTCCGCTGGAAGATATGGAATTCTTCCAGTTCCACCCGACGGGCATTTACAAGCTGGGCATTCTCATCACCGAAGGCGTGCGCGGTGAAGGCGGCGTGCTGATTAACGGCAAGGGCGAGCGCTTCATGCCCAAATACGCGCCCACCGTGAAAGACCTCGCCTCGCGCGACGTGGTCTCCCGCGCGATTTACACCGAGATTAAAGAAGGGCGCGGCGTGAACGGCGAAAACTACGTCTATCTCGACGTGCGCCCCGAAATAGTGAATAAATACGCCGCCCTGGACGGACGCACGAACGTTGACGGCTCGCCTTACGTCATCACCGGCGAGCAAGTGCTGGCGAAACTGCCGGATATTATTGATTTCTGCCGCGTGTATCTGGGCGTGGACCCGCTGACCGACCCGATGCCCATTCAGCCGACGGCGCATTACACGATGGGCGGAATCCCCACCAACAAATACGGCGAAGTGGTGATTGACGACAAGCAAACCATCTTTCCCGGTTTATACGCGGCGGGCGAATGCGCTTGCGTTTCCGTTCACGGCGCCAACCGTCTCGGCACCAATTCCCTGCTCGACCTGGTAGTCTTCGGCAAGCATGCCGGAATCAAAGCCGCCGAATACGCCAAACAAGCCGAATTCCAGCCGCTGCCCGCCGACCCGCAGGAAAACGTCCGCGCCCAATTGGACGCGCTGCGCAACGGCTCCGGCAAGGAGAACGTCTTCCAGATCTCTAACGAGCTCAAAGTCAAGATGTTCAACGACGTGGGCATTTACCGTAACGAGAAGGACATGCAATCGGCTTTGGAGAAAGTGCGCGAATTGCAGCGCCGCTTCAAGGAAGTGCGCGTGACTGACACGGGCAAAATCTTCAACACCGAGCTGCTCAACGCCTGGGAATTGGGCAACATGCTGCAAATTGCCGAAGTGGTCGCGCTCAGCGCGCTCAACCGCAAGGAAAGCCGCGGCGGACATTCCCGCGAAGATTATCCCCAGCGCGACGACGCGAGCTGGTTGAAGCACACGCTGGTTTGGCAAAAAGACGGCAAACTGGAAATCGGCTATAAGCCGGTGACCATCACCAAATATCAGCCGAAGGCGAGAGTGTATTAAGTCGGGTTGAGTTTCATCAATTTAGAGACCGGATACGCATAGGAGACTCCTTTATGGAAATCACAGTCAAGGTTTTCCGTTACAACCCCGAAAAGGATACGCGCGGCAGCTACGTCGCTTACAAAATGGAAGGCGCGGAGACCGACCGCGTGCTGGATTTATTGGAATACATCAAGGGCAATTTCGACGGGACGCTCTCTTTTCGCCGTTCCTGCGCGCACGGCGTGTGCGGCTCGGACGCGGTGCGAGTCAACGGGCGCAACATGCTCGCCTGCAAGACTCTCGTCCGCGACGTGGGAACGAACATCACCGTCGAACCGATTCTCGGCTTGCGGGTCGTCAAAGATTTAATTGTGGATATGGAACCGTTCTTCGATAATTACAAGAAGATGAAGCCGTACTTCATCAACAACTCGCCGCTGCCCGCCGACGGGCGCGAGCGCTTGCAAAGCCCCGAAGAACGCGCGCGCTTCGACGAAACCACCAAGTGTATTCTGTGCGCCTGCTGCACCACCTCCTGCCCGTCCTTCTGGGCGAACGGGAATTACTACGGTCCCGCGGCGATTGTCAACGCGCATCGCTTCATCTTCGACAGCCGCGACGAAGCCGCCGCCGAGCGCCTGCAAATTCTAGCGGAAACCGACGGCGTCGCCCGCTGTCACACCGCTTATAACTGCACCGTCGCCTGCCCGCGCGAAATTAAGGTGACGAAGGTCATCGGCGAAGTGAAGATGGCGATGATGACCGGCAAGGTGTAAGGGCTGCAGCCAGCCCCGTCAAATTTGAACGAACGAGCCGCTTCCGCAAGGAGGCGGCTTTTTTTTATTCCCCCGCCGCGCGACGGCTTCTGCGCGTGGCTTCCTGCATCTGACGCTCGCGCCGCCGCTGAATTTCTTCCGTCACGTTCGCGCGAATCTCTTCCCATTCTTCCGGCGGGACGGCGAGAAACGCTTCCACCGCTTTGGGGTCGAACTGTTTGCCTGCTTCGGCGGCGATGATTTCCCGCGCTTCTTCGTACGTACAGCCTTTGCGATACGGGCGGTCTGAGAGCAGCGCGTCGAAGGAATCGGCCACCATAAACAGGCGCGCGCCCAGAACAATCTCTTCGCCTTTCAGCCCGCGCGGATACCCTGTGCCGTCCCATTTCTCTTGATGGCACAGCACAATCTTAATTTCCTCTTGCAGGTAGGGAATTTCCGCCAACATGTCGTAGCCGGCTTGTGGGTGACGCTCGATGATTTTGCGCTCTTCGGGGTCGAGCGTTCCCGGCTTGCGTAGAATCGCGTCCGGCACGCCGATTTTGCCGACGTCGTGAATCAGCGCCCCGCGCCGAAAGGTAGTGATGGTCCTTTGATCCAGCCCCATCTGTTTGGCGAGCCGCGCGGTATATTCCACCACGCGCCGCGAGTGACCTTCCGTTTCGCGGTCGCGCAAATCCAACGCGGCGGAGAGCGCGTCCAGCGTTAAGTCGTAGCTGTTCTCCAAATCCGCCACCAGCTGCGCGTTGCTCACGGCGAGGGCGGCGCTGTCGGCGATGGAACGGAAGAGCTCCAGGTCGTCGGCGGTAAAGCGCAGCCCGCCGCGTTTGTTCACCGCCTGAATCGCCCCGATGGATTTATCTTCCAGCACCATCGGCACGGTCATCAGCGAGCGGGTGACGAAGCCGGTCGTCTCGTCCACCGAGACGGCATGTCGCGGGTCGTTGCGCGCGTCTTGAATGATGATGGATTCTTGTTTGAGGACGCTGGCGCCGACGACGCTGGGCGCGTTCAGCGGCACGGAAAGCCCCTGCACCCGTCCGGCGCTTGGACCTGTGGCGAAGCGGCATTTCACCGTTCCCTCTTTTTCGTCCACCAGCCAGATGGATTGCGCCTCCGCTTGAATGGCTTTGTTCACTTCCGCGAAAATGCGCGGAATCAATTCGTCCAGTTTCAGGGTTTGATGCAAATGGTTGCTAATTTGGGCGAGCAGTTTTTGATTTTCGGTCGCGCGGCGTCGCTGCTCGTAAAGCAACGTGTTTTGAATCGCCGCGGCGGCTGAATCAGCCAGCGTTTGCAGGAACGCTTCCTCTTCGGGGGAGAATCTCGCCTCTTCTTTGTTCAGCAGGTTGATTTCCCCCAGCAGCTTTTCGCGGCAGACCAGCGAAACGGCGAAGACGCTGCGCGCCGCTATGCCGAAGTTCTCGGCGTAGACTGTTTCGTCCAGCCATTTTGATTCGCCGAATTTTTCCGCTTTTCGCAACGTTCCCGTCGGGGTGCAATACGCCGCCAGAAACTTCTTTGCGCGGGCGGCTTTCTCTTGCAGCGTTTCGGCGCGCTTTCCAACCGCGTGAGCGCAGCGAATTTCGCTTTCCGTTTCGTTCAACAGCCAGAGCGAAACCGTCTCGCAGCGCAGCGTTTCAAGGGCGGTTTTTAACGCTTTATGCAGACGCGGGTCGAGCTCTTGCATGAAGCGGTAGGGACGTCCCAGTTCAAGCGATAAATCAATCAACGGGGAAGGGTGAGCGTTCATAGGGTTTCCAGTAAAGCCCGGCGACGACTACAAATTCAGTATACTGCCAACGCTGAAAAATACAAAGCGCCCTGCTGGGCAATCTTCATGGCTTTCTCAAAGTCCGGTTTCAGGTTAGAAAACAAACAGGATGGACAGGATTTTTAGGAGGAGCCGCGCAGAAAACAGGGGGAAGACGTCCTGTTGA
>DAOUBR010000014.1:0-100819 GCA_034432535.1 Anaerolineales bacterium | reverse complement strand
TTGGCTTACCAAACCCCGGCGGCTTTCGCCGCTAAGTTCACCATCCAACCTGCTCAAACTCTCATTCCAGTTGGGCATAAAAACTGAGGCGTGTCATCGCTGACCAGCTCCCATTGGCTGCCGAAGGCGTATCCCAGCCCGCCGTAGAGGATAATCCAGGTGAGCTCGCCAGCCGCGTCGTAGAGCATGAAACGCGAAAGGGGGTAACCGCTTCCGCCAGCGATCAGGTTGGTGGGAATGGCGGCGGCGGTCACCAGCCAGCGGGTGAGATAGACCGCCATCCCGCCTTGCGCGCTAAACGAGCGCTGCGCGCTTTGCCACGCGGCGGAAGCGCCGAGCCGTCGCGCAAGCCAATCGCGGGCGACGTATCCCATACCGTAGCTCAGCGCGTCGCCCAGCAGCGCGCCGAGCAGCCCCAGCAGCGCGGTTAGCGCTTCGGGCGGGATGTTATACATCCGCGCGACTTAGGGAACGGTCATCCAATCGCGGATGAGGCTGACGTCGGTCTGGTTGGCGGCGGGCGGCTTGCCGAAGGGTCCGTGACCGCGCATTTTGATCGCGGCGCGAAACGCGAAAGGCGCGTACGCCAAAGAAGAGCGCCGTCGCCGCGCCAAGCAGGATGAAGAGCGCCGCAAGAATTTTTTGTCCTTTGCTCATGTTCGCGTTACTCTCGCCATTCCAATTCAAAGTCGCCGACGCGCACGGTATCCTCTTCTTGCACGCCAGCCTGACGCAGCGCTTCGTCCACGCCCAGCCGTTCCAACAATTTTTGAAAACGGCGCAGCGAGCCGTCGTGTTCCCAATAAGTCATCTTCGCCGCGCGCTCGATGGCGATTCCTGACACGCGCCATTCGTTTTCGCCTTCGCGGGTGATTTCGAATTGATTCGGGTCCACCGTGGGGGAATAGACCGGCAGCGCCGTTTCGACTTCCTCGACGGGCATTTCCGCCAGTTTGCGATACGCCGCAATCAAGATTTCGCGCATGTTGCCGCGCGTCATGGCGGAAGCGGTCAGCAGGTCAATCTTCTTTTTCTTGAACGCGGCTTGTACGGCTTTTAATTTTTCTTGCGCTTCGGGTTGGTCTATTTTGTTCAGGACGACCACCTGCGGCTTTTTGCCCAGCTTCGGGTCGAAGAGCGAAAGCTCGTTGTTGATTTGGGTGAAGTCCGCCAGCGGGTCTTCGGAGAGTCCGTCCAGCATGTGAATCAGGACTCGCGTGCGCTGAATGTGGCGGAGGAAATCGTGTCCCAGCCCGACGCCTGCGTGCGCGCCTTCGACCAGACCGGGAATATCCGCCAAGACGACGGTGGTATCCTCGTCAAGATGCGCCACGCCGAGATTTGGCTCCAGCGTGGTGAAGGGGTACGCGCCGATTTTCGGCTTGGCGTTGGTTAACGCCGCCAGCAGGGTGGATTTGCCTGCGTTGGGCATGCCGATAATTCCAATATCGGCGATGAGTTTGAGTTCAAGGCGCAGCCAGCGTTCTTCGTAAGGCTCGCCTTTTTCGGCGGTGCGCGGAGCCTGATTGCGAGCGGTGGCGAAATGTTGGTTGCCGCGTCCGCCGCGTCCGCCTTTGCACGCCGTCAGCCGCTGACCGGGTTGAGTCAGGTCGCCTAGTAGTTCGCCGCTTTCGGCGTCGTAAATCACCGTGCCGGGCGGAACGTAGATGATTTTGTCTTTGCCGTTGCGCCCGGTTTTTTGAGACGAGCCGCCGCTGACGCCGTCTTCCGCTTTGAATTTTTCGTTCGGGCGAAAGGCGGCAAGCGTATTGAGAGTCGGCTTGACTTCAAAGACGACGTCGCCGCCTTTGCCGCCGTCGCCGCCGTCGGGTCCGCCAAGCGGAATGAATTTTTCGCGGCGGAAGTGCACCATGCCGTCTCCGCCTTTGCCGGAACGAACGTAAATGGTTATCTGGTCAATAAACATAGTGGCATTTGATAGTCTGATAGTCTGATAGTGTGACGGTCTGGCGGTTAGATTATAGCCTGTCGCGGCGAAAAAAGAAGGCTTCGGGCAAGCTCGAAGCCTTCGAGACGTTGAGAGCGGGCGAGTTTATTCGCTCAGTTTCCATGCGGCGGGCAGCGCAAGAGAGGCGGCGATGAGTTTGAGCGCGTCGCCGGGCAGGAAGGGGAGCAGCCCTAAAGCCAGGGCTTTGTTCAGGCTGCCCAGCGAGAACGCCAGCCAGCCCACGCCGCAGGCATAAATGACCAGCGAGCCAGCCAGAAACGGGAGGAAAGAAGTCTTTGCTTCGCGTTCTAACCCGCGTTCGGCGAGCGCGCCGGTCAGGTAAGCGGCGAGGACGAAGCCAATCAGGTATCCGCCTGTCGCGCCGAAGAGAGTTTGAACGCCGCTTGCGCCGCCGGAAAAGAAGGGCAGCCCCATTAGTCCGAGCGCAAGATAAGCCGTCAGCGAGGCTGCGCCAAGTTTGCCGCCCAACGCCGCGCCGACCAGCAACACGGCAAAGGTCTGCCCGGTGATGGGGACGGGCGTGAAAGGCAGGGGAATTTTCACTTGCGCCAGCGCGGCGACAAACAACGCGCCGAGCGTGAGGAGAATCAGGTCGCGCAGCCATCCTGCCGCGCGGGGAAAATATCGGGTAGAAAGAGTGGGAGCCAGGGGGGACATTACAGAACAATCTCCTGATGCGCGTAAAATAGGCTGGACTGTTCCAGCCAAAGAGAGAGTATACCAGCAAAAATATGTTCCGCCGTTGAACGTTTCTAACGCCCTTCTAACGCTCCTCCAACGGATAGCCAACCCGCCTTTTGTTATAATTTACCCCGTGACGGCGGACTGAAGACGGCGCGCCGCAGACCGCGCCGGCGGACCGCCATCGTCCTATACGGAGAACCCAACCCATGATGAGATTTGACCGTTTCACTGAACGCGCGCAGGAAGCCGCCCAGCGCGCCGCCGAAATCATTCAACGCTACGGACATAACCAGATAGACACCGAACATATCCTGCTGGCGCTCATCGAGCAGCCCGGCGGAGTGATTCCCCAAATTCTTGAAAAGCTCAACGTCAGCGCCGAAGCCTTAAGCGAGCGACTGGATTCCACCTTGCGCGCCAGTCCCAAGGCGAATATCTTTGGCGGCGGCGCCGGACAGATTTTCATCACTCCGCGCGTCAAACGCATTATTGACCTCGCCAACGAGGAAGCCAATCGCCTGCGCGACGAATACATCTCCACCGAGCATATCTTTTTGGCGATTCTCACCGAGCGCAACACGCCTGCGGCGCGCATTTTGGAAAGCGCCGGGCTGACCCGCGATAGAGTTTACGACGCCATTCAAGATTTGCGCGGCGGGCAGCGCGTGACCGACCCGCAGGCGGAGAACAAGTATCGCGCCCTCGAAAAATATTCCCGCGATTTGACGCAGCTCGCCCGCGAAGGCAAACTCGACCCGGTGATTGGACGCGATAAGGAGATTCTGCGCCTCATCCAGATTCTTTCCCGCCGCACCAAAAACAATCCCGTCTTGATTGGCGAAGCCGGAGTCGGCAAGACCGCCATCGCGGAGGGATTGGCGCAAAAAATCGCCAGCAACGACGTGCCGGAGATTTTATCGGGCAAGCGCGTCGTCGCCCTCGATTTGGGCGCGATGATCGCCGGCTCGCGGTTTCGCGGCGAATTTGAAGAGCGCCTGAAAGCCGTGATGGACGAAGTGCAGCGCGCCAAAGGCGAAATTATTTTGATGATTGACGAGCTGCATACCGTCGTCGGCGCGGGCGCGGCGCAAGGCGCCATGGACGCCAGCAACATGCTCAAACCGGCGCTCGCGCGCGGCGAATTGCAATGCATCGGCGCGACGACGCTGGACGAGTTTCACAAACACATTGAAAAAGACGCCGCGCTGGAACGACGTTTCGCCCCGATTTACGTCGAAGAGCCGAGCGTGGAAGACGCCATCAAAATGCTGCACGGCTTACGCGATAAGTACGAGGCGCATCACAAACTGCATTTTTCCGACGAAGCGCTGGAAGCCGCCGTGCGGCTGGCGGATCGCTACGTCGCCGACCGCCACCTGCCCGATAAAGCCATTGACTTGATGGACGAAGCCGCCGCTAAGGTGCGCGTGGCGCTTTATTCCATGCCTCCCGAACTTAAGGCGATGAAATCCGAAGTGGATAAATTGCAGGCGGAAGAAGAGCAGGCCGGCTTATCGCGCGATTACGAGCGCGCCGCGCAGAAGAAAGCCGAGCGTTTGCGCCTGGAACAGCAATACCATGCCGCGCGCGACAGATGGGAAGCCGAACATCAACTCGACGAAGTGGTGGACGTGAACGACGTCGCCGCCGTCGTGCATCAGTGGACGGGCATTCCCGTTTCACAAATGATGGAAACCGAATCGGAAAAACTGCTGCGCATGGAAGAACGCCTGCACGATCGCATTATTGGACAAGAGGAGGCGATTCGCGCCGTCAGCGACGCCATCCGCCGCGCGCGTTCCGGCTTGAAAGACCCAGCCCGCCCGATTGGCTCTTTCATCTTCATTGGTCCCTCCGGCGTCGGCAAGACCGAGCTCGCCAAAGCGCTGGCGTGGTTCATGTTCGACGACGAGGACGCGCTGGTACGAATTGACATGAGCGAATACCGCGAGCAGCACACCGTCAGCCGTTTGTTCGGCGCGCCGCCCGGATACGTCGGCTACGAAGAGGGCGGGCAGCTGACCGAAGCCGTCCGCCGCCGACCGTACCGCGTGATTCTCTTCGACGAAATCGAAAAGGCTCACCCCGAAGTGTGGAACGCCTTGCTGCAAATCCTCGACGACGGCAGGCTGACCGACGGGCAGGGCAACGTGGTGGACTTCCGCAACACCGTGCTGATTATGACCTCTAACCTCGGCACGGAGTACGTCCGCAAGGGCGGCACGCTGGGCTTCCTCACCCAAAAATCGGACGACGACGAGCGCGAGGCGCACAGCAAGATTGACAAGGCGCTCAAATCCGCGTTCCGCCCGGAATTCCTCAACCGCATTGACGAAATCATCATGTTCTCGCCGCTTTCGGTGGAGCAGATGGAGCGGATTGTGGATTTGCAAGTGAAGGAAGTGCAGGAACGCCTGAACGAATACAACGTTCGCTTGCGGCTGACCGAAGCGGCGCGCCGCTGGCTGGCGAAGGAAGGCTACGACCCGGCGTTTGGCGCGCGTCCGCTGCGCAGGGCGATTCAAAAATACGTCGAAAGCCCGCTTTCGGTGGAGCTGCTCGGCGGCAAATATCAACGCGGCGCGGCGGTGGTTGTGGACGAGAAAGATAACAAAATCGTCTTTGAATCCGAACTGGTCGAACAAAAAGCGGAGGCTGGCGTTTAGCCAGCCTCCATCTCGTGATGTTTAGCGATTATTCTCGAAGCCTTCTCAGGCAAGGAATCATCGAAGCCAAGGCGGGCAACAAAACGACTGCGCGGCGGTATTTAGACCGGGCGATTTACATGTCCGGCTCTTATGAAATTCTCGCCGAAGCGTGGTTTTGGATGAGCGAAATTTCCGACGACCCGGCGGAAAAGCGCAAAGCGCTGGAAAACTGCCTTTCGTTAGATATGCTTCATACGCGGGCGCGGCGCGCGCTCGCCTTGCTCGACGGCAAGTTGCAAGCGGATGAAATCGTCAACCCCGACGCGTTGCCCGCCGACCCTTCGGGACCCCGTCAGACCGAAGCGCGGCGTTTTATGTGCCCGAAGTGCGGCGGGCGAATGTATTACGCGCCGGACGGCTCACAGAAATTAATTTGTGATTATTGCTCCTCCGGCGGGGCGATTCGCTCCGCCGGCGCGGCGGACGAAAAAGACTTCATCGTCGCTATGGCGGCGAAACGCGGACACGCCCGGCCTTTGCAAGAGCAGGCGTTTCACTGTCGGGGCTGCGGGGCGGAGTTTATTTTGCCGCCAGGTCAAATTTCCGCTTTCTGCCTGTATTGCGATTCTCCCCACGTTGTGAATCTGGAAAACGCGAAAGACTTGCTCGCGCCTGACGGAATCATCCCTTATCAATTCGACCAACGCCGCGCCGTAAAAATTTTAATTGCATGGGTGGAAGAAAAAGGGTTCAAGCCCGAAAAGAAGGCGGACCTTCCGCGCGGGCTATACCTCCCTTTGTGGACTTTCGACGTCGGCGGGGCGGTGGAATACGCTTACGAGTACGTCGAATCGCAAAAGCCTGGCAGCCGCAATTCTCGCAAAATCCGCCTAAACGATTCCTGCCCCGTCGTCGCGGACGACTTTCCCATTCCCGCTTCGCGCAAGCTCTCCGGCGCGTTCATTAAGTTAATTCCCACTTACGATTTGAAAGCCGTCCAATCTTACGACCCGCGCTTCCTCGTCGGCATGCCGGCGGAAATTTACGACGTGCCGATGGCGGACGCTTCGCTGGACGCGCGCAGTCAGGTTTACGAAACGTATCGCCGCGAGCTGCCGCGTCTCGTCCCCGACGCGCAGATTGTTCACACGTCTTCGGCGAAACTGCTGGTTGAATCTTTCAAGTTAGTTTTGCTGCCTGTGTGGATGACGGAATTATCTTTCGGCGGGCGCCAACATTTGCTGCTTATCAACGGTCAGACCGGCGCGGTCGCCAGCGAAATGCAGGAAGACGATTCGGAAGAAAAGGAAGCCGGCGGGTTGTGGGGCTTCCTTTCCGATTTGTTCGACTCGTAACCTCTTCCGTTATCCGCTTTCAGAACAAATGTCCACAAAACAGGCGGGATGCGGTAAACTTGGCGAAACGGAGCAGCCATGAACCCAAACGAACCCATTGGATACATTGTCGGCGGAGGATTGAAAGAATCCTTTCGCGCGCGCCTGACCGTCTCGGCGCAGGACGTTCAGGAAGGCGCTTTTGTCGTCATGCAAAGCGGAAACTGGCGCTATTACGGTTTGACGACGGATATTCAACTGGGCGCGACGGACCCGCGCTTTGCCGACGAGCAGACCGAGTCGCGTTTTCCGGCGGAACTCGCGCGGGCGCTGCACGGGCAGACCTTGTTCGCCAACATCGAAATTTTGCCCGCCCTCATGCAGGACGTGGGACCCGCGCTGGATTCGCCCGAATATCAACTCTGGCGGGCGGAACATCCCAACGACCCGACGCCGATTCCCGTCAAGACCGTCCCGCCGCATCATACGCCTGTCGAGCTGGCGAAGCCCGAACACATTGCGGGCATTTTCGGCGAACCCGACCAGGAGGGCAACTTTATTATCGGTTACACCCGCGAGCAGGGACATCCCGTGTGCGTTAACCTCGATAAGTTTGTGCAGCGCTCTTCCGGCGTGTTCGGCGCGACCGGCACGGGCAAATCGTTTCTCACGCGCATCCTGCTGGCGGGATTAATCCACCGCGGCAAGGCTTCGACGCTGGTCTTGGATATGCACAACGAATACGCCTACGACGACGTGGCTTCGGATACGAAGACGAAGGTCGTCGGCTTGAAGACCAAATTTCAAACCAGAATCAACGTCGTCGGGCTGGGCGCGGGCGCGAGCATTCGCGGCGAAACGCCCGATTTCAATTTAGAAATCGCCATGTCCGATATTTCCACCGCCGACGTGGAAATTTTGTCGCGCGAACTGAATTTGCGCGAGACTGCGCCGACGATTCTGAACGCCCTGTACGCCAGCTTCCGCGAAAATTGGTTCGCCAGATTTCGCGCCATGACGCGCGAGGAAACGGAAATTGAAGACGAAAAGGGGCGCGTGAGGCGCGTTCCAGCCGAGGGCAGCGTGGCGAAATGGGCGAACGAAAACGGCGTGAACGTGATGGCGGCGGAAGCGCTGCACGATAAATTGCGCCGCCTGTTTAACAAGCCCTACATTGCGGAGCAGCCCACCGCCGACAGCGCGGGGCAAATTATCAACTCGTTGGAAGCGGGCAAGCACGTCGTCCTTTCCTTCGGCGATTATGAAAGCGATTTGGATTACCTCTTCGTCTCGAACCTGCTCACGCGCAAGATTCGCGCCGCGTGGGAAAAGAAAGCCAACGATTTCCGCGCGCACGGCAAGAGCGAGCCGCGCCCGCTGGTTATCGTGGTGGAAGAGGCGCATAAACTGTTGAACCGCGAAATGGCGGCGCAAACGACCTTTGCGACCATCGCCCGCGAGCTGCGCAAGTATTACGTCACGCTGCTGATTGTGGACCAGCGCCCCTCGCAAATTTACGACGAGGTGACTTCGCAGCTCGGCGCCCGCATTTGCGGCTGGCTGGGCGACGACCTCGATATTCAAGCCGCGCTTTCGGGCCTTTCCGGCAAGGATTCCCTGCGGGGGATGCTGGCGCGTTTGCAGCTCAAAGAAGAGGTCTTGCTGTTGGGGTGGGGATTTCCCATGCCGCTGCCAGTGCGCTCCCGCCGCTACGACGACCGGTTTTGGAAAGAGCTCTTCGGCGCGAAGGGCGGCAAGAAAAACGATTTTGAGATTGTGAAGGAATTGGGATTTTAGCGCAAAGAAAAACTCCCCGCCGTTCGCGGAGGAGTTTTTCTTTAAGCGTTCTTGTCCCTTTTGTTTTGCGCGGGGCGCGCTTTTATTTCAACACCATCCCGCCGCGCGGGGGGACGAGGATTTTGCCCGCTTCCAGCGTTCCCGCTCCAAACAAAACGCGCGAGACGCCCGTGGGCAGATTGACGCGCTTTTCCTCCGTTCCCGCGTTAAGGACGACGAACAGAGTCTCTTTCCCATCGGAGCGGGAATAAGCGACCAGCCGCTCTTCGGCGCGCAGGGTTTGATATTCGCCGTGCCGCAGCGAGGCGTGTTCCTTTCGCAGCCCCACGCAGTCTTTAAGGTAATTGAGCAGCTCCATATCCCATTTCGATTGATCCCACGGGAACGCCTTGCGGCAATCGGGGTCGTGACCGCCGTCCAAGCCGATTTCGTCGCCGTAATAGACGCAGGGCGCGCCGATGATGGTGAAGAGGAAAAGCCAAGCCAGTTTGAGCGAGGCTTTATCGCCGTGCGCGCAAGAGAGGAAGCGCGGCATATCGTGGCTATCCAGCAGATTTAACTGCGCGAAGGCGATTTCTTTGGGATACAGGTTGAAGACGCGCTCAATTTCGGCGGCGAACTCTCCGCCGCTCAAACGGCGCACGCGGTCTTTCAACCCGCCGGCTTGATTCACGACCCGCAAATCGAGATGTTCGGCGGCGAAGAAGCCCAGCGCGGCGGCGGCGACGAGATAATTCATCACCGCGTCGAATTGGTCGCCCTGCAGCCAGCGCTGCGCCTCATGCCAGATTTCGCCGACGATGTAGGCTTCGGGGTTGATGGCGCGCACGCGGCGGCGAAACTCGCGCCAGAATTCATCGTCGTCAATTTCGGCTGGCACGTCCAACCGCCAGCCGTCAACGCCCCGCATAATCCAATATTCCGCCACGTTGAAAAGAAATTCGCGCACGGCGGGCGTGTTGGTGTTAAATTTCGGCAGCGCGGGCAAATTCCACCATGCGCGGTAGCCGATGGCGGTCAGGCTGTCTTCGCTTTGCAGCGCCTTCTCTTCCGCGTGCGTGGGGTAAGCCCCCCAATGCTTGCGGAACTTTAAGCGCTCTTCGTCGAAGAAAAACCAATCCTTGTAAGGCGAGCTTTCTCCCGTTTCCAGCGCGTGATGAAACTGCCAGAAACCGCGCGAAGCGTGATTAAACACCCCGTCGAGGACGATTTTTATCCCGCGTTTATGCGCCTCTTGAATTAGTTTTTTGAGCGCGTCGTTGCCGCCCAACAGCGGGTCTACGTTGTAATAATCGTAAGTGTGGTAGCGGTGATTGGAGGCGGAAGCGAATATCGGGTTGAAGTAAATCGCCGTGATTCCGAGCTCTTGCAAGTAGTCGAGCTTTTCAATCACGCCGTACAGGTCGCCGCCTTTGAAGCCGTGAACGGTGGGCGGGGAATCCCACGGCTCGAAGCCCAGATCCGGCATACGTTTGCCGCGCGCGAAGCGGTCGGGAAAGATTTGATAGAAAACCGCGTCTTTGACCCATTTGGGAGTACTCATGTGCAATCCTCTTTTGCGATGGAATAAGCTTGCCTGAACGCGCCGACGAATCGCGGCGGGACGCGCCCAATTATCGCAGAATTTTACGATTCCTGCGTTGCGACAAAGATTCGATATTCCCACGCGCCGAGTTCGAGCGCGGAAGAGGCGGAAAATTTCGCCGGGACGTCGTTCATGTAGTCCCAATACTCGCCGTGATACAGCGTTTCTTCAAAACGCGCGGCGTGTTTGCGAGGAGAAAAGTTGAAGACCGCGAAGACTTTCTCCCGCTCGTTGCGGCGGACGAAACTAAACAGGTCGGCGGGCGCGTTGTTGGGGACGTGAATCATGCGCGCGCCCCAATGCGCGTTCCACAGGGCGGAGTTTTTCTTTTTCAGCGCGAAGAGCTTTTGATACAACGCGCCGATGGGATGTTCCTTCCACTCAATCGGGTCTTTTTCAAAAAAGGATAGCCGCTTTTCTTCGCCCGCTTCCTGGCTGTTGTATATCAGCGGCGTCCCTTCGCTGACGACGGAAAGGGCGACGGCGGTTTCGAGCGCGTCGCCGAATTGCTCGCGCTGCGTGCCGACCCAGCTGTTTTTATCGTGATTGCTGACGAACAGCATCCGCATAATATCGCGCGGATAGGCTTTCTCGTTCCACGAGTAATAAATGCGAAGCAAATGAACGTTGCCGCCTTTGGCCACTTCGAGCATGGCGTCGTGCCAGCTCCAGGCGTAGGTCATGTCGAAGGCTTCGGCGTGCAAATCGCGCGATTCCCACTCCGCCAGCATGAAGACGGGCTTGATGGTTTCCAGCTCTTTGCGGACGTTGTTCCAAAAATCGGTCGGGACGAAGCCCGCCACGTCGCAGCGAAAGCCGTCAATATCCGCTGCGCGCGTCCAATACTTCATCGCTTCGGTCATATATTGGCGCAGCGCGGGCTGCGAATAGTCGAGGTCAATCACGTCGGACCAATCCCACCAGGGGGTGGGGTGAAAGTCGCCTTTCCAATCGCGGGCGTACCATTCGGGGCGCTGTTGAACCAGCGGGTTATCCCACGCGGTGTGATTCGCCACCCAATCGAGGATGACGCGCATCTCCAGCTCGTGCGCGGCGCGGACAAAACTTTTCAGGTCTTCCAGCGTTCCAAATTCGGGGTTGACGCCGTAGTAATCCTTGACTGAATACGGGCTGCCCAGCGAACCTTTGCGGTTTGTCTCGCCGATGGGGTGAATGGGCATGAGCCAGAGAATATCCGCGCCGAGCGCCTTCAAGCGCGGCAGGCGGCTTTCCGCCGCTTTGAACGTGCCTTCGGGCGTGAATTGCCGCGTGTTGATTTGGTAAAGGACGGCGTTTTTGCTCCACGCGGGATGTTTTAGCCGCACGGGCGGAACGGGTTCGTAAGGAGAGGGTCGCATCGTTTTTTTATTTGAATTGAATCAGGAACATGGCGTTGGGCGCGAGCGAATCGAACGGTTTATACGCCGCGCCTTGCGGGGGAGTCGCTTCGCCGCCGCCGAAGAGAGTCTGCGCGCTGCCGGGCAGGGGGCTTTCCCATTGCAATTGGTAGTTGGAGACGCTTTCGTCTTTCAGATTGACCAGAATCAGCAGAGTTTCATTTTCGTCCGCGCGCAGGGCGGCGAACACGGAGCGATTGCCCGTCGGCAGGATGGTCAGCGTTCCCGAAAACAGGGCGGGATGTTCGCCCCGCAGGCGCAGCAGCGCCCTGTAATGATTGAGCAAAGAATCAGAGTTTTGCTCTTGAAACGCTACGTTGATAAATTCGTAATCTTTGGCGGGCGCGCGCCAGGGGCGTCCCGCGCTAAACCCCGCGTTCTTTTCCGCGCTCCATTGCATTGGGCGGCGAATGTCTTCGTCGGGCTTTTTGCCGCTCATGCCGATTTCTTCGCCGTAATAAATAAAGGGGACGCCGGGCGAGGTCAGCAAGAGAAAGGCGGCGAGCTTGGCGCGTTCGGTTTTGTTGTAGAGTTGATTCATCGCGCGTTCCTGGTCGTGATTGGTCAGGAAGGGGGCGTAGGAATCGGGGGGCAGCTTTTGGGCGGCGACTTGCAGCATGGCGGAAACGCAAGCGGCGTCTTGCAGGTTGACAGATTTGAGGATGGCTTCGGCGAGTTGGAAGTGGAAGGCGGCGTCGAACTGCTTTCCTTTCGTGTAGGCAAGAATGGTCTCCAAGTCGTCGCCGAAGAGCTCGCCGATGGTGAAGGCTTGCGGGTTGGCGGCTTTCACCGTCGGGTAAAACTCTTTTTTCAGCCAGAAATGCGTTTCCACCGTGTTTTCTTGCGCCGCGCCCTGTTCGATGAGGTGTTTCACCGCGTCGAGGCGGTAGCCGTCCACGCCGATTTCTTGCAGCCAGTAGCGCGTGATTTTGAGAGCTTCTTGCGTCACTTCGGGGTTGCGGTAGTTTAAGTCCGGCATTTGGGCGGTGAAGACGGCGTAGTAGTAACCGCTCGTCGAGGGGCGCCAGACGTCCTGTCCCCAGGGGCCCTTGTAATTCGGTTTTTCTTCTTTCCAGATGTACCAGTTGCGGTAGGGCGAATCGGGCTTTTTGGCTTCTTTGAACCAGGGATGCTGGTCGGAGGTGTGGTTGAGCGGCAGGTCAATGATGACGCGCAAGCCGCGTTTGTGGGCTTCGTTCAGGAAGTTTTTGAAATCTTCCATCGAGCCGTATTGCGGGTTGACGGAATAAAAGTCGGTCGTGTCGTAGCCGTGATAGGTAGGCGAGGGGAAGATGGGCATGAGCCAGATTCCGTTCACGCCCAACGCTTGCACGTAATCTAATTTTTGGGTTATGCCGTTGAAGTCGCCGATTCCGTCGCCGTCGCTGTCGTAAAAGCTGCGGACGAAAATTTCATAGAAGACGGGGCTGCGCGGCGGGGAAGCGGTTGGGGCGGCGGGTTCAGGCGCGCCGACGAGAGTCGGTTCGCCCGTCGTTAAATCCGCGCACGCCGCGAGGAGGAGAATCGAAACGAGGAGGAGAATCAGTTTGCGGAGCATGAAAAAATCCAAGGCGTGGAAATGGTCAAAAAAACAGCCGCGAATTTCACGGATTTGCGGAATGGTTTCGCGCAATTCGTTTCGTTCGCGGCGAGGCGTTGTTGAAGAGAGGGTTTATCCCTTGACGCTGCCGAGCGTGAGACCGGAAATCAGCCACTTGGAGGAATACAGGAAGAGCGCCATGACGGGAATGGCAATCAGCACGGAGGCGGCGGCGAACTGTCCCCATGAGACGGTGAATTGTTGGGCGTAGGTGAAAATGCCGAGGGGCCAGGTGAACATGTCGTTCTTTTGCAGCACGACGCGGGCGACGAGGTATTCGCTCCAGCCGCCCATGAAGGAGAAGAGGAAGGCGATGGCGAGGGCGGGGGTGGAAAGCGGCAGGATGATTTGGGTGAAGACGGTGAAGCGGTTGGCGCCGTCAATCAGCGCGGCTTCTTCCAAATCTACGGGGATGGTGTCGTAGTAGCCTTTGAGAGTCCAGATGGTGAGGGGGACGGAACTGACCGAGTAGGCGATGATTAAGCCGAGCGCGGTGTTAATCATCTTGAGCTGGGCGAGCATGATGAACAGCGGCAACAGCAACATGCCGGCGGGGATCATTTGCGTGGTGAGCAGGAAGACCAGCCCGATCGCGCGCCCCGGAAATTTGAAGCGCGAGAAGGCGTAGGCGCTGACTGCCGCCAGAATCATGCTGATAATGGAAGTGACGACGACCACAGAGAAGGAGTTCCAAATCCACAGAAAGAAATCGGATTTGCGGTTTTTTTCCGGCGCGCCGAACAAGACTTCTTTGTAGTTGTCGAGCGTGGCGTTTTGGGGGATGATGCGCAAGTCGGTGGTGAGCAGGGTGTCGTTGGGGCGCAGCGAGATGGTGATGACGCGCAGCGCCGGGTAGACCGCGATGATGGAAGCGACGATGAGCGCGGCGTGAATCAGGATGGTCTTGAAGGGGCTGTCGCCGCGACTGCGGAAGAAGAACCAGCGCAAGGCTTTGACGACGGGCGATTCGGTTTTGGCGTTCATGGACGACTCCTTACTCGGCGACGGATTTCAATCCGCCGGAAACGCGCAGATAGAAGAGGGTGAAGAGCAGCAGAATGAAGAAGATGACCAGCGCAAACATGGCGGTGAAGCCGTAGCGATAAAAACTGAACGCGGCTTTGTACATGGACGAGACGAGGATGTCGGTCTTTTCTTGCGGTCCGCCTTGCGTGATGAGGTAGATGACGTCGAATTTGTTGAAGGTCCACACCACGCCGAGAATGACGGCGGGGGTCAGCACGGGGCGCAGCAGCGGCAGGGTGATGTGGCGGAATTGCTGCCATTTGGTGGCGCCGTCAATTTCCGCCGCTTCGTAATATTCCTGCGAGATGCTTTGCAGCCCGCCGAGGATGATGACCGACATGAAGGGGATTCCAAGCCAGATGTTGGAAATGAGAATGGAGACGAACGCCCAGAAGGGGTCTTGCTTCCAGCTGACGGGCCCGATATGCGCCGCCAGCCAGTTGAAGGCTTCGCCGATGAGGGGGATGTTGACCGTGCCGTGACTGACGTTGACGAGCCAGGCGTTCAGGTCTCCAAGCAGGATGTTGAAGAGGCCGTAGCGGCTGTCGAATTCGTTACGCAGCGCCATCGCGGCGATGGTGGTGGGGATCGCCCAGGGGACGATCAGCAGCGTGCGGTAGAAGCCTTGCAGTTTCATGGGGCGGTGCAGCAGCAGGGCGAGCGCCATGCCGCCGCCGACATGAAAGGAGACGTTAATCGCCGTCCACAGGATGGTGCGCCAGAGGACTTCAAAAAACATGGCGTCTTTGGCGACTTTGCCGGTGAAGAGCGCGACCAGATTTTGCCAGCCATATTGCAAGCCGTAGGAAGCGTTTTTGGTGGCTTGCGTTCCCAGCGAGGCGTTGGAGAAGGCGAGTTTGATTTCAAACAGGAAGGGATAAATAATGAGGAAAAGGACGCCGATGAAAGCGGGCAACACTAGCAGATAAGGCAGCCCCAGTTTGCTGACGCGCGGTCGGCTGACGAGGTGGGTAAGGTAGAAAATTCCGCCCGCTACAACCGCAGAAATCAGCCCGCTGACCATGCCCAGATTGCTTTTCTTTAGCCCGGCGGAAAGCAGCGCGCTTTGCAATCCGCTGAACGCGCTTAACGGCAGGCGAACTGTTTGGGCGAGGATTCCATCTCCCAGCCGATAGAGGTCGGTGATTTCAAAGAAGGCAAGTACGGAAAGCAGCATGAACGCGCCGACCAGAATTTGCAACCCGCGCATGAGAATCCGCGTCTTTTCGCTTTTGGGTTGGCGGAAGAAGATTTGGTAAAAGTAAATCTCAATCAACGCCAATCCGCCGAAGATTCCCAGCAGGAAGGAGCCGAGTTCGCCCAGACGTTTGACGATTTTGTCGAGGCTGAGCGTAATGCCGTCGGCATAAGGGGCGACGAGCCAATTGAGTATGAAATACAGGACGAACAATCCGCCAATCCAGTAAACGTAAGAAGGAATGCGACCCTTTTGGGATTCAGTATCCATGCCGTCCTCGCTATTTAAGTTCGCGCGACAAAGAGAGTTGTTCAGCTCCGTGAAGCGGAGGAAAAGGAGGGGGAGGCGGGAAGCGCCTCCCCCGGAGTAACACAGGGAGAACTAATTCGAGCCGAGATTGGCGACGCACTCGTCGGCGGAAGTCTGAGCGGCGACGGCGGCGTCGGCGGGGGGCAGCGAGCCAGCCATCACGCCTTCCAGGTTCGGGCGCCAGGCGTCCCACGCGCAGCGCATTTCAGCGGCGGCGGGCATGCCGCGCCCGTTGGCAAGGGCGGCCATCGAGCCAGCCAGAATCGCGTCGCTGGCGATGCTCGGGTCCTGAGCCACTTCCTTGTTGGAGGGCAGGCGCTTGAATTCATCCAGCCATTTCTTCTGAACTTCTTTGGAAGTCATGAAGGTGATGAACTTGACGACAGCCTCTTTTTTGGCGGGGTCGGCGGCGGCGGCGGTGGAGACCATGTAGTACTTGCCGGCGGTCATTTCGGTGTAGGGCTTGCCGTTGATGGTCGGGACGGGAGCGACGCCCATCTTATCGCCCAGCGCTTTGGCGTAATCGCCGAGCGACCAGTCGCCGTTGATGATCATGGCGGCTTTGCCTTCTTTCATCAGCGTGTCGGCGCAGTTGTAATCGCATTCCGCAGGCACGACGCCGTCGGTTTTTAACTGGGCGACGAATGTCAGGTAGTTGATGAAAGCGTCGTTGTTGAATTGCGGCTTGTCGTTTTCGTCGAGGGGCCAGCCGCCAAACGCGCCATAGAAGCCCGCGCCCCAGAAGGGCTCGTTCAGGTTGTAGGCGAAGCCTTGCACGTCGCCTTGCGTAAGTTCCTTCGCCTTGGCGATCAGGTCTTCAAAGGTGGCGGGGGCTTCGGCGATCAGGTCTTTGTTGTAAATCAGCATCAGGTGATTGCCGTAGTTGTCGGGGACGCCCCACAGCGTGCCGCCCACAACCGCCGGGGCGAGCGCGCCGGAGAAGAACTGGCTGAGGAACGCTTCGTCAAACAGGTCTTTTACCGGGGCGACGATTTCCAGCTTGCTGAAGGGGCCGGCAAAATCATTCGGAACGCGCACCACATCGGGCGCGGAATTCGCCAGCGAGGCGGTCTGGAACTGGTCGCGCAGCGCTTCATTTTCGTAGTGCGTGCGTTCAACGGTGATGTTGGGGTTGGCAGCCTGGAACTCGGCAATCAAACCGTCAATAAACACGTCCACTTCTTCGCCTTCCTGCTCCCACATGGCAATGGTCACAGGCTCCATGGCGGCTGGGGCTTCAGCAGCCGGGGCTTCAGCAGCCGGGGCTTCAGCAGCCGGGGCTTCGGCAGCCGGGGCTTCAGTCGCCGGGGCGGTTCTGCCGCCGCAGGCGGTTAGAGCCATGCTTGCAATCACGAGCAAGCTAAACAAGACGCTTAACTTTTTCATTCTTCTTTTCTCCTTGAAATTGACTTTTTTCGAGAGTGTTACGTAACGCGGTTGATTGAGACAGTGATTTAAGGGTTTGGGGAATTGAGACGCAACCTCACCTCCTTTTATGCTTTATGCGATTGCAAAAGTTTTCGCTTCGGAGACGGATTTTCTTTCCACAATCTCATGGACGGCGATGTTGATGGCTTGCGTCAGCGCGCCCATCAACGAAGAATGCCTGCCCAGAATCGAAGCCGTAATGCGGACGCTCTGCGCCGAAGCGCGCAGCGAGCGTTCGCGGACTACCTCGCGGATAGGAGCGGCGAGTAAATCGCCCGATTGGGCGACCGCGCCGCCGATGATGATTACGCCGGGATTGATCAGGTTAACCAGCCCGGCAATTGCAATGCCGATGTACATGCCCGCGCGGGCGATGATTTCTTGAGCGGGCAGGTCGCCGCGTTGGGCGGCTTCCGCCACTTCGCGCGCGGTGATTTTTTCCGGCGGATAGTTCGCCAGCAGCGTGCGTTTTCCCTTGGAGACGATTTCCCGCGCCTGCCGCGCAATGGCGTGACCGCCCGAAAACGCTTCCAAACAGCCGCGATTGCCGCAGGTGCAAAGGGGTCCGTTTTCTTCCATCGTCATGTGACCGATTTCGCCCGCCGAGCCGGTTGTCCCGCCGTAGATTTGTTGATTGAGAATCAACCCCGCGCCAATTCCGCTGCCGACTTTGATGTAAGCCAGATTCTTTTCGCCGCGTCCCGCTCCGTAAGCCCATTCGCCCAGCGCGCCCAGTTCGGCGTCGTTGTTGAGCGAGACGGGCGTCTGCCACCAGCGCGAGAGCGTATCGCGGATGGGGTATCCATCCCAGCCGGGCATGATGGGCGGAGAGATGACCATGCCGGCGTCGGTCACCACCGGACCCGGCACGCCCACGCCCGCCGCGCTGAGGTCGGAAAAAGACAGCCCTTGCGAGGCGAGCAGCTCCTGCAGCGCCTGGTCGGCTTCGCGCAGGCAGGCTTCGGGTCCGCGTTTAATATCGAATGGGCGAGCGCTGGAAGCGACGAGGTTCGCCGAGAAATCAGAAATCGCGAGATTCATGTGAGTCGCGCCCATGTCAATTCCCGCGACGAGTCCGCGCTTGGGGTTGATGACCAGCACAATCGGCGGGCGCCCGGCGGGAGCGGCGCGGCTTTCCGCTTCTAAAATCAGTCCGCTTTCCAGTAGGTCGTTTACAATCAGGCTGACCGCCGCGCGCGTCACTCCCATTCGCTCGGCGAGGTCCGTCCGCGAAATACCATGCGCGAAGCGGATTAAATCCACAGCCGCATGTTTGTTAAAACTCTTGATATTTTGGGAGGGAGGAAGGTAGTAAAACATGAAATCTTGCTAAAATTCTAGCATATTTATAAAATTTTTTCAAGTGTTTTAACAAATTTGGTTTACCGCTTGCGCCGCAGGATAAGTGAAACAGACGGGATAGTTTCGCGGGCGTCGTCTCGTCTATATCGTTTAAGAGTATACTTAAGGCGTCCGTTGACGGCGATTCACCGAAGGTCGGAAAAAAGGGGTCGTATTTCGAAAGTTGCGTAAATTCACGCCGTGCGATTAATCTTGCGCCGCTTTTACGCAACCGTTGAGATACGCCCGAAGAAGGCGCGATGAATTCTGAAGAATTGGAAAAGATTGAGCTCGATTTATTTTTAGAGGCGCTTTACCGCCGTTACGGATACGACTTTCGGCGCTATGCCCGCGCTTCCATCCGTCGTCGGGCGCGGCAAACGCTGGAAAAATCAAAGCGCCAGCGCCTGGGGGATTTAATTCCGCTCCTGCTGCAAGACGAAGCCTTCGCTCTGCAAGTTGTACGCGATTTCTCAGTGACCGTCACCGAAATGTTTCGCGACCCGGAGTTTTACCGCGCCGTGCGGCAAAGCGTCGCGCCGTATCTTAAAACTTATCCGTTCGTCAAAGTTTGGGTGGCGGGCTGTTCCACCGGCGAGGAGGTATATTCGCTCGCCATTTTATTGACCGAAGAGGGCTTATACAGCCGCGCCAAAATTTACGCCACCGATATTAACGACGCCGCCTTGCAAAAAGCCGCCGATGGAATCTATCCGCTGAAAAGCGTGCGCCAATATACCGCCAACTATCAACAGGCGGGCGGACTCGCTTCCTTCGCCGATTATTATCACGCGGAATACGACTCCGCTATCATTCGTCAGGAGTTGAAAGCGAATATCACCTTCGCCCATCATAATCTGGCCACCGAAGATTCTTTCGGCGAAATGCACGTCGTCTTTTGCCGCAACGTGTTGATTTACTTCGACCGCAGCCTGCAAGACCGCGCGTTGAGCCTTTTCGCCGAAAGCCTGACGCGCGGCGGCTTTCTTTGTCTCGGCGTTAAAGAGACGTTGGAATTTTCGCCCGTCGCTTCTCGTTTTCGCGTTGTGGACGCCGCGCAGCGCATTTACCAAAAGAAGGCGTGAGATGAAACGGACGTCGTTTCGCGCGGCGGTCGTCGGCGCTTCCGCCGGAGGTTCCGGCGCGTTGAGCCGAATTTTGCCGCGCTTGCCCTCCGATTTTCCGCTGTCGGTCATCGTCGTGCAGCATGTCCATCCGCGCCAGAGCGGGCTTGCCTTGTTTTATCAGGACGGCGCTTTGCCGGCGAAGGACGCCGACGAAAAAGAGCCGATTTTTCCGGGCGTGATTTATTTCGCTCCGCCCAATTATCATTTGCTGGTCGAAGACGATTTCACCTTTTCGCTTTCCATTGACCCAAAGGTGAATTTTTCCCGCCCGGCGGTGGACGTTTTGTTTGAAAGCGCGGCGGACGCTTATGGCGCGGGCTTGATTGCCGTCGTTCTTGGCGGTTCTAATCGAGACGGGGTGGAGGGGCTGCAATACGTCAAGCGGCGCGGCGGGTTGACGGTGGTTCAGAACCCGCGCGACGCGGATTCGCGCTTTGCGCCTCAAGCCGCCATCAAAGCCGTCTCTCCGCATTATGTCCTTTCGGCGGTTAAAATCGCCGAACTGTTGCTTGAATTGACCCTGCCTTTGCGCGAGGAAACGCGATAGCTTATGAATCTGCTTGATTGGTTAAACTCCGAAGAAGACCGCGACCCGGCGTTTGTAAAATTATTTCGCGGCGCGCTGTCCGCCTCTATGGCGGCCGCCTTCCTCATCGCCGCCGTCGTTGTTTTTTTTAGTCGGCTATATCTGGTCGCCGCGCTGGTCTTTGCGGCGGGCGCGCTGTTCGGCTTTTCTTTGCTGCTTTCTTATCGCGGCGTTTTCTGGCTCGGCAAGGTTGCGCTTCCGCTGGCGACTTTGCTGGCGGCGGCTTACGCTTCGGTCAAAGGCAACGGGATGCACGATACCGCCGTCTTCGGCTTCGGGTTGGTCGTCCTCTTTGCGGCGCTGCTTATCGGGCAAAAGGCGATTCCTTGGGCGGCGCTGCTTGTCTTGCTCGGAATCGGCTTCGTCGCCTACGCCGATGTATCCGGCTTAAATCGCTCGTCGATCGCCTACAAAACCGGCTGGGACGATGTTCTGATTGTCGGCGCGTTTCAGGCGGTGACCGCTTTCGCGCTTTACGCCTTGATGAATCGCTTGAATCAGGCGTTGCAATCTGCCTGCCGCAGCGAAAGCGCCCTGCGCGAAAACAATCGCGAGCTGGATTCCTTGCGCGCCGCGCTGGAAGCGAAAGCGATGGAACGCGCCCGCGCGGCGGAAGCCGCCAGCGCCCAGGTCGAAGCGCAGGCGTGGGCGGCGCGCGGTCAGGCGCAGCTGGCGGAACGGATGCGCGGCGATTTAGAGCTGGACGATCTCGCGAATAACATCGCCGCCTACCTTTGCCGTTACGTCGGAGCGCAAGCCGCCGCGCTGTTCGTCTCTTATGAAGGCGCGTTAAAATTAATGGGCGGCTTTGCCCTGCAAGACCAGAGCGGCTTGCGGCGTTCCTTTCGGCTGGGCGAAGGCTGGGTGGGCGAGGCGGCGCTGTTGCGCCAAACGATGCGGCTGAGCGAGCTCCCTCCCGACGCGCCGCTGGTGGTCTCCGGCTTGGGCGAATCCCCCCCGCGCGAGATCCTCCTCGTCCCGTTTGAATCTAACGGGCAGGTGTTTGGCGTGCTGGAATTACTTTCTTTCAGCCGCTTTACCGCGGCGCAAGAAGAGTTTTTGAAACAAGTCTCCGAAAGCGCAGCCATCGCCCTGCGCAGCGCGCTGACCCGCAAGCAGATGAATGAACTGTTGAGCAAACTGTGAAGACTGGCTTCCGCTTTTTTTTCCTTCGCGGCTATTCCATTCGGCTGAGAACGCAGCTGGCGTTGGCGTTTGCGCTCATGTCGGCGCTGACCGCCGGCTTCGTCGTCTTGATTTTATACGCCGCCGTGCGCGCCGAATTGCGCCAGCAATTGCGCGAACACGCCGCTCATCTGGTCGCGCTGGCGGCGCTGCAACAAAACGGCGACGAGTTTGAAAAAATACAATCCGCGCAGGACCCGCTGTATGAAACATTCCGCCTGCAAAATTTAAAAATCCGCCGCGCCGACCCGGAGATTGCCTACGTCTTCACCGCCGCCAAAGACCGGGACGGCTTGTACTTTGTGGTGGACGCGGGCGAGCCGGGCGAGCCGAACATCGCCCGCTACGGCGAGCGTTACGAAGAGCCGAGTCCCGCGCTGCTGCAAAATTACGATACGATGACCGGCGTGGTGGTGGACGAAGAAATTTACGAGGACGATTACGGCGCGTTTATTTCCGCTTACGCTCCCATTTTTACTTCCGACGGGCGGCGCGTCGGCGTCGTCGGGCTGGATTTCACCGCTGATACCGTGAAGGTGAAGGAGCGCGCTTTCTTATGGTTTTCCATTGCCGTGTTTGTCTCCGCGCTGCCTTTTGTGGCGTTGGCGGGCTGGACGCTGGGCGTCAGGCTTTCTCAGCCCATCGGGACTCTGGCGCGAGCCGCCAGTCAGTTTGCCGCCGGGCAGGAGCTGGCGCCCGCCTCCCTTCATTCCCGCGCGGTTGAGATTCAAGAACTGGCGCAAGGTTTCAACGCTATGACCGCCGCTCTGCGCGATTTAATCAACGATTTGGAAAAACGGGTGGAAGAACGCTCTGCCTCTCTGGAAGCCGCCCGCCTGGACGCGGAACTCGCGCGGCAGCAAGCCGAAGCGGAGGCGTGGTACGCGCGCGGTCAGGCGCTGCTTGCCGATGAAATGCGCGGCGATCTGGAAGTCGGCGAGATTGCCGACAGGGTCGTCTCTTTTCTCTGCCGTTATCTTGGCGCGCAAACCGGCGCTTTTTACCTCCTCGAAGACGGAGTCTTGAAGTTAACTGGACGCTGCGCCTATGCGGAACATCCCAACCGCCCAAACGAATTTCGCATGAGCGAAACCCTGACGGGCGAAGCCGCGCGCGCCAATCAGATTCTCAAAGCGCATGTCGCCTTCCCCGATTCGCTGCTCATTTCTTCCGCTTTGGGAAACGCCCAACCCAGCGAGACGCTGATAGCGCCCATCGCCGTCGGCGAGGAAGTTTGCGGCGCGGTCGAGCTCGCCACGCTCAGCCGTTTTACCGGCGAGCATGAAGCGCTTTTGCGCCGCGTCTCAGAAAGCGTCGCCGTCGCTTGCCGCGCCGCCCAATCCCGCCTGAGTATGAATCGGCTTTTAGAGCGCTTACAAACGCAGGCGGACGAATTGCAAGCGCAGGAAGAAGAATTGCGCGCCGCTAACGAAGAATTGCAAGCGCAAGCCGAAGCGCTGCGCGCCGCTCAGCGGAGGACGAAATGAAAAAACGCATGCCGCTGACCACGCTCGTCCCCGTCATGTTCGCGCTGATTATGACCGCCGCTTTTGCGATTGTGGGCGCCGTTTCCGCGCGGTTGGGCGAAGAAAACGTCCGTCAATCTATTCGCGCGTTCAGCGCTCCCATCGCGCAATCTTCCGCCCGCGCGCTGTTTAACCCGCTGCACGAAGGCGACGCCGCGCAGGCGAGCGTTATCCTCTCGCGCTACGCCGACGGGCAGGCGGTGGCGTACGCCGCCATGTTCAACCATAAAGGAATCAAACTCGCCGAAACGCTGCGCGGTTGGACGCCCGACGCGGCGCTGGTCAAAGAGCTGGCGGCGCAAGCTTTAGAGACGAACGCCCCAGCCGAGAAAATGACGAGCGATTATTTGCTATTGAGCGCGCCCATTGCCGCCGGCGAAGAAACGCTGGGCGCGGTGGCGTTCGCTTTTAACCAGCGGGAGCTGCGCGCCAGCTTCCAAACCAACCTTAAATCCATCATGCTATACAGCCTGTTCATTACGCTCGGCGCTTCGCTGCTGACGTATCTGGTCGCGCGCTTCGAGCTGCGTCCGCTCGCCGAACTGACCGCCGCGGCGCGGCGCATTGGCGCGGGCGAGCTGCGAACTCCCGTCAAGACGGAAGGCGCGGCTGAGATTGCGCTGCTCGCCGAAAGCATTGAAGCCATGCGCGTCGAGCTGGCGAAGAGCTACCAAAATTTGCGCGAAGCTTTCGCCGGGCTGGAATGGCGGGTGACGGAACGCACCGCCGCCGCCGAAGCCGCCCGCGCCCGCCTTGAAGAGCAAGTCTGGTTGGCGCAAGGGCAAACCGCCGTTTCGGACGCGATGCGCGGCGAGCAGACCCCTTCGCAGCTGGCGCAGAACGTCGTTTCGCAACTGTGCGCTTACATGCGGATCCAGTCGGGCGCTTTGTTCCTTTTGGACGGCGACGCCCTGACGCTCAAAGGCGGATACGCCGTCTCGGAACGGGCTGGCGTCGCCAACGTGATTCGCGTGGGCGACGGCTTGATTGGACAAGCCGCCGCCGACGGCGAGCCGCGAGTCTGGTCCTTTCCTGAAACTGGCGCGCGTTTTATCTCCACCGCGCTGGCGGATTTTAAGCCGCGCGCCGTCCTCGCTTTTCCGTTTTTCGCAAACGGCAGAGTGATTGGCGTGGTCGAGCTCGCTTCCTTTTCGCCGTTTGAGGAAAAGCATTTCGAACTGTTGCGCCGCCTTTCGGAAACGATTGGCATGGGCTTTATTGTTTCGCAAACGCGGCAGCGTCTGATTTCAGCGCTGAGCGACCGGGAGTGAAAGCCGCCATGAGCGACGAAGTTTTCGCTTCTTCTGAAAGAAAGCACTCCCCGCCGCGCGGCGGAGAATCAGGATGGCTGCGCGACCTGCCTTTGCGCGCCAAACTCACCGCGCTGTTCCTGCTTTTCGCGGCGTTGCCTTTGACGACGCTTGCCTTTATCAATTACGTCCGCAATCGCGCCATTCTCATTCAAACCGCAAACGACGGTTTGCAGACCGCCGCCGGGTTGACGGCGCAAGAATTGGACGCTTACTTTTCGCAAAAACTGGCAATGACCGCCGCCGAAGCCCGTCTTGCGAACGTCGCGCATTATCTGGAACTTTCCGCCGCAGGCGCAATTTCTCAATCGGACTTTCGCGCGATGCAGGATTTTATTTATTCGCTCGCCTTACAAGACGCCCTTTACTTGCGCTCCATTTCCTTAATTAGCGCGCGCGGCAAAACGCTGGCGGATCTAAACCTGAACAACGTCGGCGGCGACCGCTTGGACGACCTGTGTTTTAAAAACGCGCTGCAAAGCGGAGGAAGTTACCTTTCGCCAATTTTGTTTGAAAAGCAAGGCGGCGCGGCGTACTTCTGCCTTGCCGCCCCCGCCCGCGACGCGCAAGGAAAAATTCTCGGCGTGTGGCGCAAAAGCTATTCCGCCAATGAAATTCAATCCATCGTCGCAAACAACGCCGGCGCGGCGGGACCCGATTCCTACCCTATTGTCCTGGAGCGGCGATTTCGCCTGCGCCTGGCCGACGGGGGCGGGCGCGCCGACCTGTATAAAACGCTTGTCCCGATGAGCGTGGAAACCAATTTCGATTTGCGCGCGCGCAACCTCATCCCGCAAGGCGCGCCGGACGAACTCTCTTCCAACCTGGCTGATTTTGAAGCCGCCTTCGCCCAAGCTGACGCGCAGCCGCTGTTCGCCGCCAAAACGCGCGCCGGCGATGCGACGCTGCATCAAGCCGCCGTCGCCCCCATGAAAACTCAGCCGTGGACGGTAGTTTTTGTTCAGCCTCAGCGCGTTTTTTTGCAGCCCGTCGCCGCTCAAACCCGTTATAACCTGACGACGATGCTGCTCATCGCGCTGCTCGCTGCTGGCTTGGGACTGTATGTTTCTCAAAGCATCGCCGAACCCATTTTGCGCCTGACTGAGACCGCCGAAAGAATTCACGCCGGAGATTTAAGCGCGCTGGCGCAAGTTGAATCGCGCGATGAAATCGGCAAATTAGCGGCCGTCTTCAACGATATGATTTTGCAGCTGCGCGGCTTTATCAACCTGTTGGAGCAACGCGTGGCGAAACGCGCCGCCGCGCTGGAAAAAGCCCGCGCCGAATCAGAAGCCGCCCGCGCTCGTCTGGAAGAGCAAATCTGGCTGGCGGACGGGCAAAACCATCTGGCGGAGGCGGCGCGCGGCGAACAAACCGCCGAAGGGCTGGCAAAAAAGACCCTTGCCGCCTTATGCCCTTATATCGGAGCGCAGGCGGGCGCTTTGTTTTTGCTGGAAGAGAATCGCAAACTTGCGCTGGCGGGAACGTATTGCTATGTCGCGCGCGAAGGCTTCGACGGTTATTTTGAGCTCGGTCAGGGTTTGGTTGGGCAAGCCGCCGCCGACGGCGCCATCATGTCGGTTGCGTTTTCCGACGCGTTGGTGATCGTCACTGGGTTGGGCGATCTTCCCGTCCGTAAAATTTCCGCTCTGCCGTTCGGCATTAATGATAAACTCGTCGGCGTGGCGGAGCTGGCGACTCTCTCCGATTTTGAGCCGAGAGTCTTTGAACTTTGGAATCGCGTTTCCGAAACGTTGGGATACGCTTTTTACGCCGTTCAAACCCGCCAGACGCTATCGCGGATGCTGGAAGAATCGCGGCGTCAGGCGGAAGAGTTGCAGGCGCGCGAAGACGAACTCCGCGCCGTAAACGAGGAACTGCAAGCGCAGGCGGAACGTCTCGCCGATTCTGCGGCGGCAAAAGGAATCAAAAAAGATGAAGAATGACGCTCATCTTCTTGCGGAAAACAAAGAAATCCCGCCCGAAAGCTTTATCGCCGACTGGCGCTTAACGCTCGCCCGCAACGTGATTCGCGCCGCCGCGCTGGTAAGCCTGCCGGCCGTCGCCGCCGCTTCCTATTACGCTTACGACGCGGGGACGTATGGATACCTGCCGATATATCTGGCTGTTCTGATTATTTTGTTCGCCGCGGCGTTTTGGCGCAAAGTCCCGGAAGACGCGCGCATATGGATCGTTTTTGCGGTTTTATATTTCACCGTCGTATTAGATTTTTACACCGAAGGGCGCGGCTCGCTGGGACGGGTGTTTGTAGTCGCGCTGGCGACTCTGGCGGCCGTCTTTTACGGCAGGCGCGGCGCGCTTATCGCCGGGGGCTTCGGGCTGCTGACGATGGCGCTTTTCGCTTATCTTTTTGTCGGCGGCTTCCTGCCCGATTATCAGGTCGGTTCGCGCGCGCTTTCGGGCTGGCTAAGCAATATGACCATCGTCGCCGTCGTCGCCTTCATGCTCGCTTTTTCGGTGGAATATATTTCGCGCAACATGACGGCGTATCTGGAACGCAGCCGGGAACTGAATCGAGCATTGCAAGCCGAGCGCGCCGCGTTGGAAGCCCTGGCGGCGGAGCGTGCGAGCGCGCTGGAGGAAGCCCGCGCCGCGGCGGAAGAAGCCCAAGCCGCCTTGCGCGCGCAGTTGGACGAAATTCAAGCCCTTTCCCGCGTTGCGGAAGCCGTGCGCGGAGAGCAAGACCTGATTACGCTTTCGCAAAACGCGCTGCGCGAATTATGTCTCTCGCTGGGCGCGGCGATGGGAGCGATATACGTCCGCAGCGGCGATTTGCTTTCGCTGGCGGGCGGCTACGCTTATACGCGCCGCAAGAACCTTTCGAATCGCTTTCGGCTGGGCGAGGGAATCGTCGGACAGGCGGCGCTGGAAAAGCAGCCTATCCTCATTGCCAACCCTCCGCCTGATTACGTCAGTCTGGAAACGGGCATGCTCGAACTGGCTCCCCGCTCCATTCTCGCGGCGCCTTTCTTGCGCGACGGCGAAACGCTGGGCGTAGTCGAGCTGGCCGCGCTGGGCGAATTTACCGTCGCTCAATTGGGTCTGGTCAATAAAGCGCTGGAAAGCATAGCCATTGCGGTCGGCTCCGCGCAGGCGCGCGCCCAAATTAACGCCTTGCTCGAAAAGACCCAATTGCAAACGCGCGAGCTGCAAGCCCGCGAAGAAGAACTGACCGCCATCAACGAGGAATTGCAAGCGCAAACCGATAACCTGCGCGCCTCGCAAGAACATTTGCGCCGCCAGCAATCGGAACTGGAAGCGGCGAACGCGGAATTGGAAGAACGCGCCAACGCTCTGCAACAGCAACGCGCCATCCTCAACCAGCAAAACCGCGAATTAACGCAAGCGCAGGCGGAGCTGCAGCGTAAGGCGCAAGAGCTCGCTTCCGCCAATAAATATAAATCCGAATTTCTGGCGAATATGAGCCACGAACTGCGCACCCCGCTGAACAGCCTGTTGATTCTGGCGCGCATGTTGGCGAACAACGAGGAAGGCAACTTGACCGAAGCGCAGGTCGAATCCGCGAAGATTATCTTCAACAGCGGAACCGACTTGCTCAACCTGATTAACGATATTCTCGACCTTTCCAAAGTGGAAGCCGGGCGCATGTCCTTCCACTTCGCGCCGACGCCCGTGCAAAACCTTCTTCAAAACATGCGCGCGCTCTTCAACCATCTCGCCGAAGAAAAGGGGCTGGAATTTAAAGTTGAGGTCGCCGCCGAAGCCCCGCCCGTCGTCGAGACCGACCAGCAGCGCGTCGAACAAATTATTAAAAATCTGCTTTCCAATGCCTTCAAGTTCACCGAGCAAGGCGGCGTGACGCTGCGAGTCGAGCGCGAAGGCGAATGGCTCGCCTTTCGCGTGTGCGATACGGGAATCGGCATGACTCCCGAACAGCAAAAAGTGGTCTTCGAGGCGTTCCAACAGGCGGACGGCTCTACCAGCCGAAAATACGGCGGCACCGGGCTGGGGCTTGCCATTTCGCGCGAGATGGCAGCCAAACTCGGCGGGCGCATTGACCTGCAAAGCGAACCCGGCGTCGGCAGTGTCTTTTCGTTGCTGCTGCCCGTGCAACGCGCCGCCGCGCCGGAATCTGCGCCAGCCCAGCCGCAAGCGGCTTCGGCGGAGGGGCAAACGCCTGCCGCGCCCCATCCCGCCTTCTCGCCCCGCGTCTTTCTCCCCGACGACCGCGAGCGCTTGCGCGAATCTGATACAAAACTGCTGATTATCGAAGACGACGCCTCCTTCGCCTCGCTGGTGATGGAATATGGGCGCAGGAAAGGCTTTCAATGTCTGGCGGCGGAAAGCGGCGAGGACGGGCTGAATCTCGCCCGCCTCCACAAGCCCGACGCCGTGCTGCTGGATTTGAATCTGCCCGGCATGAGCGGCTGGGAAACGCTCGACGCCTTCAAGCGCGACCCCGAACTGCGGCATATCCCCGTGCATATCCTTTCCGCCTCCGAAGAAACGCTGGACGCTTACTCGCGCGGCGCGTTGGGCTTCCTGACCAAGCCCGTCACGCAAGAAGGGCTGGACGAAGTCTTTGAAAAAATTTCCGAATTTCTCGCGCGCGACGTCCATAGCCTGTTGATTGTGGAAGACGACGCGACTCTGCGCGCCGGAGTGCGGCAGCTGCTTGCCGGCGACGACGTGGAGATTATTGAGGCGGAAAACGGCGCGACGGCGTTGAGCCAATTGCGCGCCCGCCAATTCGATTGCATGATTCTCGATTTGAACCTCCCCGATATGACCGGCTTCGATCTGCTCAACCGCATTCATCAAGACCAGACGGCGAATCAATGCCCCGTCGTCGTATATACCGGGCGCGAATTGAGCGAGGAAGAAAACGAGCGGCTGCTCAAATACGCCGACAGCGTCATCATCAAAGGAGTCAAATCGCCCGAACGGCTGCTCGATGAAACCGCGCTCTTCCTGCACCGCGTGGTGGCGGATATGCCCGAAGAAAAGCGCGCCGCCATCCGCCGCCTGCACGACCCCGCCGCCGTCTTTGAGGATAAGCGCGTCCTGGTCGTGGACGACGACATGCGCAATGCTTTCGCCCTTTCGCGCCTGCTCAAAGACAAAGGCTTGAAGGTCAGTTTAGCGCGCAACGGCGTGAAAGCCCTCGAAGCGCTCGAAGACCCCGCCAACAAATTCGACCTGATTTTGATGGATATTATGATGCCCGAAATGGACGGTTACGAAACCATGCGTCGCATTCGCGCCCAACCTCGTTTCAAGAACCTGCCCATTCTGGCGCTGACCGCCAAGGCGATGAAAGGCGATTTGGAAAAATGCCTCGAAGCCGGCGCGAACGATTACCTTTCCAAGCCTGTGGATATTGAAAAACTCTTCTCTATGCTGCGGGTTTGGCTTTATCGTTAGAAAGGCAGCCAATGAACGAAAATCACGCTCCTCCGACGATCATTGCAAAGCCCAAAATTCTCATTGTGGACGATTACCCCGACAATCTATTCACGCTGAATAAATTGTTGCAAGCGCTCGACGTGGAAGTTCATCAAGCCACGCGCGGAGAGGACGCGCTGGCGCTGACGCTCGACCACGATTTCTGCGTGGCGATTCTCGACGTGCAAATGCCCGGCATGGACGGCTACGAGCTGGCGGAATTGCTGCGCGGCAACGAATCCACTTCCCACCTGCCCATCATTTTCCTCAGCGCCATCTATTCCGGCGAATATTATCACCGCAAGGCGTACGACGCGGGCGCGGTGGATTTTTTAACCAAGCCTTACGTCCCCGAAATTCTATTGAGCAAAGTGCGCGTCTTTATCAATCTCTATGAACAGCGCTTGCAACTCAAATCCTGGGGCGAATGGCTGGAATTTCTCGTCCGCGAGCGCACCAGCGAGCTTTCGCAATCCTACGACGATACCCTGCTGGGCTGGGCGAAGGCGCTGGAATTGCGCGAGCGCGAGACCGCCGGTCACAGCTTGCGCGTGGTGGAATTGACGATGCGCATGGCGAGAGAAATCGGCATGTCGCCCGCTTTGCAAATTCATGTTCAGCGCGGCGCGCTGCTGCACGACATCGGCAAGATGGGCGTGCCGGATTCTATTTTGCTCAAGCCCGCTTCCCTTTCCGAAGACGAATGGGGCGAAATGCGCCAACACCCGGTGTACGCTTACGAGCTGCTGCGTCACATCAAATTTTTAGAGCCGGCTCTGGCGATTCCCTACGCTCACCACGAACATTGGGACGGGACGGGCTACCCCCGCGGGCTGAAAGGGGAGCAGATTCCATTGGAAGCGCGCATTTTCGCGCTGGCGGACGTGTGGGACGCCCTTACCTCTAACAGACCCTACCGCAAGGCGCTTCCTCGCGCCGAGGCGATTGAATACATCCGCCGGCACGGCGGGTCGCATTTCGACCCAAACCTGACCGAGCGCTTTATCGCCATGATTCTGCGGGACGAAGGAAAACCGTAATCCGCAATAAAAAAGAGCCGGAAGACCGGCTCTTTTTTATTCGATGTTATCCGCCCGCGTTTTCTTTGTGCTGCCGCACCAGCTCGCGGCGCAAAATCTTGCCGACGGTCGTCTTGGGTAGTTCGCTTCTGAATTCGTAATGCGTGGGGACTTTGTACGGCGCGAGGCGTTCTTTGCAGAACGCTTTGACTTCCTCTTCGGTCAGCGTTTCGCCGGGCTTGACGACAATCCACGCCTTGACCGTCTCGCCGCGATGCGGGTCGGGAATGCCGCCCACGCCGACTTCCAACACTTTGGGGTGCGACATGATAACTTCTTCCACCTCGCGGGGCCACACCTGGAAGCCGCCCGGCTTGATGAGCTCCTTCTTGCGGTCCACAATGTAGAAGTAGCCGTCCTCGTCCATGCGGGCGATGTCGCCGGTGAATAGCCAGACTTTGCCGTCCTTCATCTGGCGCAGCGAGTTCGCGGTCTCCGTCGGCATGTTGTGATACCCCTTCATCACCTGGGGACCATGAATGGCGATTTCGCCGATTTCGCCTTGCGGCATTTCGGTCTCGCCGTCGTCCAGGCTGATAATCTTCGCGTCCACGTCCGGCAGCGGCATGCCGACCGAACCGGTTTTGTTCACGCCCAAAAGCGGGTTGCAGTGCGTGGCGGTGGGCGCTTCCGAAAGCCCATAGCCTTCAAAGACTTTGCCGCCGGTCAACTTCTCAAACTGTTCTTTGGTTTCACGCATCAGCGGCGCGGAGCCGGAAATGCAGGCTTTGATGGACGAAAGATTGTATTTGCCGGCTTTGACGTCGGGGTGATTGTTGATGGCGTTATACAAAGTAGGCACGCCGGGGAAGATGGTCGCCTTGTATTTGTCAATATTTTCCAAAACGTCGGGAATATCGCGCGCGTTGGGCGTCATCACCATGCTCGCGCCGCTCGCCATGGCGAAGTGCATTCCCGCTACCATGCCGTACACATGGAAGAGCGGAATGCCCATTAGCACCACTTCCTTCCCTTCGATTAAGTTCGTCATCCAGTTTTTAATTTGCAGCGCGTTCGCTACCACGTTCTTGTGCATGGCGACCGCGCCCTTCGGCACGCCCGTTGTGCCGCCGGAATATTGGAATAACGCGGAGTCTTCGGGCAGAACTTCCACTTGCGGCTTGGGGGAATGGGCGTGCTTTGCCAGCAGGTCTTTCATCCATACGTCGCCGCTTTCCAGTTGATTCAGCCGATCGCCGCCTTTCTTCTCTTTCAACAGCGTGTAAAGCGCGCGCAGAACGGGCGGCAGCGCTTCTTTCAAGTTGGAGACGACAATCGTCTTGAGTTTCGATTTTGCGCGCGCTTTCTTCAACGTTTCGTAAAAGCGCGTCAGCGTGAAGATGAAGCGAATGTCCGCGTCGTTCAAGGGAATCAACACCTCGTCCACCGGATAGGTCGGGTTGATGGCCACCACCACGCCGCCCGCCTTCAAAATGCCGAAGTAAGCCACGACAAACTGCGGCAGATTAGGCATAAAGATTCCCACGCGCTCGCCTTTTTGCACGCCCATCTCAACCAGCGCGGCGGCCATGCTGTCGGTCAGCGCGTTCATCTCGCGGTATGAAATCGTCGCCCCTTTGAAAATTGTGCAAGCTTGTTCGGGATATTTTTGCGCCGCCTCTTCCAAAAAATGAAACAGCGGCTTTTGCGGATATTCGATGCTGCGCGGCACTCCCGCGTCGTAATGCTCCAACCACGGACGATTGCTCATGCCTTCCTCCTTTGGGTGTGTCTTTATGAACGAAACATCGGCTTAATTATAGCGCCTTGTCTAAAATGTAACGCGCAATTTTTTCAAGCGCGCCCTCCTCTTCCGGATGAAACCAACTGATGTTCGGGTCGGATTCCTTAAACCAATTCGCTTGCCTGCGAATGAAAACGCGCGTGAGTCTCCGCATTTCGGCTTTCGCCTGCTCTTCGGTCATTTCTCCGTTCAGAACTTTCGCCGCCTCCCGATACCCAATGGCGGACATGCTCGGCAGGTCGGGCGAATATCCGCGCGCCAGCAGAGTCTTCGTTTCTTCTAAAAAACCGTCGGCGAACATCGCTTCAATCCGCTCGTCCACCCGCCGATACAGCTCCTCGCGTGCGCGCTTTAACCCGACCGTGACGAGACGATACGGCGATTCGACCCGCCCGCGCTGCGCCGAAAATTTTCTGCCCGTCGTAAAAATGACTTCCAAAGCGCGAATGGTTCTGCGCGCGTTGCGCCAGTCAATTTTTTCCGCCGCCTTTTCGTCGAGAATTTTAAGTCCGGCGTGCAGTTGCTCCGCGCCTTTTTCGTTTTTTATCTTTTCCAATACTTCTCTCATCCTGAGGTTTTCTGCAATTTTCGGCGGGTCCCAGCCTTCCGTCACGGCGCGGACGTATTGCCCCGTGCCGCCCACCAAAAACGGAAGTTTGCCGCGCGCGTGAATTTCGGCGACGGCTTGCGCCGCCATGCGCTGAAACTTCGCGAGGCTGAGCGTTTCATCGGGCGCGGCGACGTCAATCAAATGATGGGGGACGCGCGCCCTCTCCGCGAGAGAAGGTTTCGCCGTGCCAATATCCATTCCGCGATAAAACAAGCGCGAATCGGCGGAGACGATTTCCCCGTTCAGCCGTTCCGCCAGCCGAATAGAAAGCTCGGTCTTACCGACCGCCGTAGGACCGACTATCAAAATCAAAGGCGCGCGTTTTTCCACGCCCGCAATTATAAGCCTCTCGCAACACTCCCCGAAAAATCGTTCAATTCGGCTTCGTTCCTGACCGAAATGCATGAGATGACGCGAGACGACGCTTAAGAGAGCGTTTTGAAATTCATGTTCCAATCACAGATGAACACAGATAAATTGGGTTTAAAGGTAATTTCATCGCGCTTTTCGTCAGAATCAGCGTTCATCCGCGTTCATCTGCGGTAAATGCCGATTTATAAAACACTCGCTAATAGAAAAAATGATTTTTTTCGCGTCATTTCCTGATACACTACCCTTATCGGCAGCTTACCAATTTACTATTTACCAACCCGCGATTCTCGCCTACGATGTTATCGCGGATTGATTAACTGACCTTACGCAGTTTCTCCGTAACGCGACGCATCGTCTCTGGGGCAGGCTCGCTGCGTTATTATCAGATTAATTTGCTAGTTTACAAAATGTCGCCCCAAAAAAGCGAGGCGCCTTTCGGCGCGCTCAGGACGAGAATCTTGCGCTACTGCGCAAGGCGAACAATTAATTTTTTACGGAGTTTCGCATGATACTGAGCTGGCAAGAACTAATGATTGATATGTTCGTCGAGCAATTGCGCGCGGCTTATCAGCGCACCTACGGCGAAATTGACCCGGTCTTCGGGCGCGTGGTTGCGTGGTGCGGCAGGCTGGCTTTGGAAAACATCGCCAATTCCGACGCGCTGTATCACGACCTCGACCACACCGTGATGGTGGCGCTCGCCGGGCAGGCGATTGTCGAGGGCAAGCACTTGAAGGAAGGAGGAATCTCTCCTCGCGATTGGATGCATTATATGATTGCCGTGCTATGCCACGACATCGGCTACGTCAAAGGAGTCTGTCGGCGCGACGGCGAAAAGAAGGACCACTACGCCTCCGGCGAAGGCGACGGGTTGGCGTATATTTCCCCCGCCGGCACGGACGTTTCGCTCACCCCTTATCACGTCAATCGCAGCAAACTATTCGTGCGCGAACGTTTCGGCGGCGAACTATTGGAAGACATGTCAAAACACCTCGACGCGGAAGTCGTCGCCTCTTATATTGAAATGACGCGCTTCCCCTCTCCGCCCGACGACTTTTACAAAGATACCAGGGGCTTGGGCGGGCTAGTGCGCGCCGCCGATTTCATCGGGCAGCTCGGCGACCCCGATTACTTCCGCAAGACCCCCGCGTTGTTTTACGAATTTCACGAGCTGGGATACAACGAAAAATTCGGCTATTCCTGTCCCAACGACATGCGGCGCGGATACGCCTCGTTTTACTGGAAGAGCGTCTATCCTTACATCCGCGACGCGCTCGAATATTTGCGCGCCACCGAAAACGGCAAAGCCTGGATCGCCAACGTTCACTCGCACGTGTTCGATTCGGAGCATAACGAGACGGAAAAATAGCCAGCCCGCGCGCGTCTCTATGCGGCAGGTTGCGCCAGATTCTCGTCGTAAATTTTTTGTACGCGGGGATAAAAAATCGGCGCTGAAAAACGCTCCGTTATTTGGGCGGGACAATCGTTTGACGGCGAAATCTTGAAAGGGGAGCGAAGCGCCTTCCAACCGCCTGCGAAAACGAAAAAAAGCCGCCGCGCCCTCGTAAGAATTTCCCTTTTGTGTTATTCTAACTTATTGTAAAAACTTGCAATAAGGAAACCTCGTGTCCTGCGCTTTGGAATACGCCCCCCTGTTTCGCCGCCGCGGATTTCGCCTGACCCCGCAGCGCCTCGCCGTGTTACACGCGCTGCGCCGGGCGGAGGGACGGCTTTCGCCCGCCGAGGCGCTCGCCTTCGCCCGCAAAGAAGCCCCCGGCTTAACCGAGCCGACCGTCTATCGCGCGCTGCAATTTTTCGTCGAAAACGGGCTGGCTTGGGCGTTTCAAAACAAGAACGGGCGCGTTTCCTATGAACTCGCGCGGCATGAACATCATCATCTGATTTGCCGCGCCTGCGGTCAAGAATGGGAGGTCAGCCATGAAGCGTTAAAACTCTTATACAAAAAGCTCGAAGCCCAAAGCGGCTATCAACTTTTTGAAAGTCATCAGACTTTCTTCGGCTTGTGTCCTCGCTGCAAAAACAAACTTGAAAAGAAAGGGTGAATCTCTCATGCATTACGCTCCTCAACCCATGCACATTCCCGATAATTTTCTCAGCCTCGTCGTTTCCGTTCTTTGTTGGGTCGTGACTGTCGCCACCCTATCCGTCGCCGTTTCTAAAACCAGTAAATCGCTCGGCGAAAAGCAAATTCCGCTCATGGGCGTGATGGCGGCGTTCATCTTCGCCGCGCAGATGATTAACTTCCCCGTGCTGGGCGGCACTTCGGGCCACTTGCTGGGCGGCGCGCTCGCCGCCATTGTGCTTGGTCCCTGGGCGGGGATGCTGACGATGACCGCCGTAATCGCCGTGCAAGCCTTGTTGTTTCAAGACGGCGGGCTGGTGGTGATGGGCGCCAACATCCTCAACATGGGGCTGGTCACCGCCGCCATCGGATACGGCTTGTATCGCGGCTTGTATGAACAGTCGAAGGGGGTGCGGCTGGCGGTTATCGGCTTCGCCGCGTGGCTTTCCGTCATGGCGGCTGCGCTGCTCACCACGCTGGAAATCTGGCTGAGCGGCAACGCCAAACTGGGAGTCATCTTCCCGGCGATGATGTTCGTTCACGCTTTCATCGGCGTCGGCGAAGCGCTGATTACCGTCGCGGCGATTGCCTTCATCATGCAAACGCGCCCCGACTTGTTGGGAGACGAATCCGCTTCCGCCAGCGGCAGCCGCGCCTGGACCTGGGTGGGCGGCGCGCTCGCGTTTGCCGTCGTGCTGATTTCCCCCTTCGCCTCCGCCGACCCGGACGGCTTGGAGCGCGTGGCGATTGACAAGGGCTTCATGCACATCGCCGCCGACGCGCCCTATCAGCTCATCCCCGATTACACGATTCCCTTCTTAGGCGAAACGGCGCTTTCCACCATCGTCGCCGGCGCGATCGGCGCGGCGGTCGTCGCGCTGCTCGTCTTTCTCGTCGGGCGCGGCTTGCGCGCAAAGACCAACGCATAGGCGAATTTCCCGTGCATTTTGACGCTTTTGACCGCTATCTTGAAAGAGAAAGTTTGTTGCACCGCCTTGACCCGCGCGTCAAGGCGGTTGCGACTGTTCTTTACATCGTTTCCAACGCGCTGCTGCCGGACGGCGCCTGGGCGGCGTTTGGCGCGGCGTGGGCGTTTTTGCTTGCGTGCAACCTGCTTTCCAATCTTGGTTTGTTTTACACTTTCAAACGTTCCGCCGTCGCGCTGCCTTTCGTTGCGATTGCCTTCACGGTCTTATTTTCCACGCCGGGGAAGATTCTTTACGCTTTGCCTTTTGACCTTGCGATAACCGACGCGGGCGTGATACGCTTCGCCGGCGTTCTTATCCGCGCCTGGCTTTCCGTGCAGATGGCGATTTTGCTCGTCTCGGTCACGCGCTTCCCGGATTTGATTCACGCGCTTGAGCATTTGCGCGTCCCCTCTGTTTTAACCGCCGTGATTGCTTTTTTATATCGCTATTTGTTCGTGCTGGCGGACGAGGTCTATCGTTTGCTGCGCGCGCGCGAGGCGCGTTCCGCCGCCGCGCCCGGCGCCAAAGCCGGCGGGAACGTCCTCTGGCGGGCGCAGGTGGCGGGCAGCATGACCGGGCAGCTCTTTCTCCGCAGCTACGAGCGCAGCGACCGCGTGTATAACGCGATGGTGGCGCGCGGCTACGACGGCCGTTTATACACGCTTTATCCGCATGAAATGAAAACGCGCGATTATTTCGCGCTGGCAATTTTCATCGTTTATTTATCCCTTGTCTATTTGATTGGAAGACTATAACTCATGCCTGTCGCTCATCGCCTTGCCGATTTTCATCCGCCCGAATGCGAGGGCGAAGTCCTCGACGTGCGGGATTTGAACTTTTCCTACCCCGATGGACACGCCGCGCTGCGCGGGATTTCGCTGAAACTTTGCGCGGGAGATAAAGCCGCGCTGGTCGGTCCCAACGGGGCGGGGAAGTCCACCCTCATGCTGTGCCTGAACGGGATTCTGCGCGGGCGCGGAGAAATTCAAATTGCGGGGATGAATCTCGCGCGCGAGAATCTGCCCGTCATTCGCTCAATGGTCGGGCTGGTCTTTCAAAACCCCGACGACCAGCTCTTCTCGCCGACGGTGTTTGAAGACGTCGCCTTTGGTCCTTTGTACATGGGCTTGCCGGAAGCCGACGTCCGCGCGCGGGTGGACGCGGCGCTGGCGGCTGTGCGCATGAGCGCGTATAAGGAGCGCCTGTCGCACCACCTCAGCGTGGGCGAGAAAAAACGCATCGCCATCGCCACTGTGCTTTCGATGAACCCGCAAATTTTGATCCTAGACGAGCCTTCCGCCGGGTTGGACCCGCGCGCTCGCCGCGCGCTCATCAATTTGCTGCGCGAGCTGCCGATTACCATGCTTGTCTCCACGCACGATATGGCTCTGGTCAAGGAACTTTTTCCGCGCACGATTGTGATGGACGAAGGGCAAATTGTCGCCGACGGCTTGACGGCTGATATTTTGAACGACGAGGAATTCTTGCAAGCGCACGGGCTGGAAAAACCGTGAAGAAGTTTTCTCGTCTCTTCCTCGCGACCTTAAAAGAACGGCGCCCCTGAGCGATTCAAGAGCGCCGTTTGTTGCGTTATCAGACCGCCGACTGCGGATGGCGGTCTGACGTCTGCCGTCTGCGGTTTATTGTCCGCTAAATTCCCGCGGCTTTTCTTAATGCATCCGCTTTATCGGTGCGCTCCCAAGGGAAGTCCACGTCGTCGCGTCCGAAGTGACCGTACGCGGCGGTCTTGCGATAAATCGGGCGGCGCAGGTCGAGGTCGCGGATAATCGCGCCGGGGCGCAGGTCAAAGTGTTCAAGAATCAGCGCGGCGATTTTCTCGTCGGAAATTTTCGCCGTGCCGAAGGTCTCTACGTTCACCGAAAGCGGGTGCGCCACGCCGATGGCGTAAGCCACTTGCACTTCCACGCGGTCCGCCAGTCCGGCCGCCACCACGTTCTTCGCCACGTAGCGCGCGGCGTAAGCGGCGGAGCGATCCACCTTCGTCGGGTCTTTGCCGCTGAACGCGCCGCCGCCGTGACGACCCATGCCGCCGTAGGTATCCACGATGATTTTGCGCCCGGTCAGCCCGGCGTCGCCCATTGGTCCCCCGACCACAAAGCGCCCGGTGGGGTTGACGTAGATTTTCAAATCCTGATCCACCATTTCGGGCGGCAGCACGGGGGTGATGACGTGCTTGATGACGGCGGCGCGAATATCCTCCTGCGAAATTTCCGGCGCGTGCTGGGTGGAAATCAACACCGTGTCCACGCGCTTGGGTTTGCCGTAGGAATACTCAATCGTCACCTGACTCTTGCCGTCGGGGCGCAGCCATTCGAGCGTTTCGTCCTTGCGGACTTCGCTCAAACGCCGCGCAAGCTTGTGGGCGAGGTAAATCGGCATGGGCATAAGCGTTTTGGTTTCGTTGCAAGCGAAGCCGAACATCATGCCCTGATCGCCTGCGCCGATTTTGTCAATCTCGTCCTGATCGCCGCTTTTGGCTTCCAGCGATTGGCTGACGCCCATGTCAATATCCGGGCTTTGGCTAGCGACGGCGGAAAGCACGCCGCAGGTATTCCCGTCGAAACCTTTCTTGGCGCGGTCATAACCGATTTCAGTCGCCACTTTGCGGACGAGTTCGTCGAAATTGACGAAGGCTTTGGTGGTGATTTCGCCCAGCAACATCACGTAACCGGTTTTGGTGGCGGTTTCGCACGCTACGCGCGAGTAGGGGTCCTGCTCGAAGCAGGCGTCCAACACCGCGTCGGAAATCTGGTCGCACATCTTATCGGGGTGCCCTTCGGTCACCGACTCGGAGGTGAACATTAGCTTGGGCAGGGACATAAAGGTATTGCTCATGGATTTTTCTCCTTTAAGAAAATAAGATTGCCCTTTAACGCGCGTTGAAAGGGCAATCTATCTATCGAAACAGATATGAACCCTCTCATCTCCCAGAAAAAATCTGCCGGAATTGGCACCGTTCGGTTAGTCTGTTTGAAGTCTGACGGTTTTGTAGTCCAGGCTCTTGACTATCAAACTTTCAAACTACCCATCGGTTGTCGAGGCTTCACAGGGCCGGTCCCTCTGCCTCTCTGGATAAGAGCGCTATATGTTGGGGCTTTTAAACTTACAGCTGCAAATGTTACCATAAGATTACTTTTCGGTAAAGAAAAATTCTTATGAAAAATTTAAATCTCGCGCGGCATGTCGTAAAGCCTTTGCGAAAAAAACAGCCCAAACCCGTTGGGGTTGGGCTGCGTCCTTTTGTTTGAAAAAGGCGAGGTCACGAAGCGCTTTGGCGGGGCCAGATTGCCAGTTCCAGCGTGATGCGCTCGAAGTAACTGTTGGTCGGCAGGGGACCGTGACCGTATTCCAAATCCACCACCGTCGCCAGCAGTTGCAGCGTGGCGGTTTCCAGCAGAATCTGAGCGTGCGGCTGCGCTTGCGCCAGCTCGCCTTTGGGTTCCAGCCGCGCGCGCAGCGTTGGGTCGTTGAAAGCGTGTTCCGACATCAGCACTTTGGTGGCGGTCTTGATGTCGTTTTTGTCGAACAGCCAGATTTCCAGCGCGGTCACTTTCTTTGGGTCTCCGACTCCAATATCGCTGGCGACTCCCACGCCGTATTCGCCCATAAATTCGCCTGCCGCGGTGTTAATGCCGAACGACTCGTCGTACAAGTCGTCGCCCAGGACGTAAGTGGTCATGGTTTGAGCGACGGGCGGCGCGAGCCCTTGCGCTTCAAAATTGGTCTTTTCCGCTTTGCGGCTCATCTCCGCCGCCTGCATGGTCGGCGTGACTACGCCGCTGCCGCTCTTTCTCAACAAGCGGAAGAGGTAGAACGCGCCCCAGCCCGCGAGACCGAGCAAGCCGAGCAGCAAAATCGCCAGGACGAGGGTGCGCAGCGTGGAACTAGGTTTTTGCAACAAGGGAGGTCTGCCCGGTTTGGCAAGCTCGGCGCTCACGTCGCTGCGAAATCTTTCCAGCAAAGCGCGGTCGAGCGTCGGGTCGGCTTCCAGCGCTTTATACGCCTGCTCCGCGTTTTCTTTGCCGAGATATTCCCAACGATTGGCTGCCAGCGCGGGGTCGGGGTTTACAAGGTACGATTCCAACGCCATGCGCATATAGTCGGTGCGCAGGTCTTCGCGCAAGTAATTGGGCGTGGCGTTGATGAACTCGACGGGAAACAGGATGTAAGCCCAAATCAACCCGAAGACAAAGCCGCCCACAAACAGCCCAATCATCGTCCAGGGTAACTTTTTCGCCAAAGCTTTTATAAAGTCCATGCCGCGCTCCTTTTTGGAAGTTGTCGCGCTTAATTATAACGCCGAATACGCCAAACCCGCTTACAAGCGTTCCATTAAATACAGGAAGCGCTCGGAATCGCGCACCTTTTCCGCCTGGACGACGCGGAAGCGCTCGCCAAACGCCGCTTCAAAGCCCGCCTGTTCGTAATGCGGGAAAATATCTTCGCGCGTCGCCAACAGCTTTTGAACCTGTGAATCGGACTTCGGCACAAATTCGATAATCAGCTGTTTGCCATGCGCGGCGAAGAACTCCGCCAATCGCGGCAGCGGCACGTTGTTGGAAATCGCCAGATGGTGAATCACCGCCAGCGCGAGAATTAAATCCGCCGGTCCGCGCGCGCCGAAGGAATCGCGCTCGGCGTTATCCCAGCCGAGCGCCGGGCTGGGGTTGGTCAAATCCAAAACCAGCGGCAGCAGCGTTTCTTCTTTGTTTTGCCGGACCGCGCGGTAATTTTGCTCGACGGCGGCGGGGTCAATATCGAAAGAAACCACAAACGCGCCGCAAGCGGCGGCGACGCGGCTGAACACGCCCGTATTGCCGCCCAGGTCCCAAACCGTTTGCGGTTTCGTCTGCGCCGTCCACTCTTCCACGAGACGTTTCTTATGCTCGAACGCGGAATTGACGTAGTTCGTTTTCTCGTAATAGTCGCCCCACTCTGTGCCGGCCGGCTTCCACGTCAATTTTTTCACCGTCGTTTCAAGGCTTTCCACCAAGCCGACGAGCGCCTGTTTGGACATCGCGCCTTTGCGCGGCGCGGCGGTCGTTTCGGCGTATTTTTTTTGCGCGCCAGCGTGAACGTGAATGTGCGTCAGCAGCCCGAAGTTAAAGCGCGTTGAAAAAGGCAGCAGGCGGCTCGCTAAATCCAGCGGGATTCCGTCTATGTAAACGCGCAGCAGCTGGCTCAATCGCGCGTCGCGGCGGCTCATTAGCGCCAGCGGCGCGAGGAAGTGCTGACAAAACTGCCGATACGCCGTCCACGGCTCGCCCTCTTTGTAAGTCTCAAAAGACAGCGTATCAATCAGCGTCGCTTTGCCGCGCCAAAATTGAACGTTATACGCGCTTGCGTCTTTCAGCGACATGCCGAATTGCAGCGCGCGCTTTTGTATTGCCAGCGTCGCCAGCGCCGCGTCTTTCAGTTGGCTGAAAGACCATTCGTAAGGATACGAAACGAAGGGAACTCTTTCGGGGCGAATGATTTTGAACGCGGATTCGGGAACGGGCGGAGTCTGGTCGCTCTCCTCGTGCGGAATCAACCGCCCGGCTTTGACCAGCTTTTCATACAGCCCCGATTCCATCAACCGCGCGTAATCTTTTTCGTAAACGCGATTGATTTGGCGGTATAAGATCCCGTCGCGCCAAAATAAAAATCCGCTCGGGTCGCGGAAGGAAGCGGGCTGAATCTCAGCTTTGCTCATCTTCCGAATCGTCTTCTTCTTTTTTAGGTTTCGTTCCCAGCCAGCCTGAAATTTTTCCCCAAAACGCGCGAACGGCTACGCCCGCCGCGAGAATGGCGGCGATAGCGATTTGTAAAATGAAGCTCCCGGATCCGGGGTCCAGATAGGGTAGGGGGATAAAATGCATTTGAAAAACCTCCGTTTGTTTAAGTTCCTCGCCTCATTCCGCCGCTTCGGGCGCGGCTTCTTCAAGCGGGAAAGTTTCATGGCAGTCGAGGCATTCCGCTGCGCGCTTGTTGGCGGCGACCAGCAAACCGCCGCACTTGGGGCAGGGCGTCGCCAGCGGACGCTTCCACGAGGTGAAATCGCAATTCGGATAATTGACGCAGCCGTAAAACACGCGCCCTTTGCGCGTCTTGCGCTCCACCAAATCTCCGCCGTCTTTCGGGCAAGCCACGCCGATTTTTTCCAACAAGGCTTCGGTGTAACGGCATTCCGGAAAGCCGCTGCATGAGATGAATTTGCCGAAACGCCCGTGGCGCAGAACCAAATCCTTGCCGCATTGCGGGCAGGCGCGCCCGATGGGTTGCGGCTCTAACTTGGTGACGGGCATTTCCGTCTGAGCCTTTTTCACGTCTTCGGCGAAGGGCGCGTAAAATTCGCGCACGGCTGCCGTCCATTCCATTTGACCTTCGGCGATTTTATCGAGGTCTTCTTCCATATGCGCGGTGAAATTATAGTCCACCACGTCGGGAAAATATTTCATCATCAAGTCGTTGACCTGGACGCCCGTTTCGGTGGGAATCAAACGCTTGTCTTCGCGCGTGACGTATCCGCGCTGCTGGATGGTGGAGATGGTCGGCGCGTAGGTGGAAGGGCGTCCGATTCCGTTTTCTTCCAGCGCTTTCACCAGCGAGGCTTCGCTGAAACGCGGCGGAGGCTGGGTGAAGTGTTGTTCGGGGATGAGCCGAATCAATTCCTGTTTTTGCCCTTCCGCCACGCCGTGCGGAATCTTCACGTCCTCTTCCTCGTCTTCCGCGCGGGCGTCTTCGTTTTTGGCTTCCTGATACACCGCCAAAAAGCCGGGGAATTTGACGATGGAATGCGAAGCGCGCAGCAGATATTCATGCCCGCCGCTTTTGCCGGTCACTTCCACTTGCAGCGTGTCGAAGACGGCGGCTTCCATTTGCGAGGCGAGGAAACGCTGCCAGATTAGCTGATAGAGCTTGAACATCGCCGGCTCGAGGAAGGGCTTCACCTTCGCCGGTTCGCGCATGACGGAGGTGGGGCGAATCGCTTCGTGAGCTTCCTGCGCGCCCGCAGTTTTGGTTTTGTAAACGGGCGGCTCGGCGGGCAAATAGTCCGCGCCGTATCGCTCCGTCACAAATTCGCGCGCTTCGGCTTGCGCCAGCGCGGAGACGTTAGTGGAATCGGTGCGCATGTAGGTAATCAAGCCCGTCGTTCCGCCTTCGCCGACGTCTTGCCCTTCATATAATCCCTGCGCCAGCGCCATCGTGCGCTTGGCGGTGAAGCCCAGTTTTTTGGAAGCTTCTTGCTGCAAGGTGGAAGTGGTGAAAGGCGGCAGCGGCTTTTGCCTTTTTTCGCCGCGCTTGATTTTGGAAATTTCGTACGCCGCGCCTTCCATATCCGCGAGAATGGCTTTTACCGTCTGTTCGTCGGGCAGGCTCGGCTCTTCGCCGTCTATGCGGGCGAGCTTGGCGGTGAACGAGACTTTCAGGGGTTCGGGCTTAAACTCGGCGTGAATGGACCAATACTCCGTCGGCTTGAACGCTTCAATTTCGCGCTCGCGTTCCACAATCAGGCGCAGCGCCACGGACTGCACGCGCCCGGCGGAGAGTCCGCCGCGCACTTTTTCCCATAAAATTGGGCTGATGCTATACCCGACGAGGCGGTCTAACACGCGGCGCGCCTGTTGAGCGTTGACCAGATTCATATCAATCTCGCGCGGGTGGGCGAAGGCTTCCGCGACGGCCGGCGCGGTGATTTCATGGAAGACCACGCGCTTCGCGCGGGCTGGGTCAATCTGGGCGGATTCGAGCAAATGCCAGGAAATGGATTCGCCTTCGCGGTCGGGGTCGGTGGCGAGATAGACTTCTTCCGCTTGTTCCGCTAATTTTTTAATTTCCTTCACGACCTCTTTCTTCTCGTTCATCACGCGATATTTGGGGGCGAAGTTGTTTTCCACGTCCACCGAAAGCTGCGACTTTAACAAATCGCGCACATGACCGACGGAAGCGCGCACCGCGTATCCTTTGCCCAAAAAACGCCCGACGGTTTTCGCTTTGGCGGGCGATTCGACAATCACTAACTTGCCTTCGCGCTTGACGTTTTTTTCAACCTTCGCGGGCTTGAGCGGCGCTTCCAGCCCTTCGTGCGCCTCGGTTTTGCCTACGCGGAACATTTTCGTCCCGCATTCGAGACAAACGCCGGTCGTCACCGCCGCGCCTCTGGCGTTGAAGCCCGCGACGGGGTCTTTCATCTCCCGCTTGGCTTTACACTTCATGCAGTATGCTTCCATTAAGAATCCTCGTGAATAGACCTGACGGCTTCAACGCCTGCCAGGTCCGGGGTTTACAAATATTTTTCCTGACGATGCTTCTTCAAATGCTCGACGACGTCTTTCACCTTTTGCGATTGGTCCGCCTTGCAAACCATCACCACGTCGCCCGCGTCCACAATCACCATATCGTCCACGCCGATGGTGACGATAAGCCGCTCGCTGTTCACGCTGTAAACCAGCGTGTTGTGCGTTTCGTGGGCGAGGTGCAGGCTGTTGTTCGCGGCGACGTTGCCGTCCATATCGGGAAGCAGCGCTTCAAACAGCGAAGACCACAAGCCCACGTCGCTCCAACCCAGTCCGCCCGCCGGCAAAACGGCGACGCGCTCGGCGTTTTCCATAATACCATAATCCACCGTGACCGATTCGAGCGGCAGCCAGTTCTCGTTAAGAACGGCGGCGCGCGCGGGAGAATCGTACGCTTCCGCAATGGCGGCGAGCGCGCGGCGCAGCGCGGGCATCTGCTTTTCCATTTCGCGCAGAATCGCGTCCGCCCGCCAGACGAACATGCCGCTGTTCCACGAATGGTCGCCCGTCCGCAGCATTTCGCGCGCGGTCGCTTCGTTCGGCTTTTCCTTAAACCGCTTGACGCGATAGACGGGATAGCCGTATTTCGCTTCCAAAGGCTTGCCCTGTTGAATATAGCCGTAGGAGACCGAAGGCGCGGTGGGCGTGATTCCCAGCGTCGTCAGGTAGCCGTCTTCGGCGACTTCAAACGCGGCTTTCAGCAGGTAATGAAACAAATCGCGGTTGCGAATGAAATGATCCGAAGGCAGAACCGCCATTTTCGCTTCGGGGTCGCGCTTGTGTAAAATGGCGGCCGCCAATCCTACCACAGAAGCCGTGCCGCGCGGCGCGGGTTCGATGAGATAATTTTCGGCGGGGATTTGCGGCGCCTGTTCGCGCAGTTCGCGCGCTTGCTCTTCCACTGTGACGACGAGAATTTTTTCCGGCGGGAAGAGATTCTCCAGCCGCGCCGCCGTGCTTTGAAAGAGAGTTTGCCGCCCAATGAGGGGCAGCAGCTGTTTGGGGCGTTCTTTGCGAGAAAGGGGCCACAGGCGCGTGCCGCCTCCGCCCGCCATGATGACTGCGTATGCGTGCTCCATAGGCGTTTGCGTCAAACGCTTCTCCTTAAGTTTTATATTCTCCTTGCGCTTCGCGCGCCGCGACGTAATTCATCCCGCCGAGCTGTTTGACCATGCCTTTGAGCTCCATCAACGCGAGCGTAGCGGAAACTTGCGCGGCGGGCAATTGGACGCGGGCGCTGATTTCGTCAATGTGCGTCGGTTCGCCGCCCAGCGCGCTGAGCAGCCGCGCTTCGGTCTCGTCGGCGGGCAGTAGCTTGCGGGCGGTCTTTTGCTCGCCCATGCGGCGAATATCCAGGGCTTGCATCAAGTCTTCCACGCCGAGCAGCGGCAACGCGCCGTTTTGAATTAATTTGTTCGCGCCTTTGCTTTGCGGGGCGTAAATGCCGCCCGGCACGGCGAACACTTCGCGCCCTTGTTCGGCGGCGAATTCGGCGGTGATCAAGGCGCCGCTGGTTTCGCCCGCTTCCACCACCGTCACCGCCAGCGACAAGCCGGAAATAATGCGGTTGCGCGGCGGGAAGTTGGAAGCTTCGGGCGGGGTTCCCGGCGGGTAATCGCTGACGAGCGCGCCGCGCGCGATGATTTGTTCGGCGAGCGCTTTGTGTTCGGGCGGGTAGATTTTATCCACGCCGGTTCCCAGCACGGCGAGCGTGCGCCCGTTGTGTTTGAGCGCGGTCTGATGGGCGAGCGCGTCCACGCCGCGCGCCAGCCCGCTGACGACGGTGATTCCATTCGCCGCCAGAAACGCCGCAATTTCTTCGGTCGCTTGCCGCCCGTAAGGAGTCGCCTTGCGCGTGCCGACGATTGCCACCGCGAACAGGTCGTCGGGCAGATATTCGCCGCGTAAATATAAAACGGGCGGGGGCTGGTCAATCTCTTTTAAGCGCGCCGGGTAAGCTTCGTCGTTCCACGTCAGGACTTGAATGCCTTGCGCCGCAATGCGTTCCCAAATTCGTTCCAGCTCGACGTTCTTGCGGGCGGCGGCGAAACGTTCGGCAATCTTTTCTCCCAACCCCACTTCGGCGAGCTCTTTTGGGTCGGCGTTCCAGGCGGATTGCAAATCGCCAAAGCGCGCCAGCAGCCCTTGAACGCGCGCCGCGCCGATTCCCTTAATGAGATTGAAGCCGACCCAAAATTTCTTTTCTTCCATGTCGCTATCGAGCCGCTCAAACGCGCAAGCGCGCGAACGTTATAGCCCTTCCAGCAGATGAACGAGGATGACGCGGCGTTCCATGTCAATTTTGAGAATCACGGAGGGAATCGCCGGCAGCAGAATCTCTTTGCCGTTTTCGGCTTGGACGACGTACACGTCGTTCGCGCCGGTTTCCAAAATTTCCGTCAAAGTTCCCAGCGGCGCGCCGTTTTCTTCCGTCACTTGCAGCCCGACGAGCTCGAACTTGTAATGCTTCCCTTCGGGCAGCGGGGGAACGTCGCTCGCTTTGACGTACACCCACTGATTGCGGAAGCGTCCGACTTCTTCGGGAGTCGTAAATCCGCGAAAGCGGACGAGCAAGCCGTTCTGACGCGGGCGCACCGTGTCCAGCTCGCAGGGCTGGCGCTCTTCGCCGACGAACACTCTGCGCCCCGGCTTGATGCGCTCCGGGAAGTCGGTGTGAATATCCATGACGATTTCTCCGCTCACCCCGTGCGGGCGGCGCAGAAAGCCGATGGCTAAATAGACAGGCTCGCCAGCTGGCGAGCCTGAGGGACGTTGTTGCTCTGGCGTCATGGTTCCGTCACGTCGAGCGAGGCTTGTTTTCCTTTGCGCTCCGCCGCGACTTTCAGCAGAATGCGGATGGCGTTCGCCACTTTGCCGCCCTTGCCGATAACCCTCCCCATGTCGTCTTTCGCCACGCTTAATTCGATTTTGGCGCGCGAGCCGTCGCTTTCCGTCACCCGCACTTCTTCGGGGTGGTCCACCAGCGACTTGGCGATGTATTCAATGATCTCTTTCATCGCGTTCCTCACGAAAGAAAATCGCCGATTATCAATTGACGGCAACCGATAATCGGCGCTCTGTCGCGCTTAATCTTTGCGGGTCTTAAGCGGCGCCGCGCGTTTGGCTTCGGCTTCCGCCGCTTCCGCCACCAAGGCTTCGAGGGCTTCGCCCTTCTTGAAGCGTTCAAAGCGGACGTCGGTCCCGGCGGTTTTGAAAATCTTCGCCACCGATTCGGTGGGCAGCGCGCCGTTTTTCATCCAGTGATAAACGCGGTCTTCCTGAATGTGAATGGTGGCGGGATTGGTGCGCGGGTTATACACGCCCAAAATTTCCAAAAAGCGCCCGTCGCGGGGAGATTCTTTGTCCGCCGCCACAATGCGGTACGTGGGTTGGCCCTTCAGACCAATACGACGTAAACGAATACGAACCATGAGATGTGCTTGCTCCTTAAGAAATGTTGTACGTTTCAGACAGGCGGGGAAAACGCCCCGCGGGCTGAAATCGCAAGAGCGTATTTTACCAGAGAAATGCAAAACTGCGCGGTATAATCCTTAAAAACCGCATGGCTTTCTCAAAGTCCGGTTTCAGGTTAGAAAACAAACAGGATGGATAGGATTTTTAGGATGAGCCGCGCAGAAAACAGGGTGAAAACATCCTGTTAAACAAAGCGGCGCGAGCGATCATGAGGAAGCCATGTTAAAAACCGTCATCGGCGCGTTTTGCGTCGTAAATTTTGCAAAAGGTTTCGTTTATGGGCGCTCTTATCAGCATCGGCTTTTCCATTTTCGTGTTGCTTATGATGTACGCGTTCGGCTTGTACGCCGCGCGCAACTTTCGCTGGGTGGCTTTTAGCCTGCTATGGGGCGGGCTGACTTTCGGCTTGTGTTTTCTATTGGAAAGGCAAGCCGCGCGCGCCGGATTGAATCTGGCGGCGACGACCATCCTCGCTCTGCCTGTCTTGCAGCAAGCGCTGACCGCGTTGGGCGTATATGGCGCGGTGCGTTGGGAAAAGTTCGATAATCTAGTGGACGGCGCGGTGTACGGCTTCGCCAACGGGCTGGGCTACGCCGGCGCGCAGGCTGTTTCCTTCTACGCCAGCGACCCGACTCTCACCTTGCAGCGCGGGCTGGAGATTCTCGCCGCCACGCTGGTTCTGGCGGTGGCTTGCGGCGTGGTCGGCGTGGCGGCCACGCAGTTTTACTTTCGTCACCGCAAGCGGCGTTTCGTCGCCTTATTCGGCGCTGTCGGCGCGAGCGTCGGGTATCTTGCTCTCTTCCACTTCCTTGCCGCTCTGAACGTCGGCGGCTACGTTTTGCCGCTTTCCTTTGGCGTCGGCGGCGTGACGCTCATCGGGCTGTATATCACCGGGCAATTGCGCGGCGCGCTGATTCGTTTGGGCGTGGAAAAACGCCGCGCCGATAGCCTGCTGGATATTGTCATCCCAATCGGCGTGCAGCTCACCTACGAAAAGAATTTGCAAAAGCTGCTGCAAGACGCGCTCAACGAGGCCAAAAAATTCTGCAGCGCCGACGGCGGCGCTTTATATCTGCGGAAGGAAAACGTTTTGGAACTCGCGGCGCTGCGAGTCGATTCGCTCAATGTGGATTGGAACGGCGAAGGGGAAGCGCCAGCCGAGTTTCCGCCGCTGAAACTTTATAAGGAAGACGGCAAGCCGAATCACCGTCACCCCGTCGCTTACGCCGCGCTGACCGGCAAGACCGTCAATATCGAAGACTCCTACGAAAACCGCCAGTTCGATTTTTCCGACGCGCGCGCGTTTGACGAGAAATACAACTACGCTTCGGTCTCCCTGCTGACCATTCCGCTCAAATCCAGTTCCGGCGAAGCGCTGGGCGCGCTGCAATTGGCGAACCCGCTCGATTCCAGCGGCAAACGGCTAGTCTCTTTCGACGCGAACTTGCAGCAATTGATGGAATCGTTCTCCTCGCTTGCCGCCGCCGCGCTGGAAGGCTACGTGCAGGAACAGGCGCTGCGGAGCGAAATTCAACAATTGCGAATTGAGATAGACCAGGCGAAGCGCCGCCAGCAGGTTTCCGAAATTACCGACACCAGCTATTTTCGCGGCTTGCAAAAGAAGGCGAAGGAAATGCGCCAGCGAACCAACCCTGAAAAGAAAGCCGCCGCGCCCGACGCCGATACCCTCCCCCCGCAGGAAACCGACCCAAAGCCATGAAACGTTTGATACAAGTCTTGCCGCTTTTCTTTCTTCTGCTCGCGTCTTGCGGCTCGCCCCAACCCCAACGGATAGAGCTCGCTCGTTTTACCGAAAATTTCGTCGAAGCGACCGTCTCGCTTACCCGCGCCGACGGGCAGGCTTATCTTTCCGTTTCCTTTACGCCCACCGAAAGCGCCCTTCACCTGTATAGCAAAGACCTGCCGCGCGGCGGCGTGGACGGGCTGGGCAGACCCGCGTTATTGGAACTTTCCCCCCATTCGCGCTTGAAGGCGGCGGGCGAACTGATGGAAAGCGCGCCCGCCCAAAGCCTGCTACCTGAAGCGCCAGACTTGCGGATGTACCCCGAAGGCGCGGTCACGCTGACCCTGCCGGTGATTTTGCCTGACGGAAAAGAATGGTTCGACGACGTCGTTTTGGTGACTTACATGGCTTGCAGCGGATACAACTGCCGCCCGCCCGTAGAAGCCAAAGCCGTTTCCATCCGCGTTCCGCAAAAAGACGCGAAGTAAACATTTTCATGACTTTCTCATTATCGCTCGCGCGCTTTGTTTAACAGGATAAACAGGATGTTTTCACCCTGTTTTCTGCGCGGCTCATCCTAAAAATCCTGTCCATCCGGTTTGTTTTCTAAACTGAAACCGGACTTTAGGAAGCCATGTAAACATTTTCGCGGCGGCTTGACGCTTTAATACTCATGTGCTACTATCGCATTTACATTTAACTAAAAATCGCTTTACGCGGGAGTTCCGCGTGATGTTAACTTAAGAAAATACAGGAGTCTCTATGAGCAGTACACAACGCCACTTGCGGAGCATTTTGGTCTTTGCGGCGCTAGTCTTTTTGCTTTCCGCTTGCACGCAGTCTTTGTCTTCGGCGCCCGCGAAAACGCCGACCATTGTCGCTACCAGCATTTTCGTTTCGCCCGTTCCTTCGGCGCAAAACCCGATGGACGCGATAGCGACCAACGCGGCGCTGACTGCCGCCGCGCAAACCGCCGCCGCAGGCGGGAACGTTGAAACCCCTGAACCTCTTGCCGTCACGCCGGAAATCTTCGTCACCCCGATTGTCGTGGACGGAACGCCTACCAACGCCTTTGACGCCCCCACCGCCAACGCTTCTTTTAACTCGACCCCTGTTCCTCCCGGCGCTCGCCCAACCACTTATACGCTGCAAAAAGGAGAGTTCCCTTACTGCATCGCCCGCCGCTTTAACGTGGACCCCGACCAGCTGCTCAGCCTGAACGGACTCACCAGCCCCGATATTTACTACGCCGGCTTATCTTTAAAAATCCCGCAAAGCGGAACCTTCCCCGGAACCCGCGCTTTGCGTCCGCACCCCGCTTCTTACCCGGTGGTCTCCGCAGACGAAACGCTGTATAGCATCGCCTGTATTTTTGGCGACGTGGATCCCGCCGCCATCGCTTCGGCAAACGGCATTTCCGTCGCCGCGAAATTGACCGTCGGGCAAACGCTTCAAATTCCGTAAACGCTCTTTCCAAAGCCCGAGCCTAGCGCTTGGGCTTTTTTCTTTTTGGCTGATTGCTCGCGAGGAACCCCTATGCCTTTTGAATTGCTACGCTCTGAAATTTTGCTCAAAGGACGCGCTTTTACCATCCGCCGCGACTTGCTCAAAACCCCGGACGGGCGCGAAACGAAATACGATATTATCGAGCATGTCGGCTCGGTAGTCCTCGTCCCGCTCGACGAAGCGGGCAATGTACTATTCGTCCGCCAATACCGCCACGCGGCGGGCTTAGACCTGCTGGAACTTCCCGCCGGGACGCTGGACGAGGGCGAAGACCCCGACGTCTGCGCCGCGCGCGAAATCCGCGAGGAGACCGGCTTCGCCGCCGACGAGATGCAAAAAATCGGCGATTTTTACCTCGCCCCCGGCTACTCCACCGAATTTATGCGCGTTTATCTGGCGCGCAGCCTGCGGCACGACCCGCTGGAAGCCGACGCGGATGAATTCTTAAGCGTCGAGCGAATTCCCGCCGCCGAAGCGCTGCGCATGGCGGAACAAGGCGAGCTCCCCGACGCGAAATCGCTGGCGGCTTTGCTGCTGGCGCGAAGGTATCTGGACTCGTAAAAGAGACTACCGTAAGGAATCGCGCACTTTATCCGCGTCGAAACTGCCGACCGTGCGCCAGAGCTCTTTCCCGTTGGCGTCGAAGAAAATAAAAGTGGGCGTATACTCAAAGCCGTACAAGGACCCCAGTTCCTTGCCGACCTCTTCTTGAATGTTTACGCGGACAATCAACAAGCGGTCTTCCACTTCTTGTTCGAGCGCGTCCACGGCGGGCTTTACGGAAATGCAGCCAATACAATAGGGCGACTGAAAGTGCAGCAACACGGGCTTGCCCGCGCCAATGAGCGCCTGCACTTTTTTCGTCTCTTCCATCAGCGGGGTCTGAACGGGATGCAAAATCAGCCAGGCGGCAATCAGCCCGCCGACAATCGCCCCAAACGCTAAAAAGTCGCGCCAGTTCGGCTTGTTGCGCAGCAAGACGATTCCCGCGACGAGGGCGAGCAAAACGGCGACGATGATAAAGGAGTATAGATTGAAGAACATAGGCTTTTAAGAAGGTAATGGGTTAAATGTCATTTTTTAGCCGTGACAGAAAACTTTGACAATTCATTTGAGTTCTTTTACAATCATGCGACTTGTCAAAACATCCTACTGTCAGGAAGGCTATTTTCCATGAAAGAGTATACCACCGAGTTTATCCGCAACGTCGCGTTGGTTTCTCACGGCGGGGCGGGGAAAACCATGCTCGCCGAGGCGTTCTTGCACCTCACGAAGGCGATCACCAGATTGGGGAAAGTGGAAGACGGGACGACGGTCTCCGATTACGACGAAGAAGAACAACGCCGCAAAATTTCCATTTACGCCAGCGTGATTCCCGTTGAACATAAGAACTGCAAAATTAACGCAATTGACGCGCCGGGGTACACCGATTTCGTGGGCGAAGCCATCTCCGCGTTGAGCGTGGCGGACGCGGCGCTCGTTCTGGTGGATTCCGTCGCGGGCATTGAGGTCGGCACCGAATTGGCGTGGCGCTACGCGGATGATTTTAAACTCCCGCGCATCGCGCTCATCAACAAAATGGATCGCGACAACGCGAACTTCGAGCAGGCTTACGCCGCCATTGAAGAATTCGCCAAAGCGCGCGATAAGCGCGTCGTCAAAGCCCAACTGCCCGTCGGCGAAAAGCACGACTTCAAGGGCGTCGTGGATTTGATTACGATGAAAGCCTACATGGGGGATAGCGACGCGGGCGTGGAAATTCCCGCCGAGATGAAAAGCGCGGCGGAGGAAGCCCGCCTGCAATTGATGGAAGCCGCCGCCGAAGGCGAAGACGAACTGATGGAAAAATATCTCGACAGCGGCTCGCTGACCGACGAGGAATTAGCGCGCGGCTTGCGCGCCGTCATTCGCGCGGGCAGCTTCGTTCCCGTGTTTTGCGCCGCGGGCGCGCATGAAATCGGCGTGATTCCGCTGCTCAATCACATTGTGGATTTGCTCCCCTCTCCGCTGGAAGCTCCCAAGCGCGTGGCGCAGGGCAAGGCGGGACCCGAAGAGCTGCAGCCTTCCGACGCCGCTCCCTTCGCCGCCTACGTTTGGAAAACCACCGCCGACCCCTTCGTGGGCAAGATGACCTACTTCCGCATTTTCTCCGGCTCGGCGCAGGCGGACGCGCACGTCTGGAATCAAACCAAAGGCGCGGACGAACGCCTGGCGGGCTTGCACTTCCAGCGCGGCAAAGAAGTCATCCCGACGAAGGTAGTTCACGCGGGCGATATTGCCTCCGTCTCCAAATTGACCGTCACCGCGACGGGCGATTCCTTCTGCGATAAGAATCACCCGCTGACGATTCAAAAGCCCAACTTCCCGGCGGCGCTTTATCGCGTGGCGCTTTCTCCGAAAACTCAGGCTGACGCCGCCAAAATTACCCCCACGCTCACCCGCCTGTGCGAAGAGGATATGACCCTCTCCTGGCAGAACGACCCCATCACCCGCGAAACGGTGTTGCAAGGCATGGGCGACCAGCATGTGGACGTGGCGCTCCGCCGCGCGCAGACCAAATTCCAGGTCGGGTTGGTCGCTTCCGAGCCAAAGATTCCCTACCGCGAAGGCGTCACCCGCAAAGCCAGCGCGCAATACCGCCATAAGAAGCAGACCGGCGGCGCGGGGCAATTCGGCGAAGTGCATCTGCGCATCGAGCCGCTGCCCGACGCGGACTTTGAATTCACCGACGAGCTCGTCGGCATGAACCTCTCGCGCTCTTACCTGCCTTCGATTGAAAAAGGCATTAAAGCCACGATGGAACGCGGCGCGTTCGCCGGTTACCCGATGAGCAACGTCAAAGTGATTGTTTACGACGGCAAGGAACACGAAGTGGATTCCAAGCCGGTGGCGTTTGAAATCGCCGGGCGCGAAGCCTTCAAACTGGCGGTGCAGGACGCCGGTCCCGTTTTGTTTGAGCCAATCATGAACGTGCGCATCACCGTGCCGGACGCTAACATGGGCGACGTAATGAGCGACCTCAACACGCGGCGCGGGCGCGTGCAGGGAACCGACTCGGAGCATGGCAACACCGTCATCATGGCGCACGTCCCCATGGCGGAAATGCAGCGCTACACCACGCAGCTGCGTTCCATCACCGGCGGGCGCGGATATTTCACGATGGAATTCGATCACTACGAGACCGTTCCTTCTCATATCGCCAGCGGCATCATCGAAGCGCATAAGAAGGAAATGGAAGCGAAGAAAGAAGAATAGCCTGCGCTTTTTCGGTTGACGCGTTTCATTTAACAGGATAGACAGGATTTTTTGCCCCGCTTAGGTTGCGGGCTTGTCCGAAAAGTCCTTGCTATCCTGTTCGTTTTGAAAGCCGCGACGAGGGATAAGCGGGATTTTTGTTTTATACTTATCGCATGGCGACTCTCCGTTTTCCGGCTTTGATGAAATATTACGTCGGCAACCAAAGCGAAATTTCGGCGGAAGGCGCGACGGTGGGCGAGGCGCTCGCCGATGCGCTGAAGAAATACCCGGCGCTCAAACCGCATTTGTTCGACTCAAACGGCGAACTGCGCCGTCATTTCAATATCTTTGTGAACGGAGTCCACATCCGCGAACTGAAGGGGCTGCAAACCCCAATCGGCGCGGAAGATAAAATCTTGCTGGTGGCTTCCGCCGCGGGCGGGTGAGCTTCGCCTTGCCCGAACTCCGCGATATTTGGTTATAATACTTCCATGCTGCTCACCCGCGAACAATTGCAAGAACGCTTGCTGGGGCTTCACCGCGCCAGCCTGGAACTGGTGAAAGACGTCTCGCTCGATACGCTGTTGGAGCGCATCGCCGTCGCCGCTTGCGAGCAGGCAAACGCGCGCTACGCCGCGCTGGGCGTTCTGGACGAAAACGGGAAGTTGACAAAGTTCGTCACGGTCGGCATGTCGGAAGAAGAAATCAAAAAAATCGCCCATCCCCCGCGGGGACTCGGGCTGATTGGCGAACTGATGCACGCCGACGAGCCTCTCCGCGTGCATTCCATTCAAGACCACCCCAAATCGGTCGGCTTTCCTGCCAATCACCCGCGCATGAAGTCTTTTTTGGGCGTTCCTATTCGCTCCGGCGAAAAGCGCGTGGGGCAGATTTATCTGACCGATAAAAAAGACGCGCCGGAATTCACCGCCGACGACGAGATGATTATCCAAATGCTCGCCGCCTACGCCGCCACCGCCATTCAAAACGCGGCGCTGTATGAACAAATGCGCGAGCGCGACCTGGCGCTCACGCGCCGCAACGTGGATATGGCGCTGCTGAACGGCATCGCTTCCGCGCTGACTTCCAGCCTGGAACTGGATGAAATTTTAAACAAAACGCTCGGCATGGTGGTGAATTACATGAAAGTTGAGGCGGGCGAAATCTTCCTGCTGGAAGAGGATAACGAAACGCTGCGCATGGCGCTGCATCGCGGCGAAGCGGCGGAAGCGTTTTGGACCCAAAACGTCTTCCGCGTCGGCGAGGGCTATCCTGGCATCGTGGCGAAGACCCGCAAGCCGATGGTCGGTCGGTATCTCGCCAAAGATTCCAACTTTCTGCGCGACGCGGTGGTGGAGGCGGGCTTTCAGCAAATCGCCTGCGTGCCGCTGCTTTCGGGCGAAAGTTTGATGGGCGTGATGAGCGTCGCCACCCGCGCGACGGAGCCCTTCGACGAAAGAAGCGTGCAGCTGCTCGCCGCCGTCGGCGCATGGGCGGGGCTGGCGATTGAAAACGCGCGGCTGCACGCCAACGCGCGTCGGCTCGCCGTGTTGGAAGAGCGCGACCGTATCGGCATGGATTTGCACGACGGCATCATTCAATCCATTTACGGCGTGGGATTGACTCTGGAAGGCGCGCGGCACTTGTTGAACGAAGACCCCGAAGCCGCCAAAGAAAGAATCCAACGCGCGATTGACGGCTTGAATCAAGCCATCCGCGACATTCGCTCCTACATTCTCGATTTGCGTCCGCATCAGCTCGGCAACGACGATCTGGTGCAAGGAATTAAACGCCTGATTGCGGAATATCGCGCCAACACCTTTTCCGAAGTCAATTTCACCGAACCCGCAACGGAACTGAAAGACTTGACGCACGCGCAATCGCTGGCGCTCTTTCACGTTTGTCAGGAAGCGCTGGCGAACGCCGCCAAACACGCGAAGGCGAAGAACGTGGAGGTGGCGCTCTGGACGACTCCCGACCGCATTTTGCTGGAAATCCGCGACGACGGCGAGGGCTTCGACATGGACGGGATGAAGACTTTCATCGGGCATGGGCTGGCGAACATGCAAACCCGCGCGCACGCGGCGGGCGGCGATTGCGATATTTCCTCCGCGCCGGGAGAAGGAACGACGGTGCTGGTGTGGACGCCGCGCGGCGCAGCCCGCTCTTCCCGTTGAACGTCTCTTTTGCGCGGACGAATCGCAAAAATAAGCGCCTGCTTTTGTGTAAATTTGCAGCCCTCCGCCTCTCATTTTTTTAAGGTTTATGCGGCGTTTTTGCGCCAAAAGCGGAGCGCATCCCCATATATGGGGGGCTGCTTAAAGGCGGACGGCTTTTTTGGCTGAAACGCCTGTTCTACAAAAAATGCGCGAATCCATACGACCGCGCGGGGTTTTTTTAAGAAAACCAAACCTTAACAAAGCGAATCTTTTTAACTTGCCGTAGGGTTTTTATCTTGTTCGCTTTGGGCGGTATCTGCTAGAATGATATACGCGCCGAGAGCAAAGGCGCTTATCGAAAGCGCCGCGTTTCCTTCGTTTTTGTTTTCAAACGACTTATCGTTACCTGCCGAGCCGTTTTGAGCGGATTGATTCGGCGCGCGCAAAGAACTTATTCAATATCAAGGATGACTATGAACGGAATGAACGCAGTCAACGCTATTAACGTCGAACAAGCCTGGCAATCTGTTCTGGCGCAGCTGCAAATGGAAATGCCGCGCGCTTCCTACGATACGTGGGTGAAGGATACTCGCCCGCTTTCCTTCAACGGCGGGGTGATGACCATTGGCGTGCGAAACGCTTACGCCCGCGACTGGCTCGAAAACCGCCTTTCGAGCGCGGTCGGGCGCTTGCTGGTGGAGATTTTAAATTCCAAAGTCTCGGTGAATTTCGTCGTCTCGCAGCCGGAAGAGGCGGAGGCGGCGCACGAAGCCGAAGCCGCCCCCGCCGAAGCGCTTGAAGCGGAAATCAAGCCGCGCCACGTTGTCCTCAATCCGCGTTACACCTTCGAGACCTTTGTAGTCGGCTCCGGCAACCGCCTTGCCCACGCGGCTTGTCAGGCGGTGGCGGAAAAGCCCGCCCGCGCTTATAACCCGCTGTTCCTCTACGGCGGCGTGGGACTTGGCAAGACCCATCTGCTTCACGCCATCGGCAACGTTTGTCACGCCAACGGCTTGAACGTGTTGTACGTTTCTTCCGAAGAATTTACCAACGATATGATTAACGCCATCCGCACGCACACCACGCAGGCGTTCCGCGAAAAATATCGCTCGGCGGACGTGCTGCTGGTGGACGATATTCAATTTATCGCGGGTAAGGAATCGACGCAGGAGGAATTTTTCCACACCTTCAACACGCTGCACGGGCAAGACAAGCAAATCATCGTTTCTTCAGACCGCCCGCCCAAATCGCTGGTGACGCTGGAAGAGCGCTTGCGCTCACGCTTTGAATGGGGCCTAACCGCCGACATTCAGGCGCCCGATTTTGAAACTCGTCTGGCGATTTTGCGCTCCAAAGCGGAACGCACCGGCAGGCGCATTGGCGACGAAGTGCTGGAAAGCATCGCCACTCGCGTTCAATCCAATATCCGCGAATTGGAGGGCGCGTTGAACCGCCTGATAGCCTTTGCCGATTTAAGCGGTTCGGCGCTCACCCCCAGTCTGGTGGACGTCGCTCTCGCGGACTTGCTGCCGCAAAAGCGCAACATCCCCGCGAATAAAATTGTGGAAGCCGTCGCCGAACATGAAGGAATCAGCGTAGAAGAGCTGCTGGGGCAAAATCGCTCCGCGAAGGTCGCCATCCCGCGCCAGCTGGCGATGTACATTTTGCGCGAATACAACCAAATCTCCCTGCCGCAAATCGGCGATCTGCTCGGCGGGCGCGACCACACGACGGTAATGTACGGCATTAAGAAAGTGGAAGAGGACGAAAAGTTGAAAAAACGCGCCGACGGCATCTGGCACAATATTTTGAATCAATCTGTCGCCGCGTAACAAAAACGTTTCAAATTCGAGGCAGGGTCGCCCAGCCGCGGGGGGGGGCGCGGACTTTGACAAAAACATCCGTTAAGGCTTTCGCATCGCTTTATTGCAATCATAAGGGGGTGAAACAATCTCAAATAACCTGCGAAAACGAGAGCGCCGCGCCTTTCGACGGTTTATCCTAAACGTCCCGTCCGCCTCGCTTGTTTTCAAGCCCGAATCCCGACTTTGAGAAAGCCATAAGACGTCCGTGAAATTTTGTTTGCGTTTTTAATGCTCTTCGAGTATAATTGCGCCGCTTCCGCGAGGGAGCATTATCTTGCCTGGGACGGGCAACAAGCGTCCCTGAGCGGGTCAACCATCCCGCTAAACTCGCTCCGTTCCGCGCCGATTTGTCGCGCGCCGGGAAACGGAATGACGAAGGAGTAAAAATGGCGGTTATTTCTATGAAAGCCCTGCTTGAAAGCGGCGTCCATTTCGGTCACCGCACGAACAAGTGGGACCCCCGCATGAAGCCGTATATCTTTACGGAACGCAACGGGATTCACATCATTGACCTGCAGCAGACCGTCAAACTGCTGAATCAGGCGTATAACGTCGTGCGCGATACCGTCGCCAACGGCGGGACGATTTTGTTCGTCGGCACCAAGCGTCAGGCGCAGGAAACCATCGCCGAGGAAGCCATTCGCTGCGGCATGCCCTACGTCACCGAACGCTGGATGGGCGGCATGCTCACCAACTGGGCGACCATGAATCAGCGCATTCAAGAGCTGGAACGCCTTGAAAAATTGCGCGACAGCGGCGAAATTAACAACCTGACCAAGAAAGAAGGTTTGCTCATCGAGCGCCAGATTACCCGCTTGCAGACCCGCCTTTCGGGCGCGCGCAGCATGAAACGCCTGCCGGATATGCTCTTCATCATCGACGTCGGGCGCGAAGAAGCCGCCGTGCATGAAGCCAACTTGCTGAACATTCCTATCGTCGCGCTGGTGGACACCAACTGCAACCCGCAGAACGTGGATTACGTCATCCCCTCCAACGACGACGCGATTCGCGCCATCAAACTGCTGGTCGCCAAGATTGCCGACGCGGTTTTGGAAGGCAAGGCGATGCGCAAGGAAGAGGACGTGGAACAGCCCGCCGAATCGGCTGAACCGGCTCCCAGAACCGACGGCAAACAGAAGCGCGCGCCGCGCAAGCGCGTCGTTGAAGCCGACCAGGAAGAAATTGGCGACGAGGAATTATTGGGCGAAGCCACGCTGGCGAAACTGCACAAGGACGACGCTCCCGCCGCTGAAAGCGCGCAAGAGAATCTAGAAAACGCCGACGCGGAATAATCGAAAGAAGGAAAACGAAGATGGAAATTACGACTCAGATGATTAAAGAACTCCGCGCCGCCACCAACGCCCCGATGTTGGATTGCCGCAAGGCGCTGCAAGAAGCCGACGGCGATTTTGAAAAGGCGGTGGACTGGCTGCGCGAAAAAGGCATGGCGACGGCGGCGAAACGCGCCGACCGCGACGCTTCTAACGGCGTGGTGGAATTATATTCGCACGGCGGCGGGCGCGTGGGCGTGATGGTGGAAGTGAACTGCGAAACCGACTTCGTCGCCCGCTCCGAGCAATTCCGCACGCTGGCGCACGAGCTCGCCTTGCAGATTGCCGCCAACGCGCCGAAATACGTCGCCGCCGAGCAGATTCCCGCCGAAGAGCTGGAACATGAGGCGGCTATCGCTCGCGCTCGCGCGCTGGAAGAAGGCAAGCCCGAAAAGATGCTCGATAAAATCGTCGAGGGCCGCCTTGAAAAATTCAAAGACGAAGTTTGTCTGATGCGCCAGCCTTACGTCCGCGACGAAACCATGACGGTTGAAAAACTGGTGCTGCAAAACATCGCCGCCATCGGCGAAAACGTCGTCGTCCGCCGCTTCCAGAGATGGGAGCTGGGCGAAAGCACGAAATAAGAACGATTGAGAAAGCCAGCCTTCGGGTTGGCTTTTTTGTGCCTGCGGTTCGTTTTGCGGCGGCGCTCCGCTTTTCCTTCGTTCCAAACAGGCTTGCGCGAGCGTTTTGGAAGACGGAAATTTTGGGCGTCAACTTGATTTTAATATTTTGGAGAAGAATGTCCGAGCTAAAATATAAACGCATCCTGCTTAAATTGAGCGGGGAAGCGCTGGGGGGCGAATCGGGGCGCGGAATTGACGTGCATGAAGCCGAATCCATCGCCAGCCGCATTAAAGAAGTGCGGCACATGGGCGTGGAAGTGGCGGTGGTGATTGGCGCCGGGAATCTCTGGCGCGGCAAACAAGGCTTACAGCGCGGCATGGATCGTTCCACCGCCGATTATATGGGCATGCTCGCCACTGTGATGAACGCCATGGCGCTGATGGACGCGCTGGAACGCAACGGCGTGACGACCCGCGTGATGACCGCGATTGAAATGCGCGCCATCGCCGAGCCTTACATCCGCCGCCGCGCCATCCGCCATCTGGAAAAAGGGCGCGTGGTCATCTTTGGCGCGGGGACCGGCAATCCCTTCTTCTCGACCGACACCGCCGCCGCGCTACGCGCCACTGAAGTCGAGGCGGACGTAGTCATTAAGGCGACCAAAGTGGACGGCGTGTACGATTCCGACCCGAAGAAAAATTCCGCCGCCAGAAAGTTCGACAAATTGAGTTACATTGAGGTCCTCAATCGGCGGCTGGAAGTGATGGACAGCACCGCGATTTCCCTGTGTATGGAAAATAATTTGCCCATTCTTGTGCTGAACCTGTGGGACGCGAAAGCCCTGCTAGGGGCGCTGCGCGGAGAGCCGGTTGGCACCGTCGTCAGCGGCGAATAGCGCGCCCCAAAGCGGAGCGCTCGTTCGGGAGAGTATAATTTCCCCGCTATGAGCGCTTCAATTGCCGAAAAACCTGAAGTTCAAAAAAGAAACTTCCGCTATGTGCAAATAGACGCGGTGGGCGTGAGCATCGCCAACGTCGCCGCGCCTTTTTTGCCGGTCTTTCTCACCCGCCTGGGCGCGTCCAGCGTTCAGGTGGGGTTGCTTTCTTCCATGCCCGGCGTAACCGGCTTGCTGCTCGCCATTCTGGTCGGGCGTTTCCTCCAATCGCGTAAAAACATTGTGTTCTGGTACGGCGTTTCGCGTCTGGCGGTTATCTTATGTTACGCCCTCACCGGCGCGCTGACGTTCCTGATTGGCAAGGAATATCTCATTTTCGCCACGCTGGCTATCTGGGCGTTCGCCACGCTGCCGCAGACCGCGCTGGCGGTGGCTTTTTCGGTGGTGATGAACGGAGTCGCGGGACCTACGGGGCGTTACGCCCTGCTCAGCCGCCGCTGGACGATTTTTGGAATCACCAGCGTCGTCGCCACGTTTATCGTCACCCGCTTGATTGACCTGATTGATTTCCCGACCAACTACGCGGCGATGTTCCTGATCTTATCTTTGGGCGGCTTCGTCAGCTTTTACTTCTCGCGCAAAATTGCGCTGCCCGACCAGACGCCTCCGCCGAAAGAAAGCGGCGGCTCGCCGCTGCGCGGGATTCGCGGCGCGATACAGGTGTTGAAAGAAAATCCTGCGTTTCTTTCTTTCGCGTCCAAGCGTTTCGTTTACTTTTCCGCGTTGACGCTTGCCGCGCCCATCATGCCCTTGTTTTTGGTCAGGGAAGTTCACGCGAGCGACTCGCAAATCGGAACCGTCAACATGACGATGACCGCCGTCATGCTGGTCGGTTACTCCGTGTGGACGCATTTCTCGCTCAAACGCGGAGGGCGTTTCGTGCTGCTGGCGACCACCTTCGGCATGATTCTTTATCCGGCGTTGAGCGCGGCGACTCCGCGCGTCGAGCTGATTATCCTGTACGCTGGGCTCGCCGGGCTGTTTCAGGGCGGGCTTGATTTGGTCTTCTTCGACGAGCTAATGAAAACCGTGCCGGCGGAATATAGCGCCACCTTCGTTTCCATTTCCCAATCCATGCAATATTTGGCGATGATTGCCGCCCCTTTGTTGGGAACCTGGTTCGCCGGTTACGTCGGCTTGCGCGGCGCGTTATGGCTGAGCGCGGGCTTGCGTTTGTTCGGCTTTTTGCTGTTCTTAATGCCGGACAAAAAGCGCGCGGCGGTTCCCGCCTGAATCGAGACGCGTTGTATAATTCAAGCGTGGATTTTAGCGACAGGAGACTCTATGCTTTCCGTTATTGACCGGATAATTTTTCTCAAGGAAGTTCCTTTCTTTCAAGAACTGCCGGTGGAGCAGCTCAAAGCGCTGGCTTCGCTGTGCGAGGAAAAGTTCTTTGAAAAGAACGCCACCATCTTCAAAAACGGAGACCCGGGCGGCGCGCTGTATCTGGTGGTGAACGGGCGCGTGGGCGTTGAACAGGAGAGGCGCGCCGGCTCTTTCGTCCGTCTCGCCGACGTGAACGCTTATTCCTATTTCGGCGAAGCCGAGTTTTTCGACGCCAGCCCGCGCTCCACTTCCGCCATCGCCGCGCGCGATACGCTCGTCCTGCAATTGCGCCGCGAACCGGTCCTCGAGCTCATCCGCCAAAACCCCAACCTCGCTTTGGAATTGATTAACGCCCTCAGCCAGCGGCTGCGCGCCAATAACCAGCGCTACGCCGAACAAACCCGCTCCAAGCCGGATAAACTGGATAAATTCTTTGATAAGTTTTAACCCCCTTTCTAGCGATTACAGGAATTCCAAACATGGCAAACTGGCTTGGCAAGATACTCAACATCCGAACCGGCGAATGGGGACGCTTGCTTTCCATCTCTTTCCTGCTGGTGATTTCCGCGCTCGGCACGGTTTGGGCGCAAAGCGCCACCTACGCCACTTTTGTCAAAGAAGTGGGGCAGAGCGCAATTATCTGGGTGCAGACTTTCAGCTCGATTCTTTCCATCCCCTTCATGTTCATTTACGCCGCATATGTGGATCGGGTGGACAACAATCGCTTGTTTATTTACATCGTTGCGCTTGGCGCGGCGCTGAAGCTTTTCAGCCTCGCCCTGACATCGGTCATTTCCCCGGCATGGGCGTTTCTCTTTTTGTATATCCTCGCCGTCGTCTGGCTGGCGGCGTGGAACGCGCAATTCGCCACTTACGTGAACGAACTATTCGATATTCAAGCCGGAAAACGCGCCTGGCCCATCATTCTGGCGGCCGCTTCCCTCGCCAGCATTTTGGGCGGCTTTACCCTGCAGTATCTGATGCGGCGCCTGAGCGCCTCCGCGCTGGTCGGGTTTTGGCTTTTCGCCGATCTGGCAGGAATCGGCGCGTTGCTGTTGACGAAACGCCTGGTTAAATCGAAAAAAATTGCTCCGCCTGAGATCAAAAAAGAAGAGCAAGGCGGCTGGCCGCGCGGAACGAAAGAAGGCTTCGCCTTCACCGTCGAATCCGGCTTGTTGCGCTGGATAGCCCTTGGAACCCTTGTGATGATGGCGCTGATGGGGTTGATGGAATATTATTACAACGATATTCTCTCGCGCCAATTTGAAAACCCTGCCGCATACGCGGGCTTTTTGGGGATGTTGGAAGGAATCAGCGGGGCGGTGGGGCTCGCCATTCTGTTCTTTGGAATCGGCTGGCTGACTCGCGTGTGGGGCGTGAAGAACGCCAATCTGGTCTTTCCCGCTTTGAACTTTTTGATTTGCGTCGGACTGGCAGGCGTTCCCTTCGCCCATGCCGCCGCGTTGTACGTCGGCTCGCTGGCGTTTATCAGCCGTTCGGGGCTGCGCTCCGGGCTGCAAGAGCCGATAGACGCGCTGCTGTTCAACGCCGTGCCGCTGCGCATTCGCGGACGCGCGCGCGCCTTTGTCGGCGGAATTGTCACTCCCGTCGGCACGCTCGCCAGCGCCTTGCTGTTGTGGCTGTTGAGCGGCTCCAACCTCGCCGTGCGCGGCGCGATTCTTCTGCTGGCTGCCGTTTACGTCGTCGGCGCTTTTCTCATTCGGCGCGAATACACTCAGGCGCTGGTGCGCATGTTGGAAGAAGAGGACTACTCCTTCCTGCTCGCTTCCGAAGCCGCCAAATTGAACATTGCCGACCCCGCTAGCTTGGGGCGGCTGCGAGCGAAACTGGAAGAAAGCGCCACCCACGAAATGCGCGTGTTTATGACTCAGCTCATCGCGCAAGTGGGCGGAGCGGACGCGCTGCCGATTCTCGTCCCCGCCGTGAAAGCCGCCGCGGAAGGGCGCACCCGCGCCGCCATGTTGGAGGTCATGTCCGCCGCCGGGCTGCATGGACCCAAGATGCGCGCGCTGTGCGAAAGCCTGCTCGCCGACCCCGACCCGCAAGCGCGGCTGGCTGCCCTCGCCGGTTTGGAGCAACTGCTCGGAACGCAAGACCGCTGGCTGCAATTGCAATGGGTCAAGACGACCGACGACCCCGCCCCGCAGGTCTCTTTGTACGCCCTGCAATCGCTGGCGGCGACGGGAGATTTTTACAAATTTCCTCAGGCGGCGGAAAAACTGGAAGCGCTGCTGCGCGGCGACTCTGAGCAAAAGAAGAGCGCCATAGATATTCTTGGCGTTATCGCTCAGCCTGCCGCCATTGAGCGCCTGCTCGCTTTTTTGAACGACGCAAGCCAACAAATCCGTTTGCAAGCCGCGCTCAACCTTGAAAAGCTGGCTTTGCCTTTGGGCAACGCGCTGGACGAGAAGATCTTTGAAAACGCGCTGCCGCTGCTGGACGACCCGCTGACGAGCGTCCGTCAGGCTGCTTTGCGAATCGTCGGAAAGTTCAAAAATCAGCAGGCGTACGAGCGGCTGGTTTCCGCGCTGGCGGATAAAAACCCGCAGGTCGCCGCTTCTTCCGCCGACATTCTTACGCAGCTCGGCGCCGCCGCGTTGCCTTTCGTCCAAAAAGAAATTTCCTCGCCCAATTTCCGCGCGCGCAAAATGGCGGCGGTCGTTCTCAGCCGCGTCGCCCCGCGTCAGTTTGGCTCGCTCATTGAGAAATCCGTTTCGGATAACCTCAACCTTATCTACCAGAACATCAGCCTTGAAGAGGCGCTTACGCCTTACGCGAGCTACCGTAGCGTCCGCCTTCAATTGGCGGCGCTGCGCGAAAATAATAGCCGCTTAATTGACGAGATTCTATATTTGCTCTCCGCCCTTCACCCTCGCCAGATATTGGATGTGATTGGCGAATCAATTCGCAGCGATTCCGCCGAGACGCGCAATCTGGCGCTGGAAGCGCTGGAATCGCTCACCTCGCCGAAGACCGCCGCGCTGATCGCCTCGCTGTTTGAGCCTTCGCTTGCGCCCGCGCAGCTGCTTCAAATGGGGCGCGGAACGCTGAACGTGGAAGAATTCAGCGCGCCCCAAGCGCTGGAACGGCTGCTCGCCTCGTCCGAGTCGCATTTGCATGATTTTCTCGCCGCCCAGGCGACGGGCGACGTGGGCGGCGCGCTGCGGGCGGAAGGAATCGTTTTGACGCCGCAAACCATCGCCCTGCTGGAAGAATCCGCGCGCAGTTCGCACCCGCTCGCCAGCCGCGCGGCGCGTTTCGCGCTGGAACGAATCGCCGGGCGCGAAACGCCCCCTGAAGACGCGGACCATTCCCTGACGCTGGCGGATAAGATGTGCATCCTTAAAGAGACGCCTTTCTTCCGCAATGTGCCTGTGGCGCAACTGGAAGGGCTGGCGGCGGCGGCGCGGGAGCGGCGCTTCGCCAAAGACGAAGCGCTTTTCAAAGCCGGCGACCTCAGCGACTCGCTGTTTGTGATTGTCGAAGGCAAGGTGAACATCGCGCAGGAAAAGCGCGGCGTTTACGCCACGCTGGCGACTTTGGGCGTGAATTCCTACTTTGGAGAAATGTCGCTGTTTGACCGTAGCGCGCGTTCCGCCGCCGCGCTTGCCGCCGAAAACAGCTTGTTGCTTGAATTGGGACGCGACGCCGTCTTCGCGTTGATTGTCCAAAACTCCGATTGGGCGCTGGAAATCATCAACGTGTTGAGCCGTCGTATCCGCGAGACCAGCGCGCGCCTTGCCGAGGCTTCGCGCTCGCTGCCTCGCGAATTGCACAAACTGTTCGACCAGTTCAATTAAAAATGCCCGCTTCTTTTTGAAAACGGCGACGCGTTTTCAACGCGGTGAGCGACAAATAAATAGATGAAGCGCCCTGAAGCCGACGAATTCGCCTGAATTGCGCGCGTATCATGCGATTTGAGGCGCGTTTTCAAAAAAGGCATTATAGCTCGCTTGGGAAGGGGCGTTTTTACATCAGAGCGTCGTCTATAAATTAACGTCAGCTCGGGATAAGCGCCCCGAAGGCTAAATTTGACCCTTGAAGTCGCTTGCACAAAGCCTTCAGGACGGTTCACAAGGCTTATGCCGAATTCGGGTTAAATTAACGTCGTAGAAGAAAGATCGGCTCGCTGCCGCAAAGCGTTTGCGCTGAAACTTTTTGTTTTGCGGCGGAGCGTCTTGTTTTGGAAGAGAAGGGTAAAATGAACAAGTCGGGCTTACGAAATTACAAATTGAAACAGGCGCGGGCTTCCGTCTTTGCGCGCTGGCGCAACGATTTTTCCTCCGCCCTCCGAATCTTCGCCTCGGAGCGCGCGGTTGCGGCGGAGACCGCGCTTTACGCCGCGTGGGCAACCTTGCTTTACCGTTACGGCGCGGAATCGGAATCGGGAGTCGCGCTCGCGCCTTTTGAAGAAGCCCTCGCCTTGCGCGTCGCTCTTTCTTCCGAGACGAGCGCCGCCGCCGCTTTGGAAGCGACCCGCCAGAGTCTGGAAACTGCGCGCCGCGCTTCGCCGGCGGATTTCCCTTTGTTTCTTTCCGCGCGCGGAGATAAGGACGAGATGGAAATTCGTCTCGATTACGCGGAGGAACAATTTGACGCGGAAAGCGCCTCCCGCGCGCTGGCGCATTTGCGCGCGCTATTGCAGGGGATGATGGACGAGCCGAACGCCCCGATTGCGCGGCTGCCGCTTTTGACCGAAGCCGAGCGCCGCTTGATTTTTGAAGAATGGAACGATACCCGCGCCGCGTATCCGCAGGACTTGTTGATTTACGAACTGTTTGAGGCGCAGGTCGAACGCTCGCCCGAAACCGTCGCCCTCGTGTTTGAAAATCAAAGCCTGACGTACGGCGAGTTGAACCGCCGCGCGAATCAATTGGCGCGGCGATTGCGCGAGCTAGGAGTTGGCCCCAACGCGCTGGTCGGCGTGTGCATGGAGCGCTCGTTGGAGATGGTCGTCGCTCTCTGCGCGGTTCTCAAAGCCGGCGGCGCTTACGTCCCCCTCGACCCTTCCAACCCGCCGCAGCGTTTGAGCTTTATGCTGGCGGATTCTCAGGCGGCGATTTTGCTTGCGCAGGAGAAATTCCTGCCTTTGCTCAGCCGTGTTGAGCGCGAAACCCCGCTCTTTTGTCTCGACCGCGATTGGGCGCAAATCTCCGATTACTCCGGCGAAAATCTGCCTAAAACGGCTTCGCCTCGCGATTTGGCGTATATGATTTACACTTCCGGCTCCACGGGCCAGCCCAAAGGCGCGCTGAATTCGCATGCAGGAATCTTCAATCGCCTGTATTGGATGCAACAAACCTACCCGCTGTTCCCTTCCGACGCGGTGATGCAGAAGACCCCGTTCAGCTTCGACGTTTCGGTCAGCGAATTTTTCCCGCCCTTGATGTTTGGCGCGCGGCTGGTCGTGGCGCGCCCCGAAGGACACAAAGACCCGCAATACCTCATCGAGCTGATTCGGCGCGAAAAAATTACCGCGCTGCATTTCGTCCCTTCCATGCTTTACGCTTTTTTGGAAGCCCCCGAAGTTTCCTCCTGCGAAAGCGTGCGGCGGGTGACGTGCAGCGGCGAGGCGCTGCCGCCGGAATTAATGAATCGTTTCTTCGCGCGCTTTCCGCGCGTCGAGCTGCTCAACCTTTACGGACCGACCGAGGCGGCGGTGGAGGTCAGCCATTGGCGCTGTCAGCCCGACCCGCGTTTGAAATCCGTTCCCATCGGCAAGCCTGTCGCTAACACGCAGCTGTACATTTTAGACCGCAACTTGCAGCCGCTTCCCGTCGGCGTAACGGGCGAGCTGCATATCGGCGGCGTGCAAACGGGGCTGGGATATTGGAAACGCCCCGAATTGACGGCGGAGCGCTTCATCCCCAATCCCTTCGGCGAAGGGCGGCTTTACAAGACTGGCGATTTGGCGCGCTACCTGCCCGACGGGAATATTGAGTTTTTGGGGCGCGCCGATTTTCAAGTGAAGATACGCGGCTTGCGGGTGGAACTTGGCGAAATTGAAGCCGCGCTGGAAGCGCACCCCGCCGTGCGGCAGGCGGCGCTTGTCGCGCAGACTTTGAGCGCCGGACAAAAGCGGCTGGCGGCTTATCTGACTCTCAAAGCCGAAGCCGCGCGCCCTTCTCCTGCCGAATTGAATCTTTTCTTGCAGAGCAGGCTGCCCGACCACATGATTCCGGGAGTCTACGTTTTTTTAGATTCTTTTCCGCTCAACCCCAGCGGCAAGATAGACCGCGCCGCGCTGCCCGAACCCGAGCTCCCGCCCGCCGAAGATTTCGCGCCGCCGCAAAACGAGACCGAAGCCGCGCTGGCGGAACTGTGGGCGGAACTGCTCGGCTTGCCTCAAATCGGCTGCGAGGATAACCTCTTCGAGCTCGGCTGCGATTCGATCCTCATCATCCAATTCGTCAGCCGCGCGCAAGCCAAAGGTTTCTATTTCCTGCCGCGTCATGTGTTTGAAGCCCCGATTGTGCGGGAACTGGCGCGGCTGGCTGCCTCCAAAAAGCCCGTTCAAGCCGAGCAGGGAATTGTGACCGGCGAAGCGCCCCTCACGCCCATTCAGCGCTGGCTGTTTGAAAATCACCGCGTCAATCCGCATTACTACAATCAATTGGCGCTGCTGGAAACCGCGCGCGCTTTACGCCCCGACTTGCTCGAACAAACGCTGGAACATCTGCTGCGCCATCACGACGCGCTACGCTCGCGCTTTGAGCCGCAGCCCGCAGGCTGGATTCAACGTTTCATCGAGCCGCATTCCGCCGCCGGGCTGGTTTACACGGAGGACCTTTCCGCGCTGCCGCCGCAAACCCAAACCGAAAGGCTGCAAGCGGTCAGCCGCGAATTGCAATCCGGCTTTGACTTGCGCTTCGGTCCCCTGCTGCGCCTCGCCGCGTTCGATTTCGGAACAAGCCGCAAGGTCCTTTTTATCGTTCATCACATCGTTGTGGATTTCATCTCGTGGCAGGTTTTGGTCTCCGACTTTTGGACGGTTTACGACGCGCTGGCGCAGGGACGCATTCCCCGCCTGCCCGAAAAGAGCGCTTCTTTCAAGACGTGGGCGCGCTGGCTTTCCGAATCCGCGCGCCGCGCGGAGACCCTCGCTGAGCTGGAATACTGGCTGGAAATTGGCAAACAGCCTGTCAAGCCGCTGCCGGTGGATTTCCCCGAAGGGCGCGCAAAAAACAAAGTCGCCGACGCGGCTTGGGTAGAGGTTTCGCTCTCCGTCGAAGAAACGCGCGCGCTGCTGCAAGACGCGCCGGGCGCGTATCGCACCCAAATCAACGACATGCTGCTTTCCGCGCTGGCGCAGGCGTTTTGCGAATGGACGGGCGAATCTTCTCTGCTGATAAACCTCGAAGGTCACGGGCGCGAATCGGACGAGCTGGAACTTTCGCGCACAGTGGGGTGGTTCACCTCGCTCTTCCCTGTCCGCTTGCATGTTCCGCGCGGCGACGAAGGCGCGCTGCTCAAATTGGTGAAGGAACAATTGTTGCGTATTCCGCGCAAGGGAGTCAATTACGGCGCGCTGCGCTATCTCAACCCCGAAACATCCCTCCGCCTTGCGGCGCTGCCCAAGCCCGAAGTCTGCTTCAACTACACCGGGCAGTTAAAAACCGTCAGCGTGCAGGTGTTGAACGCGGCGTGGACTTCGCCCGAAGAGGAACTCGATTATCTCTTTGACGCGCAAGCCGCTTTGGCGGAGGATAGACTGGTCGTTTCGTGGACGTATAACCAAAACCTTTACGCCCGCGAAACAGTTGAAACGCTGGCGGGAAATTTCATCCGCGCCCTGCGGAGGCTGATTGCTCACTGCCTTGCCCCGCAAACCGGCGGATATACGCCGGGCGATTTCCCGCTCTGCCGCCTTTCGCAAGCGGAGCTTGACCGCTTGATTGGGCGCGGCGAAAACGTCGAAGATGTTTATCCCCTTTCGCCCGTTCAGGCGGGGATGTTGTTTCACAGCCTGTACGAGCCGGGTTCGGGCATGTACTTCATTCAAACCGCCTTTCGCATGGAAGGCGCGCTTGACCTGCCGCGCTTCCAACGCGCATGGCAAACCGCGACCGACCGTCATCCCATTTTGCGGACGAGCTTCGCCTGGCGAGATTTGAACGAACCCGTGCAAATTGTTCACCGCAAAGTCTCCCTGCCGTGGGAGGAATACGATTGGCGGGCGCTGTCGCCCGAAGAACAAAGCAGCCGTTTTGAAGAGCTGCTGCAAACTGAGCGCCGCCGCGGAGTGGATTTGGAGCGCGCGCCGCTTGCCCGCTGCCTTTTGATTCGACTGGGCGCGGAAGCTTATCAATTCGTCTGGCAGTGTCATCATCTGGCGACGGACGGTTGGAGCGTGGATATTCTTTTCAAAGAGGTTTTTGAAATCTACCGCGACCCCGCAACGCCGCTTTCGCCCGCCGAGCCGTACCGCGATTACATCCGCTGGCTTAGCCGCCGAAACATGGAAGAAGCGCTGGAATTTTGGAAGCGCCGACTGACGGGCTTTTCCGCGCCGACCCCGCTGGGGGTGGACGGCGCGCATCCCGACGAGGGATATAAAACCTATCGCGTCGAACTTCCGTTTGACCTGACCGCGCGGCTGAATCAATTCTCGCGCCGCAAGCATGTAACGTTAAGCGTTCTCACACAGGGCGCGCTCGCCTTGCTGTTGAGCAAATATAGCGGAGAGGGGGAGGTTGTCTTTGGCGCGACGGTGAACGGCAGGCCCGCCGAATTAAGCCGCGTGGAAGAAAGGCTGGGACCCTTCATCAACACGCTTCCGCTGCGTGTAGCAATTTCGGGGCAGGAGAGCGTGCAAGCCTGGCTGGAAGACTTGCAGCGTCAGAATTTTGAACAGGTGGAATATGAATACGCCCCGCTGGTGGAGATTCAGCGTCAGAGCGGGGCGCGCGCCGGAACGCCGCTTTTTGAAAGCGTCCTTGTTTTTGAAAATTACGCGCTCAACGAGCGAACTCTGCCTCCGCTCGAAGGGCTGCGGCTGGGCGAGTTTCGCTCTATTGAGCAAACCAATTATCCCTTGCTGATTTCCATCTTGCCGGGAGAGAGGCTGGGGCTGAGCTTCGCTTACGACAGCAGGCGTTTCGATTCCGCGACCATCGCGCGTATGGCGGAGCATTACCGTCGCGTTTTGGAAGGCATTGTGGAAGACCCCGCCGCGCCGCCCGCGCGCATTTCCGCCTTGCCCGAAGCGGAGCGGCAAGCGCTCATGAAGTGGAATGATACCCGCGTCGAGTTTCCTCCGCTTTGCGTTCAGGATTGGTTCGAGGCGCAGGCGCAGCGCTCGCCCGAAGCGCCCGCCGTTCGGTTTGAAGGCGAAAGCCTGACGTATAGCGAATTGAACCGCGCGGCGAATCGTCTGGCGCATTTCCTTCAAAAGCGCGGCGTCGCTCCCGATTCGCTTGTCGGCGTGTATCTGGAACGTTCGCCGCTGATGGTCGTCGCTTTGCTGGCGATTCTTAAGGCAGGCGGCGCTTATCTGCCGATTGACCCGCTGTATCCTCTCGAGCGCCGCAAGTTCATCGTCGAGGACTCCGGGCTTTCACTCGTTCTCACTCAGGCGAGCTTGCGCGGCGATTTCGCCGGGATAGCGGGCTGCGCGGCGCTCGCTGTGGATGAAACTGATTTCGCCGACGAGGATGATTCAAATCCGCGGCGCGCGACGGGTTTGGATAACCTCGCTTACGTCATCTACACTTCCGGCTCGACCGGCAAGCCCAAAGGGACTTTGATTCCGCATCGCGGGCTGACCAATTATCTCGATTGGTGCCTGCGCGCTTATCCTTCGGGCGGCGTTGCTCCGGTTCATTCTTCGCTTTCCTTCGATTTGACCGTCACCAGCCTTTTCCCGCCGTTGATTTCTGGCGGTTGCGTTTTACTCTTGCCCGAAAGCCTGGGCGTGGACGCTTTAGAATGGGCGCTCAAACATGCCGGCGAATTCAGCCTGCTGAAAATCACCCCCGCGCATTTGCGGATGTTGAACGAAAGGCTGCATCCTTCCGAAGCGGCGGGCAAGGCGCGCGCGCTGGTGATTGGCGGCGAGAGCTTGCGCGCCGAGCATATTAACTTTTGGCTGGAACACGCGCCCGATACCGCCTTGATCAATGAATACGGTCCCACCGAAACCGTCGTCGGCTGTTGCGTTTACGTCCTGCCGCCCGGAAAGAAAGAAGGGACGATTCCTATCGGCAAGCCGATTCAAAACGCGCGGCTGTACGTTTTGGATGAATACATGCAGCTCGTTCCAATCGGCGCGGCGGGCGAACTTTACATCGGAGGGGCGGGCGTGGCGCGCGGATATTGGAACCGCCCCGAGCTGACTGCCGCGCGCTTCCTCCCCGACCCGTTTTCCACCGAGCCGGGCGCGCGCCTGTATAAAACCGGAGACCGCGCGCGCTGGCTACCCGACGGCAACCTGGAATTTTTAGGGCGCGTGGATTTTCAAACGAAGATACGCGGCTATCGCGTGGAGCTGGAAGAAATTGAAGCCGCGCTCTCGCAACAGCCCAACGTGAAACAGGCGGCGGTTGAAGCCCATCCGCATTCCAGCGGCGAAAAGCGCCTGGTTGCTTATCTGGTTTTGGAGCGCCGCGACCCCAACTTCGCCGCCGCGCTGCGCGCCGCTTTGCAGCGCAGCCTGCCCGATTACATGATTCCCGCCGTCTTCGTCGCGCTGGACGAACTGCCGCTCACCCCCAATGGCAAAATTGACCGCAAGGCTTTGCCTGCCCCGGAAAAGATAGGGTGGAGCGGCGCGGCGGATTTCGTCCCCTTGCAGACTCCCGCCGAAGAGATTCTTGCGGGAATCTGGCGCGATTTGCTCTCCTGCGAGCGCGTCGGGCGGTACGACAACTTCTTCGAGCTCGGCGGACATTCGCTGATAGCGGCGCAATTGACCTCGCGCTTGCGGCAAGCTTTGGGCGTGGAACTTTCTTTGCGGGCGGTCTTTGATTTCCCCACCCTCGCCGATCTGGCGCAGGCGACGGATTTTGCCCGCAGGCGCGAAAGCTGCGCGTTCCCGTCCATGCCGCAGGCGGATAGAACGCAAGAGCATCCGCTTTCCTTCTCGCAGCAGCGCTTGTGGGCGTATAGCCAAATTGAAGGCGCAAACTCCGCTTATAACCTTTCGCTGCCCTTGAAATTAAAAGGACGCTTAAACGTCCCCGCTTTGGAAGCGGCGTTGAACGAGGTCGTTCAGCGGCACGAATCTTTGCGGACTTTCTTTCCCGTCGTCGGCGATTCGCCGCGTCAGCGCGTCGCGCCCGAATTGCGAATCGCGCTGAGGGCGCAAGATGCGCGCGGACTCGATTCCCAAGAAATAGCGCGGCTCTTGCAACGCGACGCCGAGCGGCTATTTGATTTGGAAACGGGTCCCTTGTTCCGCGCTTCCTTATATCAACTCGCGGACGACGAACACATTTTGCTCTTGAGCATGTATCACGCCGTCAGCGACGGCTGGTCGCTGGGGATTTTGTGGCGCGAGCTTTCGTATTATTATCAGGCGGAAGCGCCCGCCCTGCCGCCGCTGGAACGCCAGTATATTGATTTTTCCGTCTGGCAGCGCAAGTGGCTGGAAGAGGGCGTTTTGGAAACGCAGCTGGCGTATTGGAAGAAACAGCTGGCTGGCGCCCCGACTCTGTTGGAACTGCCCGCCGACCATCCCCGCCCGCCCGCGCAAAGCTTCAAAGGCGGGCTGCTGCCTGTGGAAATCCCGCCCGCGTTGCTCGCCGATTTGAAGACGTTATGCCGCCGCGAGGGAGTCAGCCTGTTTATGCTGCTTTCCGCCGCTTTTGCGACTTTGCTCTATCGTTACAGCGGACAGGAAGACCTGATTCTCGGTTCAATTATCGCCAACCGCCGCTATCCCTTTACGGAGAAGATGATCGGCTATTTTGTGAATAACCTCGCTTTGCGCGCCGACCTTTCGGGCAAGCCGAGCTTCGTCGAGGTTCTGCGCCGCATGCGCCGCGTCACGCTGGAAGCTTACGACCATCAGGACGCGCCCTTTGACCGCGTGGTGAGCGAGCTGGGAATCCCGCGCAATTTAAGCCACGCGCCGCTTTTTCAAGTTTTCTTTTCGCTGGATAACACCGGCCTAGCCATCAATCAACTGGCGGATTTGCAAGCCGAGCAGCTGGAATTGGAAACCCGCTCGGCGAAGTTTGATTTATCGCTGGAAATGACCGAATCGGCGGAGCGTTTGCATGGGACGCTGGAATACAGCGTCGATTTGTTCGAGCGCTCCACCGCCGAGCGGATGGTGGGGCATTTACTCACGCTGTTGGCGGGCGCCGCCGCCGACCCCGCCCAGCCGATTGCGAGCCTGCCGCTTTTGACCGAAGCCGAGCGCCGCCAGATTTTGGAAGAGTGGAACGAGACCAGCCGCGATTTTCCGCGCAAGACTTATCAGGCTTTGTTTGAAGAGCAGGTCGAGCGCGCGCCGGAACGGATTGCCGTCGCGTACGAAACCGAGCGCCTGACCTACCGCGAGTTGAACGAGCGCGCCAATCAACTGGCGCATCGTTTACGCGAGCTGGGAGTCGCCTCCGAAACGATTGTCGGCGTGTGCATGGAGCGCTGCGTCGAAACTCTGGTCAGCCTGCTGGCAATTCTCAAAAGCGGCGGCGTATACGTCCCGCTCGACCCCGCGCTGCCGACGGAGCGGCTGAACTTTATGATAGAAAACTCGCAGGCGGCGGTTGTGCTGACCAAACGCGCTTACGCCGGGAGATTATCTTCCTGCAGCGCGCGGCTGATAGAGATGGACGATTCCGCGCGGACGTGGGCGGATTTTCCCAAAACCAATCCGCAGAACTTGTCCGCTTTCCAGAGTCCGGCTTATGTCATTTATACTTCCGGCTCGACGGGCGTTCCCAAAGGGGCGATTGTCGAACAGCAGGGCATGGTCAATCACCTGTACGCCAAAATTTACGCCCTGAATTTGAACGCCGAAGACCGCGTCGCCGAGACCGCGCCGCAGAGCTTTGATATTTCCATCTGGCAGTTCCTTTCCGCGCTGCTAGTCGGCGGCGCAACTTACATCTTCAACGACGACGTCGCGCGCGACCCCGCTCAATTGCTCGACGCGGTGGAAAGGGAAAAAATCACCATTTTGGAAATCGTCCCTTCGTTGATGCGCTTTGTGTTGGAGGAAGCCGCCGCGCGCGGGAGCTCCAAGCCGGGCTTATCCGCCCTGCGCTGGCTATTGCTGACGGGCGAAGCGCTTCCCCCGCAGCATTGCCGCGACTGGTTCGTCCATTATCCGAACATCCCGCTGATGAACGCCTACGGGCCGACGGAATGCTCGGACGACGTGACGCATTACGTCATTGAAAAAGCGCCGCCGCCGGAGATGACCGTCACGCCCATCGGCAAAGCCATTACCAACATGCGGCTCTACATCCTCGACGCGAATCGGCAGCCCGTTCCCGTCGGCATTCCGGGCGAGCTATACGTCGGCGGAATCGGAGTCGGGCGCGGCTATTTGCAAAACCCGGAACGCACGGCGGCGAGCTTCAGCCCCGACCCCTTCCGCCCCGCCCCCGCCGCGCGTTTTTACAAGACCGGCGATTTGGTTCGCTGGCTGCCCGACGGCAACATTGAATTTTTGGGACGCATTGACCATCAGGTGAAAGTGCGCGGATTCCGAATCGAATTGGGAGAAATTGAATCCGTGCTGGCGCGGCGTCCCGCCGTGCGCGAAGCGATTGTGACCGCGCGCGCCGAAGCCAACGGCTTGCAGCGTCTGGTCGCTTACCTGACGACGGACGAGGAGACGCTCGCCGCCAAAGAGCGCTTCCTGCCCGAATTGCGAAACTACCTTAAAGAAAAACTGCCGGAATACATGATTCCGCACGCCTTTGTCTTGCTGGCGCAATTCCCGCTGACTCCAAACGGCAAGGTGGACCGCAAAGCCCTGCCGGAGCCGGACTCCGCCGCGCTTTTCGCCGCGGAGTTTCTGCCGCCGCAGACGCCGGAAGAGAAAATCCTCGCGGAGATTTGGGAGGAGCTGCTCGGCGTGGAGCAGGTCGGGCGGCGCGACAATTTCTTTGAGCTCGGCGGCGATTCGATTGTCAGCTTGCAGCTGATCAACCGCGCCCAAGCCAGAGGCTTATATTTTTCTCCCCGTCAGGTCTTTGAAGCGCAGACGATTGAAGCGCTGGCGCGCGCCGCTTCGCGCGCCAAAACCATTCAGGCGGAACAGCGCTTGCTGACGGGCGAGGTTTCGCTTACGCCGCGCTCTTTTGATGGGCGGGCGGGCAATCTTACGCCGGAAGATTTTCCGCTGGCGCGGCTGACCCAATCTCAATTGGATTCCTTGCTTGCGCGCGGAAACGCCGTTGAAGATTTGTATCCGCTTTCTCCGCTGCAAGCGCAAATGCTCGCCGAATGTCTCGCCGCGCCCGAAGCCGAAATTTACTTCAATCAATCCGTGTTTGAAATTGAAGGAGATTTAGACGCGGAACGATTCCGCGCGGCGTGGCGGCGGATATTGGAACGGCACGACGCCTTGCGCGCCCGTTTCGCGTGGGAAGGACTCGCCGAGCCGCTGCAAATCATCGAGCGCGCCGTCGAACTTCCCTGGCGCGAGGAAGATTGGCGCGGCGTTTCCGCCGAAGCGCAAGAAGAACGTTTGCGGCGGGCGCTCCAAGAAGAACGGCGCGCCGGCTTTGATTTTTCCCGCGCGCCGCTCATGCGTTGCGCTCTCATTCGTTTGGATGAAGCGCGCTTCCTCTTCGTTTGGAATTGCCATCACTTGCTAACGGACGGCTGGTCGTATTCAATTTTGCTCGACGACTTCATGCGGCTGTATGAAGACCCTGCCCGCAATGCGCCTGTTCCGCGCCCCTACCGCGACTATATCGCGTGGCTGCGCGGTTGCGATACGAATGAATCCGAAAAGTTCTGGCGCGAAAAGCTCGCCGGCTTTTCCAAACCAAACGCGCTGCCGCGCCAAAAGCGGAAGAAGCCGAAAGGCGCGCGGAAATACGGCGAGGAAACGCTGATTTTGGAGGAAGAACTTTCCGCGCAATTGCGGACGCTCGCTCAGCGAAATCGCGTGACGCTGAACGCGGCTATTCAAGCGGCTTGGGCTTTGCTGCTTTGGAAATATAACGAAAGCGGCGATATTCTCTTCGGCGTGACCGTTTCGGGGCGCTCCGCGCCGTTGGCGGATATCGAATCGCGCGCGGGGTTGTTTATCAACGCGCTGCCGCTGCGGCTCAGGCTTTCGCCTGAAACGCGGCTGACGGACTTGCTGCAAGAAATTTTGCGCAAACAATCCGAATTAGAGCAGTACGTTTACGCGCCTGCCGCCCCAATTGAACAGCCGCTGTTTGGAAGCAACATTCGCTTCCAGAATTATCCCTTGCGCGAAGAATACGCGGACGGCGGCGGAAAATTGAAGATAACTTATCGCTTCGGCGTGGACTGGTGGCATTACCCCTTGAATTTGGCGGTTTACCCCGAATTAAGGGTAAAATTACATCTTGCATACGACGCTCGCTATTTCGACGCGGCGTCGGCGCGCGGTATTTTGCGGCAAATGAAAAATTTGCTCTCGCGCCTTCCAAGCCAGGGCGCTTAAACCCGCTTGAAGGATTTCTTGCAAGGCTAAACCCACCCTTTGCGCGCGCTCCAGTAAAAGGATTGCCCACCCATGTCCCCGAAAAAAGTTTACGTGCTTTTCATTCTTGCGCTGGCGGGGGGGTTGACGCTGGCGGGATGCTTGCCTCCTGCTGCGCTTGAGACTCCCGCCCCGGCGGAAGCAAGCCCAACGTTATCTCCGCAAAAAGGGGTGTTGAACATCTGGAGCAGAGAAGCGCCGACGACCTTGAACCCGTATTTTTCGCTGGGTACGAAGGATTACGAGCCGGCGCGCATCACCTACGAACCGCTGGCGGATTTCGACCAAAACGGAAACCTCGTTCCTATCCTTGCGGAAAACGTCCCCTCGTGGGAGAACGGACAGCTCGCCAGAGACAATACCTCCGTCGTTTGGAAGCTGCGGCGCGACGTCTTCTGGTCCGACGGTCAGCCGTTCACCGCGGCGGACGTGGTCTTCACCTATCAATTCATCACCGACCCGCTCGTGAACGTCGTCGGAATCATTGAATACGAACAAATTAAAACGGTGGAAGCGCTGGACGATTACACCGTCAAGATTACCTTTGTCTCGCCGAATCCCGCGTGGGCGCTGCCCTTTGTGGGCATCCGCGGGCTGATTCTTCCTGAGCATGTTTTTGAACCCTATAAAGGGGAGAACGCCCGCGAAGCTCGCGCGAACACAGTCCCTGTCGGCACGGGACCCTACCGCGTGAAAGAGCCGGGCGACCCGGCGGAGTCGGGCATTAAACCGCAGGAAGTGCTGTTCCTCGGCTCGCAGGTGGTCAAGACCGTCAAAATTGAGTTTGAACCGAACCCGTTCTACCGCTTTCCCGAAAAACTGGCTTTCCGAAAGATTACCTGGCGCGGCGACGGGTATCTGCGCGAATACAGCCGGGAGCTCTTCGTCACGGGCGATTTGCATCTGGCGTATGAAGTGGACCCAAGCCTCATGCCCGCTCAAAACAGCAAGGGCGAGCTGTTGCTTACCTCGCTCACCGGCGTCCGCCGCATCCTGATTAATTTCACCGACCCAAATCGCCCTTCCGCTTCAGGCGAGCTTTCCAGCCTCGAAGTTCCGCATCCCTTATTCAGCGATTTGCGCGTGCGGCAGGCGCTTGCTCACGCCATTGACCGCAAGACGCTGATAGAAAAAGTGTATAAAAACAGCGACCCCGCGCCCGCCGTGCTGGTCGCCCCGGCGCAGTATCTTTCTCCAACCGGCGTGTACGATTACGACCCGGCGAAGGCGAACGCTTTGCTGGATGAAGCGGGTTATTTGGACTCTAACGGCGACGGCTTCCGCGAAAAAGACGGCGTAAAAATCCGCCTGGTCTTTCAATCCTTCGTGGACTCCGATACGCAAATCGCGCAGGGAATCATCCGCGACAACCTTTCCGCCATCGGTCTCGACGTGGACGTTAAGCCGACTCCTTCCAGTATCTTTTTTGGCGACGACGTAACGCATCCGGATAGCGTCGCGCGCTTCAACGCCGATTTGATGATGTTCCGGACGACCAGCGACAGCTTCGACCCGACGGCTTTCATGGCGTATTGGACCTGCGAGCAGATTCCGCAGCAAGCCAACAACTGGAAGGCGGGCAACAACAACGAGCGCTGGTGCAGCCCCGAATACGACGCGTTGTTTGAAAAGACCAAGACCGAACTCAATCCCGAAACGCGCGCGCAAATGTTCAAAGATTTGAACGATATGCTCGTGCGCGAAGTCGTCGCGATTCCTCTCGTTTGGGAAAAGGACGTTCGCGGAGTCAGCGTCGCGCTTAAAGGAATCAACCCCACGCCCTGGGATTCGCTGACGTGGAACATTCAAGATTGGTATTTCGCCCAGCCGTAGTCAGCCCGCCGCGATTGAAACAGGTTTGAACACTCGAGGTCACCATGAATTCTTCCCCATCCCCTCAAAGCAGCCCGCCGCGTTCCAATTTCTTCGCGGATTTGAGCATCGGCGCGAAACTAGGCGTCGGCTTCGGCTTCCTGGCGCTGCTCATCCTCATGAGCGGCCTGGTCAGTTATTTCAGCAGCTCGCAAGCCGCGGGGGAAATTCAAAAGACCGCCAACGTGCGCGTGCCGGTGGCGCTTTCCGCCTCGCGGGCGCAGGCGCATTTGCTGCGCATGCTTTCCGACGTGCGCGGCTATCTCGCCTTGGGCGAGAAGGAATACCGCGAGAGTTACCAGCTTTCCGCCGCCGCCTTTGAGCGCGAGCTCGCCGCGCTGGAAGAGAACAAGCCTTCCATCAGCTTGCAAGACCGCGCGCGATTGGAAGATTTAACCCGAAGCTACGAAAAATGGAAACCGCTGCCGGAACAATTGTTTGATTTGCGCGACGACCAGCTGGATCGCGAGCCGGCGTACCGCAAACTGGCGACCGACGGCGTGGAACGCGCGGGCAACGTGATTATCGCCCTCAATCAAATGATTGACGAGCAAAGCCGCAAAGAACCGACGCCTGAAAACATGGAAATTCTCGGCGATATGTCTAAGTTTCAGGGCAGCTTCTTGCCGATGATTTCCGCGTTGCGCGGCTACGTCACCACCCGCAACCCGGCGTACCGCTACGAATACGAAACCAACAGCGAAGCCAACGAGCGCTATTGGGAGCGCTTGCAAACCGAACGCCCTCGCCTCACCGATTCGCAGCAGAGATTCATGGACACGATGGAAGAGCAGCGCACGCTTTTCTTGAAAATGCCTGAAGAAATTTTCCTGATTCTGGAAAGCGAACAATGGCGCGTTGACCTCTACCGCTTCAAGACCGAAGCGCTGCCGCTCGCCGAAGAGATGGATAAATCCCTCAGCGATTTGGTCAAAAGCCAGCAAGCCACCCTGAAAACCGAGCTGCAAAGCGGACAGCGCTCCCTGGTTTTAGCGAACTTCGTCATCGCTGCGAGCGGATTTTTAGCGTTCGTGGTCGGCTTGGCGATGACGTATGCCGCGCGGCGGCTGATTGCCCGCCCGATTGCGCGCTTGACGCGCGTCGCCGAACAAATTCGCCAGGGCGCGCTGGATACGCTGGCGCGGGTCGAATCGCGCGATGAAATCGGCTTGCTCGCTTCCACCTTCAACGCGATGACCGCCAAACTGCGTGAAACGCTCTTTCAGGTGCGTAAAGAGAAAAAGCGCGCCGACGACTTGCTGGAAGTCGTCATCCCCATCGGCGTCGAGCTCAGCACTGAAAAAGACTTTAATCGCTTGCTGGAAAAAATGCTGGTGGAAGCCAAAGCGTTCTGCCGCGCCGATACCGGCGTGCTGTATATGGTCACGCCCAACGATAAACTCGATTTTGTCATTGTCCGCAGCGATTCGCTCAACCTGGCTTTGGGCGGAACATCCGGCGAAAAACCCGCCTACGCCGCGCTGCCCTTGAAGGTGGACGGCGAGTTGAATCAGGGCAACTTGATTACGCGCGTCGCCTTAAGCGGCCAGACGGTCAACGTCAGCGAGTTCACTGCCAGCGGGCGCGAGCTGTGGGGCGACGACGAGCGCAACCGCGTCTGGCGCGATTACCCCCTGACCTCGATGCTCGTCATCCCCTTGAAAAACAGCGAAGGACAAACGCTCGGCGCGCTACAATTGATTAACCCGCGCGACGCCGAAACCGGCGCCGCCATTTCCTTTGACCGCAACTTGCAGCAGATGATGGAATCCTTCTCCTCGCTGGCGGTCGCCGCGTTGGAAGCCTTCGCCCGCGAACAAAAACTGCGGCAAGAAATTCAGCAATTGAAGATTGAGATTGACGAAGCCAAGCGCCAAAAGCAGGTTTCCGAAATCGTCGAATCGGACTTCTTCAAGAGCCTGACGGCGCGCGCGAAAGAAATGCGGAATCGAGCCGCCAAAGGCTCGCCGAAGGAAGATTGACGTTGGATGAATTAAAGGGCTGTCCAAAAGACTTGGACAGCCCTGTTTCTGTTTCGTTTCGGCTTAGTGATTCCCGCCCTTGCCGTTGCCGCCCGCCCAAGCGGGGCGGCCCGTCGCTTCGCGGAAGGCGTACACCTGACCCGTGCCGTCTATCGTTACGGTGATTGCGGTGAAGTTCCCCTGGTCGCCCGTAAAGCCATAGACCGTCACGCCCGTTCCGGCGGCGGGGGCGAAGCCAAGCGATTGGACAAAGTTGTAATTGCCCAACTGCACGTACATCGTCGTTCCGCCGTCTGTGGTCATACCGAAGCCGAAGCCATCGAAACTGGTCACAACGCCGTGAACCGTCGTCGCGCCGCTAATATCCGCCATGCCGACTCCGCCGCCCTGACCTTGCGCGCCCTGACCCTGACCTTGCATTGCTCCCTGACCCTGACCTTGCCCGCCCTGACCTTGACCTTGCCCGCCCTGACCGGTTTGCCCGTTGAACGCGGCGAGATGATTGTTAGAGCCGTTCAACAGGTTGTTGTAAACGAGCTGAATATCGGCGTTGTCGGTTTGCGCCAGACGGGTTTGCAAATCTTTAATATCAGTTTGTTCAATCAACGCCCCGACTTTCAGCGCTTCCGCTTGCGAAACGGAGCCTTGCGCGATAAGCTGATTGTACAAAGCCTGCAAGCCGGCGTCCGCGTATTGTCCGGCGGGCAGCGCCGGGTCGCTCAAAGCGTAGCGATCCATCAACAGCTTGACCTGATCCATGTGCTGCTGTTCGCTCGACGCGATGTTTTGGAAGGCAGGCGTTCCCCACAGCGCGTACATTTGATTGTAGACGTCGCGGGCGAGCTTTTCCTCTTCGCGCATAAACAGCAGCCCGGCGGCTTCTTCCGCGCTTAAATCGGAAGCGGGGATGGAGGAAATATCCGCTCCGCCGCCCAAGCCCGAAGTCGGCCCTTGCGCGCCGCCGCCTTGCCCGTGACCTGCGCCGCGCCCGTTCCCGTTACCCTGCCCGTAAGCGGGCTGTTGCTGCAAGTTGAAGCTCGGGAAGGTCAAGCCGCCCGAAGCATAAGCGTTATAAGCGCTCGCGCCAATTGCAATGACAATCACGGCGGAAAGTACGCCGATGAGAAGATTTTTGAGATTGTTTAACATGTCATGCTCCTTTTGTTTAATTCATTTCGGGAAAAGCCCCGAAGAACTTTTTTTGCGTTACGCTTACATCATACGCCCCGAACTTAAAGGAACTATAAAGCGCGCTTCAAGACTTTGAGAAGGTTTGTCTTTAACGAATCTTTATTTTCTCTTCTTGCAGCCGCCAAGATGAGATGGTATCAATAACTCACCTTACGCGGCTATCTCGCCTTTGGCGTATGCTGCGGAGAAACCGCGTAACATCAGTCAATTAGCGCAGGAGACCGCCTATGGAAGAACAAACTCCCCAACCCGAACTCTCTATTTTTCAACGCGTCCGCCGCCGCCTGACCCCCGAAGGCGTCCCTGACGACGAGCGCGGGCGAATGCGGATGGTCATGGAAAGCCTGATATTGCACATCCACCCCGCCAGAGTGGAAGTCTCCTCCATGAAGTGGACTTACACCTGGGGGCTGGGCGGACTCGCCACGCTGCTGATGATGATACTTGGCGCGACGGGAGTCGTCCTGCTGAACAATTACACGCCCGCCGCCCCGCAAGCCTATTTCGATATTTTGGAACTCAACTCCAACGTCTGGTTCGGCGCGCTTGTTCGCAATTTGCATCATTGGAGCGCCAATCTGCTGATTGTGGTCGCGGTTTTACACCTCGTCCGCGTTTTCCTCACCGGCGCTTACCGCCCGCCGCGCGAACTCAACTGGCTGATTGGAGTCGCCATGTTGCTGCTAATTGTAGGAGCGAACTTCACCGGTTATTTGCTGCCGTGGGACCAGCTTGCCTTTTGGGCGATTACCGTCGGCACGAGCATCATCGGCTACGTTCCTTTCATCGGCGGCTGGCTCAGCCGTTTAATTCTCGGCGGTCCCGAAGTGGGCGCGAACACGCTGCTCAACTTTTACTCCATGCACATCTCCTTTATCCCGCTGCTGATTTTCGGGCTGGCTTCATATCACTTTTGGCGCGTCCGCAAAGACGGCGGCTTAACCGTCCCCAAAGCCGACCCGCAGCAAGAGCCGCCCAAGCCGGAGCGCGTTACCACCATCCCGCACCTGACCAACCGCGAGTTAATTTTCGCCCTCGCGTGGAGCGCGGCGATACTCCTGTGGGCGATGTTTTTCCCCGCCCCGCTCGAAGGAATCGCCAACCCCGCTCTTTCTCCCAACCCCGCCAAAGCGCCGTGGTACTTTATGGGCTTGCAAGAATTGCTGCTTCACTTTCACCCGCTGATCGGCGCGATTCTCATCCCTTCGCTTGCTATTTCAGGAATCTTCCTGCTGCCGTTTTTCGACCTCAATCAGCAAAGCGTGGGCGTATATTTTCGTTCCGCGCGCGGACGCTCGCTGACAGCGTTAGCCGTCGGCTTGGCTCTCCTCGCCGCGCCGCTCTGGGTCTTGCTGGACGAATACGTCTTCAACTGGACTCTCTGGCTGCCGACGTGGAATCCGCTAATCTCTAACGGCTTGATTCCGTTGGCGATGGTTTTGCTGCCCTTGATTCTTCTGGACGATTGGACGGCGAAAAAATTTCAAGCGAACGTTGAAGAGCGCGTGTTGTTGATCGTTACGTTCTTGTTCGCCGCCTTTCTCGTCCTCACCCTCATCGGAATCTTTTTCCGCGGCCCCGGCATGAATCTCTACTTCCCCTGGAATATGCCTGCGGGACATTAATCCAATCATCTTGAAGAAGGTTTCCAACATGGTCGCCAGGTCCGAGCGAATCTCCTCATTCGGTCTCCCCCTCCAGTCGAAACTTTCTCACGTTCTCCCAACGGGCTGACCTGGCGCCCGCGCTCCAGGCTCTCTGCCCCCTCAAGCGTTTTCACTTGCGTTCAAACACAGGCGCTACCTATGACCGACTCTTCCTCTCCCACCACTTCCCCTTCCCGCCGCGACTTTCTCAAAGTCGCCTGGGCGTTCTTTGGCGGGGTCGCCGCCCTCGAAACCGCCGGCGTCTTCCTCGCTTATCTTCAACCGCGTTTAGCCGAAGGCGAATTCGGCTCGGTGATTACCGCCGGAAAAGTGGACGACTTTCCGCCCAATTCCGTCACGCACATTCCCAACGGGCGCTTTTACGTCGTCCGCCTTGGCGACGGCGGATTCCTTGCGGTGTATCACCGCTGCACGCATCTTGGCTGCGCCGTTCCCTGGGACCCAACCGCGCAGAAGTTTATCTGCCCCTGCCACAATTCTCAGTTCGACCGTCAAGGCTCGGTGGAAAATCCGCCCGCCCCGCGCGCGCTGGACTTGTTCGCGCTTTCTATTGAAGACGGCGAAGTGAAAGTGGACACCGGCAGCGTAATTCAGCGTCAGACCTACGACGCGGCGCAGGTCGTTTATCCGTAATCTTTAAGGAACAGCCATGAACTCAAAATCTCATCTGATTGAATCGCTCATCGGCTTGGGCGCGACGATGGTCATCGCCGCCGCGCTGGGCTGGTATATCTTAAACGAGCCGGCGCGCATCGCCCAGGCGCAGGCGCAAACGCTTCAGGTTCAATTGGACGACGCCATGACGCTTTACGCTCAAAATTGCGCGGTCTGCCACGGCTTGAACGGCGAAGGCATTGGCGCGACTCCTGCCTTAAGCGCTACGGCGCTGAAAACCATGCCTTTTGAAGAATTGCAAAAAACCATCGCGCGCGGGCGCTATCAAACCGCCATGCCCGCCTGGTCCATCGAAGACGGCGGTCCCCTTAGCGATTACCAAATTGACGAGCTTGTCCTGCTCATTCAATTCGGCGATTGGAAAGAGACCGGCGACCGCGTAGTCAATTTGGGACTCGCTCCGTTGATTCCCTTTACCACCGAAGCCGACCCCGCGCTGCTCGAACAAATTGGAAGGCTGCCCGACGGCGCGGTTTTGCAAACGGGCGTGCAACTCTTCGCCGCGAATTGCGTCTCCTGTCACGGCGCGGACGGCTTGGGGACGTCCATCGCCCCTGCTTTGAACGACGCCGATACCCGCGCGAAAACGCCCGAAGAACTGACGCGCATCCTCAACTACGGCGTTTCCGGCACGCTCATGGCGGGCTGGGATAAGACGCTTACGCCCGAAGAAATCTCCGCGCTGACCGCGCTGATTAACCGCTGGGAGGAAGTCCCCGCCGGGACGATTCCTGCGCCCAACGTCCCCATCCCCACGACGGAAGAATCGATTGCGCTGGGGAGTCAGCTATACGCGGCGAATTGCTCGCGCTGCCATGGACCCGAGGGACAGGGGACTCCGCGCGCGCCTTCTTTGAACGTCAAGTCGTTTTTCGCCGATAAATCGGATCAAGCCATCCAGCAAATCATCACCAGCGGCGCGCCGGGAACCGCTATGCCCGCGTGGGGCGATAGAATGACCGAAGCCGAAATTCAAGCCATTGTGGGGTTTATTCGCCAATGGGAAGCGACCGCTCCCGAAGCGGCTGTTCCTACCCGTCCGGGCGGAGGCGGACCTCCGTGGCAAAGGAATAACACAAACGCCAACACGAATCTATTTGGGCTGCTTTCTTCCACCGGCGGCTCCGCGCCTAAAGGCATGGGGCAGGGCGGCGCGCAGACTCAACCCGTTTTGGATTGGCAGGTTCTGGCTTTGGCGGGCGTCGTCCTCGCTCTCGCCTTTACGATGATATCGGCGGGACTTTCAGGCTCGAAGAAGAAAAAATAAGACAGCCGCGCCGCGCGCTGCGGGGAGTTGAACTCCCGCTGGCGGAATTTCTCTTCGTATTCTTGTTCAAACAGCCCTTGATAGGGCTGTTTGTCTTTCAGCATGACGGACGCCGCCCGCCCTTCGCCTCACAGCCTTTCGTCGCAAATATGGCGGTAACCGCATTTGGCGCAGCGGGCGGGGCTTTCGTGCGAGCGGTGAATTTCGCGGCGCAATTCGTCGCGTTTAATTTCCACCAGCAAATCGGTTAAGGCTTGTTCCAACGCCGGGGTGTACTCGACGGCGAAGTCGCGCCCTTCGTAATGGATGATTCCATAAGGCGGGCGCTTGCCGTATGTTTTTTCCACCAGCAGACAATAAGCCGCCAGCTGATAAATATGCGAATCATAGGGGGCCTCGGGCGCGCGTCCCGATTTCACTTCGACGGGAATGAGCTGATACCCCTGTTCAATCAGATAATCGGGCTTGCCGGTTAATTCCAGCGCGGCGTAATACAGGGGCTTTTCCACCTTGCCCCATCCGCGCGTATCGGCGTAAATGATTCGCCCGCCGGGCAAGCCGGCTTGCTTCCGCTGGCGGGACGATTGGCGGAAGAAATACAAAGCGAGCAGAAAGAGAAAAAGCGCCAGATAGAGCATAGAAGAGAGCGTGGGCGACGGGCGGCGTTAAAGTTGAGCGGCGCAATAGGAGACGAGCAAAACGACGGCGAGCATAAAAAGGAGAAAGGCAAACGCGCGGGTGAGCGAAGACAAAACGACGCTGCGCCCGTGACGTTTATGCAGCTCGGTTCCAGCAGCCAGCTCCGCCTGATTGGCGGATTCGATTCCGTCGCGGCGATACTTCCATGCGCGGCGGCAGTATAGATAAGTTCCAATATCGGAAGCGCGGGTGACAGGCATGGGCGAAGTATAGCGCAAATTTTTCGCGCGCGGCGGAGCTTGACGCGGCGCCCGCTTTATGTCATACTGCTTGTGTAATTGTATATATGTTTGTACAATAAAGGACTTCCATGAGCGGCATTGAACGGGACGGCGCCCCTCGCTATCGTCAGCTAAAAAAGATTCTCGAAGAGCGCGTCCGTTCGGGCGAATTCGCGCCCGGCGCGCGCTTCCCGACCGAACAGGAACTCTGCCGCGCTTACGGCTTAAGCCGCGGCACGGTGCGGCAGGCGATTGACAAGCTGGTCAACGCCGGCTTGCTGCGCCGCGAGCAAGGGCGGGGGACTTTCGTCAACGCGCCGCAAAGGACGCCCGTTTTCTTTCGCCTCGCGGGGTTCGACGAAGAGATGAAGGCGCGCGGCTTGCATCCCAGCGCAAAGCTGCTCAGCCGCCGCGCGCTGCCCGCCAGCAGAGAAGTCGCCCGGCATTTGAAGATTCCGGTCGGGGAAAAGACCATTGAAATCGTCCGCCTGAGGCTGGCGGACGGAAAGCCGATGGCGTATGAAACGCGCTTTTTACGATACAAACTCTGTCCGCAATTATTGGAAGAAGACCTCGAAAACCAATCCATCCACGCGCTGTTGATTGATAAATACAACATCCCGCTGCGGCGCGCCCGTTACACCATCGAGGCGCGGACGCTTTCCAAAAAGGAAGCGGCGCATTTGCAATCCGAACCCGGCGCGGCGGGATTCGCCGTTGAGCGCGTCACTTACGGCGCGGATGAAAAACCCGTCACGTGGTATCGCACCATTTATCGCGGCGACGCTTACCGCTTTTCCGCCGAACTATAAACCTGCTATTCACCCGGCTTGCCGGGATATCAAACAAGCTCAGCGAGGTAAACCATGACGATTGTGCTGGATGGTCGCAGCCTGACCATCGAAAAACTCAAGCGCATTGCGCGCGAAGGCGAGACGGTGGAACTCCACCCCGAAGCCTTGCGGCGGATTCGCGTCTGCCGCGAAATGTTGGAAGAAAAAATCGCGGCGCATGAAATTATGTACGGGGTCAATACGGGAATTGGCGAATTTTCGGAGGTCGTCCTGACGGACGAGCAAGTGAAACAATTTCAAAGATTTCTGATTTACAACCACGCGGCGGGAATCGGCGACCCGGTTCCCGAAGAATACGTCCGCGCCGCTATTGCCGCGCGCATTAATGTCCACGCGCACGGCAATTCGGGCTGCCGTCCCGAAATTACGCAGACTTTTGTGGACATGCTCAACAAGGGCGTGACGCCGGTAGTCTGCCAAAAAGGTTCGGTAGGCGCGTGCGGCGACCTTGCCCCGATGTCGCAAATCGCGTTGCTGCTGATGGGCGAAGGCGAGGCTTTTTATCAGGGAAAGCGAATGCCCGGCAAGGAAGCGTTTGAGAAGGCAGGCATTCCCATTCCCGGTTTGCAGGCGCGCGATGGACTCGCCGCCATCAACGGCTCGAACCTGCTGACCGCCATGAGCGCGCTGCAACTCTACGATATGAACCGCTGGCTGAAACAAGCGGAAATCGCCTGCGCCATGAGTCTCGAAGCGCTGCTGGCGAACATGAAGCCTTACGACGAGCGCGTTCACAAACTGCGCGGATTCGCGGGCGCGGTTCGCAGCGCCAGAGCCATTCGCAAATGCGTCGAAGGCAGCGACCTCGTCACCGGCAAGATGAAGGTCAAAGTGCAAGACGCCTACTCGATGCGCTCCAGCCCGCAAGTTATCGGCGCGGCGCACGACGCCATCGCCTACGCCAAAAGTCAGGTGGAGATTGAGTTGAACGGCGTGGGCGACAATCCCATCTTCGTCCCGGAAGATAGGGTCACGCTGACGGGCGCGAACTTTCAAGGCACGCCGGTCAGCCTGCCGATGGAACTCGCCGGCAACGCGATTACGATGGCCTGCGTGCTTTCGGAGCGGCGCTTCAACCGATTGACCAACCCCGCGTTGAGCGTGGGGCTGCCGCCCTTCCTTGCCCATCAGCCGGGCTTGATGTCCGGCATGATGTTGAGTCAATACACGGCGGATATGCTCATTGTGGAGCAGAAGATTCTCGCCGCGCCCGCCAGCGTTCAATCCATCCCCGCCGCGGCGGACCAGGAAGACTTCGTTTCGATGGGCATGAACACCGCGATTAAGAACGGGCAGATTTTAGAAAACGCTTACGGCGTGCTGGGAATCGAATTGATGGGCGCGGCGCAAGCGCTGGACTTCCGCGAGTTTACGCCGGGAGTCGGAGTGCGCGCGGCGAAGGAAGTTGTCCGCAAATATGTCGCGCATCTCGATATTGACCGCCCGCTGCATATTGACCATAACAAGATGAAGGAACTGGTTAAATCGGGCGAGGTTTTGGAAGCCGTCGAAAAAGTCGTCGGCAGTTTGGAATAAAAAAACAACAATTCGGAAGCGCGGAGAAAACCGCAAAACGCTTTACGGTCTCCGCGTTTCCGGCGTTAAAAAAATAAAAGCAAGGAGATGCGACCATGCCTAAACGAGAAATTCACGCCCCTACCGGAACTGCGCTGGCTTGCAAGAACTGGCAGATTGAAGCCGCCTATCGCATGATTCAGAACAACCTCGACCCGAAGGTCGCTTTCGACCCCGATAACCTTATCGTTTACGGCGGGCGCGGGCGCGCGGCGCGAAATTGGGAATGCTTCGACGCGATTCTCGAATCGCTCAAAAACCTCGAACCGGACGAAACTTTGCTCGTTCAATCGGGCAAGCCCGTCGCGGTTTTCCGCACGCATGCCGACGCGCCGCGCGTCCTCATCGCCAACAGCAATATCGTCCCGCATTGGGCGACTCAAGAAAACTTCGACAAGTGGGAAAAAGAAGGCTTGATCATGTTCGGGCAGATGACGGCGGGCAGCTGGATTTACATCGGCACGCAGGGCATTTTGCAAGGGACGTACGAAACCTTCGGCGCGCTGGCGCGGCTGCACGGCTGGGGTTCGCTCAAAGGCAAGCTGGTCGTCACCGCCGGGCTGGGCGAGATGGGCGGCGCGCAGCCGCTGGCAATCACCATGAACGAAGGCGTAGGCGTGATTGTGGAAGTGGACCGATGGCGCGCGGAAAGAAGACTCTCGCTACGTCAAGTGGACGCGATGACCGACAACATGGAAGAGGCGATGACCTGGGCGGAAGAAGCGATGAAAGCGGGCAGAGCCAAATCCATCGCGCTGGTGGGCAACGCGGCGGAGATTCTGCCCGAACTGCAAGCGCGCGGAGTCGTCCCCGACGTCGTCACCGACCAGACCTCCGCGCACGACGTGATGTACGGTTACATCCCCGCCGGGCTGACGCTCGAACAGGCGAAGGAATTGCGCGAGCGCGCGCCCGAAGAATACAAACAGCGCGCGATGGCTTCGATGGCGAAGCACGTTCAAACCATGCTGGAATGGAAGCGCAAAGGCGCGGTTGTTTTCGATTACGGCAACAACCTGCGCCAGCGCGCCTACGATTACGGCGTGAGCGACGCCTTTGAATATCCCGGCTTCGTTCCGGCTTACATCCGCCCGCTGTTTTGCGAGGGCAAGGGTCCCTTTCGTTGGGTGGCGCTTTCCGGCGACCCACAAGATATTTACAAGACCGACCAGGCGATTATGGAGCTCTTCCCCGAAAACGACCACTTGCGCCGCTGGCTGACGATGGCGCGGGAACAGGTGGAATTTCAGGGCTTGCCGGCGCGCATCTGTTGGCTGGGTTACGGCGAGCGCGCCAAAGCGGGACTCAAATTTAATGAAATGGTCGCCAGCGGGCAGCTCAAAGCCCCGATTGTGATTGGACGCGACCATCTCGATTCCGGCTCGGTCGCCAGCCCCAACCGCGAGACCGAAGGCATGAAAGACGGCTCGGATGCGATTGCGGATTGGCCCCTGCTGAACGCCCTCATCAACGCGGTGGGCGGCGCGACGTGGGTCAGCATTCATCACGGCGGCGGAGTCGGCATTGGATACAGCATTCACGCGGGTCAGGTCATCGTCGCCGACGGCACGCCCGAAGCGGCGAAGCGCATCGAGCGGGCGCTGACCACCGACCCCGGCATGGGAGTCGCCCGCCATGTGGACGCTGGTTATCAAGAGGCGATTGACTTTGCCAAAGCGCACGGCGTGAAAATCCCGATGATGAAGCGTTGATAAAACGCGGTTGAAAAATCAGGCGAAACGCAAACGCGCGGAATAAAACTTCCGCGCGTTTTTTGTACAACGAAAAAATCCTGCTTATCTTATTCATCCTGTTCAAAACGGCGAAACGATGTGGGCGAAATTTTACGAGTCGAGCGGTCCCGTGCGTTCGGCGAAAATTTTCATAATGGCTTGCGCGAGTTTGGCGGAATCGTGCCGCCAGGGGCGCTCCGGGTCCACCAGGTCGGCGGCGTAAACGCGTGAATCGGCGAGCGATTCTTCGTCTAACAGCGCCCATTGCGAATCGCCAATATCGCCCGCGTAGTTGTTGTTGCACAAAATCACATCGAACAAGCCGCCGCCGATGTGATTTTCCAGCGCGCGAATATGGTCGGAGCAGGTGAAGGAATCGGTTTCGCCGGGTTGGGTGGCAATGTTGCAGACGTAAATCTTCAAGGCGCGGCTGATATCCAACGCGGCGAGCAGGTCGCGCACGAGCAGATTGGGCAGGATGCTGGTGTACAGGCTGCCTGGGCCGACCACAATCACATCCGCGCCCAACAGCGCCTGAATAACGGGCGGAAAGGCGGGCGCGTCGTCCGGCTCCAGCCATACGCGGCGAACCCTGCCCGCCATTTCGGGAATCTTGCTTTCGCCCTCCACGCGGATTTCTTGCGCCGAGTGCGGAAGTTCCAGCGCGGCGACCAGTTTCACGTCGCGCAGCGTGGCGGGCAGCACGCGCCCGTTCACCGAAAGCACGCGCCCCGATTCGACCACCGCGTCTTCAAAGCTGCCGGTAATGTCGGCGAGCGCGGTAATAAACAGGTTGCCAAAGGAGTGGCCGTCCAAATCGGGCGCGCCGCTGAAGCGGTATTGAAAAAGTTGGGTGAGCATGGCTTCGTCGTTGGAAAGCGCCGCCAGACAGTTGCGAATATCGCCCGGCGGCAGAATGCCGAGACTCTCGCGCAATCTGCCCGAAGAGCCTCCGTCGTCGGCGACGGTGACGACGGCGGTGAGGTTGCGGGTGTGCGCTTTCAGCCCGCGCAGCAAGGTGGCGAGACCATGCCCGCCGCCGACGGCGACAATGCGCGGACCCCGTCCCAGCCGTTGAAATTCGCGCAGACGATCCACTACGTCCGAACCGGGGTGAATGAAGGGACGCAGCAGCGAGCGATTCAATTTGACGATTCCGTAAACGACCAATCCCACGCCCAACCCGCCGAAAATCAACGCGCGCCACAAACGCGGGATAAAGCGCAGCGAGGCGTAAGTCAAGACGAGCAAGAAAACGGGGTTGGTGGAGTCGGTGCGATACAGGTCAATCAACACGACGGCGAAGCCCAGCCCCAAGAGCGTGACGCCGAGCATCACTAACAAAAACCAACGCTTCACTCCCAAGCCGGGACGCATCCAGCGAAGAATTTCGCGCAGCATTTCAAGCGCGGAAGGTTTGTCTTTGGACATAAAAAGATAATAGCAGGGTTGTAAGGCGAAGTCAAACGCTTGATGCGGCGCGCAAACGGCATACGGTATAATTGTGAACATGAGCGCAATTATTTCTGTTGACGTGGGCGGCACGCAGCTTCGCGCTGCTTTGTACGCCTCAGACCGGTTTGAACCGCTTGCCGCGCGGCGGATAAAAACAAACGCGGACGAGCCAAACGCTTTTGGCAGGCTGACCGAACTGATTGAAAGCGTTTTTCCCAAAGATGGAAAAGTGGACGCCATCGGCGTTTCTTCGCCGGGACCGGTGGACCCGCGCGCGGGCGTGGTGATGGTGACGCCGAACATCAAAGAATGGCGCGATTTTCCCATCACGGCGAATCTGACCGAGTATTTTGGAATTCCCGCCTATCTGGAAAACGACGCGAACCTCGCCTGTCTGGCGGAATGGAAATTCGGCGCGGGGCGCGGTCATCACGACTTGCTGTATCTGACCATCAGCACAGGAGTCGGCGGCGGCGTGATTATCAACGACCGACTGCTGCAAGGCTATCACGGGCTGGCGGCGGAACTCGGTCACACTGTCGTTCAGGCGGATGGTCCCTTGTGCGGCTGCGGGCTGCGCGGGCATTTGGAAGCGTTCTCTTCGGGAACGGGCATTGAACGCTACACGGCGGAGCAGCTGGCGGCGGGACGCGCCTCGCTGCTGGACCCCAAGAAGAAAAACTCCGCCCGCGAGATTGCCGACGCGGCGGCGCAAAGCGACGCGCTTTCGATTGAGGCGTATCAAATCGCAGGAAAATATCTCGCCGTCGGAGTCGCTAACTTCTTGCACGCTTTCGACCCGTCTATCGTCATCTTCGGCGGCGGCGTTTCGCAAAGCGGCGCGCTTCTCTTCGAGCCGTTCCATGCGCATTTGAAGAATCTGCTGATTCACCCGAAGTATTTGGAGGGGCTGGTCTTCGCCCGCGCCGAGTTGGGCGACGATTCCGGGCTGCTGGGCGCGCGCGCGCTGGCGGAAATGAACTTGCAAAAATAAACGCCGCCTCGAAGCGGCTTATTTATCTTAAGGAGATTCTATGGCTAAAATCAATGTAGGACCCAAGGCGAAAGCGCTCATCGAGCGCGACGGCAAAGTCATTTCGCCTTCATACCCGCGCGGCTATCCCTTTGTAATAGATCACGGCAAAGGCAGCGAAGTGTGGGACGTGGACGGCAATCGTTATCTGGATTTCATGGGCGGCATCGCGGTCGTTTCGACGGGATATTCGCACCCCAAAGTGGTTAAGGCGATTCAAGAGCAAGCGGAAAAGTTTATTCACATCTCGTCCGACTTTTACCATGAGAATTGGATTCGACTGGCGGAAAAGATGAATGAAATCGCGCCTTTCAAAGAAGACGCGCTTTCCTTTATGACCAATTCGGGAACCGAAGCGGTGGAAACCGCCGTCAAACTGGCGCGCTATCACACCAAACGCTCGAACTTCATCGGCTTTATGGGCGCTTTTCATGGGCGGACGATGGGCGCGGTGACTTTCACCGCCAGCAAGGCGAAGTATCACGCGGGCTTCTTCCCGCTGATGAACGGCGTGACGCACGTCCCCTATCCCAACCCTTATCGCCCCACGCTGGAACGCCGCAAGGGAGAAGATTACGGCGAGACGGTCGTTCGTTACATTGAGGAAGAGATTTTCGGACAAATCATTCCGCCGCAGGATATGGCGGGGATTCTGGTCGAGCCGATTCAAGGCGAGGGCGGCTACATCGTTCCGCCGGATGGATTCTTCCCCGCGCTGCGAAAGCTGTGCGATAAGTACGATATTTTGCTGATTGCGGACGAAGTGCAATCGGGTATGGGACGCACGGGCAAATGGTGGGCAATCGAACATTTCGGCGTCGAGCCGGATATGCTCACCTCCGCGAAGGGAATCGCTTCGGGCATGCCGCTCGGCGCGTGCGTGGCGCGCAAATCGGTGATGGATTGGACCCCCGGAACGCACGGCAACACCTACGGCGGAAATCCCATTTCGTGCGCGGCTTCGCTGGCGACGATTGAACTCATTGAAAAGGAATATATGAAGAACGCCGCGGAAGTCGGCGCGTACGCGCTGGAAGCGCTGGCGGAGATTCAGGCGCGCCACCCCAGCATTGGCGACGTGCGCGGCAAGGGCTTGATGATTGGCGTGGAGTTCGTGCAAGACCGCGAGACGAAGGAGCCGGACCGCGACCTGACCGAGCGCGTGGTGGAGATGGGCTTTGAGCGCGGATTGCTGATGCTTTCTTGCGGCAAGAGCGTCATCCGCATTGCGCCCCCGCTGTGCATGACCAAATCCGAAATGGACGAGGGATTGCAATTGTTTGAAGAATCGTTGACGGCGGCGGAAAAAGGGAAGTAGGATAATCAGAAAACGGCGGTCAGCAGCTCGTCGTCGAAAATCAGTAATCAGCCTGCGGAGGTTTCCACGGGCTGATTTTATTTTTCAAGGGCGGCCATCAGCACGCCAAGCGTAATCAGGAATCCGCCGGCGAGGAAGAGCAGGGAAATTTCCTCGCCCAAAAAGAACCAGCCCAGCAGAGTCCCGACGACGGGCTGAGCAAAGAAGGTCAGCGAGGCGACGTTGGCGGGCAGCGCGGCGAAGGCGTAATTCCATAAGAACATGGCGACGGCGGTGGAGATAATTCCCAAAAAGAGGATTCCACCGAAGATTCCCCAGGTGATTTCGCCGATTCCCCGCGCGTTTATTTCCCACAAACCAAACAGCAAACTGGTGGGAACGCCGCCCAGCAGCATGACGGCGCTAGAGGTCAGCACGTCGGCGAATTGAGAGACTTTGCGCGCCAGCACGGAATATAACGCCCAGGTCAGCGCCGCGGCAAGCAGACTCAGGTTGCCCCAAAAAAAGGTCGGCGAGAGCTCGGCTTTGCGCGGGTCAATGACAGCCAGGACGCCGAGCATGGAAACGACCAGCGCGACGATTCCGCGCGGGGTGGCGCGCTCGCCCAGCAGAAACGGCGCGAAGAGTAGCACAAAGGCGGGCGTGGCGGAAGTCACCAGCGCGCCGGTGGATGCGTTGGAAAGGTTCGTGCCAACGAATTGAAACCCAAGCGAAATTCCGTATCCCACAAAGCCGACGAGGAAGATTCGCCCGAACTCGCGCCCGCTTAATGCGGGCTTGTTTTTTTGAAAGAAAATCACGACGCCGAGCGCCGCCGCGCCTAAAATCAGGCGCAGAAAGAGCAGCGAAAAGGGCGGAACGACGTCCAGAACTACTTTGCTGACGACGTACATGCCGCCCCAAATGGAGGCGGCGGTTAAGCCGGCGAATAATCCTGCGAAGGAGCGATGGGTTTTCATAGCGCCGGATTGTACCAGCCTGACCAAACCCGCCGCAAGCCTGCTGCGACTCGCCGCAAAATCCGCGTTCATCTGTGTTCATCTGTGGTAATTTCAGGAAATCAAGCGGGCTTGCCTTGCCTCCAACATCTGCGTTCATCCGCGTTTATCTGTGGTAATTTTAGAGAATCAAAGGGCGGGGTTTGCAGCCGTAAAAAGTGTCTTTTTTCAGGTTGACAAACTTCAAAAAGGTTTTACACTTTCGGCGTGTCGGCACGCTTTATTAGAAAAAAAACAAGGAGCAATTTCGATGAAAGCTTTATTAAGCGGGAACGAAGCAATTGCGCGCGGCGCGTGGGAAGCGGGCGTTAAAGTGGCGGCAGCCTACCCCGGCACGCCCAGCACGGAAATCCTCCAAAATATTCACCTGTACGACGAGATTTACGCCGAATGGTCGGCAAACGAGAAAGTTTCGCTGGATGTGGCAATCGGCGCGGCGTACGCCGGTCAGCGCGCGCTGGCGGCGATGAAGCACGTCGGTTTGAACGTGGCTTCCGAGTCTTTGTTTTACGCTTCTTACACGGGTTTGAACGCCGGGCTGGTCATCGTCACCGCCGACGACCCGGGCATGCACTCTTCGCAAAACGAGCAGGATAATCGTCACTACGCGCGCTTTGCAAAAGTCCCCATGCTGGAGCCGGCCGACAGCCAGGAAGCGAAGGATTTCACCAAACTGGCGCTGGAATTGAGCGAGCGTTTCGATACGCCCGTACTATTGCGCACGACGACGCGCACTTCGCACGCCAAATCGGGAGTGGAGTTGGGCGAGCGGAAGGAAATTCCCAAACGCCCTTACGCGAAGGACCCGACCAAATATGTGATGATTCCGGGATACGCCAAGCGCCGCCATCCGATTATCGAAGAACGCTTGAAGCGAATCGCCGAATGGGCGGAGCAAAGCGAAGTCAACAAAATTGAATGGGGCGAGCGCGCGATGGGAATCATCTCGTGCGGGGCGGCGTATCAATACGCGCGGGAAGTTTTCCCAAACGCTTCGTTCCTCAAATTGGGAATGGTCTGGCCCCTGCCGGAAAAGAAAATCCGCGAGTTCGCCGCCGGAGTCGAAAAACTGTACGTTGTGGAAGAACTCGACCCGTTTATTGAGGAGTTCACGCGCCAGTCAGGAATTGCAGTGGAGGGTAAGAGCATCTTCCCCATTTTCGACGAATTCACGCCGGAACGCGTGCGCCAGGCTGCTGTGAAAGCGGGGCTGCTGCCGCCAGGCAACGACGGCGCAGCGGCGCGCCTGGACGTGGGCCCGCTGGCGCAGCGCCCGCCGATATTATGCGCCGGCTGCGGTCACCGCGACGTGTTTTGGGTATTAAGGAAGTTGAAGGTGGCGGTCAATTCCGATATCGGCTGTTACGCGCTAGGGGTCATGCCGCCTTTGGACGCCACTGATACCATCGGCTGCATGGGAGCAAGCATTGGGGTCGCGGCAGGCATGCGGCGCGGCGGGCTGGAAACGCCAAACGTGGCCATTTTGGGCGATAGCACTTTCTTTCATTCCGGGCTGCCGGCGCTGGCAGACGCGGTTTATAACCAGACTCCTTTAGTCGCTCTGATTGTGGATAACCGCACGACGGGCATGACGGGGCATCAGGGCAACCCCGGCTCCGGCGCCACGCTGCGCGGCAAAGGCAAGCGAATTGATATTCCCGCGTTGGTTCGCGCGCTGGGGGTTAATTATGTGGCGGAAGTGGAAGCGCGCGATTTGAAGGGAACGGAAAAAGCCATCCGCGAGGCGATTGCGGCAAATGCTCCAGCGGCGGTGGTCGTTCATGCAATTTGCGTATTTGAGGAAAGCCACAATCGCGAGCCGTATACCATCATTGCGGAAGATTGCAACGGCTGTACGATGTGCTTCCGCATCGGGTGCCCGGCGATTTCAAAAAGCGCAGAGCTGGACGAAAAGACCAAACGCCCGAAAGCGCTGATTGACCCGGCGTTGTGCGTGGGCTGCGGGCTGTGCTTCGACGTGTGCGCGCGTCAAGCCATCGAGCCGGGCAAGGAAAAGGTCAAGGCTTAAAAGGAGCGTGAATCATGGAAACGACAAAGACGATAAATTTTCTGCTGGCAGGCGTGGGCGGACAAGGCACGCTGCTGGCGAGCGATATTATCGCGGAGCTCGGGCTGCGAATCGGGCTGGACGCGAAGAAATCGGAAGTGCACGGCATGTCGCAGCGCGGAGGAACGGTGAATAGTCACGTGCGCTGGGGCGAACGCGTCGCCTCCCCGCTGTGCGAGGCGGGCAAGGTGGATTACTTCATCGCTCAGGAGATGTTGGAAGGGTTGCGCTGGCTTTCTTATTTGAAGCCCGGCGGGACCGTAATTTTGAACAAGCAAAAATGGGTTCCAACCTCTAGCACATTTGGCGGCGACCCGTACCCTTCAGAAGAGCATGTGATGGCCAGCATGGCGAAGGTCGCCGGGAATTTGTTGACGTTAGACGCGTTGCAAATCGCCGAAGAGCTGGGCAACTTGCGCGCGGCCAATAGCGTTTTGTTGGGAGCGTTATCTTCTCAATTGGCGCCAGGCGCGGAAGATTGGCTGGCGGTGTTGGAACAGAACGTTCCGCCCAAACATAAGGAAGTGAACCGTCGCGCGTTTCTGGCGGGACGGGAAGGGAACTGGCTGTATCGAGGGTAACGGCTGAACGTCCCGAAAGTTTCGTTGCTCTTCGGGACGTTTTTTTAGCGCTATAATTCACAAAAAGTTCAACCACGCTTTACCGTGATTAAGGGGAATTTTGCCGTCAGCGCGTTTGAATGCCGTCTCTGCGCCAGTTGCGGCGTCCGCCGCAACCGCGCGCAACAAACAAAACAGGAGCTCTGATATGAACGCGCTAGAGAAAGCCCAGGTCTATAGCAGATTTTTATCCGAAGAAGGCTATGCGCCAAAAGTGGATACCGACGGCGACGTGGTGTTCAAAGCCGAAGGCAAGACTTACTTCATTTCAATTGACGCGAAAGACGAGCCTTTTTTCAGGCTGGTGTTCCCCAATTTTTGGAACATCGAGTCGAACGATGAGTTGGTGAAGGTTATCATCTGCGCCAATCACGCGACGATGCTGACGAAAGTGGCGAAAGTGTATATTAACTCGGACGGCAAGAACACGAGCGCAAGCGTGGAAATGCTGATTCCCAACCCGAATGATTTTCGGCTGGTGTTCCGTCGGTCCATGACGCTGATTCAAGCGAGCGTGAACAACTTCATTGATAAAATGAAAGAAATTTCTTAAAAGCGCGCCCCCGTAAATAAAGAAAGCCCGCTTTTGCAAAAGCGGGCTTTCTCTTTTGTTTGGCAAAATCAGCCATCCAGCGGGGATTTGACGGCGAGTCCGCCGCGCTGCAGGACGTGGGTGTAGATCATGGTGGTTTTGACGTCTTTGTGGCCGAGGAGTTCTTGCACGGTGCGGACACCTGCCCAGAACCGCAGGTGCTGGGTGTCGTAGCCGTTTTGGAGGAGATGGGTGGCGAAGGAGTGACGGAATGTGTGGGGAGAGACGGGTTTTTGGATGCCTGTTTTTTGGGCGGCGGCACGAATGGCTTTTTGGAGCAGGCTGGGGTCGAGGTGGTGGCGGCGGAGTTTTCCCTCACCCCCAGCCTCTCTCCCAGAGGGAGAGGATAGACCCTCACCCCCAGCCCCTCTCCCAGAGGAAGAGGATAGACCCTCACCCCCAGCCCCTCTCCCAAAGGGTGAGGGGAGTCTGGGGTCGCGGGAGAGGTTGGGGGCGGGGAAGAGGTATTGCCAGATGAGTTCGCGGGAGGCGTTGGGGTATTTGCGGGCGAGGGCGTAGGGGAGGTGGACTTCGCCGAATC
>DAOUBR010000013.1:0-118248 GCA_034432535.1 Anaerolineales bacterium | reverse complement strand
AAGAGGGGACGTAACCGAACACGTCGCGGTTGGACATGACCGTGATTTCGTGCTTTTTGCCCAGCCTGTCGCCCAGATATAGCGCGGCGGTGTGTCCCGCGAACCCCGCGCCGATGACCAATACTTTCGCCATGCGCTTTTCCTCCTGACGTTTTTTTGTGAACTCTGTTACAAAAAAGAAAGGCGGAGTTGTACGCTCCGCCTTGTGAAACTTAGTAAACCAGCGATTTCTTTTCCGTGCTGATTCGCTTGCGGAACATGTAGTATGTCCAGCCCTGATAGGCGAGGACAATCGGGACGAAGATGAGCGCCACGATGGACATGACCGTCAGCGTGTATTGCGAAGAAGAGGCGTTGTAGATGGTGAGCGAATACGCCGGGTTGGTGGTGGAAAGCATCACGTTGGGGAAGGTCATGGTGAAGAAAGTGACCTGAGTCAACACGATGTTGAGCGCCACCAGGACGAACGCCCAGCCTTCCTGCTTGTTGTTGATGAAGTAACCGGCGACGAGCAACACGACCACCGCCGCAATCGGCACAATGCCGGGGTTGACGATTCCGCGCGCCCAGAAGCCCGCCGCGTAGGTGAAGATTCCCAGCGCAATGTATAAAACCGTCGCGCCAATCCACAACTTCTTGGCGAAGCCGTTTACGCGCTCGCGCAGCTCGCCTTCCAACTTCAAGCCGAGGAAGTTCGCGCCGTGCAGCAGGAAGATAGCCACAGTGGTCACGCCGCCGAGCAAGCCGTAGGGATTGAGCAGGGTGAACAGATTGCCGGTGAACATCATGTTTTCGTCAATCGGCACGCCGCGCGCCAGATTGGCGAAGGCGGCGCCCAGCAGCAAAGCCGGCAGGAAGGAGCCAATCGCAATCATCCAGTCGAAACGGTTGCGCCAGGCGGGGTTGGAGTCTTTGGAACGGTACTCAAAAGAAACGCCGCGCATAATCAAACCCGCCAACAGCAGGAAGAGCGCGAGGTAGAAGCCGCTGAACATGGTGGCGTACCAGTGGGGGAAGGCGGCAAAGGTCGCGCCGCCGGCGGTGAGCAGCCAGACTTCGTTTCCGTCCCAGGTCGAGCCGATGGAGTTGATGATGGCGCGGCGTTCTTCGTCTTTTTTGCCGAGGAAAGGCAGTAACATGCCGACTCCGAAATCGAAGCCTTCGAGGAAGAAGAAACCAATCCACAGGACGGCAATCAGAATGAACCAGAGCGTTTGGAGGAATTCGTATGACATGTCTTAAATCTCCTGTCGGGGCGTCTCGTTTTAGTCTTGCGCTCCAATAGCCGCGGGGGCGACGTCCACCGATTCGTGCAGGGCGGCTTCGGGACCGGCTTTGGCGTATTTCATCATCAGCTTGACCATCACCGCCGCCAGCGCGCCGTACAACGCGGTGTATCCAATGAGGGAAATCCACAAGTCCACGACCGTCAGATTGGGCGAGATCGCGTCTTCCACTTTGAGCAAGCCGTAAACAATCCAGGGCTGGCGGCCCATTTCGGTCAGAATCCAGCCGCTGGCGTTGGCAAGATAGGGCAGGGCAAGCGCGCCAAAGGGGACGAGCTTCATCCATTTGGCGTTCTCATAATCGGGTTTGCGGGCGTTCCACAGGAACCACGCCGCCGCGCCCATCATAATGAAGCCGAACGCCATCATGATGCGGAAGGTCCAATAAGTGACGACCATCAGCGGGACGTAGTCGCCGGGTCCGTACATCTGAACGTAGAGCGCTTGCAGCTCGTTGACGCCTTTCACTTCGCAGGTGAAGTTGTTGCAGGCGAGGAAGCTCATCACATACGGAATGCGGATGGACCAGACTTCCTGCTTGCCGGTCAGGTCGCCGATGGTGAGCAGGGAGAAGGAAGCGGGTTGCTCGGTCTCCCAAATGGCTTCGAGCGCGGCGAGCTTCATCGGCTGCACTTCCGCCATGTATTGACCCATCGTGTGACCGCCGAGGAAGACCAGCGCGCTTGCAATCAACCCGACCAGCGCGCCCGTCTGGAAGGAGCGCTTGAAGAACTCTATGTTTTGCTTGCGGACGAGGTGCCATGCGCTGACGGCGATAATCAGGAAGGACGCCATCGCCAAGCCATCCGCCAGCGTGTGCCAGATGAAGACCCACGCTTTGGGGTTGCCGATGAGCGCGAAGAAGTTGACCAATTCAAGCCGCCCGTTCGCTTCGTTGAGCGCGTAGGAGTTGGCGGGCGGGGCTTGCATGAAGCCGTTGGCAATCAAAATCCAAATGGCGGAAAGGTTCGAGCCAGCTGCAGCCAGCCAGATGGACGCGGCATGAGCTTTTTGCGGAATTTTGCCTTCGCCGAAAATCCACACGCCAAGGAAGGTGGATTCCATAAAGAAGGCGAGCAGCGCTTCCACCGCCAGCGGCGCGCCGAAAATATCGCCGACGTAACGGGAATATTCCGACCAGTTCATGCCAAACTGAAATTCCTGCACGATGCCGGTCACCACGCCGATGGCGAAGTTGATGAGGAACAGCTTCCCCCAAAACTTGGTCATCTTGCGCCAGGTCTCGTCGTTGGTCTGGTAATAGCGCGTCTGGAAGTACGCCACAAACCATCCCAAGCCGAGAGTCAACGGAACGAACAACCAGTGATAGATGGTTGTCAGGGCAAATTGCCAGCGGGACAAAATTGTCACCATGTCCATAAGATGAACTCCTTGAAGCGTTTCAAAATGGGTTGAAATTTTCAATCCGCGCGGGTAGGCGGATTTATGAACGAATAATTTCTTGCGCCAGCGGCAGCGCGGCTTCGGAGCGATAATGCCCAGCGAGGCTTTCTTCCGCTAAATCTGAAAAGAGGATGGACTTCATCTCGCGCAGCATCGCGGATTGAATGCGCGCCCACTTGGAGCGCACCGGGCAGACTTGAATAAAGGGGCAGTCGTTTTCGCCGCCGGGGGTGATGCACTCTGATATTTGGATGGGACCTTCAAACGCTTCCACCACGTCTTTCATACTGATTTGGCTCGGATGGCGCGCCAACTGCAAACCGCCGTCTCTGCCCGGAAAGGTGAGAATCAGCCCCGCTTGCGCCAGCTGCGCGACAATGCGCGCCATCAACGCTTTGGGGATGAGCATTTCGCGCTGAATTTCGGCGGACGAGACGCGCACGTTTTCCCCGCGCTTGGCAAGGGCAAGCACAACGCGGACGGCGTAATCGGTTTGGCGGTTGATTTTTAACACTTGAAACGTTTACCTCAACGGTAATGGTTTACCTATATTGTAATTATTTTGTGACGACATGCAAGAATGACATTTGTCACATTTTTTTCCTGATAAATGTCGCGCGTCTTGCGCTCTCGCGTTTGCGGAAAAATCGGCTTAGAATGGCGGAAAGGAACGCCATGAAAAAGATAGGCTGCAACGGTTACGAGTGCGTTTTGCTGGAAAGCGATTTTTTGCGCGTAGTAATTACACAATCGGCGGGACCCCGCGTTTTGTCCTTTAGCTTTCAGGACGGCGCAAACCTTTTCGCCGAGCTGCCAGACTTTACGACGCGGCGCCCGGATGGCAGTTTGTTTCGCTTTCGCGGCGGACACCGCCTGTGGCGCGCGCCCGAAGACGAGATTCTGACTTACGCGCCGGACGATTCGCCCGTTGCGGTTTTTTCCGCGCCGCGCGGGGCGAAGTTCGTCCAGCCGCCGGAAGCGCAAACTGGGCTGCAAAAATCCATCGAGATTCGTTTATCCGCCGAGGCGCCCCGCGCGGAAATCCTCCACCGTTTGACCAATCTCAGTTCAAGCGAAATTTGCTGCGCTCCTTGGGCGATTACCCAATTCAAGCCCGGCGGGGTGGCGCTGCTGCCGCAATCGCGCCGTGCAAGCGGGCTGCTGCCGAACCGTTCTCTTGCTTTGTGGGAATACGCGGATATGTCCGACCCAAACGTGACGTGGGGGCGGGAGTTCATCCTCGTCCGCGCGGCGATGACTTCGCCTTTCAAGGTTGGGTTTCCCAACCCGCGCGGCTGGCTGGCTTACTGGCTGGACGGGACGCTGTTTGTCAAGCGCGCGCGCTATGAGCCGGGCGCGGAGTATTGCGACTTCGGCAGCTCCAGCGAATGTTATTGCGGCAGCCTGTTTTTGGAGCTGGAAACGCTCGCGCCGTTAACGACTCTCGCGCCGGGCGGCGCGGCGGAACACCTGGAAACGTGGGAATTGTTCCGCGTCGCGGAGCGCCCTTCGGGCGAGGCGGACGCGCTCGCGTTGGCGCGGCATTTTCATCTGGACGCGCCCGCGACGTGATAAAAAGCGCTCGCGCAAAACCGATTTCTCTGTTATTATTTTCACCGGTAACGGATTGCACCTTATCAATCTTTTCGCAAGTCGGGGCACAACCTCCCCGGATGGTATGTTTAATGGCGAAGCCGGTACGCTGATTCGTGCAGCTCAGTCCGGCGCTGTCGCGCAACTGTAGGGTCCTTCGGACCGAGCCAGGACGCCCACCCCGACTTTTACTCCCGCAGTCCTCGCAGAAAGGAATGTAGAGTTATGACTATTTAATTTCATGCCCTCTCTCACACCCTGTCTGCGCGACAGGGTTTTTTGTTCGCGCAAATATCATTTTCAAAAGGATGAAAAACGACCATGAAACAAAAGTTTCTGTTAATGACTGCGCTGGCGGCGCTCTTGCTCGCCGCCTGCGCCGCTCCGCAACCAACCGCTCCTGCGCCGACGGAAGCGCCCGCCGTGACGGAAGCGCCCGCGCCGACGGAAGCGCCCGCGATTCCTATTGTGACGACCGACCAGCGCGGCAAGGAATTTCAGTTCGACCAGCCCGCGCAGCGCGTGATTTCGCTGGCGCCTTCCAACACCGAGATTCTCTTCGCCATCGGGGCGGGCGAACAGGTCGTCGGGCGCGATTCGTTTTCCGATTATCCGCCCGAAGCCGCGAACGTGGCTGACATTGGCGGCGGGTTTGGCGCGCTGGATACCGAAACCATCCTTGCCTCCAATCCCGATTTAGTCCTCGCCGCCGAGATTACCTCGCCGGAACAGGTTCAAGCGCTGGAAGAACTGGGCTTGCGCGTTTTTGTTTTGGGCAACCCAACCGATATTCCCGGCATGTTTGAAAACCTGCGCCTTGTCGCTAAAATGACGGGCCGCGTCGAAGAGACCGAGACGCTCATCGCTTCACTTGAAAAGCGCGTGAGCGCGGTGGAAGAAAAACTTGCCGGCGTAAGCGAGCGCCCGGTGGTGTTATATGAGATTGACGGCACGGACCCCAACGCGCCCTGGGTTCCCGGTCCCGGAACTTTTGTGGATACGCTCATCAAACAGGCGGGCGGAGAGAATATGTCCGCCTCGCTGGAAGGCGCGTGGATTCAGGTCAGCCTGGAAAAAATCATCGAGCTCGACCCCGATTTGATTCTGCTGGGCGATTCGTATTGGGGCGGGGTGACGCCCGAAATGGCGGCGGCGCGCGGCGGCTGGGACGCCCTGACCGCCGTCAAAGAAGGCAAGGTGTACGCCTTCGACGATAACCTGGTCAGCCGTCCCGGTCCCCGTCTGGTGGACGGGCTGGAAGCGCTGGCGAAGTTCCTGCACCCCGAATTGTTTAAGTAAATGAAAACCGCCTCGCGCATGTATTTGTTCTCGCTTGTAACGCTTGCCGCCGCGCTGCTTTTGAGCGTGGCGGTCGGCTCGGTCTTTATTCCGTTAAGCGAGATCATTGCCGTGCTGACGCGCGGGGCGGCTTCTTCTTCCGAAGCGTACGCGCCGATTCTCTTGAAAGTGCGCCTGCCGCACGCGGTTTTGATTTTGCTCACCGGCGCGGCGCTGGGCGGAAGCGGCGCGGCGTATCAGGGCTTGTTTCGCAACCCGCTGGCGGACCCATACCTGATTGGCGTGGCTTCGGGCGCCAGCCTGGGCGCGGTTCTCGCCATGTCGCTTAAACTGCATCAAAGTTTTCTCGGCTTTTATGCGCTGCCCGCCGCCGCGTTTCTCGGCGCGATTCTGACCGTTTTCATCGTGTACGCGCTGGCGCGCATTGGCAAGACCGTTCCCGCTTCCACGCTGATTCTCGCGGGCGTCGCCGTCAGTTCGTTCGCCACTTCGCTTACTTCGTTCCTCATGCTGCGTTCCAGCGGCGAGCTGCATCGCGCGCTTTCCTGGCTGCTGGGCGGCGGCACGATGGGTGGCTGGGAGCCGGTTCTTGCGGCGCTGCCTTACATTCTGCTCGGCTTGGGCGCGCTGCTGACTTCCGGTCACGCTTTGAACGTGCTGCAATTCGGCGACGAGCAGGCGCTTCACCTGGGGTTGAACGTCGAGCGCGCGAAGCTGATTTTGATTCTCGCCGCTTCGCTGGCGACGGGGGCGGCAGTCGCTTTCTCCGGCGTGATCGGTTTCGTCGGGCTGATTGTCCCGCACGTCGCGCGGATGTTGTGGGGCGCCGACCACCGCCGCATTCTTCCGGTTTCTATTTTGAACGGCGCGAGCCTGTTGCTGCTCGCCGACTCGTTGGCACGCACGGTTCTCGCCCCGCAGGTTCTGCCGGTGGGAATCATCACCGCGCTGGCGGGCGCGCCGTTCTTCCTCTGGCTGCTGCGCGCGGCTCGCCGGCAGGCGTTCTTTTAGGAGGCTGCTGATGATTGAAATTCGCAATCTTTCCGCCGGTTACGGCGGCGAGCTGGTCTTGAAGGACGTTTCGCTCTCGGCTCGTTCGGGCGAGATGGTCGCGCTGATTGGTCCAAACGGGGCGGGCAAGTCCACCTTGATTCGCGCCGTCTGCGGGGAAATGAAACCCGCTTCGGGCGCGGTTTTCCTGAACGGGCGGGACGTTTCGCGGCTGAACGCCGAACAGCGCGCGCGGCTTCTCGCCGTTGTGCCGCAGGCGCGTTTGCTGCCGGCGGCTTTCCCCGTTTATCAAACCGTGCTGCTGGGCAGAACGCCTTACCTCGGCTGGCTGGGACAGGCGGGAGCGCGCGACCACGAAGCGGCGCGCGAAGCGATGCGGCAAACTGAAATCGCTCATCTGGCGGAGCGCCGCATGGGCGAACTTTCCGGCGGCGAACAGCAACGCGTCTTGCTGGCGCGCGCGCTGGCGCAAGCCACCCCTATTCTCGTCATGGACGAGCCGACCAATCACCTGGACGTTCGGCGGCAGACCGAGTTTTTGAATCTGGCGCGGCGGCTTGCCCGCGAAAACGGGTTGACGATTTTAGCCGCCCTGCACGACCTGAATTTAACTTCTTTGTACGCCGACCGCGTGGCAGTTTTGGCGGACGGCGAATTGAAAGCCGTCGGTTCGCCCGAAGAGACGTTTACGGAAGAGGTTCTCTTCGACGTTTACGGCGCGCGGCTGCGCGTGATTCCGCATCCCGAATACGGGATTCCGCTGGCGCTGCCCGAAGGTCCCGCGGCGGAATACGCTCCGTGCGGGCGCGGCTACGCCATTGAAACGAAAAGGATAAAAAACTATGTCCGAGACTAACCGCAAGGGATTGTTGATTGTTCACACCGGCGACGGCAAGGGCAAAACCACCGCCGCGCTCGGAACGATTTTACGCGCGTGGGGACGCGGAATGCGCCCATGCGTGATTCAATTTATGAAAGCCGAAACCGGGCAATGGGGCGAGGTGAAAGCCGCCCGCAAACTCGGCATTGAGTGGCAGACGCTCGGCGACGGCTTTACCTGGACTTCCAAAGACCTGGACGCCAGCGCCGCCAAAGCGCAATACGCCTGGCGGACGGCGCAGGAGAAAATTCTCAGCGGGCAATACGACCTGATTCTGCTGGACGAATTCACCTATCCGCTGCAATTTGGGTGGGTGGATACGCTGGACGTGGTAGCGTGGCTGAAAGAGAACAAGCCCCCGCAGACTCACGTCATCATCACCGGGCGCGGCGCGCCTCAACCGTTGGTGGACGCCGCGGATTTGGTGACGGAAATGAATCTGGTGCGCCACCCCTTCAACGAAGGAATCAAAGCCCAGCCCGGAATTGAGTTTTAATTGTTGGCGTAAGCGTCCGCCTTCTATCGTTCCGATTATGTCTCTTCGCTCTCTCATCTTTCAAATTCAGCCTCTCGACCAGGAGGCAATGCAAGCCGCGCGCTCGCGGCAGGACGCCCTCACCAAGCCGCAAGGAAGTTTGGGGCGGCTGGAACAACTTTCGATTCAAGTCGCGGGCGTGACAGGGCAGCCCCGCCCGCGCATTCAACATAAAGTCGTGACCGTGATGGCAGGCGACCACGGCGTGGTCGCCGAAGGAGTGAGCGCCTTTCCGCAGGAAGTCACGCCGCAGATGGTTTTCAATTTTCTGAACGGCGGGGCGGCCATCAACGCGCTGGCGCGGCATGTTGGCGCGCGCGTTGTGGTCGTGGATATGGGCGTCGCCGCGCCAATGGAGGGGCGTCCCAACCTGTTGAACCGTAAGGTCGCTTTGGGGACGCGCAACATCTCGAAAGAAGCGGCGATGACTCGCGCGCAGGCGGAAGAATCTATTTTGCGCGGCGCGGCGGTCGTTGAAGAAGAAATCGCGCGCGGGTTGGATATTCTCGCCATCGGCGATATGGGAATCGGCAACACCACGCCTTCCGCCGCCATCGCTTGCGCCGTCACCGGCAGACTGGCGCAAGAAATCGTCGGGCGCGGCACGGGCGTGGACGACGAAGGGCTGCGCCGAAAAATTGCCGCGGTGGAAGCCGCGCTGAAGGTCAATCAGCCCGACCCGCAAGACGGGCTGGACCTGCTGGCAAAAGTCGGCGGGTTTGAAATTGGCGGGCTGGCGGGCGCGATTCTGGGCGCGGCGGCGAAACGAAAACCGGTGGTGATTGACGGCTTCATTTCCACCGCCGCCGCCATCATTGCCGCGACTCTCGCGCCGCGCGTAAAGGATTATTTAATTGCGGCGCATACTTCGCAGGAGCTCGGTCACCGCCTGATGATGGAATGGTTGGGCGTCGTCCCGCTGCTCGATTTGCAAATGCGGCTCGGCGAAGGCACGGGCGCGGCGCTGGCGCTTTCTATTGTCGAAGCCGCCTGCAAAGTCCTCGACGAGATGGCGACCTTCGGCGAAGCGGGCGTGAGCGAAAAAGCGTGATTTTAAGTTTGGGCGGGCAGCCGAATAAAGACTTTCAAGCCTTTGCCTTTTTCGCCTTCCGCCCAAATTTTTCCCCCGTGCGTTTCGACGATGGATTTGGCGATGGCAAGCCCCAAGCCGGAGCCGCCGTCCGCGCGCGCGCGCGATTCATCCGCCCGATAGAAGCGCTCGAACAGGCGCGCGGCTTCTTCGGGCGTCGCGCCTTCTCCGCTGTCTTCCACACCGATTTCAATTTCGTTCCCGCGCCGCCGGGCGAAAATCGTCGTCCGTCCGCCTTCGGGCGTGTGACGCAGCGCGTTATCCAAAATGTTGCTTAAAGCCTGCCCGATTCGCATCGGGTCGAGGTTCGCTTTCAGCGGCGCGGATTCAATTTGCAGTTCCAGCGCGACGCGCTTGACCGAAAAGGGAGTCTGGTAATGCGCGCGCAAGTCGCGCAGCAGCTCGCCGACCGCCATCGTTTGAAATTCCGTCGAAAGTTCGCCCGCGTCCGCCAGCGAGAGGGTGCGCAAATCGTTCACCAGTTTTTGCAGCCGTTCCGCTTCCTCGCGGATGATTTCAAAATTTTCGGCGGAGGGCGGCAGCACGCCGTCATGCACGGCTTCGGCGTGACCGATGATGAGGCTCAAAGGCGTGCGCAGTTCGTGGGCAATATCGGCGGTCATTTGCTTGCGGAGGTTGAGCGAGCGTTCCAAATCGCCGCTCATCTTGTTAAAGGAGTCCGCCAGCTCGCCGATTTCATCGCGCGAACGAACCGTCACTTTCCGCCCAAGGTTGCCGTTGGCGACGTCGCGCGTGGCGGCGGTCAATTCGACGACGGGGCGGGTGATGGCGCGCGAAAGCAGCGTCCCCAGCAGGAAAGCCAGCCCCAAAGCCGCCAGCGCGCTGATGAAAATGGAACTTCCCATGCGGCGGATGAACTCGTCTTCCATCGGGCTGCGTTCGAGCGGGGCGTTGAAAAGCAGCGTGCCGACGTGCCTTTCGCCCGCTTCCAGCTCTTTGCTGTCGTGCAAGACTCTCGGGCTGACGTTTTGTCCCGCCTTATATCCCGCGCCCGCCAGGACGATTCGCCCTTGCTCGTCCGCCACGGCGAAGGGCGGCTGGCGGTCGCCGCTGGGAGCAAATCTTCCCCGCTCGAAGAATTTTTCCACGCCTTGCCAGCCGCCCTGCTGGGCGTAGTAATTTTCCAGTTGCGCGGCGAGCTCTTCTTCGTAGCGGCGGCTGATGAATTTTTGAAATTCCAGGCTGGTGGCGGCGCGCGAAAAAAGGGCGACGACGCCGCTGCTGAACAGGCTGACGAACAAAAAGGCGAGGATGAGTTTGGCGGTTAATTTCATCCGCTATCCCTTGCTCAAACGATACCCCACGCCGTACACCGTTTCAATGTAACGCGGGTTGCGCGGGTCGGGTTCGATTTTGGCGCGCAGATTCTTGACGTGCGTGTCAATGGTGCGCTCGTAGCCTTCGTAGCGGACTCCTTGAATCACGTCGAGCAGGTCGAGCCGCGAAAAAACCTTGCCCGGCGCGGACATCAACGCGGCGAGCAAGTCGAACTCGGAGGGAGTTAAATCCACCTTGCGCCCGCCGACCGACGCCTCGCGCGTTTCGCGGTCTAGCAGCAAGTCGCCGGCTTGCAGCTTCTTGCCTTTCGGCTCGTTTTTTCCCGCGCGGCGCAGCACGTTTCTCACCCGCGCCATTAATTCGCGCGGCTTAAAGGGTTTGGTCACATAATCGTCCGCGCCGAGCTCCAGCCCAATGATTTTATCTTCGTCTTCCACTTTCGCCGTGAGCATGATGATCGGCGCGTCGCTTTCTTTGCGGCGTTCGCGCATGAACTCGTAACCGTTCATTTCCGGCATCATAATATCGAGGATGACGAGGTCGGGCTGTTCCCGCCTGGCGACGGCGAGCGCTTCTTTGCCGTTGTAAGCGACGACGACGCGATAGCCTTCCTGCTGCAAGTAACTTTGCACCAGCGAGACCAGACGTTTTTCATCGTCAACGACAAGAATGGTTTGCGGCATGGAGACCTTCGGTTAGTTTTTAAGGAGGGGGTTGGCAATCTTCGCTTAAAAATTATGCCACAACAAGGTGAAGAAATTGTGTAGGTTTTGTGTGACTTAAAAAATCCGCGCCCGCGCTCAGCGCGGGGCGGATGGAAGCGACGAGCTCGCGGGACCTTACGCCGTGGGCGGCTCTTGCGGTTCAGCGGGCGCGGCGCTTTGCGGCGTTTCGCGAACGAGCTTCCAGCCGCTGGCTTTGGCGTATTGATAGCTCAGCCAGATCACCGCGGCGAGCAGCGCCAGAGTGAGCAGATTGGGGAAGGGGAAAAATCGGTCTCGTCGGTCAAAGCGCGCGCGGGGAGCGCGTTGGTCGAAGCCGCGCGGGTTGAAGCCCGGTACGCGCGGCTTCCATTCCTGAGGGACAACTTGCGTCTGCTGCTGCGGCTGAATCTGCCCGTCCGCTTGCGGCGCGGCGGGAGCCAGCGCCTGCGGCGGCAAGACGCGGCTGTAACGCAACGCGCGCCATTGCATCAGTTGCTGAACGACCTGCGGGTTTTGCGAAACGCCAACCCGATACCCCGCCAATGCCGCGCTTCCCACCGCCACCAGCGCCAGCAGCGTCATCAGCGTAATGCGTAGCCACTTATTTGTTTTCATTTTTTTGTCTCCTGTGATAAAAAATGTTTGAACGGCGGATTCGCTTTCAAATCTACACGTCCTCATTTTCTCATTGGAGCGCGGCGCGCGAGTGAAGAAATTATGTGAAAATTATGCGCTTTCTATCCTTTCAACAAAACGTCGTGTTCTTCCTCTTCCGCCTGCAATTTAAGCGGCGGCAGTTCGGCGATGGAGCTCAAGCCGAAGTGCTGCAAAAATTCGGGCGTCGTGGCGTAAAGGATCGGCCGCCCGGGGCCTTCGGCGCGTCCGGCTTCTTGAATCAGTCCCTTGCTTAACAGGCTTTTTAACATGCCGTCGCTATTCACGCCGCGAATCGCGTCCACTTGCGGGCGGGTGCAAGGCTGCTGATAAGCGATGATGGCGAGCGTTTCCAGCGCGGTGCGGCTCAGGTGCGTGGTCGCTTCCAAGCCGAGAAAACGCTCCACCAGCGAAGCCAGCTCCGGCGCGGTGGTCAATTGCGCGCGCCCGGCGTGACGCTGCAAGCGCAGTCCGCGCCCGACAAGGGCTTCTTCCAGCTCTTTCAAGCCGCGCTCCACGACGGTGGCGCTTACTTCCAGCGCGGCAGCCAACTGCGAGACCGCCGCCGGCTCGGCGGAGACGAACAACATCGCCTCCAGCTTCGCCGCGAGGCTCGGTTCGGAATTTGAAACGGTTTGAGAGTCGCTCATGCTATAATTATTCCAATTTGTGATTTTAGATTTGTAGAGTCAATTCCTATGAAAAAAATATTTCTTCTTTCGATTTTCTTGCTAACGTCTCTGGCTTGCAGCGTCTTCATCGGGGGACCCGAATACCCGTCGCAGACGATTCCCATTTCCACGGCGGACGCGCCAGCCGTTCAAACGCAGGTGGCGCAAGCCTTCCTGGACGGCGCGCAGACGGGCGTGGTCACGCTGACCGTCACGGAGGGACAATTGACTTCCGCGCTGGCGGCGAAGATGGCTGCCAGCGAAAGCCCGATGTTCACCGAGCCGCAGGTCTTTTTGCGCGACAACCAGCTGCAATTATACGGAAAAATCACGCGCGGTATGCTCGTCGCCAATATGCGGGTCGCCGCCAGCGTCGGCGTGGATCCCGTCAGCGGGACTCCCAAAGTGGAAGTGACCTCCGCCGATTTTGGTCCCTTCCCCGCGCCCGAAGGCTTAAACAGCGCGATTAACGCGATTGTCGCCGAGGCGTTCACCGGTTCGCTGGGACCGGTGGCGGTGGGCTTCCGCCTCGAATCTATCTCCATCGCCGACGGTAAGATGAGCCTGACGGGCAGAATCAAGTAGCCGCCGGATTATACCCGACATGCCGCGCGCTTTGCTTCGTTTCGGTTGGATTCTGCTCCCCGCGTTGCTTCTCCTTTCGGCGGGATGCCGCTCGCCGCAAGTCGGCGGGGGCGAAATAACCGTCATGGTCAGCGCCGACGGCGAGACGCGCGCCGTGACCTTGCCGGCGGGCAGCACGGCGGCGCAAGCTTATCAGGCTGCGGGAATCACGCCCGGCGTCCTCGACCGTTCCGAGCCGCCCTTATACGCGGCGTTGCGCGCGGGCGATAAACTGAAATTGATTCGCGTGCGCGAAGTCTTTGAAACCGAGCAAGTCGCCATCCCGTTTGAAAGGCAGATTATCCGCAACGAAACGCTGCCCGAAGGCGAAACGCGGCTGGTGCAGGCGGGCGCGAACGGCTTGAAGGAAGTCACCACGCGGGCGATTTTAGAAGACGGCGTGGAAGTGAGCAAATCCATCGTGAAAGCGACGGTGTTGAGCGAAGCGCAGCCGGAAATCATCATGGTCGGCGCGCGGGTTTCCCTCACCCCGCTGAACATTCCCGGCTCGCTGGTTTATCTGGCGGGCGGCAGCGCGTGGGCGTTGGAAGGCTCGACCGCCAACCGCCGCTTGCTCGTCAACACCGGCGACCTGGACGGGCGCGTCTTCAAACTCTCGCCCAAAGGCAGCTATCTGGTCTTCACGCGCAAATCGAAAAAGCCCGCTACGGAAGAAATTAACACCTTGTGGGCTGCGAGCCTGACCGACGCCAACCCCAAGCCCATTTCACTGCGCGCCAGCAACGTGATTCACTTCGCCGCGTGGATTCCGGGGACGAGCTCGGTGGCGTATTCCACCGTCGAGCCGCGCGTCGCCGCGCCCGGCTGGCAAGCGAATAACGACCTGTACCGCGTCAGCATCGTCGGCGGCGAACCGCGCAAAATGCTCGATTCCAGCAGCGGCGGCGTATATGGCTGGTGGGGCATGTCCTTCGCTTTTGCGCCCGACGGACGGCTCGCTTACGCCCGCCCCGACCAGATTGGGCTGGTGGATCAGGACGGCGGATACCTCAAACCGTTGTTGAGCGTCACGCCTTACAACACCCGCAGCGATTGGGCGTGGATTCCGCCGATTGCCTGGGGCGCGGATGGAAAAAATTTATACTATGTCTCGCACGCGCCCGCGCCTGCGCCCGTCCCGCTGGAAGAATCGCCTTTGTTTCATCTGTCCGCCCTGTCTTTTGAGACCAACGCGCGCGCGGCGCTCGTTCGCTCGGCGGGCATGTTCTCTTATCCGGCTTCTTCCCCCGCCCGTTGGAATGGACGCGAGCGGGCTTATCAAATCGCCTTCTTGCAGAGCATCTTCCCTGAGCAAAGCGCCGCCAGTCGTTACCGCCTTGCCGTGATGGACCGCGACGGCTCGAACCGCAGGCTGCTTTTCCCGCCCGCCGACCTGGCTGGACTTGAACCGCAGACCCCCGTGTGGGCGCCCGAACCCATCGAAGGGCAGACGGGCGATTTTATCGCGGTGATTTATCAGGGCAACCTCTGGCTGGTGGATAGCGGCAGCGCGCAGGTATATCAAGTCACCGGCGACGGCTTGATTAGCGCGATTGATTGGAAATAAAAAAAAGGAATTCTTTGTCGCCCCTGCGTCGCTTGCGGCGACGAACATTCAACCCTGAATCGTAAAGGAATCGCAATGAGAATTTTAATTACAGGCGTGGCGGGCTTTTTGGGCTCGCACCTCGCGGATCGCTTGCTGGCGGATGGCCACGAAGTGATTGGCATGGATAATTTCATCACCGGCAACCCCGACAACATCGCCCATTTGGCGGGCAATGAAAAATTCACCTTCTTCAAGCGCGACGTTTCCAACTATATCTTCGTGCCAGGCAAGGTGGACGCCATCTTACATTTCGCTTCGCCCGCCAGCCCGAACCCGCTTTCCAAAGCCGGCTATTTCAACCTGCCGATTCAAACGATGAAAGCGGGCGCGCTCGGCACGCATAACTGTCTGGGCGTGGCGCGGGCTCAAAACGCGCGCTTTTTGCTCGCTTCCACCAGCGAAATTTACGGCGACCCCGACGTGCACCCGCAGACTGAAAGCTACCCCGGCAACGTGGACCCCATCGGCCCTCGCGCCGTATACGACGAAGCCAAGCGTTTTGCCGAATCGTTAACGATGGCGTATCATCGCTTTCATGGCGTCAACACCGCCATTGTGCGCATCTTCAACACCTACGGTCCGCGCATGGATTTGGAAGACGGGCGCGCCCTTCCCAATTTGCTCAAACAGGCGCTGCTGGGGCAGCCGCTCACCGTCTACGGCGACGGTTCGCAGACGCGCTCCTTTTGTTACGTGGGCGATTTGGTGGACGGCGTGATTCGCCTGCTGTATTCCGAAGAGCATTTGCCGGTGAATATTGGCAACCCGCTGGAGATGAGCATTCTGCAATTCGCCGAGGCAATTAACCGCATCACCGGCAACAAAGCGGGAGTGACTTATGTGAACGACGCGCGCAGCGCCCGCGACCCGCAACGCCGCCGCCCCGATATTTCGCGCGCGCGCCAGATTCTCGGCTGGGAACCAAAGGTGGACCTCGAAGAGGGAATCCGCCGCACCATTCCTTTCTTTAAGACAAAATTAGGGCTGGCATGATTCTGAAACATCCTCAAGAACGCAAACGTTTTCTTAAATTCGCCGTCGTCGGCGCGATTGGCTCGGCGGTGGATTTTGGCGTGATGAACTTGCTCTCGCACTTTTTTGACATGCCGCTGGTGTTCGCCGGAACGATTTCCTTTACCTGCGCGGTGATTAGCAATTTCATTTGGAACCGCTATTGGACTTACCCCGAATCGCGTTCGCGTCCGCTGTTGAATCAGCTCGCCATGTTTTTCGTCGTCAATACGGCGGGAGTCGCCATTCGCATTCCCATTTTGCATTTCGTCGAGCCGCCGCTGCTGCGCCTGTTCGAGCGCATGTTTCACGTTTCTTACGTCACGGCGGAGCTATACGCCAAGAACCTGACTCTGGCGGCCGCCATCGGCGTCGTCATGTTGTGGAATTTCTTCGTCAATCGCTATTGGACGTATAACGATATTGATTTAGACGAGGCTAAAGCATGAACGAAAAGCGCATTCCCATTTACACTTCTAAAGGAGACGCGGAAGCCTTTCTGGTCTATCCTTATCTTTTTAACCGCATGGGCGAATGGGTAGGCTTTGTCACCCCCAAACGCGAGGTGTATTCCGTCTTTGGCGAATACGTCGGCGCGTTGACCAACGACCTGCGCATCGTCCGTAAGCGCGCGCTGGACGTCCTGCCCCCGCGAGTCGCTCCCCCACCGCGCCCGCCCAAAGTCGCCCCGCTGGGCAGCGTGCCGCTCGCGCCGCTGATGGCTGACCTTTCGCATTCGGAAATTGACGTGCTGCTGGACGAACCCGAAAGGATGCACACGCTCGACGGCGGCGGCGAGTTCCGCGAGGATATGGATTGATGGACGCCCTTTCCCCAAAACCCGCGCGCGAATCTCACATCAGCCTCGCCCAATTAATGCAGCCCGAACACGCTAACAATCTTGGCAATGTGCATGGCGGCTGGATTATGAAACTGGTGGACGAGGCGGGCGCGCTTGCCTGTATGCGTCACGCGCGGCGGCGCGTCGTGACCGTCGCCGTCGATTCGATGGTCTTTCACGAACCCATTCGCATCGGCGATTTGGTGATTCTCGACGCGGAAGTAACCTACGTCGGGCGCACCTCGCTCGAAGCCGAAGTGAAGGTGGTCGCCGAAAACCCCGTCACCGGCTTGCGAACGAACGCCAACACCGCATATGTGGTGTACGTCGCGCTGGACGAAACCGGCAAGCCGACTCCCGTCCCGCCGCTGCTGCGCGAAAACGCCGAAGACGAGCGCCGCATGAAAGAAGCGGAACTCCGTCAGGCGCGCCGCGTCGGGCGGAGGTAATCCTCCCCTTCATTTCATGTCCGCCGCGCGAACATTCCGCCCGCCTCTTGCGTTGATTCTGCTGCTCGCCAACTTGCTGGCGGGCTTGGCGTTCTTCCGCGATTACGGCTTGTCATGGGATGAGCCGCTTTTTTACGATTACGCCGACGCGCTGCGCTACGCCTATTCCCCGCGCGAATGGCTCAACGGAGATTTCGACCTGAATCGCGCCTTTGGGGCGAGCGGATCCGACCATGCCAATCGCGGTCCCGCTTATATCATCCTCGCGCGTCCTTTCGTCTCGCTCTTTGAACGGCTGGGCGCGGATATGGCTTCCGCATGGCATCTGGTCAATTTTCTGACCTTTCAATTCGGCGTTTATCTCTTTTACCGCCTGACGCGCCGCTTTGCGAGCGAGCCGGCGGCTGCGGCTTCCGCCGCGCTTTTCGCGTGGCAGCCGCTTTTGTGGGGTCACGCCTTTATCAACCCCAAAGACCCGCCTTTTTTGGTCTTCTTCTTGGGCGCGGTTTTGTTTGGGTTTGAAGCGGCGGACGCTTTAACCCGGCGGGACGCTTTGCGTTTTCGCCTTTTGGCGTCTCTCTTCCTCGCCGCTTTCTTTCTCGGCGCGGCGACTTCCGTCCGCGTCCTGGGTCCTCTGGCGGGCGCGCTTGTCGGGCTATATGCGCTCGGCCGCCTGAAAGAAATTGGCGCGTCGCGCCTGATGAAAGTCTTCGCGCTATACGCCTTGACGGCGGCGCTGGTCTCACTGGCGTTGTGGCCCTACCTGTGGGGCGCTCCGCTGCAAAGGTTCGTCGAAGTCTTCGGTTTCATGTCCGCCAATCCCACGCATCTACCCGTGCTGTTTGGCGGTCAGGTCTATCCGGCGGACGAGCTGCCGCGCCGCTATCTTCCCGTTCTCCTGGCGCTGACGCTTACCGAGCCAGTCTTGCCGCTCTTTCTGCTGGGCTTGTTCTTCGCTTTCCGCCGCCCGCTGAAAACGGACGCCGCTTTACGGAGCGCCGACGACTCCTTGACGAGCCAGAAAACCCTCTCCGCCTTCGTCGTTCTGCTCTGGTTTCTCGTCCCTTTCTCTTACGTCCTGCTTCGCAAGCCGCCGATGTACGACGGCTATCGTCACTTTCTTTTCATGCTCCCGCCGCTGTTCGTCTTTGGCGCTTTCGCGTTTGAAAAAATCTTCGACGCGCTGCGCGGTAAGTTTCGCGCCCTCGCTTTATTGCTCTTCGTTCCCGCCGTTTTTTCCGCCGTTGCGCTGCATCCCTACCAGTACGCTTATTACAATTCCTTCGTCGGCGGGGTGGGCGGAGCGTTCCGCCGCTATGAAACCGAATACTGGCTGACTTGCTACAAGGAAGCCGTGGAGAAATTTCCCGAAAGAAACGTCAATCTCTTTGTGAAGCGCGAGCCGTATATCGCCGCCTATTACGCGCGGGGAATCGCCGTCCGCGATTATCGTGCCGAGTTTGGGAAGATTCAGCCGGGCGATTTCGCGCTGGTCAACACGCGCACCAACGAAGATTTGAAAACCTTCCGCGCCGCGCCGATTGCGCTGCAAGTCGCCCGCGCGGGCGCGGTCTTTTGCGAGGTGAAAAAAATCCCATGATGACTCATCGAGAGCGAATGCAAGCCTGCTTGAAAGGCGAACAGCCCGATCGCGTCCCCGTCGCGTTGTGGCGGCATTTTCCGGTGGACGACCAGGTCCCCGAAACGCTCGCCGCCGCCGTTTTGCATTTTCAAAACGTTTACGATTTCGATATTGTCAAGGTCACGCCCGCTTCTTCTTTCGCGGTGAAGGACTGGGGCGCGGAAGACCGCTGGACGGGCGATTCGGAAGGCTCGCGCAAATACACCCGTCGCGTCGTTTTTAACCCGCGCGATTGGGAGACTCTGCCCGAACTGAATCCTGCTTCCCCGCATCTTGCGGCGCAGTTGGAATGTCTGCGCCTGATTCGCAAAGGCTTGGGCGCGGAGACGCCGATGATTCAAACGATTTTCAACCCGCTTTCGCAGGCGAAGAATCTGGCGGGCAACGAAGTCTTGCTGGCGCATCTTCGCAGCCATCCCGAAGCCGTGATGAAAGGGCTGGAGACCATCGCGCGCGGGACGGCGAAATTTATCGCGGCGGCGGCTGAAGCCGGCGCGGATGGAATCTTCTACGCCGTTCAGCACGCGCAAGCCGAAACGCTTTCGTGGGAGGAATATCAAAAGTTCGGGCTGCCTTTCGATAGGCAAACCCTTGCTCCGCTGGGCGGGTTGTGGTGCAACATGATTCACCTGCACGGCAGGGGCGTTCATTTTAGGCTGGCGCGCGAGCTTGCGTTTCAAATCGTCAACTGGCACGACCGCGAAACGCCGCCCTCTTTGAAACAGGCGCGGGAATTGTTTGAAGGCGCGCTGTGCGGCGGGCTGCGGCAGGATTCGCTGGTCTTTGAATCTCCCGCCGAAATCGAACGCGACGCGCGCGACGCGATAGCGCAAACCGACGGACGCAAGTTTATTCTGGGGACGGGCTGCGTGACGCACATCACCGCCGCGCACGGCAACTTAATGGCGGTCAGGAGAGTCGTTGAGCGATAGCCCCGTCATTTCTTAAAGAGGTCAAGATGACGTTACGAGTAATTGCCGGCAGCGCCAAAGGCAGAAAATTAAAGTCGGTCCCGGGCGATACCACCCGCCCGGTGATGGATAAGGTGAAAGAAGCGCTCTTCAACATCCTCGCCGGGGACGTGATGGACTCAAACTGGTGGGACCTGTTCGCCGGCACGGGGGCGGTAGGCATTGAAGCCTTAAGCCGCGGCGCGGCTTTCGTCCGCTTTACCGATTTGAATCGCGCTCCTATCGAGACCATTAAGGAAAACGTGGCGCATTGCGGCTTTGCCGCGCAATCTGAAATTCGCCGCGGCGAAGCGTCTGCGCTGCTCGCCGCGCCTGCGGATAAAAAATTTGAATACATCTACGTCGCGCCGCCGCAATATCACGAGATGTGGTTGAAATCTTTAAAATTGATTGACGAAAACATGGATTGGCTGAGCGACGACGGGACGGTCATCGTCCAGATTGACCCGGTGGAATATCGGGAAACGGAATTGCAAAATCTGGAAGAGACCGAGCGCAGAAAATACGGCAGCGCGCTGCTGGTGTTTTACGACCGAAAAGGGTAAATTTGCCGCCGGGTTGCGCGTCTATGCTGGCAAGGAGATAACGCAATGACGAAAACTTTGCTGGCTGTTTTAGCGCACCCGGACGACGAATCCTTCGGCTTGGGCGGCACGCTGGCGTATTACGCCGAAAAAGGCTGCGCCACGTATTACGTCTGCGCGACTCGCGGCGAAGCGGGCGCGGCGGACGAAACATATTTGAACGGCTTTAAAGATACCGCCGAGCTCCGCACGCATGAACTGATGAACGCCGCGAAACATTTGGGCTTGAAGGAAGTCTTCTTTTTGGGCTACCGCGATTCCGGTATGCCAGGTTCGGCGGATAATCAACGCCCGGAGGCGCTGATTAATCATCCCGTCGAGCCAGTCGCCGCGCGCGTCGTTCAATACATTCGCCAGTTGCAGCCCGACGTGGTGATTACCTTCGACCCCATCGGCGGATACAAACATCCCGACCATATTCACATCCACAAGGCGACGACGCTCGCCTTTGAAAAAGCGGGCGACCCGGATTTTCACCCCGAAGCGGGCGCGCCGTTTAAACCGCGCGCGCTCTATTACCAGATTTTCCCGCGCTGGTTCTTGCGCGCGATGACGCGCGTTATGCCGCTTTTTGGCAAGGACCCGACGAAGTGGGGACGCAACGGCGATATTAACTTGAAGGAGCTCGCGGAGGTGGATTTTCCCGTTCACGCGCGGGTGAACATTCGCTCCGTCGTCGAGAAGAAACGCAAAGCCAGCGAAGCGCACGCCTCGCAAGGCGGAATGCAAATGCGGCGCGGGCTGATGGGGTTTATTTCCCGCGTTTTTGGCGAGCGCGAGGATTTTATGCGCGCCTATCCGCCTGTCCCCGCGAATTACAAAACTGCAGCCGACCTGTTCGAGGGAATTGAGTGAAGCCAGCCCGCGCTTTCTCGTTTCAAGGTAAATCCTTGCAAAATCCTTGCCTTGCTTTGGAACGGCGCGTTTTTGGCGAACCCTATGTATAATTCCCTTATCTTTTTAGAAAAGGAGTTACGTTCATGCCCGAAAGACGCACCGTCCCCCGCAAGAAGTTCAACCTGTATTTGCGCGTGTTAAACGACGACACCGGCGAACAGCTGGGACATCTGATAGAAATCAGCCCCGGCGGCTTGCAGCTGGAAACTACCGCGCCTTTGCCGCTTGAAAAGGATTATTATCTTGGTTTGGAACTCACCGCCGAGCTCGCCGATAGACCCTACATGGTCTTTATCGCCCGCTCCAAATGGTGCAAGCCGGACGATATTCAGCCGAACCTGTATCACGTCGGCTTTGCGCTCGCGGAAATTCTGCCCGAAGATAAACCCGTCTTTATCAATCTCTTCAAGAAGAGCAACGGATAAGGCTTGGAGGCTCTATAAGCGCTTGGTGAAAATTGCCAGGTCGTCGCCTTCGGCGTAAAAATCCTTAATGGTCGCTTCGAGCGCGTATCCCATGCTGAAATAAAATTTGCGGGTCGGCTCGTAATGCGGGGAGCCGGAAGTTTCAATGATCAGGATGCGCCCGCCCATGCGGCGCGAAGCCTCTTCGCTGGCGGCGAGCAGCCGGCGTCCCGCGCCTTTGCGCCGGGCTTTGGGGTCCACCGCAATCCAATACAGGTCGAACACGCCCGGGGCGAGCGCGTCATCGCGGGGACCGTAACAAGCGTAGCCGAGAACTTCGTCGTTTTCTTTTTCTACGATGAAGTAATAGCCGCTGCCTTCCGCGCCGTATTTTTGACATTCTTCCCAAATCTCCTTCACGCTTTGCACTTCGCCGGGGTTGAACACGCCCGACTGCGCGGTGACGTCTTGAATCCGCGCGCCGTCTTTTTCCGTAGCGGGAACTATCATTGTCTGCGCCTCTCTTTATTTGCGACGTTGCAAGAAATCGAAGGGCGGACGTTGATTTAACTTCAACAGATACGCGCCCGTTTCTCCGACTTGCAGCGCCGTCAGCGACCCGGTATCGCAGCCCAACCGCTGAAACGAATCCAGCGGCAGCCCGATGAAGTGCGCCACGGCGAGTTTGATGGGGTCGGCGTGAAAGACCGCCGCGACAATCTCTTGCGGTTTGTTGCGCTTTTGCAGGATGCGCTCCAACGCCCGAACCACGCGCAATTGCGTTTCGGGGAACGATTCGCCCTGCGGAAAACGAAAGCGCGAAGGGGCGCGCTGCACGATTTTCCACGCTTTGGTGAGGCTGAGCGCTTTCCATGAGCGACCCTGCCACGTTCCAATGTCCGTATCCATTAAATCCGGCTCTTGTTGAACGGGCAAGCCGAGCGCTTCCGCTATCGGTTGCGCGGTTTCCAGCGCGCGTTCCAGCGGGCTGGCGTAAAGCGCCTGGACGGGAACGCCGCGCAAGGCTTCGGCTAACGCTTGCGCCTGTTCGCGCCCGCGTTCGTTCAGCCGCACGCCGGGAATCCGCCCCGCCATTTTCCCGCTTTTGACGTATTCGTTTTCTCCGTGCCGAATGAGAAGTAAAAGAGTCATTGCGTCGTCGTTTTCCTATTTTTGGTTTTTTGCCATCTCGGCGAACAATGGGTCGTAAATATGCGAGATGTATTCCGAGCCGAAGATGGACGGATGATAAGCGTCCATGTATAACGCTCGCCCTTCGGCGACGGTCAGGCATTTGCTTTCGTCGCAGAACGCCCGCCACGGCTCGATGATGGGCGCGTTGAATTTTTGCGCGACTTCGGCGAGGATGCGCTCCACGTTGGCGTTGCGCCGCCGATATTCTTGCAGCGAGGGCGCGATGATTTCGTTCACGTCTCTGCCGGTGCGCTGCGCGACGAAATACGCCGAAGGCACGTCGTAGCCGATTTCAGGAGTCTGACCGACGAAGACAATTTGACGATTCGCGCTTGCCATTTCCGCTACCGTGCGTTCAAACGCCCGTTGAAACGCAACCGGGGCGGGTTCTTCTTCGCTCCCTTTTGCGAGCGTATCCGTCAGGCGAATTTTCGTTTCATCTTCCATGAAGTTGTAGGAAGTTCCTTCCACCCACAAAGCCCACCGCCCGACCATGATAACGACCCGCAGTTCGGGATGCGCTTTGATGTAATCCGCGATTTCGTCGTTGTTTTTCAAGCAGCGCTTGGAGTATTTCGAGCGTTTCACCCCAATCAACGGGGCGCAGCCGTTGGCGTACACCAGCCGCCCGGCGATTCCATGCCGCGCCGCCGAAAGAGAGATTCCATCCGCCAGCGCGGGCGCGAGCGAATCGCCCCACAGGGCGAAAGCAGGCTCCGCTTCCGCCGCGCCGATGGGGCAGCCTGTCAGCCGACACGGCACGGACCAGACGCGCTGTTCCGCGTTTTTATCCATGCGCGTCAGGTCGCCTTCGCGCGCGGGGAAACCTTCGTTGAAGATAATCGCCGCGCTGGCGAGCGCGAAAACTGCCATGGTCGTTCCGGCGAAGAGGAAAACGTTTTTGCCTTTGAGGAAGGGCCTTTCCCGAAACGGCGTTTCAACGAACTTCCATGAAAGCGCGGAAACGAGCAACGTGGCGCACAACAGCCAGAAAATTTGCGCGCCGCTTAAGGGGCGGATGGCGTAATATTTTCCAAAAGAGAAAATAGTCCAATGCCAGAGGTATAGGGAATAGGAAATTTGCCCGATGAAAACCAGCGGCGGCAGGCTGAGCAGCCGATTGCCGCGAGCCGAGCCGTTGGTCCCGCTGAGGATGAGCAGCGCCGCGCCGAGAACCGAAGGAACAGCCGCGAGACCAGGGAAGGGCGTTTCGTCGGAATAGAGAAATATGGGCGCGGCAATCAACGCCAGACCGGCGCAGGAAAGCCAGTCGCGCGTTTTGGGGCTGGCTTGCATATCGCCGGCGCGCAGCGCCAGAAAGCCCCCGGCGAGCAGTTCCCACACGCGGGCGTGAACCAGATAAAAAGCGGCGGAGGCGTCGCCGTAGAACACAGCGTAAACGCTGATTCCCAACGAAACCAGCGCAAGAGCGAAGAACGCGCCGGAAAGCGCCGATTTGAAACTCCGCGTGAGCAGCAGGACGAGCGGGGGAAAGAGGATGTAAAACTGCTCTTCCACCGCCAGCGACCAGGTATGCAGCAGCGGTTTGAGCTGCGCGGGTCCCTCAAAATAACCGGTTTCGTTCCAGAAGTAAAAATTAGAAGCGTAAAAAGTCGCGGCGAGGGCGCTGTTTCCAAGGTCTTGAAAATCAGCCGCGTTGTATAGCAGCGCCCCGGCAAGCAGCGTAAACGGCAGCATGGCGAAGAGCGCCGGGTAAATGCGCCGAATGCGGCGCTCGTAAAAGCCGACGAGCGAGAAACTTCCCGTTTCAATTTCCCGCAAGATAATGCCGGTGATCAGATAGCCCGAAATGACGAAGAACACGTCCACGCCGGTAAAGCCGCCAGAAAAGAGGGCGACGCCCGCGTGGTTGAAAACCACCGCCAGCACGGCAAGCGCCCGCAAGCCGTCAATGTCTGCGCGATAACGGAGTTTCATTTTTTATTCCGCCGCCGCGCGCAAGACTTCAACGTAAGAGACGTCTTCGCCGTAATACTGACAGAGCGATTCCCAGGCGAATTCTTGCGGCATGGCAATCCAGCGTTTTTTGTGAACTTCTTTGTAGGCGTCAAGCAGCGTTAATCCTTCCGTTTCTTTCAGCGCCGCTACGCAAAAAGAGGCGGAACGGTTTACCCCCGCGGCGCACGCCACGAGAATTTTATTGCCTTTGGCTTTTTCCGCCAATAAAAACTGCACGCCCTGTTGAAGATGCGCGGCGGAAATGGGCGCTAAGTCTGGCACGGGGAGGTGGAGCAGGGCGATTCCCGGCAATTTCACCGGCGAGGCGAGCTGCAACACCGCGCTTACGCCGTTCGCTTCCAGTTGATTTTTGTTTTGCGTATCGTTGTAATCGCCGATAAACAGCCAGGGGCGAATTTCGTCCATTATTTGATTTTCCTCTTCATCTCCAAAATTTGCTCTTCGCTCATATCGGGCAGGCGCTCTTCGCGTTGGATGTTCAGCGCTTTGCGCTGCGCTTCGCGCCAACGTTCCAGGCGGGCTTTGACTTGGGCTTCGTAGCCTTCTTCGGAGGGCGAGTAAAAGTACGTTCCCAGCAGCCGTTTGGGAAGATATTGCTGCGGGACGAAATGCCCTTCTTTATCGTGCGGATAAACGTAATCCTTGCCGTGTCCCATCGCGGCGGCGTCGCGGTTGCCGTCCATCAAATGACGCGGGACGGAAATTTGCCCCTCGTCTTCAATTTTTTTCATCGCCTTAAAATACGCGCCCGCGCTGTTGGATTTCGGCGCGGTGGCGAGATATAAAGTCGCCTCTACGATGGGGTAAATCCCTTCGGGCAGCCCGATGAAATCGAAGGCGCGCGCGGCGGATTCCGCCACGACGAGACCCATAGGGTCCGCCAAGCCAATATCTTCGCCGGCGAGGATGATGAGACGGCGGAGGATAAAGCGCGGGTCTTCGCCGGCGTAAATCATCTTCGCCAGCCAGTAGAGCGCCGCGTCGGGGTCGCTGCCGCGCACTGATTTGATGAAGGCGGAAATGGTATCGTAATGCGCGTCGCCGTCTTTATCGTATAACACCGCGCGGCGTTGAATGGACTCTTGCGCCACGTCCAGCGTGATGTGAACGACGCCGTCGGAATCGGGCGGCGTAGATTCCACCGCCAGTTCCAGCGCGTTAAGCGCGTTGCGCGCGTCGCCCGAAGCGACTTCGACCAGATGCGCGCGCGCCTCCGCGTCGAGCCGAATCTTGCGTTTTCCGTAGCCGCGTTCCGGGTCGCTTAAGGCGCGGTCGAGCAGAATCCCCGTTTCGGTTGGGTTTAACGGGCGGAGTTGAAACACCCGCGAGCGCGAGATGAGCGCTTTGACGACTTCAAAGTAGGGATTTTCCGTCGTCGCGCCGATGAGCGTGACCGCCCCGTTTTCTACGTGCGGCAGCAGCGCGTCTTGCTGCGCCTTGTTCCAGCGGTGAGCCTCGTCCACGAAAAGGATGGTGCGTTGATTGCGCAGCCGTCTTTGTTCCAGCGCTTCTTCAATCACCGTCCGCAATTCCGCTTTGCCTGCCAGAATGGCGGAGATGGCCACGAAGCGGCTTTGCGTGCTGTTGGCGATGACTTCCGCCAGCGTGGTCTTGCCGGAGCCGGGCGGCCCCCACAGAATAATGGAGGAGAATAGCTTATCGGCTTTGATGGCGCGATAGAGCAGCTTGCCTTCGCCAATGATATGCTCCTGTCCGATGTATTCTTCCAAAACGCGCGGACGCATTCGCGCGGCGAGCGGAGCTTCCGTTTTTAACCTTTCTTGCAAAGCGTGGTCAAAGAGGTCGTTGGGCATGGCGCGATTATACCCTTGCGGGCGCTCCGGGCTGCCGGCGGGCGCTAAAAGGAACTGATCGCCGTTTGCAAATCGTCGTAGGTTTCCAAAAACATATCGAAGCCCGCCGTTTCAAAGGCGATACGCGAAAGTTTGGAAAGATTGAGTATCTTCAAATGCGGCGATTTGTATCTGCCCTTGTTGATGGCTTGCAAGACTTCCGCCCGATTGAGGGAAGGGTCGAGGTTTTGCAGTTTGTTGAAAATGGCGTTGAGCGCGCGCAGCCCCGCGCTGCTCATGTAGGGGACTTCGGTCATATCTACCAGGATATAGCGCGCGCCCTGATGGATGACGTCTTCCGCGCAAAACATGAATTCCTCGAATGAGGCGGTATCCACCTTGCCGGAAACGGCGAGAATGGCAATGGGAACGCGCCCGTTGTGAACGAGGGAGGTTTTGATTTCCATAAAGCGTTAAGGTTGCCCGGTAAGCAGCGAAGAGACGGCGTAACCGTTTTCGCGCAGAAGTTTAAAAGTCGCTTCTTTAATCTCCGTCGCCGAATGTAACTCTTGCGGCGCGCATGGGGCGGTGTGACTTTCTACTTCGCCGGAGCTCCAAACGCCGCTGCGCAGGTCTAATAGTCGCCAATTCTGGCAATCTATCGCGCGAATGGCGGAAAATTGAAAGAAAGGAGGATTGGCGCGCGGCTCGTCGTCGGGAACTTTTAAGAAGGAAAAAATCAGCCTGTTCTTTTCCAATTGCGGCGAAAGGAGCGATTTGCCCGTCATCCATGACGGCTGGGGGATGTTCATATAATCCAGTACAGTGGGGGCAATATCCAGATTTTGCGTATTTGCCCGAATTCTGCCCGCGTATTCTCCTTTTGGAAAACGGATGACCAGCGGGATTCTAACGTCGGTGCGCCAGCGCGAGCCGTGATCGGTGTAAACGATCAAAATGGTATCTTCCAGCTTGTTGGCTTTCGTCAGCGCTTCAACAATTTGCCGCGTAAATTGGTCGTATTGTAGAATCGCGTCGTCCATGAAGTCGGGATTCCAATCTTTATTTTCTTGCCCGACGGAAAAAACCTGCTTTTTAACCTTGAATACCGCGCCGTGCGTGCCTAATAAGTGAACGTGAATGAAGAAGGGAACGTCCACGCGCCGAATGAGTTTTGCCGCGTCGCGGATTTTCTGCGCGTCGGGGACGACTTCCAGCGTAACGTCGGTGATGGGTTTCGGCATATCTTTGATATAGAATATATGCAACAGCCTTTCTTGCAGCCGTTCGGCGATTTTCGCCGCGAAATAATTTGCCTCTTCCCCCGCGATGGGGGGGGTGAAGTTTTTCCGCGCGTTTTCCGCGCCGTTGATATAGTCGAATCCCGCTTGCATATTCCATTGCTCGCCGTTCACTTGATGGCTATCGCCAAGTTGCGCGGCGTAATACCCCTGCTCGTTCAGAATGCGAGTCAGATGTTGATAAGAATTCGACCCTTGCAAAATGTCGGGGTAGGTCAGAAAGCGCGTGACAATTGGCAGCTTGCCCGTCAAGGTTGAGCCGGTGGAGCCGACTGTGCAGCAGGCGTTGCTGAAGTGGTTTTCAGCGACGAGCGCTTCTTCCGCTAGCTTGTCAATAAACGGGGTGGTTTTTCGCTCGTAACCGTATAACGACATGCGCGCCGAATCCAATCCGTCGGTTCCAAGGATAATAATGTTGGGCTTGCGCGTTTCTTCTCCCGTAGAAAGAAAATCGTCCGGCGCGATCTTTCCCGCTTGCGCCTTGTCTGCGGCGAGGAAAACGAGCGAAACGCCCAGCAAGGCAAGCGCCAGTTTGGCGCGCGCGGGGAGCGTTTTTTTTGTCGCGCGTTTAAACTCACGATAAAAGTAAATTACCAGCGCAAGCAAAAGCGCAATGTAAGGCAGTCGCGTTAGCCTTTGGGTGGAAATCACGCCAAACCCAAAAACTGTGTAAGTAAAATTATCGAACAGAATAAACCCCAAACATGCCGCTATCCAAGCCGCCGGCAACAGGGAGAAATAAAACGCACGCTTGCAGGCTTTCCCAAGCACAAGGTCGAACAGCGCGAAAACAGACCACAAAAGCCCGGCGCCAAGCGCCAGCATGAAAGAAGTCTGAAAGAAGACGCTGACTTTTTGAGCGAAGCCGGCGAAATCCATGAAAGAAGGCTTGGTGATGAAAAACAACCACTCCATGAAAACGTAAGCGTATGCCGTCAGCAGAGTCGGCGCGAAACGCGAAGAAATTTTTATCATAACGACGGCTATTTTACCAGCGCTTCAAATGGCGCGCAGTCTTTCGAGGGCGGAGATTAATTCCGTCAATGTGGAAATTTCCGCGTCCGGCTGGATGCGCGCTCTCTCTTCGGGCGTGAAGGAAGCGCGGCGCGTCACCCAGACCGCTCTCATTCCCAGTTTTTGCGCGCCTTCGACGTCCGCTTGCAAACTATCGCCCACCATCGCGGCGTCCTCCGGCATGGCGTTCCACTGCGCGAGGGCGATTTCAAACGCGCGCGGATGCGGTTTGCGGTAGAAACACGCCGCGGAGGTCAGCACAAAATCGAAATACGGGCGAATTTCAAAACGCTCGACCATTTGCTGCACGTCCTTATCGTCGCCCGCGTTGGAAAAAATTCCCATGCGGCAGCCGCGCGCTTGCAGCTCGCTCAGGGTTTGGGGCGCGTCTTCTTCCAGTTCCCAATTGCGCTGCGTCGCCGCGTAAAGCGCGTCCAGCGCGTCGCGCAAAACGGATTCGGGCAGTTCGAGGTATCCTTGCTCGCGCAGCAGCTCGCGCAACACAAAATGATAGGTGGTTTCTTGAAAGTCTTTATCGCGCCGTTCGTAATAAAGTTGGAGCCGCGCGCGAAAAGTCTCGCCGCTCAATCGAATGCGGTAAGAGCGCAGCTTTTCTTCCAGCGCGCGGTCGGCTGCGGCAAGCACGGGAGGCCAATCGCCGCGGGCGCGCATGAGCGTGCCGCCGAGGTCGAATAACAGGTAGCATGGGAGCGCCGTCATAGGGTCAGGGTACTCCCGCGCGCGGAATGCGTAAAGGGGAAATTTGGCGGAGAGCGCTACGCGGCGAAAAAGGGCGCAAGCGCGCGCAGGATTTCCACGATGAATTGCGCGTTTCGGGACATGACCATTAACACAAAGAACGCGAAAAAGATTTCAAACCGACGCTTGCCGGCGAATTGCGCGTAGGAAAGCGACGTAAAAAAGACCAGCGCGTAAGCCCAGTAAGGCGTGTAAAGAAAGAGCTCCGTGCCGTAAATGTTGTGCATCAGGAAGTTGAACCCCAGCGCTCCCAGTAGCCCCAGCGCCAGCGAAAAATGTCGGGCGTTTCGTCCGTTTTTGAGAAAAAGCGCAAACGCTCCGCCCAGCGTAATCAACCACGCTGCCAGCGGAAGGTTCGCCCAGCCTTTGTAGGAAGCCAGCTTGTTTTCGCGCCAGTCGTAGGTTTTCAGGTCAATGGTGGGGAAGGGGTCCGACTTTTTTTGCGAGACGACGACCAGCGGCTGCGGTGCGACGATTTCGTAAAAGAACATCGTTCGCGCGGCGACGATGAATTTTTCTTTCGCGCTTGCCAGCGGAGAATCGTAAGCGGGCTTGACGAAATTCCCCTCAAAGAGCAAGTCGGCGGGGATGAAGAAAAACGTTTGCGCGCGCGGATATAACGCTTCGCTCAACATGGTCAGCGCGACCGCCGTCGTCCCGACGAACAGGCAATAGCGCAGCGTTTTCCGAACTCCGAACTGATTGAAGAGCAGCGCGAGGACGGTCTGCGCCGCGTTGGTCACCGTCACGCCGAAGACAATCACGCCCGCGGGGACGAGCCTCGTCAGGCGGCGTTCGCCCGCTTGAACGAGCAGCCAGAAGAAAATGAGCGCCGTCGCGCCGAAGACGTAATTTTCCGTCAGCGAGCCGAAGAGCAAATGCGCCGGGCTCGAGCCGAGCAGCGCGGCGAACAGGAAGGAGTAAGTCTCCGCGCCGGTAGCGCGCTTGACGAACAGATAAGCCATGAAGACGCACGAGGCGCTAAAAAACGCGACGACCAGCATGGCGGCAAGGTCCCAGCGTTCTCCGAAAAACGCGGCGGGCAGGCGCATCAGCGGGCGCAGAATCAAAAGCGAAAGCGGATGCACGGCGCGGTTTACCGCGTCGCCTTGCGGGCTGGCGAGGATGTTCATCCACGGTCCCGCGTCGGTCTCGAACAGCACGCTGTTGTACCCCAGCGGGGGACGATTCAGGGCGCGGGCGACGACAAGGTGAAAGAGGAAAAACACGCCGCCGGCGTATAAGCCCGGCAGGTTTTCCGAGAGGAAGGAGAAAAGCCGCGCGTTTTTCCAGCTCTCAAAGTCGAGGCGGCGCAGCGCCAGCCAGCCGGTGAAAGCGCCCGCGCCCGCGCCCAGCGCCCAGCCCCAAAGCTGAGCCGGCGGGACGAGAATCTCTTGCCGCGCGAGCATGGAAGGGAATTGCAGACTGACGCTCAACGCGGCAGCCGGCAGGGCGGGCAAAGCCAGAACGAAGAGAAGGTTCAACGGGTCGCGCAAGAATCCGCCCGTCAGCGAGCGCGCGGCGCGGCGAATCAAAAAATAGCAGAAGACGTTCGCGGCGGAGAGAAATATCCACGCGAAGAAAAAAGCGCGGCGCGCGTCCTCCAGCGCTTCGTGCAAGAAGCCCGCCGCGCCGTAACTCAACGGCAGGCTGAACAATAATCCGAAGGCGTAACGCGCGAGAGAAACGCGCGCTCCCTCTTCCAGCAGGCGTTCCGCCGCGGGCGCAAGGCGAAACAGCAAATAGGCGAGGGCGAAGGCGGGGACGACGAACAAAAAGGCGCGGTCTATCAGCCCGTAGAAAGAGTAATCAAAGGTCGCCGCGGTGGCGGAAACGCTCAACGCGCAGCCCAGCAGCAGGCTGAAGACGGCGCGCGCAATCGTTTGAGAAAGTTTGGGGCGGGGAGCTTCCATGCGGCGTAATTTTACTCGATCCGCGCCGACGCTACGACGCGCGCAAGAAAGACTTGCAGAATTTCAGCAAAAGGCGCGAGGGAATAAAAGTTTGTTCGAACGGTTTGGGGCGTTTCCTCCTCAACCGTTTATTTCCAGAAAGCCGCGCGGCGTGGAGCGAAAAACGCTCAAAAAAACGCCCCTATTCGCTTATAATGGAGGAAGATTTTTGCGTTTCCGCTTTTAGTCTTCGCGAGGAATTCTCATGTCGCTCATTGGCAAAGATTTTGGACGGTACCGCATTCTTGAATTGCTTGGCGAAGGGGGAATGGCGACGGTCTATAAAGCCTACGATACGCGGTTGGAGCGCGAAGTGGCTATCAAAGTCATTCGCCGCGACGCCTTCCCGCCGGAGCAGATGACCATGTTGCTCAAACGCTTCGAGCGCGAATCAAAATCGCTCGCCAGGCTTTCGCACCCCAACATTGTCGGCGTGCTGGATTACGGCGAGTTTGAAGGCTCGCCTTATCTGGTGATGGAATATCTTTCCGGCGGCACGCTGCGCCAAAGGCTGGGCAAGCCCATCCCCTGGCGCGAAGCGATTCAACTCGCTCTGCCGATTGCCTACGCCCTCGAATATGTTCACGACCGCAACATCATCAACCGCGACGTGAAACCCTCCAACGTGTTGATGACCGAAAAAGGGCAGCCCATGTTGACCGATTTTGGGCTGGTCAAAGTGTTTGGCGACGAGGCGAAAGAATCCACGCACCTCACCAGTTCCGGCACGGGGCTAGGCACGCCCGATTATATGGCTCCCGAACAATGGACGGGCGAAGCCACCGCGCAATCGGATTTATATTCCTTCGGCGTGATTCTTTACGAGATGATAACCGGTCATCGTCCCTACGCCGCCGACACCCCCGCGGGCGTGCTGGTGAAACAGGCAACCGAAGCGCTGCCGCTGCCCACGCGCTACATCCCCGACCTGCCGCGCGACGTCGAAGCGGTGTTGCTGAAAGCGCTCGCCAAAGAGCCGCAAGACCGCTACCCCGATATGCATACGCTCATTGCGGAATTGCAAAATCTTTTTTCGGGAAAAAGCGTGGAAGCCTCGCTGACGAAAACGGAAACGCTGCGCGAAAAAATGACGGGCATGCCGCAGCCGGCGCCCAAAGCCGCCGCTCCGATCCGATGGATTCCTGTTCTTGCGGGCGTCTTTGTGGTCGGGCTGGTTTTGGCCGCCGCCGCGGGTTTCTTCATCTTCAACGCAGGCTTCTTCGCCGCGCCGACCGCCACGCTTGCCCCGACTCAAAAACCGCAGCCTTCGGCGACCTTCACCCTCGTTCCGCCCACCGAAACCGCGCTCGCTTTCACCGCCACCGTCGCCGCCACCGAAACCAGCCTGCCGACTTCCACTCCCTACCTGACCGAAATCAAAGACGAAAAGAACGTCGCCATGATTTACATCCCGGCTGGGGAATTTACGATGGGCAGCGATACCAGCGGCGACGTCGGTTCGCGCCCGGCGCACAAGGTGTACGTCGAAGCGTTTTACATTGACAAATACGAAGTCACCAACGAAATGTACGACGCCTGCGTCTACGCGGTGGAATGCCGCCGCCCGTTGCAGCTTGGCTCGATGACGCATCAGACCTATTTTAAAAATCAGGTCTTCTCCAATTATCCGGTGATTTATGTGGATTGGAAGATGGCGAACGCTTATTGCGCGTGGCGCGGCGCTCGTTTGCCCACCGAAGCCGAATGGGAAAAAGCCGCGCGCGGCGCGGAAGACGAACGCGTTTACCCCTGGGGCGGCGGCGAGCTCGATTGCAGCTTCGCCAACTACCATGGCTGCGTCGGCGATACCGCGCCGGTGGACCAATACGAAAAAGGCAAGAGCGTCTATGGCGTGTATGGCATGGCGGGCAACGTCTGGGAATGGACCAGCAGCCTCTTTAAATTATATCCTTACGACTCCCTTGACGGACGCGAAGACCCGCTGAAGCCCGGCGAGCGCATGGCGCGCGGCGGCGGATGGCGCGCCTTCGGCGGCAACGGCGCGAACATTCGCCTTGATAACCGCCTCAAACTCGACCCCGGTTACGCCGGTCCCGTCTTGGGGATTCGCTGCGCTCGCTCGGCGAACCCTTAACCTGCGCGTTCGAATAAACCCCAACGAGGAGAGAGAACGATGAAACCGTTGCCCCGCGCAGCCGCCCTGACCTTCGGCTTGATTCTGGCTTTGGCTTGCTCCATGCCGCGCTCGACTCCCGTTCCCCCGCCGCCGCAAGAGCCGCAGGAAGAACTTCCCGCGCCAGCCCAACCCGTCGAGACGCTTCCGCCTGAACCGACCCCGACGGAGACTCCTCCGCCTACCCCCACGCCGGAGCCGCCCACGCCGACCAAAATCCCCCATTCGCTCATCCCGCCTGATTCCGTCAAACTGGGGAAAATTACCGTCGTGGACGCGGTCTCGGCGGATACCGCAGCCGAAAAGCGCGCGCCTTACGGCGATTCTTACAAATACAATTGGTTTGAGCGCCCCTTCTTGCAGGATATGACTTACGTCCCCGACTTGGACCTCGCCAGTTACAACCTCGCCTACGACGAAAAGTTTTATTACATTTCCATCGGACTGGTCGGCTCGAATCCCAACAACCCCATCGGCATTGATTACGGCGTGGAGCTGGATTTGAACGCCGACGGATACGGCGATTACATCATCATCGCCCGCCCGCCTCACAGCGTGGAATGGACGACGGAAAACGTGCAGGTGTGGGAAGACACGAATCAGGACACGGGCGGGCTTTCGGCGGAACGCTCCGACGCGCCGTTGCCGGGCGACGGATATGATACGCTCATCTTCGACGGCGGGCGCAGACCCGAAGACGACCCCGACCTCGCCTGGATGCGAATCAACGCCGGTCCCAAAGCCGCCGTGCAATTCGCCTTCAAGCGCGCGCTGGCGGGCAGTAAATTCCTCTTTGGCGTGATTGTGGACGGCGGGCTGCGCAGCATCGCCGATTTGGATTACGTGGACCGCTTCACCGAGGAAGAAGCCGGCTCGCCCGAAAAGAGCGAGGCGGCTTATCCGCTAAAAGCCGTCTTCGGCGTAGATAACGCCTGCCGCGAAGCGTTCGGCTTCACCGGCACGGGGCAAGAGCCGCAGCGCTGCAAGCCCAAGTAGCCGTTCGTTATCGAAAGTGGCGCACGTTCGTACCGCGAGATTCATCTCGCGCCGCTTTTACGCACCAATCGAAATACATTCAAGCAGCCGCGCTATCTCGCCAGCGCCAGGAAGACGTCTTCCAGAGTCGTTTCCCCTTTTTCAATTTTTTCCACCGCGATATTTTCCTCTTGCAAACGACGGGAGAGATTCAAGTCCGCCCCGCTTTTAGCGATTACCCGCAAATGGTCGCCCGCCAGACCGACGCGCTCCACGCCTTCGACGCGGCGCAAGACTTCCAATCCGCGTTCCAGCGGACGGGCGAACGTTTCCCACACCCCGCCGGTGACGACGGTTTTCTTTAAGTTGGTGGGCGTATCCATCGCCAGCAATTTGCCGTCGCGCATGATTCCCACGCGCTCGCAATACTCGGCTTCGTCCATGTAATGCGTGGTGACGAGAATCGTCACGCCGCCTTCGGCGAGCTCGTAAATCAAATCCCAAAAGGCGCGGCGGGCGGCGGGGTCCACGCCCGAAGTCGGCTCGTCCAAAAACAACAGCTGCGGTTGATGCGCCAGCGCAATGCCCAGCGCCAGCCGTTGCCGCCAACCGGTGGAAAGCTCGCGGGTGAGCGTTTTTTCCCGCCCGCCCAAGCCCACCAGTTCAAGCGTTTGCAAAATCCGCGCTTTGTCCGTCACGCCGTATACGCCGCCGTAAAAGGTCAGGTTTTCCAGCGCGGTCAGGTCGTCGTAAATCGCAAACTTTTGCGACATGTAACCGACGCGCAGGCGGACTTCCTCGCTTTGTGCGCAGGCGTCGTATCCCAACACGCGCGCGCTGCCTTCGCTGGGTTGCAACAGCCCCAAAAGCATCCGAATCGTGGTGGTCTTACCGCAGCCGTTCGGACCGAGGTAGCCGACAATTTCACCCTTGCTCACCTCAAAGTTGATGTGATCCACCGCTACAAAATCGCCGAAGCGCCGCGTAAGGTTGTGGACGGAGATGACGGTATCCATGGCCGATTCCTGCAATGCGCTAACGCGCGGTTGAATTTTCCGAGAGCGCGATAAACACGTCTTCCAGCGCGGGCGGGACGCTGCGCAAGTCGAGCAGGTGCGCGTTTGCCGCGCGAATTTTTTCCGGCAGCCGCGCCGTCACCCGTTCCGCCGCGCCGGGCTTGACGCGCAGGTGCAGTTTGTCGCCGAAGGCGGCCACGTCTTCCACTTCTTCGTCCTGATGAGCGACGTGCCGCAGGGTTTGAAGCGGACTCCCGCGCAGCTCCAACACCTGCCCTTCGAGGCGTTTGTGCAAGTTGGTAGGCGCGTCTTCGGCGATGATTTTGCCCGCCTTCATAAACCCCACGCGATGGCAGCGCGAGGCTTCGTCCATGTAGGGCGTGGAGATGAGGACGGATACGCTTGGGGATTGGCGATGGGCCGTTGGAGATAGGTCAAGGGGGGCGGAGACGAGTTTGATAACCAATTGCCAAAAATCCTGCCGCGTGACGGGGTCCACGCCGGTGGTGGGTTCGTCCAGCAGCAACAGGCGCGGGCGCGCCACCAGCGCCGAAGCCAGCCCCAATTTTTGCTTCATGCCGCCGGAAAGCTGTCCCGCGCGGCGTTCGGTGAATTTTTCCAGACCGACGAATTCCAAAATTTCCATCGAGCGCGGCTTCCACTCCGCCTGAGAGAGTCCGCGCGCTTCGGCGAAGAAGCGAATGTTTTCCAGAACGGTTAAATCTTCGTAGAGCGAAAAGCGCTGAGAAAGATAGCCGATATGAGCGCGCGCGTTTTCGGGCTGTCTCGTCACGTCGTACCCGCAGACGTTAATTTCGCCCGCGTCCGCGCGCAGCGCGCCGACCAGCAGCCGCATCGTGGTGGTCTTGCCCGCCCCGTCCGAACCGACCAGCCCGTAGATTTCGCCCGCGGCGATTTGCAAATCTACGCCGTCCACCGCGCGAATCTCGCCGAAGCGTTTTTTGATTCCGACGGCTTGAACGAGATATTCGCTCGTCATCTTCGACCGTCCGTTCTCATTTAATAAATTCCACGTCCGCCGGCATACCAATCTTTAACTTTCCTTGCGGGTCTTCCACTTTTAATTTAATCGCGTAAAACGTGGCGCTGCGCCCTTCCACTGTTTGCACGTTGCGCGGGGTGAATTCCGCCTGATTGGCAATTTGAATCACCGTGGCGGAGAAGACCATGCCGGGGAAGGAATCCACGCGCACTTCGGCGGTCTGCCCCAAATGAACTTGTCCGTAGCGGTCTTCAGGGACGTATACGGTGATGGTCAGAGAGTCCAAGTCCGCCATTGTCATGGCGACCGCGCCGGGCTGAACGAACTCTCCCGGCTCGATGTTGCGGGTGAGAATCACGCCGCTCATTGGCGCGCGAATTTCAAGTTTGGAGATTTGCTCGTCAATCAAATCGAGGTTCGCTTGCGCTTGCGCCACGGCGGCTTGCGCTTGTTGTAAAGCCGCCTGCGCTTGACGCAGGGAACTTTCGGCGGCGGAAACGGCGGTGGATTGCTCGCCCGTTTGCAGCTGGCGGACGTAATCGAGCGCGCGATAGTAACGTTCCTGCGCCACGGAAACTTCGGCGCGGGCGGTTAAAACTTCTTGCGCGGCTTGCGTGTCGAGCAGCGCGTCATAGGCTTTTTGCGCTTCGTCGAGCTCTTGTTGCGCGGCGTCAATCAGCTTGTCGCCCGCCTGAGCGAGGTAATCGTCGCCGCGACAGCCGTAAATCAGGTTGGTCAGCCGCTTGTCGTCCACGCGGTAGCCCGCGTTGCTGCCGCAGTGCGTTCGGTTATATCTGCCGACAGGCGCGTTGGCGTCGGCGGAGTTTTCGGCGAGGTAGTTGACGTCTTTCGCCGTCAAATACGCCAGACGGGCTTGGAGCAGGCGCGCTTCCGCCGCGAGGAACGCGGCTTTTTCAACGGAGACATTCAATCCTTCCAATCTGGCTTTTGCCTCTTCCCAAGCCTTGCGCGTCCATTCGACTTGCTGTTGCGCGGCTTGCAGCTGTTCGGCGCGGGAAAAATACCACGCGGGCTGCTCGAACTGATGCGGGTCTTTAGAGAACCAATCCTGCACGCGCGTTTTCTTATCCTGCGCCAGCGCGGATTCGAGAACAATTTGATATTGGCTTTGGGCTGCGTTCGCCGCTTCTTGCGCGACTTGCGCGCTCGCCCGCGCCGATTCCAATTGAGCGGCGGCGACCTTCCGCTGCGCGTATAGCAAACCGCCGTCCAGCGTGAAGACTGTCCGACCTTTTTCTATGGCTTGCCCCTCTTCGACGGCGACGACCAGCGCCTTGCCCGCGACCTCCGACGAGATGTTCGCCTGCGTCGCTTCGATAAAGCCCGAAGCGGTCAGCGCGCCGTTTTTGTTTTTCGCGCTTTGCGAATAGAAGAAATACGCGGTGAGCGCGGCGACCGCGAGAAGCAGAACAATCGCTTGCACGGGCGGACGTTTATGATTCATGGGACGCTCCTTTTCGCCAAGACGTCTTCAACGTATCGGACTCTTGACTATCAGATGGTCAAACTCTCTAATCCAACCTCTTGCGGAATCGCAGCGCCGCGGCGGTCATAATTCCGACGGCGAAGAGACTCATTAACGCGAAGGAGGCTTGAATATCCGCCAGCCCCACGCCCTTGAGCAGCAGCGAGCGGATGATAAATAGGTAATAGCGCAGCGGCATGAGATAGGAAATCCACTGCAAAATTTTGGGCATGGCTTCCAGCGGGAAGAAAAAGCCCGAAAGGAAGATGCTCGGCAGCAGAGTCATCCACACGGTGAGCATGGCTTCCTGCTGCGTGTTGGCGACGGTGGAGGCGAACAGCCCGATTCCCAAACCGGTGACGAGAAACACGCCTGAGGCGAGCATAATCAGGCTGAGGTCGCCGCGAATGGGCATGCCAAACCACCAATGACCGACGGCTAACACTTCCACGATGTTGAAAAATCCGAGAATGACGTAAGGCATGAGCTTGCCGACCACCAATTCCCAAGGGCGAATGGGCGTGACGATGAGCTGCTCGATGGTGCCGCGCTCGCGTTCGCGCACAACGGAAGTGGCGGTGAGGATGGCGGCGATGGCGTAGAGAATCATGCCGATCACGCCGGGAATCATGAAGTGCGCGCTGACCATATCGGGGTTGTACCAGACCGTCGTGTGAACGGTGACGGGCTGCTGGACGCGTAGGGGCGTTCCCATCCGCGCGAAGTTGCGCGAAAGCAGCTCCACCGCGTGCGCCTGACTGATGAGCTGCGCGGCGGAAAGCGCCGTCGAGGCGCTGGTTGGGTCCGAGCCGTCGAGGATGAAGGCGACTTGCGCGTTTCCGTCGGCGAGGCGTTTGGCGTAATCGGGCGGGATGATGATGGCGGCGCGGGCGTCTCCGCGCGCGATCAGCCGCTCAATATCGTTTTCCGATTGCGCGATGTAAGCGATTTGAAAGTAATCCGCCGCGCGGTAGGAATCCAGCAGGGCGCGCGATTCGGCGCTGCGGCTTTGGTCCCACACTGCCAGCGGAATGTTGCGCACGTCGCTGGTGGCGGAATATCCCAGCAAAAAGAGCTGCATGATGGGAATGACCAGAATCAAGACCAGCGTGCGCGTATCGCGGAAGATTTGAATGAATTCCTTGCGGATGATGGAGAGTAATCTTGAATTCATAGGAGCTCCCAAGCCGAAGCCGACGAAGCGTTAACCTTTCAGCACGCCGCGCAGGAAGATTTCCACGTACTGTTCCCGCGCGTTTTTGGGCGCCAGCCGACTGACGACCGAATTGGCGGTCAGCCGTTCGGTGACGTAATAGGACATAATCATGCCGAAGAAAGAGCGCATGAAGATGGCGGGATTTTTAACGCGCAGCCCTTTGCGCGCTTTGAGCGCGTTTGTGAAAAGCGGCAAGACTTTGGGGGCGATTTCTTTCAACAACAGCGCGCCATGCTTGCCGTTGAATTCGACCATTTCGATAAACATTAATTTCAGATATTCGGGGTGGGCGTCTAGCTCGGCGAAAACGATGCGCGCCGCGTTTTTGAGAAATTCTTCCGCCGTTTCGCCTTGCGCTTCCAGCAGGATGGGCAAGACTCTTTTATAGGGGTGCAGATCGATAATCAGCGCCTCAAATAATTCTTCTTTGCCGGGGAAATGATTGTAAATGCCGCCCAACGCCAGCCCGGCGCGCTCGGCAATCTGACGCATCGAGGCGGCGTGATAGCCGCTTTCGAGGAACAGTTCCAGCGCGGCTTGCTCGACGGCGAGGCGGGCGGCTGCGCCTTTGGCGGGGAAGGAAGAGGCGGGGGACATAAGGCGGCTTGTGAACGAACGTTCGTTCTTAAGCATTTTACGCCGATCCTGCGTTTTGTCAAGGGCGGGGCGGTCGCATTCGCGCGGGCTTTCCTCAAAACCTTTGAAGCCAACGGCGCGCAGATAAGGCGTTCAAACCTTAATCACGAAGCGCGTTAAACAAGTAGCCAGCCCTCTGAAGAGGGCTGGCTGTTGAGCCGCCTTGACGCGCGGCGCGGATATGCGGTTAAGCCCGCCTGTTTAGGGCAGCAAGCAATTCTTGACGACGCTGTTGCCCAGCGCGCCGTTGAAGCTGACGTTTGCGAAGGTGTTGTTGTAAGCGTACCAGCCTTTGACGTATACTTTGTTGCTCCAACTGATTAGATAGAATCCTTGATTGTTGTTGTACGCGGCGCCGCAGGTCATGGTAATCGCGCCTAATGTGTACACGTATACGCCGTTGGCGGCGTTGATGTTGGCGGAGACGCGGTTGAGCGTGACCGCGCCGTCGGAATAAATATGTAAGCCTTCGGAACCGTTCCCGTTGAAGTTGTTCACGCCGGTCAGCGTGACGGGCTTGACGTATAGCCCGCCTGAATTACTAATGAAGGCGCCGTAGTTTACGTTCCAATTGGCGGTGACGTTGCTCAGCGCGATTGCGCCGTAGGAATAGATGGTCAATCCCCAGGTGTTTCCGCTGAAGGCGCTTACGCCGCTGACGGTGATGTTGTATTGCTTGAGAGCGTCCACATAATTGTCCAGATACGCGCCTGCGCCGGTATGGCTGCCGTTGGCGGTGATGTTCGCGACGGTGATTGCGCCCAGACTGTACACTTGCAGGTTGGTGTAGTAATTGCCGTTGGCGCGCGCGTAGCCGGTGATGGTGACTGGTTTGGGCAGCGTAGCGAATACGCTCGACAGGTTATATTGGTTATTCAGAACCGCGCCTCTGCCTTGCGCGTTGCTCCGCCCGTTCAAATCGGCGGTCAGGTTCGAGACGGCGATTGCGCCGTAACTATTAATAAACAGCCCGTCGTAGAAATTGTGATTGAAGGCGTTGAAGCCGGTCAGCGTGACGTTGGCGGGTTTCAGCGGGTCGTAGGCGTTGTATAACTGCGCGCCTGCATTGTCGTTCCATTCGGCGGTCAGGTTGCTCGCCAGAATCGCGCCGTTGGTTTCCGCCCACAGCCCATATCCTCCGTTATCGGAGAAAACATTCGTCCCGGTCAGCGTAATTCCGGCGACGCTGACTCCGCTGTTGGCTCCGCCGCATAAGTTCCCAAGAGAGTCCGTGTGGTTGCACAGATGCGCGCCGTTTTGCCCGTTGAAGTTAGCGGCGACGTTGTTGAGCGTAATCACGCCGTCGGATGTGACGTTCAACCCGTCGTAGTAATACCAATCCGAGCCGTCGAAGTAGTAGCCGTTGTTGTTAAACGTATTGGTCCCGCGGAAGGAAACGTTGGCGCCGAGCGCGCCGCTGCGCCACGAAATGACTTGCGCGCCGTAGTAATCGTTGCCGTTGGCGGTGACGTTGTTCAGCGTCGCCGTGCTGGAGGTTTGCAGATGCAAGCCGTCTCCATTTTGGTTGTTATTGAAGATTCCGTAGCCGTTCAGCGTAAAGACATTGGTCACGCGCAGATAAGCGCCGTCGCCGAGATTATCGTTGGCGGTGATGTTGGTCAGCGTCATGGGACCGAACGCCCAGCCGGTCAGCCCGCCAAAGTAACCGTTGTTGTTGAAGACGCCGTAGCCGGAAATGGTCCACGCGCCTGCAATGGAGGCGCCGAAGTAATTCGTCCAGCGGTTGTCCATGTACATGCCGCTCCAGTCGTTGTAAGACGCAACGACGTTGCTGACGGTTAACGCGCCGCCTGCCGAATTGATTTCCAGCCCGAGATCGCCATTGTAGTTGAATACGTTTGCGCCGCTGACGGTAATCGGTTTCGCCGCTTTGGAGCCGCAATCGCCGACGCCGGCAAACATTGGGTCGAAGACGCAGTTGTTTAAATAAGCGCCTGTTGCGCCGTTCCACGTGGCGGTGACGTTGCTGACGGCGATTGCGCCAAAGGACAGGACGTGCAAGCCGTCGCTGTTGTTGCTGTCGAACAGATTCCAGCCGCTGACGGAAACGTTCCCATACACAGGCGAAGTCAGAAACCAGCCCCAGGTGTTGTTCAGGTATACGCCGTCGCCCCAGGAATAATCGTCTATAAAGCCTCTTCCCGGGTTTGAAGCCCATCCGTTGCCGACGGCGACGATGTTGCTTGCCGTAATTGCGCCGTAGGAGTGGACGATGAGCCCGCTGCCGCCGTTGTTGTTGTATTGCTGAATTCCTTTCATCGTGACGGGCTTGGCGACGGCGCCGTAATATTCGTTGTCAATATACACGCCGTGCCGGCCGTTGCCGTTGGCGGTCAGGTTGTTCGTCGTCACCGTCCCGCCGTTATTGATGACCAGCCCGTCGCCTTCATTTTCGTCGAAGGAGCTGTTGTTGACGGTCACGTTGCCGAGCGTATCAATATACGCGCCGCCTCGCACGCCGCTGCCGGAGTTCGAGTTATTCGATACGGAGACGTTGTTCAGCGTGACGACGCCCATTGTGTCAACGTACAACGCATAATCGTTGTTAGCGGAATTAGTCGTTGCGTTTTGAATGACGATGTTGTTAATCGTAATGTTTCCCACCCAATTTTCAATGCTAATGATAGTATCGAAATAGGAGTAAGGGTCGGCGGCGTCCAGCGCCGTGCTGCCGTACACTCCGCTCCAGCCGCCTTGCAGGGTGAGGTTGTAGATTTCAGAGCCGCCCCATGGAGAAACCCACCCGTCGTCAATAATCGTATTAAACCCGGCGTCGTTTCCGCTTTGAATCCAAATCGTTCCTGAAGTGAAGGGCTGTCCCGGCGTAGCGTAGACAAGATGCCATAAGCTCGTCGCGTTGGTCGAGCAAGCCGGGTTGGCGGGGTTGGGCGCCACGCCCGTCGGACACCAAATGGGGTCTCTTGCCGCCTCGATGATTTGCGCCGCTTCTTCGGTCGCCAGCGGCACAATTTCGCCCGCGTCGTTGGTCACCACAATTTGCGTCCCTTCGGGCAGCTGTTCAAGCAGCTCCGGCAAGGAGACTTCCGGCGCGGCTTCTTCCGCAGGCGGGGCTTCGGTCACGACTTCTTCCGCAGGCGGACTTTCGGCGACGATTTCTTCCGCAGACGGGGTTTCGGTCACAACCTCTTCCGCAGGCGGGGAGTCTGGCGGAGCGTTGTCATCCGCCAGGACGGGCGCCGCCCCTAACGCGCCTGCCAGTAGCGCAAGGAGCAAAGCCGCGATAAACATTAAAAAGCGCAATTTATTCATTTTACTCTTCCTTTCTGTGATTTTGATATTACGCGGTTTTCCCATAGATCGATGAGATGAATCTCGCGCTGCCGCGTAAGGCAAGTGAAAAAAACTGACGGGCGGGCGGAATGCTATCTCCGCTTAACAGGAAACGGGCTGCGAACGAGGCAAAGCGTCGCAACGCAGCTTGTAAACTGATTAACCTCCTCCGCCAATGGGACCTCCGCCTCCCCCTCCGCCGCCGCTTCCGCCTCCGTCTTTTTCGCCGCCTTTCGGCTTGGTCGGAACGGGCGTTCGGGATGGCGTGGGCGTCTCGGTGGGCGTCGCGGTCAAGGTGGGCTCTTGAGTCGCTGTCGGAGTGGAGGTGGGGGGCAAAGTTTCCGTTGGCTTTTTGGTGTGAATTGGCATGGGAGAGGCTGTGTCAGATGGGGTGACGCTGGGCGTGGGGGTGGCGGTCTTCAGCAGCCTGCTGCCGCTTTGTAGATAAAGGAATAACGCGCTCGCGGCGGCAAACGCCATGCAACACAAACCCAGCGCAATCAAGACGGCAAGAATCACGATATGTTCTTTGTTGTCGGCTTTTTGGGCGTTGCTCCGTCCGCGCGCGGGTTGCGCGGCGGGCTGGCTGCGTGGAGGCGTAACGGGAGGCTGGCTGCGTGGGGGCGTCATGGGGGGCTGGCTGGGCGGAAGATTCTCCGTCGCGGCGCTTTCTTTCGCTGAATTTGCTATGACAATGGAAGCGGAACTGGAAGCGCCGGGAATCGCTTTTTGCAGCGCGCGGATGAACTCTTCGGCAGTCTGATAGCGCTCGTCGGGGTTTTTCGCCAGGGCTTTGCCGAGCGTCGTTTCCACTTCAGGCGGGACTTCCACGTTAAAGGAGCTCAACGGCGGCAGCGGCTCTTGCACATGCTTGAAGACCACCGCTACGGGCGTTTCCGCCACGAAAGGCACGCGGCGGGTGAGCATTTCATATAAAATAATTCCCAAAGAATAAATGTCGCTGCGGTGGTCAATTTCTTTGCCCATCCCCTGTTCGGGCGACATATAAGCCGGCGTGCCGACCACCGAGCCGGAAGAAGTTAATTTCGAGTCGCTCACTTCCGCGCGTGCCAACCCGAAATCGGTCAACAGACAGTTGCCGCTTGCGTCTATCAACACATTGCTGGGCTTCACGTCGCGGTGAATCAGCCCGCGCCCGTGCGCATATGAAAGCGCCGACCCGATTTGCGAAATGTGACGAAAGACTTCCAGCAGGCTCAGGGTTTGTTTTTGAATCAACTGCGCCAGAGTCCCGCCTTCCACGTACATCATGACGATATACGGGTGACCTTCTTCTTCGCCGAAATCAAACACCGGCAGGATGTGAGGATGCTGCAAGTGCGCCAAAATCTTCGCTTCGCGTTTGAAGCGCGCTTGAAATTCTTCCGATTCCGCCAGCTGAGCTGGCAGGACCTTAATTGCCACAAACCTATCCATTGAAGGCTGATACGCTTTGTACACTGCAGCCATGCCCCCTTCTCCTAGCGGTTCAACAATCTGATACTGCCCAAACTGCTTGCCAGTCAGATTTTCCATGGCCTGTCACCCTCCGCACAGATTAAAAATTGATTAAAATCATTATACAGCATTTTAGAAAAAAACAATCATGTTTTGGTCGCTTTTCCGTTGCAAAGTTTCGCTTTCTTGCCGGCTGAAGAAGGCGGATTTTTTAACGCCCCGCTCGCGCTCGTTGTTCAAATGGTAAAATACCAGTCATGGCCACTCAAGACCTTCAAACCCGCGCAATTAACACGCTTCGCTTTCTTTCCGCCGATATGGTTCAGCAGGCGAAATCGGGACATCCCGGTCTGCCAATGGGCGCGGCAGCGATTGCTTTCACCGTCTGGACGCGCCATTTGCGGCACAACCCCCGCAATCCGCGCTGGCCCGGACGTGACCGCTTCATCCTCTCCGGCGGACATGGCTCGGCGCTGCTCTATTCTTTGCTGCATCTCACCGGCTACGACCTGCCGCTGGATGAATTAAAACGTTTCCGCCAGTGGGAAAGCCTGACTCCCGGACATCCCGAATACGGCTTGACCCCCGGAGTCGAAACAACCACGGGACCCTTGGGGCAGGGCTTCGCAACCGGCGTCGGCATGGCGATCGCCGCCGCGCATCTTTCCGCCGTCTTCAAGCGCGGCGGGCACAATTTAATTGACCCGTACATCTACGCCATCGTCACCGACGGCGACTTGATGGAAGGCGTCGCTTCGGAGGCGGCTTCGCTCGCCGGGCATCTTTCGCTCGGACGGCTGATTTACCTGTACGACGACAACAAAATTTCAATTGACGGCTCGACCGACCTGGCGTTCACCGAAGACCGCGCGGTGCGCTTCCGCGCTTACGGCTGGCAGGTCTTAAGGGTGGAAAACGGCAACGACGTAGAAGAAATTGACAAGGCGATTAAAGCCGCCAAAGCCGAGCCGCGCCCCTCGTTGATTATCTGCAAAACCGTCATCGGATATGGCGCGCCTCATCGTCAAGGCACATCGAAGGCGCACGGCGAGCCGCTGGGGGACGACGAGTTGAACGCCGCGAAGGACAATCTCGGCTATCCGCGCGAGCCGCGCTTCTTCATCGCCGATGACGTGCTGGCTTTTTATCGCAAAGCGGTGGAAAAGGGACGCGAACTTGAATTTGATTGGAAGATGAAACTGGACGCTTACAAGCGCCTGTATCCCGAACTGGGCGAAGAGCTCGTCCGCCGCATTTACAACAAATTGCCCGAAGACTGGGATTCCGCGCTGCCGGTCTTTCCCCCTGACCCGAAAGGCATGGCCACCCGCGCCGCCTCCGGCAAGGCGATTAACGCCCTCGCCGCGAAACTGCCCGAACTGGTCGGCGGTTCGGCGGACCTGGCTCCCTCGAACAACACCAAAATCGAGGGCGCGCCCGCTTTTCAAAAAGATTCGTATCACGGGCGCAACTTTCACTTCGGCGTGCGCGAACATGCGATGGGCGCGGCGCTAAACGGCATGGCGCTCTTCGGCGGCGTGATTCCCTACGGCGGAACTTTCCTCGTCTTCGCCGATTACATGCGTCCCGCCATCCGCCTTGCGGCGCTTTCGCACATCCCTTCGATTTTTGTCTTCACCCATGATAGCATCGGGCTGGGCGAGGATGGCCCCACGCATCAGCCCGTCGAGCAATTGGCTTCGCTGCGCCTGATTCCCAACCTGACGGTGATTCGTCCCGCCGACGCAAACGAAACCGCGCGGGCGTGGAAGGTCGCCATCGAACGCCGAGACGGTCCCACCGTGCTGGCGCTGACGCGGCAAGCCCTTCCGACTCTTGAAATTCCCAACCCGCAAGTGGAAAAGGGCGCTTACGTATTGAAAGACTTCGGCGCGCACCCGGAGATGATTCTCATGGCGAGCGGCTCGGAAGTCAGCCTGATTCTCGAAGCCGCCAAAAGGCTCGCCGCTGAAGGTAAGAGCGTCCGCGTCGTGTCCTTCCCTAGCTGGGAACTGTTTGAAAAGCAGGACTCTTCTTACCGCGAATCGGTCATGCCAAAAACGATTCAAAAACGGCTGGCGGTGGAAGCCGGCTCTACAATAGGCTGGGAACGGTACGCGAAAGCGGTCGTCGGCTTCAACCGTTTCGGCGCTTCCGCCCCGGCGAAGACGCTCTTTGAAAAATTTGGGTTTACGGTTGAAAACATTGTCGCAAAGGCGAAAGAATTATGAAAATTGTCGTTGGCTGCGATCACGGCGGATTTCCGCTGAAAGAGACGGTCCTCGAAGCGGTGAAAAACGCCGGACACGAGGTGATTGACGTTGGAACGTACAGCGCCGAATCGGTGGACTTTCCCGACTACGCCGAAAAACTGGGTAGAAAGATTCAAAGCGGCGAAGCTGAGCGCGGAATCCTTATCTGCGGTTCGGGGATTGGCGCGGCGATTGCGGCGAATAAAATGAAAGGCGTGTACGCTTCGGTCTGCCACGACGCTTATTCCGCCGCGCAGGGAGTGGAGCACGACGCGATGAACGTCTTGTGTCTCGGCGGGCGCGTGATTGGACCCGAACTGGTCAAGGTGATTATTTCCGCTTTTTTGGGCGCCAATTATCTCGGCGATCAGCCCGGCGGAGAGCGGTACGCCAGACGGGTAGGGAAGATTAAGAAGTTGGAATGTTAAAAGGTCGCAGAGGTTAACGTGCCTACTATACCCATGAACCCCATTCAAAAACTCGTTTCCCTTAAACAATCCCTGTGGTACGACAACATTCAAAGGCGGCTGCTGGAAAACGGCGAGCTCAAAGCCATGATTGAACGCGGCGAGATTCGCGGCGTCACCTCCAACCCCACCATCTTCCAAAACGCCATCGCCAAATCGAGCGATTACGACTCCGCGCTCATTCCGCTGGCTTGGGCGGGCTGGGACGCCGAGCGCATCTTCTGGCAGCTGGCTATTGAGGATATTCAGCAAGCGTGCGACCTCTTTCGCCCGCTGTACGAAGAAACCAAAGGCGGCGACGGCTACGTCAGCCTGGAAGTCAACCCCTATCTGGCGAACGATACCGAAGGGACGATTAAACAAGCGCGCGAACTGTGGGAGCGAGTTAACCGCCCCAACCTGATGGTGAAAATCCCCGCCACCAAAGCGGGAATCCCCGCCATCCGCGAGACCATCGCCGCGGGCATTAACGTCAACGTCACGCTGATTTTTTCCGTCGCGCGCTATATCGAGGCGATGGAAGCCTACCTCTCCGGTCTGGTGGACCGCGTGGTGTTGGATCTGCCCGTCAATCACATCACGTCCGTCGCTTCCTTTTTTGTCTCGCGCATTGATACGAAAGTGGACGCGCGGCTGCCCGAAGATTCTCCCTTGCGCGGAAAAGCCGCCATCGCCAACGCCAAAATCGCTTACGAGGCTTTTGAAAACTTCTTCACCTCCGGGCGCTTTCACCAGCTCAAAACTCGTTTCAGCGCCCGCGTGCAGCGTCCGCTGTGGGCTTCCACCGGAACAAAAAACCCGAAGTATTCCGATACGCTCTACGTGGACAACCTCATCGGACCCGACACGGTGAACACCGTCCCGCCCGCTACGCTCGAAGCCTTCCGCGACCATGGCAACCCCAGCCTGACTTTAACCGTCGGACTGGAAGAATGCAAAGAACAGATTGCTCAGCTCGCGGCGCTGGGAATCCGCCTGGAAGACGTGACCGAAGATTTGGAAGTGGAAGGCGTGATTGCCTTTCAAGATTCCTTCGCCAAATTGCTGGAAGCGATTGAAAAACGGCGCGAAGATTACGCCGCCTCGCTCGAATTTCTCTCCGGCGCAATTTCCACCCGCGTCGCGCAGCTGGAAGCGGATTCGATTCCCGCCCGTCTCTGGTCTCACGACCCGACCGTATGGACCAACGACCCGACGGGACAGGCGGAGGTCCTCAAACGGCTCGGCTGGCTGCATTCTGTCGAAGACGCGCGCGTAAGAATGAACGATTACCTCGCCTTCGCCAAACAGGTTCACGACGAGGGAATTGACCGCGTTCTGGTGATCGGCATGGGCGGCTCTTCGCTCACTGCCGAAGTTTTCTCTGCGCTGCTGGCGGGCGCCGGCGTGGAGGCGAAGACCTCGCTCGCCATTTTAGATTCCACCGACCCGGCGCAGGTCGCGCAAGCCTTCCGCGATTTTCCGCCCGACCAATCGCTTTACATCGTCGCCAGCAAATCCGGCGGCACGGCGGAGCTGCTCGCCGCCTTTGATTACGCCTGGCAATTGAGCGGCGGAGACGGCTCGCGTTTCGTCGCGATTACCGACGAAGGAACCTCGCTCGAAGCGCTGGCGAAGGAGCGCGGCTTTCGCAGAATTTTCAACGCCGATTCCAACGTGGGCGGACGCTTCTCCGCGCTGACCGATTTCGGGCTTGTCCCCGCCGCGCTGCTCGGCATGGATTTGGAAAAGCTGCTTGCCGCCGCCGAGCGAATCAAGAAAGATTCTAACGCGGCGCACGGCGCGGGCTTTGTGTTGGGCGCGGTGATGGCGGAATGCGCGCTGGTCGGCAGGGATAAGATGACCATCCTCGCGGATCAATCCGTCGCCGCCCTCGCAGGTTGGATTGAGCAGGTCGTCGCCGAATCCAGCGGCAAACACGGCAAGGGAGTCTTGCCCGTCGCGTTGGAGCCGCCGGGCGGCGTGAAAATTTACGACGACGACCGCTTCTTCGTCTACCTCCGCCGCGAAGGCGAGTTGGACGAAATCGCCGCGGCGCTTAAAAAGGCGGAGTTCCCCGTCCTGCAATTCCAGATTGAAAGCCCATACGACGCGGGCGCGGAATTTTACCGCTGGGAAATCGCCGTCGCCGTTTTGTGTCACGTCCTCGGCGTGAACGCCTTTGACCAGCCCGACGTGCAGGATAGCAAATTGCGGACGATTGCGAAAATCAAAGAATATCAAGCCACGGGCAAGCTCGCCGAAGCCGATTTGGTCGAAATGAAAGACGCCCGCCGCGCGCTGGACGAATTCCTCAAACAAGCGGAGCAAGGCGCTTATATCGCGCTTAACGCTTACCTGCCGCGCAACGCGCAGATGATAGACATGCTGCAAGCGCTGAGAATCTCCATCCGCGAAAAAACGCGCTGCGCCGTGACGGCCGGCTTCGGACCCCGCTTCCAGCATTCCACCGGGCAGTTCCACAAAGGCGGACCCAACAAAGGTCTCTTTATCCAGTTCGTCTATGACGCGAAAGAAGATATGGAAATCCCAACGCAGGGCTTAACCTTTGGGACGCTCATCCGCGCGCAGGCGCTGGGCGATTACGAAGCGTTGAAAGCCGCCGGGCGTAAAGCGCTGCGAATCAAATTGAATTCGACAGAGGATCTGCGAAAGCTGGCATGAGCGCGACCTTTTCAACCGCTCCCGGCGCGGAAGATACGCTTGCCTTGCTGCGCCTGCTGCTCGCTCGTTTGGAGAAAATCTCCGCCGATTCGGTTTGGGCGCATCGCGCCAGCGGCGCGCGCGGTTCCCTGCTGCGCGCCTTAGAGCGTTTCGAGCGGGGCGAGACCCTTTCTCCGCCCGAACTTTTCCCGCTGATGGAACTGGGATTTTACATCCTGCAAAAAGCGGCGGAAGAGAAGATACGATAAGAGAAAAAAGCATGAACGATTTATATAACCCCGCCCCTTCCCAAATTGTGATGTACGTCACCGAAACCTGCCCCGATTGTCGCCGTGCGCGGGCGTACTTTGATTCGCGCAAAATTCCCTACCTCAAGGTGGACGTGAACAAAGACGAACAGGCGGCGGAATTTGTGAAACGCCTGAACAACGGCTATCGCAGCGTGCCGACCATCGTCTTTCCCGACGGCAGCCTGCTGGTCGAGCCGGGCGAGCGCGAACTGGACGCGAAGTTTTCCAAAGCGTGAAGCGATGAAAAAAAAACTCCTGCTTTTAATTTTGCCCTTCTTGCTTGGCGCGTGCGATATATGGGACGTTAACCCGCAGCCTTTTCCGGTTTGGACTCCCATTCCTTCCGGCACGCCCAGCGTGATTACCCCCACGCCGATTATCCTTGCCCCGGTTACCGTCCCCCCTGCCGTTCCGAGCGATACGCCCGTCCCTTCGCCGACCGTCGCGCCCTCTTTCACCCCTGCCCCGACGGAAACTTTCACCGCCGTTCCCGCTCCCGCCATCGCGGTGGAAATTCTCGGCTGCAACACCAGCGTTGACGTCACGCACGGCATGGGCGAAGTGACCAACGCTTACGTCGTTTTAAAGAACGTCGGCAACGTGGATTTACCCAATACTTGCGCCCTGCTGCGCGCGATAGACGAAGGGCGCGAACATCCCGATAGGCAGGTCTGTCTCGCCAACCTTCCTGTGGCTCATCAGGCGACGCTGAAACTCACGGTCGATTCCACCTACAAGCAAGGCACCGTAATTCAGGTGGACGCTTCCTCAAACGGCGTTCTTCTGTTGCGCGTGGATAAGCATTCCTGCGCCGATATTGGCTTGTTCGGCGGCGCGCCGTCCGATTTGGGCGTCGTTCAGCCGATACAATAAAATTTCAACCACCCCTTACCCTTTGGAGGCTCTCATGAATTTCATCGTATTCATCATTCTCGGCGCGCTGGCGGGCTGGATCGCCAGCGTCATCATGAAGAAAAATAAGCAGATGGGCGCGATTGCGAATATCGTCGTCGGCGTCGTCGGCGCGTTCATCGGCAACTTTCTTCTCAACCTGCTGGGCGTAGATTTGGGAGAGGGATTTTTAGCCAGCTTATTGGTCGCGGTTTTTGGCGCGGTGGTCTTTCTCTGGCTGCTGGGGCTGCTGTTTGGAAAAAAGAGAAAATAACTCCGCCGCGTTCAGGCGATGGGCAGCGTGAAATGAAACGCGCTGCCTTTATTTTTTCCTTCGCTCTCCGCCCAAATTCTCCCGCCCTGAGCTTCCGCCAGCCCTTTGGCGATGGTCAGCCCGACGCCGGAACCGCCGCGCGCGCGCGAGCGCGATTTATCCGCGCGGTAAAAGCGGTCGAAGATGCGCGGCAAATGCTCGGCTTCGATTCCTTCGCCCGTGTCGCGCACCGAGACCTTCGCTTCGTCTCTTTCGCGCTGGACTGAAATTTCCACCTTGCCGCCGGCGGGCGTATGTTGCAGCGCGTTGCCGACCAGATTGGTGAGAATCTGCACGGCGCGCCCTTCGTCCGCCAGGAACGCGGCGCCTTCCGCGGGGAGGCTGGTCGTCAGCGTCACGCCTTTCGCCTCAAATTGAGGCTTCATCCGCTTGACGACGACGCCGACGACGGCGGCTGCGTCCGTTCGGCGAATATCCAGCGGTATCGCGCGCGATTCGACGCGGCTCAATTCCTGCAAATCGTCCACCAGACGGTTAAGCCGTTCCGCTTCGGAGTGAATTTGACGAAAGGTTTCCTCGTCGGCGGGCAGCGCCGCGTCCATCAACCCTTCGGCGTACCCTTTGATGGTGGTCAGCGGCGTGCGTAGCTCGTGCGCCACGTCGCCGATTAATTGGCGGCGCATGGTTTCTACCTGTTCCAGCCGCTCCGCCATGCGGTTAAAACTTTGAGCGAGCTGCCCCAGCTCGTCGCGGCTCTGTTGAGGGACGCGCTCGTCGTAACGCCCTTCGGCGATGCGCTCGCTGGCGCGGCTCATGGAACTGATGGGCGCGAGGACGCCGCGACTGATGAGCGCGCTGGCAAAGCCGGCCACCACGCTCGCCGCGACAATCGCAACCAACAACGATTCGTTGAAGGATTTTTGAAATTCCTGATAATACTGCGCCATCATGCCGCCCCCCGCCCCAACGCCGCCGCCTTTGCCTTGTCCTTTGCCCATGCTCAAACCCATGCCCGCGCCCATGCTTTGTTCCATTAACAGCAGGTGACGTTGATACGCGCGCGGCAGGCTCAGCCACGCGGCAAACCAGACCACGCTGACGCTAATCAGGATGACCAGCAAATAAGAAGCGAACAACTTCAAACCCAAACCCGAGCGCAAGAAATTCATAAAACCTCGTCGTCGAAACGGTAGCCGACTCCGCGCACGGTGGCAATTAAATCGGGGGCGCCCAATTTTTGCCGCACATGCCCCAAATGCACGTCCACCACGCGCAGCTCGCCGAAGTATTCTCCGCCCCAAACTTTTTCCAGCAATTGTTCGCGCGTCATCACCCGGCCCCGATTTTCCGCCAGAACGCGCAGCAAATCGAACTCGCTGGCGGTCAGCTCGACGGGCTGGTCGTCCACCGTGACCGTGCGCGCGCCCGCGTCAATGCGGACATGGCGAAACGAGAGGATTTCCCCTTCGGCGGCGGGCGCGCCGCTCGCTTGCAGCCTGCGCAAAGCGGCTTTAACGCGCGCGGTCAGCTCGCGCGGGCTGAACGGTTTGGTAACGTAATCGTCCGCGCCGACGGACAGCCCGACGATTTTATCGGTCTCTTCCGTGCGGGCGGTGAGCATGATGACATACGCCTGCGATTCGCGCCGCAGCCGCGTCAGCAGTTCGACGCCGTCCATGCCGGGCAGCATCACATCTAGAATCACCAGGTCGGGCTTGTAGGCGCGCACGGCTTTCAAGCCTGAAGGTCCGTCCGCGGCGGAAAAAACTTGATACCCTTCCGGCTTGAGGTAAGCCTGAATAAGATTGACAATTGAGGGCTCGTCGTCCACGATGAGAATTTTTGCCATAGCAATTGTTTTACCCGTTTCGTTTTTTCCTATCATAAAGCAAACGTAAAGAATCGGTAAAGGCTGGCGAGCGCGCAAAAAAGAAAACCGCCCCGAAATCTTCGGGGCGGGGAAGAGGCGTCGGCGAGATTCGAACCCGCGTATGAGGGTTTTGCAGACCCTTGCCTTACCACTTGGCGACGACGCCATAAACAACGAGGATTGCGATTGATTTTCCTTCACTCGCAACCCTCCGCAGTTTGAGCGGGCGATGGGACTCGAACCCACGACCTTCTCCTTGGCAAGGAGACGTACTACCACTGTACTACGCCCGCGTTTCGACCTTGTTCTCGCTCAGCCGGTCGAGAGTGCCGAGACCCAGGATCGGACTGGGGACACCGCGATTTTCAGTCGCGTGCTCTACCAACTGAGCTATCTCGGCGTGCTTTGTTTCATTAAGCGGGCGTGATTTTACACGCACTTTTGCGAATTGTCAACATATTTTAAGAATTAAATTGCGGCTTTTTTTCAACCGAATCCGCCATTCGCAAAGATAAACAGGACGCTTTCACGTTCGCTTGCAAGCGCCATACGCTGAGCGTCCTGTCCATCACGTTCGCTTCGTAAAGTTTTTAAGGTTACGGTCTGCGTCCGCCGCCGCGCGAGCCGCGATCTCCGCCGCGTCCGCTTCCTCCGCGCGAACCGCCGTTGCGCGAGCCGCCGCCGCGTCCGCTTCCTCCGCGCGAACCGCCCCCGCCTTTGTCGTTTTCGCGCGCTTCTTCCAGCGACCAGCCTTCCAGCACGGCTTGACGCGAGAGGCGCACCTTGCCTTGCGCGTCAATATCCGTCACCATCACGGTCAGCTCGTCGCCCAGGGCGCAGACGTCTTCCACCGAGTTGACGCGCTCGGTATCCAGCTGCGAAATATGCACCAGCCCGTCCACGCCGGGCAGAATGTTTACAAAGGCGCCAAAAGGCTCCACCCGCACCACGGGACCCGTGTAGATGTTGCCCAGCACGACCGATTCGCCGAGCGATTCAATTTTCTCTTGGGCAATCTTCGCGCCCTCGCCGTCGGTGGAGGCGATGTAAACCGTGCCGTCTTCTTCAATGTCAATCTTCGTGCCGGTCTCTTCCTGCAAGGCGCGGATGTTCTTGCCGCCGGGTCCGATGAGCGCGCCGATTTTATCCACCGGAATCTTCACCGTGATAATGCGCGGCGCGTGCGGCTTCAATTCCGGGCGCGGCGCCGGCAGCGTGGCGAGCATTTTCTCCAAAATATGCATGCGCGCCACGCGGGCTTGTTCGAGCGCTTCTTTCATCATCTGCGCGCTCAGCCCGCTGATTTTGATGTCCATTTGCAGCGCGGTGATTCCTTGAGCCGTCCCCGCCACTTTGAAATCCATATCGCCGAGATGGTCTTCCGTGCCTTGAATGTCGGTGAGAATTTTATAGCGTCCGCTTTCGTCGGTAATCAGCCCCATCGCCACGCCGGAGACGGGCGCTTTGATGGGAACGCCCGCGTCCATCAGCGCCAGAGTCGAGCCGCAGACCGAAGCCATCGAGGTCGAGCCGTTGGAGGATAAAACTTCCGAGACGACGCGGATGGTGTAGGGGAAGGTCTCTTCGGCGGGGATCACCGGTTCCAGCGCGCGTTCCGCCAGCGCGCCATGCCCCACTTCGCGGCGGCTTTGCCCGCGCAGGGGTTTCACTTCGCCCGTTGAGAAGGGCGGGAAGTTGTAGTGATGCAGGTAGCGCTTGGTGTCTTCGGGGGTGAGGTTATCCAATTCCTGCGCTTCGCCCAGCGTGCCGAGCGTGACGAAGGAGAGGACTTGCGTCTCGCCGCGCGTAAATAAGCCCGTGCCGTGCGCGCGCGGAGCGACTCCTACTTCGCACCAAATCGGGCGCACGTCGGTCGTCCCGCGCCCGTCGGGGCGCTTGCCCAGACTCAAAATTCTCTCGCGCACAATTTTATGCTCCGCCTCGCTGAACGCGGATTGCACGTCGGCTTTGGTCGGGGCGTCGGGGTCGCCTTCCACGCAAAATTCGGCGATGACGGCGTTTAAGAGCTCGTCCATGCCGCCGTAAAATTCGGCTTTGCTCAACGGCTTATCGAGCAGTTCGTTCATGCGTTGATTCACCGCCTCGAAGACTTTCTTTTGCAATTCCTCGTTGGCGAGGACGATGGTCGCTTCGCGCTTGGGCTTGCCGACTTCTTCGCGCATTTTAAGTTGCAGGTCAATCAACGGCTGAATGGATTGATGACCGAGCTCCAGCGCTTGCGCCATCACGTCTTCGGGGATTTCGTTCGCGCCGCATTCCACCATGAGAATCGCGTCGCGCGTGCCGGCGAGGCGCAAATCGAGGTCCGATTGCTCCATCTCCGCAAAGGTCGGGTTGATAACGAACTCGCCGTTGATTCTGCCGACGCGCACCGCGCCGACGGGTCCTCCCCAGGGAATATCGGAAATCATAATCGCCGCGGAAGCCGCGTTGATGGCGAGAATATCCAGCGGGTTTTGCCCGTCGGATGAGAAGGTGTAAACGATGACCTGCACCTCGTTCCTCATGCCGTGCTGAAAGAGGGGGCGCAGCGGGCGGTCGGTGAGCCGCCCGACGAGAATCGCTTCGGTGGCGGCTTTGCCTTCGCGGCGGAAGAACGAGCCGGGAATTTTCCCGCCCGCGTACAGTCTTTCTTCAAAATCCACCGAGAGGGGGAAGAAGTCAATGCCTTCGCGGACTCCGCCCATGGTGGCGGCGGCAAAGACGACGGATTCTCCGCTGCCAAACGTCACCGCGCCTCCGGCTTGGGAGGCGAGCTTGCCGGTTTCAAAATAATGCTCGCGCTTTCCGACCATGGTGGAATAGCGCTTCGATTCGGGTTTCATATTCAATTTTTCTCCTGTTGCTTTGGGCGAAATTTGCTTCGCCTGAAAAACGTTTCCCGCCGTTGGTCAGGGACTGAAGAGTGGGAACAACCTGCGTTGTTCGCGCTGTTCAATTCCTGACTGCGGGATTTTGTAAAAGACCTGACAGGCTGCTGAAACCCTGTCAGGTCTTTTGGGGCGTTCTTTTACTTGCGGCGGAGGTTCAGTCTGTCGGTGACGCTGAGGTAGCTGGCGTAATTGCTTTTGCGCAAATAGGCGAGCAGCCGGCGGCGCTGACCGACAAGCTTGAGAAGTCCGCGGCGGCACGATTGGTCGTGCTTGTTGTCCCGCAAGTGTTCAGTCAGTTGCTGAATGCGGTTGGTCAGGATGGCGACCTGAACTTCAGGCGAGCCGGTGTCCTTTTCGTGGCGATGAAAATCTTCAATCGCCTTTGCCTTTACTTCTTTTGCAAGCGGCATGACGTATGCTTCCTTTCTATAAGATGAATGCAGGTCTCCTTGCCCACAGCGCGAACCGTAAGGCAGGACCAGTCACGGGCAGCTATTATACCAGAATTGGCGCGCGCGCAAGCGGCTTTTTCCCGCCCCCTGCCTTTATGGCTTTCTCGTTACCATATTAACAGAATGGACGGGATAAACGGGATGTGTTTTTGTCTCGCTCCCCTTGCGGGCTTATCCTGAAAACTCCGTTCCTTCTGTTGGTTTGCAATTTTGAATCCAGACTGCTCTGTTGCAATCATCAAGATCAACCTGCTTTCCGAAGTCATTGCGAGCCGCAGCAGGCGGCGAAGCAATCTCCGCGCACATCAGGGGGACTGCTCCGGCGCTTTTTTGCTCGCCTCGCAGCGACACAGCCAGGTGTTTGCAACAAAGCGAATTCAGACCAGAAAGCTATACCCCCGCTCTGATTGAAGCGCGCTGCGTTTCAGTCGGGGCGCCGGGATTCGAACCCGGGACTTCTTGCTCCCAAAGCAAGCGCGCTGACCGGACTGCGCTACGCCCCGTAACGAGAACGGGGCGAGTATAATCCGAAGAATGACCGCCCGTCAAGCAATCTCCTTCGTCGCCGCCTTTTTGTTGATTGCGGCGTGTTCAGCCTGTTCCGCAAGCGAAACGCCTTCCCCTTCGCCCGTTCCCGCCTTGCCCGCGCAAACCGCGTCTCCCACCCCCGTTCCCAGCCCGACCCCCACCGCGACTCCGCTGGCATGTTTGACACTGCCCGGCAGGTTGGAGCAGCGCGTCCTTGAAGACGTCGTCCCGCCGCAGGAATTCATCGTTTACACGCCGCCGTGTTACGAATATTCGTCCGAGCGCTATCCCGTCCTTTATCTGCTGCACGGGCAGACTTACCGTCAGGATCAATGGCTGAGAATCGGCGCGCCCAAAGCGGCGGACAACCTGATTCACAGCGGCGAAGCCATGCCCTTCCTGATGGTCTTCCCCGACGACCGATACTGGAACACGCAGGCGGGCGCCTTCTTTGGCGAGCGGCTGGTATCCAACGTGATTCCCTACGTGGACGCGAATTACCGCTCTCTGGCCGATAGAAGATTTCGCGCGCTTGGCGGGCTTTCGCGCGGCGGCGGCTGGACGGCGAAACTGGGCTTCGAGCGTCCCGATTTGTTCGGCGCGTTGGGGCTGCATTCTCCCGCGCTCTTCAAGGACAACGCCCCGTACCTCCCCGCCTTGATCAAAGGCATTCCCGAAGACCAGCGTCCCCGCTTGTGGCACGACGTTGGCGACGCCGACGCCGAATTGGGAAACAGCCTGCTGTTGGAAGCCGTCCTGTCCGATAACGGTTACTTGCACGAATTTCACCAATTCGCCGGCGACCACACCGAACAATATTGGAGCGCCCACGTCGAACAGTATCTTCGCTGGTACGTCGAAGGCTGGCGCGAAAACTTCGCCGAACAGTAAGATATAATTTCGGCAACCGCTTTCAAGGAGACCTTTCGTTATGAACATTTTTGTCGCGGGCGGCGCGGGCTATATCGGTTCCGCCGCCGCCGAAGCGCTGCTCAGCGCCGGACACTCGGTCACCGTGTACGATTCGCTCGTCACGGGCCACCGCGAAGCCGTTCCGACGGGCGCGCGCTTCATTCACGCCAATTTGGAAGACAGCCACGCCCTCGCCGAAGCGCTCACCTCGAACCGCTACGACGCCGTGATGCACTTCGCCGCTTTCATCGAAGCGGGCGAAAGCATGAAAGACCCCGGCAAATTCTTTCGCAACAACTTCGTCAATTCTCTGCGATTGATGGAAACCTGCATTCAAGCGGGCGTTCAGAAATTCGTCTTTTCTTCCACTGCCGCGGTGTATCAATCCAGCGACGAGCCGCTGACCGAAGAATCCCCGCTGGGGCCGAACAACGTGTACGGTCAGACCAAGTTGATGACCGAACAAGCGCTCGACTGGTATCGCCAGATTTACGGGCTGCGTTACGCCGCGCTGCGCTACTTTAACGCCTGCGGCGCGCTGCCCGGACGCGGAGAAGCGCACCAACCCGAATCACACCTCATCCCGCGCGTGTTGCAAATTGCGCTCGGACAGGCGGAGCGCGCCTCCATTTACGGAACTGATTACCCGACCCCCGACGGCACCTGCATCCGCGATTACATTCACATCGCCGATTTGGTCTCGGCGCATTTGCTGGCGCTGGAAGCCCTCGACTCGCGCGAAAAGATGATTTACAACCTCGGCAGCGGAAACGGCTTTTCTGTGCGCGAGGTCATCGAAACCGCGCGCGAAGTGACCGGGCGCCCCATTCCCGTCGTCGAAGCCCCGCGCCGCCCCGGCGACCCGGCGCGCTTGATTGCTTCTTCGCAAAAAATCAAAGCTGAGCTCGGCTGGGCGCCAAAATATGACGACCTGCGCGAAATTCTCGCCAGCGCGTGGGAATGGCATCGGACGCATCCCAACGGGTATTCATGACGCGCTGGGCGGACCCCGCTTCCGTTTCGATTGATTCGCTCTCCGCGCTGAGGCTGCATCCCCTTGTCGCGGAGACTTTGATTCGGCGGGGAATTCGCTCCCCTGCGGAAGCGCGCGCGTTCCTCTTCCCCGACGAGATTCCCCCCGCCCAATTTGAGCGCGCCGAAGAAGCCGCGCAGATTCTCCGCGCAGCGATTCGCCGCAGGCGTAAAATTTGCGTTTGGGGCGATTTCGACGTAGACGGGCAGACCTCCACCGCGCTGCTCGTTGAAACGTTGCGCACGCTGGGCGCGGACGCGACATATTACATCCCCGTTCGCGGCAAAGAAAGCCACGGCGTTCATATTGAATCGCTGGCGCCGATCCTCGCAGGCGGCGCGGAATTGATTCTCACTTGCGATACGGGCGTGACCGCGCATGAGGCGATTGAATTCGCCAATGCGCGCGGCGCGCAAGTGATCGTCACCGACCACCACGACCCCGCCGAAACGCTGCCTCCCGCGAGGGTGATTCTCAACCCCAAACTGCTGCTCGAAGGTCACCGCTTGAAGACCCTTGCGGGCGTAGGCGTGGCTTACAAACTGGCGGAAGCGATTCTGAATTCCGAATCTCAACCCCGCCGTTCCGAATTTCTGCTTGACCTTGTCGCGCTCGGATTAATTGCCGACGTGGCGCTGCTACAAGGCGAGACCCGCTCGCTGGCGCAAAAAGGAATCGCGCGGCTGCGAAAAACCGAACGGCTGGGGCTGAAAGTCATGGCGGAATTGGCGGGGGCAAACCTGGAAACGTTGACCGAAGAGACCGTCGGCTTTACCTTTGCGCCGCGCTTGAACGCGCTGGGCAGGCTAAGCGACGCTAACCCCGCGGTGGAATTGCTCACCACCCAGGACCCTGTCCGCGCCCGCGTGTTAGCCGCTCAAATCGAGGCTTTGAATCAACACCGCCGATTTTTAACCTCGCAGGTGTATGAAGCCGCCGAAGAGCAGTTACGCGAACGTCCCGAATTGCTGGATGCGCCCGTCATTGCGCTGGCGCATTCCGGCTGGCCCGGCGGCGTGGTGGGCATTGTCGCCAATAAACTTGCGGAAAAATATCGCAAGCCCGCCATCCTCTTTAACGAGACCGACGGTTTGCTGCGCGGTTCGGCGCGCTCGGTGGAAGGCTTGCACATCACCGAAGCGATTGCTACGCAAAAACATTTGCTGCGCGGATTCGGGGGGCACCCGATGGCGGCGGGGCTTTCGCTGGAAGCGGATAAATTGGACGAGTTTCGGCGCGGGCTGGCGAAGGCGGTGGAAAAGCAGCTCGGGCAAATTGCGCTGGAAGAGCCGACCTTGCAAATTGACGCATGGCTGAATTTCGACCAGCTGAACTTTGAATTGGCGGACGCGCTCGACGCGCTGGCGCCCTTCGGCGCGGGCAATCCTTCGCTGGTTTTGGCGACTCGCGGCGCGCGGCTGAAATCTTCTTCCGTCATTGGCAAGACCAGAGAGCATTTGCGCCTGACGGTGGAGGACGAAAAAGGTTCTTCGCAAAGCGTGTTGTGGTGGGGCGGCGCGGGCGAGAACCTGCCTGAGGCGGAACGCAAGTTCGACCTCGCGTATTCGCTCCGCGCTTCCACTTTTCGCGGCGAGCGTCAGTTGAGCTTGCAATTGCTGGATTTTCGCCTGACGGAAGAAAAGCCCGTCGAGATTCGGCAAGCCGCAATTCAGATTTATGACGTGCGTTTGCAGCCCTTGCCCGCCTTTCCGCCTGGGGCTTTGGTGTGGGCGGAAGGCGCGGACTCGAAAAAAGGAGTCCCGCGCAATAAATTGAAGCCCGCCGAAACGCTCGTCGTTTATACCGCGCCGCCTTCTCCCGCCGAATTGCGCGAGGCGCTCAATGTCGCGCGGCCGAAAAACGTTTATGTTTGCGCCGTTCCGCCGGCGGAAGAGAACGCGGAGGATTTTCTGCGCCGTCTGGCGGGGTTGTGCAAATATGCGCTGAATCATTACGGCGGCAAGACGCGGATAAGCGACCTCGCGGGCGCGATGGCGGCGCGCGAGAGCGCGGTCTCTTTGGGGGTGCAGTGGCTCGCCGCCGCCGGACATTTGCGCGCCGCGTTGGAGGACGACGGAAGCGCGCTTCTGCAATCGCAAGGCGCGAACCCCGACCCGTATTTGCAGCAGGAGATTTTTATCGCTTTGCGCGGCATTTTGAGGGAGGCGGCGGCGTTTCGCAGGCGGCTGGCGAGCGCGCCCGACTTGCAGCCCTTCTTTGCCGCGAAGGAGTAATCGCCCCCGCGCGTTAACAAAAAAGCGCTCCAAACAGGGCGAGGGGGGCGCCCTGGATGGAGCGACTTTATTTTTACATAAAAGCGGTTAAAAAGCAAGCTTTTTATGAGGCGGTTTGCAACAAATCACCCCCAATTGCAATTTTCTAAATTATTCCGATTTTACGCAAAAATCGAGATATTATCGCGCGATCCAACAAAACTGACGAAGCGCCCGATAGACAGGCGGGGCGGGTTGGGAGTAAAATCTAGCCAAACAGGAAATCCTTATGGCTAACGATTACGTCCTTGTGGAAGCAATTCAACTGATTAAAGCCGGAAAGAAAGAAGCCGCGCGCGTGATGTTGGAGCGTTACTTGCAGCGCAACCCCGATAACATTCACGCGTGGATGTGGGAGGCGGAGACTTTCCCCGACGACGCGGATAAAATTCGAGTGTTGGAAGCTTGCTTACGGAACAACCCCGGCAACCCGCAGGCGAGTCAGGCGCTGGACTTCCTTAAAAAACGCGCCGCGCCCAAGCCCGCCCCGTTTACCGCATCCCCTTTTACTGAAACTCCTTTTACTGACGCTTCCTCGTCCGCCTCTTCCGTCTCTCCGTTTATCGATTCGCCTTTTGAACAGTCTCCGTTTGAAGCGCCTCCTCCGCCGCCCGTAAAGAAGCCCTTGCCTTTTGTGACGGATTCTTCCGCCGCGCCCAAATCCGTTTCTCCCTTCACTACTGTTTCGCCCTTCTTGTCGGAAGACTCCGCGCCTTTTGTTTCCGAATCTGCGAAACAGCCGCTCCCCGAAGCGCCGCAAGCGGAAAAGGATGAAACGCCCGCGAAAAAGCCCGCTCGCAAAACTTCCAAAAAGACTCAAATCGCCGTCGTCGTGGGCGCGATTGTTTTCTTCCTGCTGTTGGTCGGCGGATACATCGGCGGGGGCGCGTATCTGAACGGGCAGATTAACGCCGCTTTCGCGGCGGGTCGCTGCGAAGCCGTCCTTCAACATGGCTCGATATTCGCCTTATATCCGCGCGCTTTGTTTTCCTTTTGGTTCGACGGCTATGACCAATACGCCCAATGCGATTTGAAATTGAAAGCCGATAGCGCCGCCGCCGCGCAGGATTGGGCGAGCGCGCTAACCTTCTCTCAACAATACGCCGCGCTCTACCCGCAGGGCGCGTTCGCCGCCGGCATGGGCGAGCTGGCGATTCATGCTCACCTGAACTGGGCGCAGGATCTGCTGGCGCGTCAAAACTACGCCGGCGCCATTGAAAAATCCAAGCAATTTATCGAGACTTACCCCGACCATCCCGCCAATGCGGCGCTGCGCGACGAAATTTTGCAAGCGTATCTTGATTGGGCGAAAGGCTTTTTTAACGCGCAGGATTATCTTAGCGCGGAAACTTACCTGCGGGACGGCTTGACCTATTTTGAAGCGGACGCGGCGCGCTCCTTGAAACTCAAAGCGGAACTGACGCGCTTGTATATCGCCTGGGGCGATTTCCAAACGGCGATTAATAACCTTGAAAAAGCGGCTGAATATTACCGCCGCGCGGGCGAATTTTCGCCGGACGGCGTGGATGTAGACCTGCTGATTGCCAAAGCGTATTTAAAACAGGCGCTGGAAATCGCCGATAAAAACGACTTCAATCGCGCGCTGACCAAAGTTTTTGAAATCGAAGCCGCCGCGCAGGCGGAAAACATTAAAGCCGAAGCCGCCGCCGCGCGCGAACTTATCTTGCAAAAATATTCCGCTTCCAGTTCCATTCAAGCGACAGAGCAGATGCAACTCGCCATTCCCGCCGTGTGCGGCGGAGAAAAACCCGCCCTGCCGATTTTTGGCTTGGATGAAAACGCCGTCCGCGCGGCGCTGTTTTCCGCCGTTATTATTCCGCTGCCCGCCGACGTTTCCGCTTCCACGCCTGGACAGCTGCGCTATGTGGCTTGCGCGAACGAAGTTGAAAAGGAAATTGGCTCCTGCTCTTACCCCGGCGGAACGCTATATCGCCTGCGGTACGATTGGGACGTCGCGTTATACGACGCCCAAACCATGAGCGCGAAAACATCCACGACCTTGCGCGGCGGAGACCCGCCCGAATGCCCAAAGAAGGAAACTTTCCCCAAGGGCGTGAGCGCTAAAAAATCTTACGGAAACAAGCCGACGGCGGAGCAAGTCGCCGAATGGTTGAGGACGTTGGGGCTGTTGAAGTAAAAAGAAATTCCTGAAAGCGAGAGGCTTTCAGGAATTTTTGTATTTTTGCGCTCGAAGGCGCAGCGTCGCTTCGCGCAGTTTTTCCATCCCTGAAAGGTTTAGCAAACTGGAAACGAGAATATTCATCCGCGCCAGCGCGGTGGGCGGGTGAATGAGCAGCGCCTTTCCCCATGCGGAAAGCGCCGCCGTGGGTTGACCGCCGTCCAACAGATAACGCGCGTTCACGCGGTGCGCGGACGCGGCGGCGCGACGGGCGACGGGCTTTAAGCGGGCTGAGAGAATCTCGTCTTGTTTCGCTTCCTCCAAGATACGGAAAGCCTCGCCGCCGAAGCGAATGGCTTGCGCGCGGTTTTTTGCCGCGGGATGATAACGCGCCGCCGCCCAAAATTGATTCGCGTGCGGCGTCTTCCCCTGCCTGGCGAGACGAATCCACAAATGATGGTCGAGCATAAAGTGATAGGTCGGATCCAACCCGCCCGCTTGCAGCAGCGCGGAACGGCGCATAAACACGGCGGGCTGACCGATGATTTGAAAACACAGCAAATCTTCCAGCGTAACCTGACGGTAAGTCAGTTGATTAAACGTTCGCCCGCGCTCGTCCACCGCCAGCATATTGCCGTAAACAAAGGCGGCTTCGGGCGCGCGCGCAAAAGCTTCCACGGCGGAAGCAATCGCGCCGGGTAGATAATAATCGTCCGAGTTCAACCATGCGATAATTTCGCCCGTCGCTTTGGCGGAGCCCTTGTTAATCGCCTCCGCTTGTCCCGAGTCTTTTTCTGAAATCCAATAAGCGAGCCGGTCTTGATGTTTTTGAATGATTTCGACGCTGCCGTCCGAAGACGCGCCGTCAATCACGATGTATTCCACGCGCGGATAATCCTGATTCAGCACGGATTGAATCGTCTGTTCAAGGTATTGCGCCTGATTGTAAGAGGGAGTGATAATCGAAACGAGAGTCATGGGGCGGGCGGACTTTTCAAGTCGTACAGGACGTATCCGTCTCCTTGCGCGGCGACAGGGCGCTTCGCGAGAATCTTTTGCAGCGCGGGCTGCTTGTTAAGTTGATTGAAGGCTGTGACCAGAAAGTAATCTTTGCCTTCGGTAATCTCGTCGAAACGGGCGGAAAAATCCACCGCGCCTTCATTACGGACTTCCGCCAGCCCGGTGCTGAGGGGCCACAGGCTGACCTTGCGCCAGCCGAAGAGCATCAACCGATAGCCGTAATCCTGCGTGAGCGCGACGACTTTTGCTTCGGGCGGAATCGCTTCGCCGACTTGCGCCCAAAACGCGGGTTCGTGGCGGAAATCTTCGGCGAGGAGAAGCGAGCGCGCGGCGTAGGCGTGATAACCGACGACCAGCGCCGCCAGCGTGGCGAATCCGGCGCGGCGCAGCCAATCTTGTCGGGCGGCGTATTCTAGCAGCGGATTGACGGCCGCGGCAAGCCCCAGTGCGAGGACGGGAATCAGCTGGATGTGATAATAACTATGCGTGTACATCTGAAAGGGGAGCGTCAAGCCGTAGAGCGCGTAACCGACCCACAGACCAAGCAGCAAAGCGCGCAGGCGCGGCGGGGCGAGCCATGCTCCCGCGAGGCTGACGAAGACGATGGTCAAACCGAAGATGGCGCCGAGGAAGCCCAGCCAGTTGGCGTAAAACTTCGCGCTGCCAATCAATTTTAGCAACGCTAGAGTCCACGCGAAGAAATATTCGGTGGAACGTCCGCCGCCGAGCAGGATATAAAACGCAAAGGCGGGCAATATCATGATGGCCGCCATCGTCCACGTTTGCGCGGATTTCCAGAAATGTTTGCCAAGCGCGAAAAGAACCAGCGAAACCGCCGCCGCGCCGACGAAAAACGCGATAACAACCTTAACGAAAACAGCCAGCGAGAAAAACGCGGCGGCGAGCAGCGCGTCTTTCCATTTTTGCTCTTCCGCCCAGCGATATAGAAAATACGCGCCCGCCGTGAACGCCGAAGTCATCAGCGGGTCGGGTTGAAAGCTGCGGCTGGCTTGCGCCGAAAAAGGGAGGACGAGATAGTAAGCCAGCGCGACCAAAGCGGCGTCCGCCGAGACCGCGCGGCGGGCGAGGTCGAACAAGGCGACTCCCGCGAGCAGCCAGAACAGCGTTCCCCATAAGCGCGGGACGGCGAAGTTTTCTCCGCCGCTGATGAAGTAGCTCAGCGCGACGAGGGTTTCAATGACGGGCGGTTCGTATTTGCCTACCGAAGCGGCGAAGGTTGCGGCGAGCTCGCGCTGTTGCGGCGAGGCGGAGGGCAGCAGCGAATAGTAAATATCGCGCGCCACGAGCGCGTTTCTCAACTGGCGCGAGGGTTGAAAATCCAGCGGCGGGTCGCTCAAATCGAGCAGGCGCGTCGCCGCGCCGAGAAGCAGCAAAAGGAGGAAGGCGGCTTTTTGAAGACGAGACATTGGCGATGGACGAGGGGTTAGAACAACTTGTCGTAATCCACTTTGGGGAAAATTTGCAGCTTGCCGCCGATGGTGGCGTCTAGCGCTTCCCGTCCGGCTTTTTGATAAGCTTCGCGGGCGAAGGCGTAACCGATTTCCGAAGTATCGAGGTCGGGCAATTGCCACTTAACTCCCTTGCCGAAGTAATTAGGCAGGAAGTGATTCGGGTCGTCGCCTTGCGAGACGACGGTCTGATTCGCTTCGCCTTTGGAGGCGAAGTTGTGATCCACGCCGATGAGGATGGCTTGTTGAACGCCCATGAAGAACGCCAGTTGCAGCGCCAGATTAGTGACGGTCGCGCCTTCCCATACGCGGCGGCGGACGTCGCTTGTGAAGCGGGGTCCCGTGTAGGAGGTGTAAATAAATGTCGGCAGTTTTTCGAGCGGGGTTCGTGGGTCGAAATGGCGGCGCGAGCGCCAGGCGATGAACTTGGGAATTTCCAGCGCGCTGATTTCTTCCGCGAACTGTTCGACGACCAGGTCGTTGGTGACGCACAGATACGACGTGGTAAATCCCCATTCGGGAAAAGCAAGGTAAATGCGGTTCATCCCGAAGGTGATTTCGTTTTTCAATTTGCTCACGTCGGTTTGTTTGAGCGAGGGCCCGTTGCCGATGATGAAGGCGCGCTTGCCTTTGTGGACGTCTTTCAGGGCGGAGAGCCGCCGAATGCTTTCGCGCCGCCAGGGGTGTAGGTAGGCGGCGGGGAGTTCGGGCAGGCGGCGGACGCCGTCGTAGGCGTCGCGCAGCAAAGTCCAGAGCGGCTGCGGCGCGATACGTTTAAGCGTTTGTTTCATTGGGGAAGTTAACTGGCTGTTTCGGTAAATTCGTCGCTATACACATACAGCACGTACAGCGCGAAGATATTGACGACGATGAAGACGATTTCTAGCGCGCCGATTTTGCTAAACAGGCTTAAAGCGGCGCTGAGGACGACGAATCCCAGCGAGAATTGGTAAACGCGCTTGTTCTTCGCGCTCAACCGAAAGGCGAAGAAGAGCGCGAACGCGCCGCCGACGAACATGAAGAGCGAGTTCGTGGCGTAGTGGATGGTGCGAGGCAGGTCGGCGCCGTTTACTTGCCCGAAGGAGAGGAACGCCATAACCGCCCACAACGCGGCAATCACGATGAAAGTAAATCTTGCGAGAAGCGCGGGATTGGAAAATATATTTTTCATTTTTTTACTCCGTGCTTAATCGGGCTGTCGCGCCTCCGTCCACGACGAGCGCCTGCCCGGTCATAAACGAGGATTGCTCGCTGTCGGCGAGAAAATAAACGGCGTGAGCGATTTCTTGCGGCTGACCGACCCGCCCGTTGACGGTCTTGCGCGCGAGATTGTCCAGCCGTTCTTGCATGTCTCCGTGTCCGACATGTCCGCGCCCCAAGCCGGCGCGCAGCATGGGCGTATCCACCGCGCCGGGCAGGATGGCGTTGACGCGGATGTTATCGGGCGCGAACTCAATCGCCATGGCGCGGGTGAGGGCGAGCAGCCCGCCTTTGGAGGCGGCGTAGGCGGCGATGTTGGCGGAAGTCTGAATGGCGTGAACGGAGGAGACGTTCACTACCGCGCCGCCGCCGCGCGCTTTGAGCAGCGGGTAGGCGAGCTTGACGCCTAAAAAGACCGAGCGCAAATTGGCGTGCATCACCGCGTCCCATTCCTCGACGGAGGTTTCAATCAGCGGCTTGGCGACTTGCAGCGCGGCGTTATTGACTAGCGCGTCGAGCGAATCCGCGTAGGCTTGCGTTTTTTGAAAGATGGCGCTGATTTCTTCGGGGTGGGAAATATCCGCGCGGATGAACAGCCCGTGGGCGGGGAACTCGGCGCCGAACTCGGCTTTATCCACGCCGACGACGCGCCAGCCTTTTTGGGCAAAGAGATGAACGGCAGCGCGACCAATGCCGCCGGCCGCGCCGGTGATGAGAAGGGTTCGGGACATGGCTCTATTTTACGCTTAAATCTTGCTCCGCGAACAATCAAGTATAGAACAATCAAGTATAATCGCGCTTCGATGACAACGCAAAATCACTCTCTTAAGTTGTGGAACTACTTCAAGGCGGCGCTCGCTGTTGCATTGATTGCGTACACTCTCTCCCGCGCCGACTTGAATCAAATCCTCACTTTGCGCGACCATATCGTTTGGAAATGGCTGCTGGTTTACGTTGCGCTTTACTTCGCGCTGACGCTGCTGAAAGCCTTTCAGTATCGCCGTTTGCTCAATTTGCCGATTCCTTACTTGCGGATATTGAGCATCGTCGTACTGCAAAACGGCATTTCCAACATCTTCGCCAACAGCGCGGGCGTCGCCTCGTATCTGGTGATGATGCGCGCGGAGGAAGGCATTAGCGCTGGACGCGCCGCGCTGGCTTTTATCGTCGCCAAAGTCGGCGATTTGTTCGCCATTTGGATTTCGCTGTTCGCCGTCGGTTCGCTGATGTGGGAGCGCGTGCCAGCTATGCACCGCACCATTGTCGCCTTGCAAGTCACCATCGGCGCGCCGCTGTTCGCTTTTTTGGCGCTGGTGTTTTTGCGCTGGCGGCTGACCGATTTCATCCGCGCCGTTTTTGGAAAGATGGGGCTGCTGCGTTTCGGGCTGGCGGAAAAGTTCGTCGCGGGGTTGGAAACGCTCGTCAAGGAGAAACACGGCTCGCTGTTCGAGATGACCATAGCCGCGCTGACGCTTTCCTCGCTTTATTTTTTCGTCACGCTGCTCTGGTACGTGGCGCAAATGCGGCTGTTTTCCGTCCCGTTGGATTTTGTCTCCATCGCGTTCATCGCCACCGTTTTGCAGATGATTTCTTTTCTGCCCATCGCCATTTTGGGCGGGCTGGGCATTGTGGAAACTTCGTGGACGTATTTATACGGTCTGGTCGGCGAAGAGCCGCAATCGTTCCCCGCCGACCTGATTGGCTTGCGCGCGTTGTTTTATCTCGTCAACCTGTTGGCGCTGCTTTACTTGCCGCTTTATTCTTTTTTTGACGGCGAAAGAAAAGCGCGCGCGTAGCGGAATTTTCATCCGCCCAAGCCCGCGCTATCCAACCCCAGCCCGTCCAGCAAATTTTTAATGGTGTTCCAATGGACGCGCTCCCAAGCGGCGGGGCTGGAATTGGCGTTGTGCGGCGCGAGCATCACGTTTTCCATTTTCAGCAGGGGGCTGCCTTGCGGCAGCGGCTCGATTTCAAAGACGTCCAGCGCCGCTCCGCCGACGATTCCGTTTTGCAGCGCGGCGATTAAATCCGCTTCTTTGACGATCGGTCCGCGCGCGGTGTTAATCAACACGGCGGACGGTTTCATTTTCGCCAGCGTGCGCGCGTTGATGAGATGGAACGAGGTCGGGTTTAAATCGCAATTGACGGAAACGAAGTCGGATTCGGCGAGCAGGGCGTCCAGGTCGGTCATTTGAATGCCCGATTCGCCGACGAAGACGTGGTCAATCTCGACGATATCCGTTCCATAAACTTTCATGCCGAAGGCGCGCGCGCGGCGCGTCACGGCTTTGCCGATGGCTCCGACTCCAATCACGCCCAGCGCGCATTCGCTTAAGGCTTTGCCGGGAATTTTTTTCCATTCGCCGCGCTTCATGGCTGAATCCATCCATGGCTGGCGGCGGGCGAAGGCGAGCATATAGCCGAGGACGGTATCGGCGACGGGGGTGGTGAAAGCGTTGGGCGTGCGTCCGAGCTTCACGCCGAAGCGCGCGCAGGCTTGCGCGTCAATCGAATCGACTCCCGTTCCCCATTTGGAGATGACTTTCAAGCGCGGGGCGCAGGCTTCGATGACGCGGGCGGCGTACTTATCGTCGCCGCAAATTGTTCCGTCGAAGTTGCCCGCGTATTTCAACAGGTCGGCTTCTTCCATGCGTTCTTTTACGTCGGGGACGATCAATTCAATTCCGCGCGATTCAAAGACAGGCTTGAAACGCTCTAAAAACGGAATCATGTAAGGGGCGGTCATCAGCACGGTGGGCATAAAAATCTCCTATGGTTTCAGCGAATTGACGGCGTAGCCGTTTTCTTCAAGAAGGCTCACGATGGACGCGCGGATTTCCTCTTCGGGCGGCGGGCTTGCCTCGCAGGGGGCGGTGTGTCCGCGCGCCGAGCCAAAGGTGAACGAATTTTCCTGAACGTTGAGCGCGTACCAGCGCTGGCAGACGAGAACTTGAACGCTTTTGATTTGGTAAAACGGCGGCTGGAGTTTTTTAGGCGAGCCGGCGGTCACGCTGAGAATGCGGCGTTCAGGCGGCGGTTCTTCGGTCAGAAAGGACGCTCCGCTCATCCAATTGGGCTTGGGCATTTTTAAATAATCCAGCAGCGTGACGGGCAAATCTATTAATTGAACGTTGTTTTTGCGTCTGCCCGCGTATTCGCCGCGCGGAAAGCGAATCAGCAGCGGAACGCGCTGATTGACGACGTACATAAAGCCGTGGTCGGTGACGACGACCAGAATGGTATCTTCCAGTTTGCCCGTCTCCGCCAGATGGTTGTAAACGCGCTCGACGTTTTTATCAAAACTGGCGATGGCGTCCAGATAGCGTTCTTTATCCCAATCTTGCGCGTCGGCTTCGGAGGAAAAAATGCGCTGAGAGAAGGAGAAGCGGGGGCCGTGCGTATCCATCAGGTGGACGAAAGCGAAAAGCGGCTGCTCCGAATCGTCCAGCAAGCGGAAGAGTTGTTGAAGGCGCTGCGCGTCGGAAATTCCCTCTTGCCGCCTTTCCACTTCTTTAATCGGGTCGCTCATTTTCGCGGCGAAGAAAACGCTCGCCAGGCGCTCGCTCGCCCGCTCGTAGAGCGTTCGCGCAAAATGGGCGGAGACCGAACCGCCCAGCGCTTTTTGCAGCGTGAGAAAAAACGGCTGGATGAGCGTTTCGCCGTTCACCCAGTCGAAGCCGCCCAGCAGGTTGAGTTCGCGCGCGTCCACGTAATGCGAGACGCCGATTTCGGCGGCGCGGTATCTGGCTTGCTTCAACAAGCCTGGCAGGTGTTGGTAGGCGCTTTCGCCCGCGAGAATATCGGGATAGCGGAAGACCTGCATTTCCAGCGGCGTTTTGCCGGTGAGGATGGAGGCGGTGGAGGCGGTGGTGCTGGAAGCGTTGGAAAAAGCGTTTTCCGCCAGCAGCGATTCTTCCGCCAGTTTTTTCAGGAAGGGCGTATCGTCGTATTTTGCGTCGTAGAGCGAGAGATAGTTTGCGCTTAACCCGTCTCCGCTGAGGATGACGATGTTGGGGCGGGCGGAGGGCGCGCTTAAAGCGGGAACGGGATTCCGCGCGGAGGGTTCAAGCAGAAATGCCGCGAGCGAAAGCGTCAACAGCGCGGGAGCGACCCGCGTCAAAGCGGGCGGGCGTTTCTTGGCAAGCCGCAAAGACATGCCGCGCGCGGCGAATCCCCAAAACGCGAGAAAGCCCGCAAGGTAGGGAAGCCGCAGCCAGCCTTTCGCGCCGACGATTCCAAAGCCGAACACGGTGTAGGTGAAGTTATCGAAAAGCAGCAAAGCGTTGACGCTGAGAATAAAAGCCGGCGCGAGACTGACCGCCGCCCAGCGCCGCTTGAAAGGCGTCCATGCCGCCGCCAGCGTCGGCAAAGTCGGGGCGAGCGAAACCGCCGCAAAAACGCCGCCGGCGACGAACAACGTCCGCAGTTTTTCGAGCCATGTTAGCAAAGAGAGGGCGGAAGGCTTGGTGACGAAGAATAGCCATTCCATGAAGACGTAAAAATAAGCGTGCAAAATTACAAGCCCAAGCGCCGCGCGGATGGCGCGTTGATTTGAAGAGGCTGCGGGCATGGCTTTATTTTCTGCTTTTGAGAAAGTCGGCGATTTCAAAATCGAGCTCTTCGTCAATGTCCCACGCTTCTTCGGCGCTGATTTCAAACATTAACGGTTGGTCGCCGATGCGATGACGCTTGCGGACGAGGTTCTCGCGGGTGAAGAGATACAGGCAGGAGTTTTCTTCGTACACCGGCGGAAGGTCTTGCGTTTGCAGCAGCTCGCGCGGGTTGTGGTTGATTGCTCGTCCGTCGGCGAAATACAGGCGCGTTTGCAGCCGCGTAACGGAGAAGAGCGAATCGTATTTTGGGTATTGCGCCAAAAAAGTTTGAACGCCGCGCGAGACGGTTTCCGCTTTTAGCAGCGGGTTGGTGGAATGGGTTTGCAGATAAAAATTGGCTTCGACTTGCGCCGTATCGTAGAGCAGGATATCGTTCATGGGAACGTCGTCGGCGCGGAGAAATTCGGGGCGCGGAATCAGTTTGACCGTCGGAAAGTTCGCGCGGATTCCTTCCATCACCGGCTCCGAATCCGTATCCACTATGACGGTTTCAATTTCGGGGACGGCGAGCAGCGTTTCGAGGATGTGATGAAACAGCGGTTTGCCCGCCAGCGGGCGGTAGTTTTTCCCCGGCACGCGCTGGCTATGATGGCGCACGGGAACGAGGGCGGCGAGTTTCATTTGAGCAGGTCTTTCAAAACGGAAAAGGGCGAGTCGTCTTCTTCGTTTTTGTGTCCGCAGTCTTTAAGGTTGAGGTTTTGCCCGCATTCGATGCACAAGCCCTGACAGTCTTCTTTGCAGACCGGGCTGATGGGAATTTCAATCAGGGCGTATTCGCGCAGCAGGTCGGCGAAATCTATTTGACCGTTTTCGGGCAGCAGCAAGCCGGAATCGGTGACGGAGCGCGCGTCGAAGGCGTAGAGCTCGCTGAAACTCCAGCGCAGGCGGTAATCGAAATCGGTCAGACAGCGGACGCATTGCAGCGGGGTGAGCGCGGAAAATTCCGCCTGCACGAACAGCCCTTGCGGGGTGCGCGAAATGTTGAAGACCCCGGCGCATTCGCGCAGTTTGAGGTCGCCGCCGAGCGTAATTTTTTCAAACTCGAAGGGGAAGTCGTGGTTGCGCCCGATTTCTTCATGGGCGATAAAGCCGACATTAATACGGAAAGGTTTTTTAGAGGAGGGCATGATAAAGATTGAACGATTAGAGGCCGGGGGGAGCGAGCGACGCCTTTTGCGCCTTCCAGCCTCTCATCTCGGGCGGCTAAATTTTTCTGTCCACAATATATCTCGCCAGATTTTCCAGCGCTTCGCGCTCGGCGGAAGCCGGGAATTTGGAAAGCGAGGCGAGGGCGCGTTCCACGCGCTGTTCGGCTTCGGTCATGGCTTTTCGCGGGCAGCCGCTGGAACGGATATTTTCAATCAGGCGGCTCATGTTTTCAGCGTTGCCCCAGCCGCCGTTGGGCAGCGAAAGAACTTCAGGGTCGTCTGGGTTCATTTCGGCGTAGTAGATGGCGGGGAGGGTGACGAGTCCGTTGAGCAGGTCCGAGCCGAGGGGTTTGCCGACGGCGCCCTGGTCGCCGATGAAGTCGAGGACGTCGTCCACGATTTGGAAAGCCATGCCGATTTGGTAGCCGAAGTCGCGCGCGGCTTCAATCAGGTCTTCGTCGGCGGGACTCACCAGCGCGGCGGCGCGGGCGGTCATTTCAAAGAGCGAGGCGGTTTTGGCGTAAATGCGCTGATAGTAGTTCTGGCGGTCAATTACGCCGCGCGCCGAGAACATTTGCGTCAATTCGCCGTTGACGATGATTGCCAGCGTTTCGGAGAACAGCTTCATCAGCGGCAGGTGGTCGGTTTCGGCGGCGAGGACCGCGGCGCGGGCGAAGAGGAAATCGCCTGTCAGCACGGTGGCGGGCGGCGACCAGCGCGCGTTCAGCGTCGCTGCGCCGCGCCGCAGCAGCGCGCCGTCAATTAACTCGTCGTGGACGAGCGTGGCGGTGTGCAGCAGCTCCACAGCCGCGCCGAGCGTGATGGTCTTTTCCAGCGGCGCGCCCAGCATGTTGCCGACGAGCAGGCTGAGGGTCGGGCGAATGCGTTTGCCGCCCGCCGACATGAGATGGTCGAGCGCGGCGCGCAAATCGGGATGGACTCCGCCATCCGCTTGCGCGCGCATGCGCTCTTCGACAAGTTTGATTTGTTCGGTGACAGGTGAGAGAAAGGATACGGCGTTCAAATCAGTCTCCCCATGCGAAGAGCCGCGCCGCGTTGGCGGCGGTTTGGGCGGCGATCTCCGCAGGGCTTTTGGAATGGATTTCCGCTATTTTATCAGCTATATGGGAGACGTAGGCAGGTTCGTTTCTTTTACCCCGATGCGGGACGGGAGGAAGAAAGGGGGAGTCGGTTTCGATTAAAATCTTTTCCAGCGGCAGGTTTTTGACGACTTCGCGCTTTTTTTCCGCTTTGGGGTAGGTGACGGGACCGGAGACGCCGATGTAAAAATTCATGGCGAGGGCGGCTTGCGCGGTTTCCAGCGTCCCGTTGAACGAGTGCAACACCCCGGGGTTTTCTTTAAGGCTGCCGCTTAAGCCGCTTTGCCATTCGCTTAAAATATTCAGCAAGTCTATCGAACATTGCCCGAACCACTGGTCGTTTTCTTCGCGCATGTGAATTACGACGGGCTTGCCGATTTCTTGCGCGAGGGCGAGCTGCTCTTTCAGCCTTTGGCGTTGCAGGGCGCGCGCGCTTTCGTCTTTCTCCCAATAGTAATCCAACCCAATTTCGCCGACGGCGACGACTTTGGGATGACGCGCAAGTTCTTTCGCTATTGCAAACGTTTCGGGCGTGAATTCTTTTAAGTCGGCGGGGTGAAACCCGACGGCGGCGTAAATTTCGGGATATTCTTCCGCTATCGCTATTGCATCCCTGCTTGACCGGTGATGCAGACCGGGAATCAACATGCGACTCAGCCCGGAGTCTTTTGCGCGTTGAATGACTTCCGCGCGGTCGGCGTTGAATTTGTGATAGTCGAGATGGCAGTGCGAGTCGGTGAGATTCATGCGTCAGGTTCTAAATATCAAGTATCGGGCGTCGTGCGTCACGTTGCCTGACGCCTGATACGGGAGCGCTTGACACGTTACTTTATTCCCGCCACTTTCAAGCCGTCTCGCAAAATCGCCTGTACTTTGTCCGCATGTCTGGTTTCGCAATACACGCGCAGAATCGGCTCCGTGCCGCTGAAGCGAATCAACATCCAGCCGCCGTCTTCCAGTTTGTATTGAAATCCGTCTACCGTGACGAGCCCGGTCACTTTCAATCCGCCGAGAGTTTGCGGGTTGTTTTCAAGGATGATTTTCTTGCGCGTCTCGTGGTCGCCGGAGAAGGGGCTGTCCACGCGGTCGTAGAAATATTCCCCGCCTACTTTGGCGAACAAGTCTTTCAATAATTCCGTCGGCTTCTTGCCGGTCTTGACCATGAAGTCGAGCATATATAAGCCCGCGAGGATTCCGTCGCGTTCCGGCACGTTGCCGCGAAAGGCGTAGCCGCCCGATTCTTCGCCGCCGATGAGCGCGTTGGTTTCGGTCATCTTCGGGGCGACGTATTTGAACCCCACGCCCGTTTCATGCACGGGGACGCCATAGAGTTCGCCGAGCTTGTTGAGCATGTTGGTCGTGGAAAGAGTCTTCACAATGTCGCCGCGTTCGCCGCGAATTTCCAGCAGGTAATAAGCGAGCAGCGCGTACACGCGCAATTGGTTGATAAATTCGCCGTTTTCGTCGCCGATTCCGCAGCGGTCGGCGTCGCCGTCGGTGATGAGCAGCACGTCGGCTTTGTTTTCCACCGTCGCCTTTAACCCGGCGTCAATATTCGGGCGAATGGGTTCGGGGCGTTTCATCTCTGGGAAGGAAGGGTTGCGCTCGTTGTGAATTTCGATCACGCGGGTTTTTCCGCCCGCCAGCAGGCGGGTGAACCAGCCCGCGCCGTTGCCCCACATCGCGTCCACCATGACGGTCAAGCCCGCGTCTTTGATGGGCTGCAGGTCCACCAGCCCGTCGCGGGTGAGATGTTCGATGTACGGGGTCGCCGCGTCGAATTTGACGATTTCGCCCGCCGCTTCCGCTTCTTTGTATGCTTTGCGCTTTACTTCTTTAACGTCCGCGGGAATTCCCGCTTCGATTTGCTTCAGCCCTTCGGGGTCAATTGCGCCGCCGGTTTCATTGCGGACTTTGAAGCCGTTATCCGTCGGCGGGTTGTGGCTGGCGGTGATATTCACCGCGCCGGCCGCTTTTTTATCCACCACGGCGTAGGCGATGACCGGCGTGGGAGTCGCCCCGTCGGTCAGGTAAACCTTTAAGCCGTTGCCCGCCAACACTTCGGCGACGGCGGCGGCGAAATGCTCGCTGCTGAAACGTTTGTCGTGACCGACCACAATCCATTGCCCCTGCTTACCCTTGGAAAGCAGATAGTTCGCAAAGCCTTGCGCGCAGCGGCGGACGTTGTCGAAAGTGTAATCTTCGGCGATAACGCCGCGCCAGCCGTCCGTGCCAAACTTGATTTGATGCGCCATAAAAAGTTCTCCTGAAAAATGGGTAGTACGTCGAAAGTTGTTTAAATTCGTACCGCGAGATTCATCTCGCGCTACTTTTACGCAAAAATCGAAATGCTATCGAAAAATGGCTCTTCTAAACTTGCTCAAAATGTTCCACCGGCACGACGAAGAGCGTCGCGCGTTTTTGGTTTTCCTTAGGAGGCAGCGTTTTGCGCGTCGTTTCGACGGCGGCTTCTACCTGCTCGTCTTCCAAGCCGAGCAGCAGAGTCGCTACTCCGCTGCGTAAAAATCCGCCCGTCGAGGCGACCCGCGTGACGCGAAAGTTTTCCGCCGTCAGGGTTTGAATCAGCAGGTCGGCGTCGCTGTCTTTGACGATGATAATCATCATTTTCATAACGGATTCTCCTTTTGCTATATTTGTTCAAAACGTTCTACGGGCAGGGCGAAGATGGTCGCGCCGCCGACTGTCACCGGCACCGGGGCGGGCATAGGCATGGGCGAGCCTTCCAGGGGCAGGGTGATGTATTCTATCCGCTGGCGGCAGGCGTCGTGCAAAGCGATGACGGCGTCTTGCAACTTTTCGGTTTGTAAGCCAATCAGCAAGGTGGCGTTACGTCTTCCCAGAAACCCGCCCGAGCTGGAAAGATGAGTCAAGGAAACGCCGACTTCGTGCAGCGCTTCGGTCGCCGGGTCGAGGTCCTGGTCTTGCACTACTGCGACGAGCAAAAGGTAAGCGTGATTTTCCATCTTGTCTCTCCTTTGGGTTGAGAACGCTGCCTGATATTATCAGACGTTCGGCGATGATTCAACCCTATAACCAGCGGCAAATCAGCGCGTAAAGCAGGCTGGCGATGAGACACGAAACCAGCATGACGGGCAGCCCGCGCTTCATCCACAATTTGGCGTTAATGGGCGAGCGGGTTTTTTCTGAAAGCGCGGCGACAATCATGTTCGCCGCCGCCCCAAAGAGCGTGCCGTTGCCGCCGAAGCCCGCGCCGAATACCAGCGCCCACCACAGCGGGCGGACGTTGACTCCCGTTTGCTCCAGCCCGTGCAGCGCCGGAATCAGCGCGATGGTGATTGGCACGTTGCCCACCAGCGCCGAGAGCAGCGCCGTCAGCCAGATGACGAACACGCCGAGCAAAACCGGCGGAGCGGACGTCAGGCTGCGCAGCGCTGATACCACTCCTTCCAACGCGCCTGCGCGTTCCAGCCCGCCCACCATGACGAACAGCGCGCCGAAGAAAATCAGCACGCCCCATTCCACCTTGTGCAGCGTCTCTTCGATATTGGGACGCACCCACATCAGCGCGATTGCGGCGGCGCTTAAAGCCACCAGCGAAGGCGCCACTTCCAGCCGATGGTGAACGAAGAGGAATAAAATCGCCCCGCCCAGCACAATTAAGACCTTTCTGGCGGTTTCGGGCTGGTTGAGCGTTTCCTGCGGGTTCAGGTCCATCACGGCTGCGCTTTTGCGCGGACGTTTGGAAAGCTCGCGCCGAAAGAGGTATTGCAGCAGAAAGAGCGCGCCCGCCCAGACGAAAAACGTCGTCGGCAGCGAGTAAATCAAAAAGTCGTTGAACGAAAATTCAGCCGCCGAGCCAATCAGTACGTTGGGCGGGTCGCCGACCAGAGTCGCCACTCCGCCGATGTTGGAAAGCAGCGCTTCCGTCACCAGATAGGGCGTCGGGGCGACGCCTAAAATTTCGCTAATCAAAATGGTGACGGGCGCGATGAGGACGATGGTCGTCACGTTGTCCAAAAACATCGAGAGGACGGTCGTGACCGCGCCCAGCAACACGAACAGGCGCAGCGGCTTGCCGCGCGAGGCGCGCGCCGCCAGCACCGCGAGGTATTCAAAGAAGCCTGTCGGCGCGAGCATGGCGACGAGCAGCATCATCCCTAACAGCAGACCCAGCGTTTTGAAGTCAATCGCCGCGATGGCGAGGTCTTCGGAATAGAAGCCGGAAATCTGCCCGACGACGACCATCAGAATCGCGCCGGCGACGGCGATGATAGTGCGGTGAATTTTTTCCCAAAAAATTAGAACGAGGCTCGTTAAGAAAATAGCGGAGGATAGAATGATCGGCAGCGTCATGCTTCCGCCTTTTCCCATAATTTCAAAATACGAGCGCCGACGTCCACGCGTGAGGCGACGCCGACCAGCTTTCCGTCTTTGGAAACGACGGGGATGTCTTGCAGATTTTGTTGCAGCATTAAAGCGTAGGCGCGCAGCAAACCGCAATCTTCCTTAATTGTAATGACGGGTCTCATCAGCGATTTGACGGGTTTATTCAGCAATTTGGCGGGCGGGCGGGTCTCTTCCACCGCGCCGAAGTCGTGAACGAAATCCACGTCCGCCAGCAGCTCGACGAAATCAGGCAGTTCGAGCTTTAGCAAGTCGCGGATTCCGAGAACGCCGATGGGCTTGTTGTCTTTATCCACGACGGGCAGCAAGCCGATATGTCTTTTGACAAAAATGGCCGCCGCTTCGCGGATGGTGGCGGCGGGGGAAATGGCGTAAACGTTTGTTTTCATGCACGATTTAACTTGCATAGAGTTCTCCATTTTTGTTTATGGGCTTGCATTTTTCTTCATTGCCGCGCGAAAGACGGTCGCCGTCAGCGCGATGAAGGTAATTGGGGCGAATGCCAGCAGAAAGCGGTCGTAGGCGGACGCCAGCGCCGGCTGAGTCGCTTCTATCACGGCGCGCCCGACGTATAAGAGGTAATAGACGAGCAGCAGCGCGCCTTCAAAGCGCGTCACGCGATGATCCACGGCGAAGATGGGCATGGTGACCAGCGCGACGAATACCATAGCGATAAAGTCGAAATGCAGAACGCGCTCCGCGACGAAGATGGGCTTTGGAGAGAGCAGCGCGCTCAAGCCCAGCACGCCCAGCAGATTGAAGATGTTGCTGCCGACGACGTTGCCGACGGCGACGTCGCTTTCTCTCTTCAGCGCCGCCACGACGGAGGTCGCCACTTCCGGCAGGGAAGTTCCCACCGCGACGATGGTCAGCCCGATGAGCAGCTCGCTGACTCCGAGCGCTTTGGCGATTTGCACGGCGGAATCCACCAGCCAGTTCGAGCCTAAAACAAGCAAGCCGAGTCCGGCGACGATGAGGGCGATGTTGAGCGTGATTGTTTTCGTTGTACGCGGCTCTTTTTCCGAAAACTCTTGCGCGTATTCATCTTGCACTTGCTTGCTTTCTTTGCGGCTTTCGCGCAGGGCGAAGTAGAGGTAAGCCGCCAGCAGCACCGCCAGCAGCGCGCCATCTAGCCGGCTTAATTGTCCGTTAAACGCCAGCGCCAGCGCCAGCGCGGAAATGCCGACCATGATGGGCGTATCTTTGCGAATCAATTGCTCGGCGATGCGGATGGGCGCGACCAGCGCTGTGACGCCGAGAATGAAGAGAATATTGAAAATATTCGACCCAAGAATGTTGCCGAGCGTCAAGTCGCCTTGCCCGCTTGCCGCCGCGTTGAGCGAGACCGCGATTTCTGGCGAAGCCGTGCCGATGGCGACGATGGTTAAGCCGATGACCAGCGGCGAAACGCCGAAGGACGCGGCAAGACGTTGGGCGCCGCGCACGAGCAAATCGGCGCCGAGGATGAGAACGACCAAACCGGCGGTGAAAAAGAAGAGGGCGGAAATCATCATAGCGTGTTTTGTTTTGCCTTTCCGGCGATGAGTTGCAGCGCGGTTTGCAGCGCCGCTCCTTCCGCGACGATGACCAGCGTGTCGCCCGTTTGCAATTCCGTTTCGCCGCGCGGGACGAAGACCCGTCCGCCGCGCCGCGTGCTGGCGATGACGCATTCGCGCGGGAAGGGAATTTCGCTCAGAAGTTTTCCTGCGCAGGGCGAATCGGCGGTCACCGTCGCTTCGACGACGTTGACGCGAGCGGGCGTGAGGGCGTCGAGCCGAATCTTATGTTCGCGGTGACGCTGCGCCGCGCGGCGCGCGAGCGCCATTTCATAAGCCCGAATTATATCCGAGCGGCGCAGCACGCCTAGCAATTGCTTTGGGTTTTCGCGCGCGACGACGGGCAGACGCCCAAGGTCGCGGCGGCTCATGCGGCGCAGCGCGTCGGATAAGGTTTCGTCCGGGAAGGCGGTTTCCAGACGGCGCTGGCAGGCTTCGCCGACGAAGGTCTGCTTTTCCGCGCGTTGAATATCTTGCAAGGTGAGAATGCCGCTCAGTTCGCCGTGCTCGTTCACTACCGGCAGCCCGTGACGGCGGGTTTGAATAAATATTTCCGCCGCTTCGTCCAGCGGAGTCGATTCCAGCAGGGCGGTCGTATCGGGCTGCATGGCTTCGCTGACCAGCGCCGTTTGCAAGACTTCCACTTCGCGCCCGCGTTCCAGCCGCACGCCGTGACGCGCCAAGCCCAGACTATACACCGAATCTTTTTGAATGCGGCGGGAAACCAGCAAGCTAACCGCCACCGAAAGCATTAAAGGCAGGATGATGCGGTAATCGCCGGTCATTTCAAATAACAGCAGGGTCGCGGTTAACGGGGCGTGAACCGCGCCCGCCAGAACCGCCGCCATGCCCACCAGTGCAAACGCGGCGGGATTGATTTCGAGCGCGGGGAAAAATCTGGCGGCGAGCAGCCCAAACCCGCCGCCGAGCGTCGCGCCGATGAAGAGCGAGGGCGCGAACACTCCGCCGAGGAATCCGCCCGCGATGCTGACCGGCGTGAAAATCAGTTTGGCGATCATCAAGGCGAAGAGCAGCCCGATCCCGAACTCGCTGCGATTCAAAATTTCGCCGATGGCCTCGTAGCCGACGCCGAAGATTTGCGGCAGGAAGATTCCCGTCGCGCCCACCAGCAGACCGGCTGCGGCGGTTTTCGCCCAGCGCGGCAGAGTTAGCCCGGCAAAGAAATCTTGCGCGGCGTAAAGCAGCTTGACGTATAACGCCGAGACGGGACCCGCCAGCGCGCCCAGCAGCAAATAAAGCGGCAGTTCCCATGCCGAATGAAAAGCGTATTGCGGGACCCGAAACGCGGGGGACGCGCCCGAAACCGCTTGCGTGAAGACGGAGGAAGCGACTGCGGCGATGAGGATTGCGCCGAGCGAGTTGGCGCCCATTTCTCCTAAAATGATTTCCAGCGAGAAAAAGACTCCCGCGATGGGGGCGTTGAACGCGGCGGCGATGGCGGAAGCCGAACCTGCGGCGACGAGGGAGCGCGCGCGCTCATCCGAGACGCGCAGCCATTGGCTGAACATCGAGCCGAAATTCGCGCCGATTTGCACCGAAGGGTCTTCCGGTCCCACTGAAGCGCCGACTCCGATAGAAAGCGCCGCCGCCAGCGATTTCAACGGCATGGTCTGATAGCGCAGCCTGCCGCCGGAAAGCGCCGTCGCCTGTATAATGCTCGCCGTGCCGTGCAGTTTTTCGTCGCCCAGCGCGGCTGGGGCAATCAGCCCCACAAGCGCCCCGCCCAGCGCAGGGATGAGGAGGATCGGCCACTTTCCGGCGGGCGCGAGCATGTCCGACACGCTGCCGAAGGTCCAGCCTTTGATTATCTCAATCAGCCATTTGAAAAGCCAGATTCCAACGCCGCTGCTCAAGCCGACGAATATGGCGAGCCCGCCTGTAATTAGCGTTTCTGACTTTACAAGCCGTTCAGAGAATCTGATAATTTTTCTTACTGTCATGTCCATGTTTATCTTTTCGTTATTCCGCAATTTGAACCGACTGCGCATGGTCGGATTAATTTGTCAACTTTCGCCTGAAAGTTCGATATGAATCTCGCGCTACTGCGCAAGGCGAGTTATTTGGATTTTCTGATACGCAGTTCGCGGGGCGGCGCGGCGGGGAATACGCCATGCGCCGCGGAGCGCAATTCTTCCACTGTGTAAAAGGCGTTGGGATGCGACGCCTGAAAGAGATTCACAACCTCCGTCAGGTCTTTGCGGCTGACAATCACATAGATGAGACGCACTGCGCCCTGCGCGCCTTGCGCTTCCACGCGGGTAAAACCATATCCGCGTTCGCGTAACTGAACGGTTACATCCTACACGCTCGCGGGGAGAATGGCGCGCACGACCACCATGCCCAGCGCCAGTTTGTCTTCGATGAACATTCCGATATAAGTCCCGGCGGCAAACCCAGCGGCATAAGCGAGGTAAGCGGCGACATTATGCGCGCCTCTGGTGATTTCTGAAATCACGCTGACCCAGATGAAGACTTCCACAAAGCCAAGCAAGGGAGCAATTTTCCTTTTGCCGCGCGAGGTGAAAATAATTCGCATGGCGCCAAGCGTCACATCGGCGATGCGGGCAAAAAAAACAATCAAAGGCAAGCCAACCCAGACGTACCAATCGAACATCCGTTACAAACTCCTGCTGTGTCCCATGACGGGGAAGATGAATTTATCATCGTAAAACTCGCGCATGATTTTGTAGTAATACAAGGCTTCTTTGTTCTGCAGGGAATAATCCCATGCGGTTTTCAAGCGTGCGCTTTCGCGCTTGAATTCCACGTCTGAGATTTGACTCTCCGCGAGTTGCGAAATTAAATCTGACGAGCCTGCGCCTTTGGAAAATTTCTGCTTGGGACGGTTGACAATGTTGGCGGGCAGGTCATCTTCAAACGCGCGGCGCAAAATATGTTTGGGGACTCGTCCGCGGTGGAGTTTCCATTCGGGCGGGAGACTCAGCGCCAGCGCGATGGATTTTACATCCAGAAAGGGAACGCGCGCTTCCAATCCAAACGCCATAGACATTCTATCCGCGCGCTGGAGATTCGTGTTGTGCAGCGCTTCGGTGATTTGAATCATCTCGGTTTGCAAACTTTGCGGCGAGTGAATATCGGCGAGGTAATCGTAACCCGCGTAGAGCTCGTCCGCGCCTTCGCCTGTGAGAAAAACTTTGACATGCCGTGAGGCAAGTTTGGCGAGAAAATAATTCGGGATGGCGCTTCTCACCAACGCGGGGTCGAAAGTCTCGAGGTAATACAAAACTTCGGGCAGGGCTTTCACCATATCTTCGGTGGAATAAATGTACTCGTGATGCTGCGTATTCAAAAACTGGGACATTTGTTTCGCGGCAGCGAGGTCTTCGCTGCCTTCTACGCCGACGGCGAATGAATGAATTTGTTTTGCGCCTTCGCACGCCAGCAGCGAAACAATGCTGCTATCCAACCCGCCGCTGAGACTGACGCCCACGGGGACGTCCGCCAACATGCGTTTTTGCACCGCGTCATGCAATGTGGATTTTATCAGCGGGAGCGCTTCTTCTTCGCTTCCTGTAAACGGCGCGAGCGTGTTGGTCAGTTGATAATAGCGATGCCATCCTTTTTGAGAGTGCCGCCAATGCCCGGCGGGAAATTCTTTAATGGATTGAACATATCCTTGCAAGGCTTTGATTTCTGACGCGAAATATAAACTTTTGTTGTCGGCGCTTTCGCCATAATACAGCGGTTTGATTCCCAGCGGGTCGCGCGCCATTAAGTATTCGCCGTTTTGGTAAATGACGAAGGCAAACATGCCGTCGAGTTGGCTCACAAAGTCCGCCCCAAGCGCTTTGTAAAGATGAAGCAAGACTTCGGTGTCGGAATGCGTGTTCATCTTTTGCAAAGGCAAATATTTTCTTTGCAATTCGCGGTAGTTATAAATCTCGCCGTTGAAGGCAATCCATGTGTCTTGATATTCCATCGGCTGGCGACCGCCTTCGACGTCCAAAATAGCAAGGCGGACATGACCGAGCGTGCCGCGTTCGAAATTTTTCACGCCGCTGCCATCGGGTCCGCGATGGGCGAGTTTTTTCATCATGGATTGCGCATTTTCATTTGAGGGGCGGCGTAATACGCCTGCGATTCCACACATAGGGTTTCTCCTGTTTAACTGGTTGAAAATTGAACGGCGCTGAGAACGCCGACTGTCAATCCCCACATTGACATTTTTTGCATGTGTATCTGTTCAAAGCCCGCGTTTTTTACAATTTCTTTTATAGGGATTGGGCGGCAGTCAATGACGCGGGGGGAAAGGCGATGCGCCCAGACGTAAAGATTTTCCATTGCGTTGGGGCGTTCCGTTTGTAAAAGAGACACAACCACAATGCGCCCGTTGGGACGCAAGACGCGCTTACATTCCAGCAAGACCGCGCTACTCTCCGTTGCGGAGAATATCTCCAACGTAAAGCTCGTAAACAACGCGTCAAAAGAATGGCTTGAAAAGGGAAGCCGAACGCCGTCTCCTTGCAGGCAGAGAACGCGAGGACAAGAATTTTTTTGCAGTTTCTGTGTTGCAACTTGCAACATGCCAAACGATAAATCTAACCCAAAGATTTGATTCGCGCCCGCGCAAGAATCTAACGCGGAAAGCGCTTCGCCTGTGCCGCACCCGACTTCGAGGACGCGTTCTCCGCGCTTCACGCTCAACGCTTGCAAGCCGCGCAGCCGCGCGGGGCGTTCGCTTGCGCCGCTGATGAAATCGTACCAGCGGCTCAGACGGTCGTATGTTTTGCGGGTTTCGTCGCGTTGCGTTTTCAATTCATCCTTCTATGGGGTTGGCGTTTGGGTAACTTGTTTTAGATACAATTCTGGAATCCAGCCGATGCGCCCTTCGGCGTCTACAACTTGAACCCAGATGATTCCGTTTACTTCCTGCTTTTCGTACAGGCGGGTGAGAATTTGTCCCGCGCGGACTTGCCCAATAACAGGCCCGCCAGGGGATTGATATAAGTTTAACTTTGGCAGCAGCGTGTTAATTACCTGCGCGTTGATGGGTGTGGGCGTGAAGGTTGCCGTAGGCGTAAAGGTCGGGATAAAGGTCGGCGTAGGCGTGAGCGTTGGGCTGGGACCGGGCGTATTGGTCAAGGTCGGTGTGGGCGTGGGCGTAAAGGTCGGCGGAATCAACGGGTCGAGCCGTTCCGCAAAAACTTGGCTAACTTTCAAAGTTACTTGCCGCTGTAATTCGGTGGCAATATTTTTTTGAAGCGCGACCACTTGCTCGTACCTTAATGGCGTGCCTGTCCGCACGGTGACGACCATATCCAGATTATTTTGCGTATGCTGCACGACAAGGTCAAGCAGCTCCGCGCCTTCGATTTCCATCACTTTGGCTTTGACCACTTCGCTGATTCTGCGATTTTCCGTCGCGTCGTTATAAAATTTGACGCTGTAAAACGAAAGCGGAATCAAAAGAAGCAGGATTAAGATTGCTGAGATAAGCAATGCGCGCGAAGCGGGGTCGTTGTTTTCGCCGCGACGCTTGGGCGCAAATCCGCGCAGGAAGAAAATCAGCGCGGCGGCAAACGCGATGGTGATAGCGTTGGTCAAAAAAAGAAGAAACGCGCCGCCCGCCACTTCCCAATGTTCAAGCGCGACGCCAACGCCAATTGTACACAGCGGCGGCATAAGCGCGGTGGCAATGGCAACGCCCGGCAGCGCGGCGGAAATATTCCGGCGCGTCATGGCGTACGCGGCGGCAAGTCCGCCTGCCAGCGCGATGACCAAATCAATGGGGGAAGGTCGCGTGCGCGCTAACACTTCGCCGGGAAGTTCCTGTAAGACGACAAAAGGCAAACTGCGGTTGATGATGGTCATCAACGCGGAAAGCAACACCGCGAGAACCGCGCCCAGCGCCAACGCAGAGAGGGCGTTTTTTAACAGATTTGCGTTGCCCGTAATCGAAGCGAGTCCTAGCCCGATGATAGGCGACATCAGCGGGGCGACCAACATCGCGCCGATAATCACTGCGGGCGAGTTGGTGACTAACCCCATCGTGGCGATGCTGCATGAAAGCACGACGAGCAAAAAGAAATCGAAACTTGCAGAAGAGAACTGACTAATTTCTTTGATAACACGTTCGCGTTCTTCGGCATTGAGCGGGTGCGTGGAATTAAGCAGTCGTCCTAATATTGTCATCCTTAATCAATCTTCCCTTCTTGCACAAAGCGCGTTAATTCGCTCACGCTCCATTGGTCAATGCCGAGTTTCTCCACCGTCCGTCCGCGCCGCCAGTAATCAGTGCGGTGGATGATGCTGCCGATTTTGATGATGCTTTCCATCGCGCCGACGGCGACTCCGTAGCGTTTGCCAATCGAGGCAATCGGCACGAGGCTCATGGGAATATCCTCGAACAAATAGCGGTGATTCAACGTGGGCGGCGCTTTGATGCCATAATAGCCAGGCTGATTGTGAATCGCTTCATGTAAATCCGCGCCGTCGGTATCGTAGGCTAGTTTCAGCCATTCCAACGCGGTGCGCGCGCGGATGCCCACTGCCGAGGCGACGGTCACTCGCTCCCTGTCCAGCACTTCCAACATCCGCGCCACGGAGGGCGTTACGCCGTCAATATAGAATTGATAATCGCCGTGCGTGGCTTCGATCCACCCGGCGTTGAGCAGAGTCAGCGCGGGATGAAAAATTGCGCCCATGTTGTTCAGCCCGGTGTGCAGCACATCCACGCCGTCAATGAATTGCGGATACGCTTCGCTGACAACGTCGAGGACTTGCTGCGTGTGAGAAGCTGGAAGCGCCGCCAGCGGAACGGCTTCCTTGATTCTGAAAATCCGCGCTTGCGCGGGTCCATCGGAGCGCGAGGCGTAGATGAACGTCTCCGCTTCCGCTATGGTGACGTCCGCTTTGCATTCAGCGTCGCGCAGGACTTTGGAAAATTCCAACGCGCCGCACGTGCGCCCTGGATGCAGGACGACGATTTGTCCATCTACCAAATGCGGCGACATGATTTTGGCAATATCGGCGTGCGCGGAAGAAGGCAGCACAACCATAATCACATCCACGCCTGCGATGGCTTCTTTCATATCGGAAGTCGCCCGCGCCAGTTTTCCAAATCCATGCGGAACATTGTCGTTGTTTTCAACCAGTTCGATTCCGCCGCGTTTTTTGATGACGGCGATTCTTTCAAATGTGCGGTTATACAATGAGACGTAGAATCCCATCAACGCCAGATGCGCCGCCATTGCCTTGCCGCCGTGTCCCGCCCCAATTACTGCGAATTTTTTTGTCATATCGAGCCTCCTTATCTAATTCGGACTCCAAAGTCTCCAGACTTTGGAATATCGACGACGGAGTCGTCGAACTCCGTTAAACCTCCACGCACGCGCCATTCACAATGCGCGTCTTCACTTTACCCAACGCAAACTTGTTGTTGCGGAGTTGCGGCGCGTCCATTAATCCTGTCGTTACGGCGCGAGTTAGAATCGCGGGGTCAATCAACGGGTCGTCGGAATCTCCCAACGCGCGAATTTTCTGCAACAGTTCATTCGCCTGCTCTTCGAGTTGATTCACTCGCGCTTGAATCTGCGGGTCGGCGGTCATGTCGGGCGCGCCCATCGCGTTATCTATCGCGCGGCGGACGATTTGACTCGCCTCAATCACGTCGTCCGCTGTCGCGGCGTGATGCGCCTCCGTATGCCCGACGATGTGATAAATGTCGGGGCGCAGCGCCATTTGCAAATACGTGGACGCGGCGAGATGCCCGCGCGCGGCGTTGGGATTCAACGGATGAGAGAGCAAGCCGATGCGCGTCTGCTTCCAAACCTTAAAGCCCCCCTCTGTCCCCCCATTTTTCCCCGAAAAATGGGGGGATGAAAGGGGGGTAATCATTTTCAAGACCGCAATCATCTTCGCTAAATCCATCGCGTCCGAAAGCCCCGGCGGCGAGTTGAACATCAACTGCGCGATGTAATCTTTCACGCCGAAGGCGCGCGCGTTATACGCCGAGAGATATGCCGAGACGACGAAAACGACGTCCGAAGAATCTCTCATGCCCCAATGATGCGGCTCGTTGAGTTCAACGGGAATATGATGCTCGCCGTACCATTTCATCACGGCTTGATGTTCGCGGATGGAGCCTTCCAAATCCCACGGACCGCGCCCATCCATTTGGTTGAACCAAAACAACGGAATGGCGCACCACGCGATGTTAATCGTCTCGACGTACATCTCCGCCAAACGAATAAAATCATCCGTCCCCGAATACGTCCGCAGCAGCGGGTAGTTTCCGCGCCGCGATGCTTGATACAACGCGCGGTAATCATCCTCGCTGCGCACGGGGACTCCGCCCGCGCCTTTTCTTCTCGCGTCTTGTTTTTCAGGATGATAAAAATTTTCTTGCGCGTCCTGGTCAATGCCGAGCGAAATCACGTCCAGCGCTTGCGCTTCCGCAATTTTTTCAATGCCGCGAATCGTCTCTTCCATCGTCGGCAGCCCAAAGTGATGGCGCAGAATCGGATACGGAGATTTCCATTTGATTCTTTCGATAGTGGATTGCGGAAACGCCGATTCGTCTTTGACCCCAGCCTTGCCGCCCTTGAGGTAACTGATCACCGCTTCGATGTTTTCGCTGCCATCGAAGGTCCGCTCGAAGAAGCCCATCTTTTGAACGCGCTCGACGACGGGCGGCGTGCCGGCAAAAGCGAAGCGGACTCCCCGCTCGCGCAGTTCCGACGCGGCTTCGGCGAATTCGCCCAGCAAACGTTCGCCCGTTTCAGGGGTGAGGCGATACGAGACGCCGACCAGTTCCGCCCGTTCGCGCTTCGCCGCTTCCATCACTTCCTCAATCGAAACGGCGGGTCCGAGGAAAACGGTTCGCCAGCCGGCCGCTTCCGCCAATCGTAGAAAATTCATCACTCCTGCCACATGGACGCATTCGCCCAGGGCGGCAGCCACTACGGTTTTGGTCATGTGCAACTCCTTTCTGACGGCTCGCTTCCCCCCTGCGATGAACGATAAACTCTTTTTATCCCTTGAGTTTTTATACCACATTTTTTTGGCGATTTAAGCGCGTTCCGCAAATTGCAGATTATGATGTATAATCGCCGCCCGAAAGGAGCAGAGTTGAACCATCCCTTTTTATTCAATCGCGCGCAAAAGCCGCGCCCGTGCGCCCCTCTTCTTTTCGTTTCTTTAACCTGACAGAGTCTCTGTCAGGTTTTTTGTTATCTGGGCGCAACCTGCCGTCAAACGCCAAACTTATCAACAGGAGACCAATTTCATATGCCTACTGCATCCGCCAACCCCCATTTGCCTTTTGGAGAGAATAAAAAAGCCGATTGGTACGGCAAGGATATTATTTCCGTCAAACAGTTTAACCGCGCCGATCTGGAATACATCTTCGCCGTCGCCCATGAAATGCGCGGCATGGTCGAGCGCATCGGCACGTTTGATTTGCTGAAAGGTAAGATACTCGCCAATTTGTTCTACGAACCTTCCACGCGCACCTCCTCTTCTTTCACCGCCGCGATGGAACGACTGGGCGGCTCGGTCATCCCCATTAACGAGGTGAAGTATTCCTCCGTTTCCAAAGGCGAATCGCTGCCGGATACCGTCCGCACGCTGGAATGTTACGCCGACGTGATTGTGCTGCGTCACCCGGAAACCGGCTCGGCGGCGATTGCGGCGCAGGCGGCGAAGAAACCCGTTATCAACGCGGGCGACGGCGTGGGCGAACATCCCACCCAGGCGCTGCTGGATACCTTCACCATTTTTGAAGAGCTCGGCGCGGGGCGCATTGACGGGCTGACCGTCACCATGCTCGGCGATTTGAAATACGGGCGCACCGTTCACTCGCTGGCGCGGCTGCTTTCGCTCTACGACGTGAAGATCAATTACGTTTCGCCGGATATTTTGAAAATGCCGCAAGAGGTGATGGATGAAGTGGCGGCAAAGAAGATTCCGCAGGCGGAATTTTCAACGCTGGAAAAGGTCTTGCCCGAAACCGACGTCCTGTACGTGACTCGCGTGCAAAAAGAGCGTTTTGAAAATCCCGCCGAGTATGAAAAAGTCAAGGGCGCGTATGTGATTGACTCTGAAGCGATGAAGGCCGCCAAAAAAGAAATGATTGTGATGCATCCGCTGCCGCGCGTGGGCGAAATTTCTCCCGATTTCGACGACGACCCGCGCGCCGCGTACTTTCGCCAGATGGAATACGGCTTGTATGTGAGAATGGCGCTGCTGGCGATGGTGTTAGGCAAAGCGTAAATGTCAAGTTTCAGGCGTCAAGTTCCATGCAGCGTGGAATTTGACGCCTGAAACCGATTAATCTTCCGCCGCGCGCGCCACTTCCTCCGCGTCGAAAACCACTTCTTCCTTGCCGGAAAGTTTGCTTTCCACTTTGGAGACAATCAGCCGCAAATGTCCCGAATGCGCCACATAGTCCAGGTCGTCGGCGGGGATGGCGAGAATCGGACACAGGGTGAAGTTTTCAATCCACGATTCGTACAGGTCGTTCAGGTTTTGCAGATATTCGGCGGAGATGGCGCGCTCGTAATCGCGCCCGCGAAGCCCGATGCGCCGCATCAGGGTGGGGACGGAGGCGCGGAGGTAAATGACCAAATCGGGAGGCGGTAAGAACTGCGCAGCGGTCTCGTACATCTCGCGGTAGGTGCGGTAATCGCGCTCGGCGATGTTTCCCTGACGGTATAAATTCTCCGCGAAAATTTCCGCGTCTTCATATACGCTGCGGTCTTGTATCACCGAATCGGAAACCTGAGTGAGTTGGAAATGCGAGCGCAGGCGATGGGCGAGGAAGAAGATCTGCGAATGAAACGCCCAGGCCGACATGTCCTTGTAAAAATCCGCCAGATAGGGATTTTCCGCGACCGGCTCGTAGAACGGCTCCCATTGCATGGCGGCGCTGAGCATTTTGACCAGCGTGGATTTTCCCACGCCGATATTTCCGGCGACGGCGATGAATTTTTTCATAAAACGATTCCTTGAACGATGGAGTTTGGGCGAGCGCCTTATCTTACCATCCCTTGAAAAAAGCGCGCGGAGTTTTTAAGAAAAAAGCCCCGCGCGGAGGAGGTTTTTTCGCGCAGGGCTGCAAGTCCGTTACTGTTTCGCCAGCTCTTCTTCGATAATTTGTTGGAAATATTGGATGGGGTACGCGCCGCCCAGCCTGCGTCCGTTGATGAAGAAAGTCGGCGTGCCGCCGACGGCGGTTTCGTATTGACCGTTGACGTATTCCGGCGGCAGCGTGGCGGAATCTTTCATGTCGTCTTCGATAAAGGTCTTGTATTTGCGGCTGGTCATGCAGGATTCAAACGCGGCGACGTCCAGCCCCAGCCCTTCCGCCAGTTTGTTGTATTCCGCCTGCTCCAAAACCGCGCCGTTTTCGTTGTTCAACAACTGATAATTATCGAACAGCGCGTCGTGATATTCGACGTATTTGTCCTGGTCGCCCGCGCATAGCGCCGCTTCGGCGGCGGCGAAGGCGTTTTGATGAAAGGAAAGCGGAAAGTTGCGATAAACGAAGCGAATCTTGCCGGGATACGCGTTCAACAGCGGGCGGTACGTTTGCTGATAGAAGCGATAGCAAAACGGGCATTGATAATCGGTAAATTCGACGATCGTAATCGGCGCGTCCGCCGGACCCAAACTGGGATAGCCTTCGGTCTGGACGTCGTACACGACCGGTTCGGGAGTCGGCTGCGGAACGGCGGTGGACGGCATGATGACCGTAGGCGCGGCGGCTGTCTTTCCGCGCCCGCCGGCGACGTATCCGACCAGCACGCCGACGCCAAACGCCAGCAGGACCAGCGCCGCGTAAAAGTAACTTGCTTTGAACGTGACGTATTCTTCGGAAGAGCCGCCCGCTTCTTCTTCCTCTTCTTCGTCTTCAATTGTGGGGGGAATGTGTTTTTTAGCCATAGAGAGATTATAGCCTTTCTTAATCGAAAATGGAAAACTTTTCGCGCGCCTTCGCGTATATGCAGGCGGAGGCATGAATGACGATTGAAAATAACGGACGAATCCCCTGGTATCTGGCGCCGTTTTGGGCGTTATGGAAATTGGTCGCGCTGATTGTGGAAATGACCGGGCGGCTGGCGGCGATGATCCTCGGCGCGGTCTTCATGCTCGTCGGCGCGATTCTCAGCCTGACCGTAATTGGCGCAATCATCGGCGTTCCGCTGGGGATGGTCGGCTTGCTGCTTTTTGCGCGCGGAATCTTTTAACGCTATCGCCGATGCGCGCCGCGAATTTCCGCGCGGGCGGCAGCCGCAGGGCGAGCAGAATCAGCAAAACCAAGCCGTAGAGCGCCGGGCGGGTCATATCGCCTTGCAGCGAAAACAGGTCGCCCTTTTTGCTCCACGCATAATGCAGGATGACCAGCGGCGCAATGAAATAAACCGCGCGGTGCAGCCGTTTCCAGTTTTTGCCCAGCCGCTGTTTCCACACGTCGAAGGAAGTTGCGCCGAGCGGTAGCAGCAGCAAAAAAGCGGCCGCCCCGACGAGCAGATAAGGCTTTTGAAAGACGGTTTGCGGCAGCAGATTCCACGCCAGCCCGTAATCGAGGTCCGCGAACACGAGGGCGTGAATCGCCGCGTACATCAGGGCGTATAAGCCCAGCGCGCGGCGATGTTTGAGCGGCTCGCTCCATTTGAAGAGCGCGTTCAGCGGCGCGCAGGCGAGCGAAAGAATCAAGAGCGTCGCGGCGTGTCTGCCCGTCCGCTGCTCCAAATCTTGAATGGGGTTGGCGGAGAGATTTCCCGTCGCCAAGTCAAAGACCGCAACCGCCAGCGCCGACCAGGCGTACAGATGAACCGCGGCGGAAAGGGGGGAAATTTTTTTCACGCTAGTAATATTTGCTCAAATCCATGCCCGCGTATAAATGCGCCACCTGTTCGCCGTAGCCGTTAAACATCAGCGTCGGGCGGCGGTTCAATTCGCCGATGCGGCGCTCGCTCGCTTGCGACCAGCGCGGATGATCCACGTTGGGGTTGACGTTAGCGTAAAAGCCGTATTCGTTGGGCTGGATGGAACTCCACAGCGTGGCGGGTTGCTCGGCGACCAGCTCGATTTTGACGATGGATTTAATGGATTTGAAGCCGTACTTCCACGGGACCACCAGCCGAATGGGCGCTCCGTTTTGCGGCACGTTTGGCTCGCCGTATAAACCCGTCGCCAGCAGAGTCAGGTCGTTCATCGCTTCGTCCAGCCGCAGCCCTTCCTGATACGGCCAGGGGTAAAGCAGGCTGTTTTGTCCCGGCATTTCTTCGGGGCGGTAAACCGTTTCAAAGCGGACGTACTTTGCGTCCGAAGTCGGCTCGACCAGTTTGAGCAGGCTCGCCAGCGGGAAACCGTTCCACGGGATGACCATGCTCCACGCTTCCACGCAGCGCAGACGGTAGACGCGCTCCTCTTGCGGGAAGAGGCTGAGCAAGTCCTCCACGCCAAAGGTCTTGGGGCGATTGACCAGCCCGCCCACTTCCACAGTCCACGGGGCGGTTTTAAAGTTGCGCGCCAGTTTCGCCACCCGTTGCTTATCGGTGGAAAATTCGTAGAAGTTGTTGTAGTTGGTAATTTCTTCGTAGGAATTCACCGCGTCGCCGAGCTCGTCTTTCGCGTCGGAGACGGGGGCGGGCTGCGCGGATTCTTCTTCGGGCGAGGCGGGGGCGCAGGCGGCAAGGCTGACGCTGCCGGCAATCACGCCCGCCGCTTTGATGAAATCGCGCCGCGAAAGGTAAACATGCTTGGGGGTAATTTCGGAAGAGCGAATGGGGATAGATTTCATAAGGTAAGGCGGGGGAATGCTTTGCGAAAGGGTTGATTCGATTTTTGATAAGACGTTTTGTGCAGGCAAAAACTTTCTCATACGCGCCGCCGCCCGCAAGGAACTTTTCCCGCGCGTTTTCGTCTGAAACATAACGTCGCATTGTTGGAAAACGGAGGAAGATGTGAAACCGCTTTTTAAGTTCTTCGCCTTGCTGGCGCTTTTGGGGACGCTGATTCTTTCCGCCTGCGGGGGAGCCGCTTCGGCGCCGAGCGCCGAAAACGAGCGGCGGGATTCGGAAATCGCTCCGCAAGCCGCCGCGCCAATGGCGAAAGGCGGCGCGCCGTCCGTTGAATCTTTCGCCCCGATGGAAGAGAGTCTCGCCCCCGCCGCGCCGGCGCCGAATACGTTCATGGCGACCGCGCTGCCGCCTGCGGCAGGAGATTCCGCCCCAGCCGATTCCCGCGGCGCGGGACGCATGGTCGTCAAAAACGCGGAAATCAGATTGCAGGCGGAAGATACCGATATTGCGCTCAGCCTCGCCACCCAAGCCGTGAGCGACGCGGGCGGATACATCGTCAGCTCGCGCGTGTGGTATCAGCCGCATTTCGACGGCAAAAACTACAAGTACGCTTCCGTCGCCGTCGCCGTTCCCGCCGCCGAGTTTGAACGGACTCTCAACCGCTTGCGTTCCGTCGCCTTGCAGGTCTTGGACGAAAGCGCCACGGGCGAGGACGTCAGCGACCAGTTTGTAGATTTGCAATCTCAGGTTCAAAACCTCGAAGCCACGCGCGATAGAATTAAATCCTTCCTTGACCAGGCGAAAACGGTGGACGAGGCGCTGCGTATCAATCAGGAGCTTTCCAACGTGGAGGCGGAAATCGAGCGCTTGAAGGGGCAGATGAATTATCTGCAAGACCGCGCGGCGTATTCCACCATTACGGCGATTTTTGAACCGAAGCTGCCCGATCTGCCCACGCCGACCCCGCAGCCGACCGCCACGCCCGAAGCGTGGAATCCCGGTCAAACCGCGCAAGACGCGGCGCAAACTTTGACTTCCGCCTATCAGGGAATCGTCAACTTGCTGATTTGGCTGGTCATCGTCGTCCTGCCGTTGGTCGCGCCGCCCTTTATCATCCTCTGGCTGTTGTGGAGATGGCTGCGAAAAGCCGCCAAGTGATTTCCGTTACGCGCTTGCGCTGAGCAGGCGCGATTTTTTTAAGGGGACGATTTGATATTCGCCGCGCAGCGCGGGAACGAACAACGTTTGAAACTTTTCAAGCGGGAAGACTTCTCCGCCCGCGCGGATTTCGCAGCGCCCTTCGACGACGGTCAGCGCGTGGAAGGATTCGCCCCGCGTGTTCAGCGCGACGGGTTTTTCTTCCGCCGCGATTTTTTCCAGCTGGAAATATTCGCAGCGCGTCAGCGTTCTGATTTCGCCGTCGCGCATTGGCTGGTCGGGGAGCAGGGCCGCCGCCGCCGCGGGGTTGATGACCTGCAGCGCTTTTTCAATGTGCAGTTGGCGCGTTTCCGTTTGCGGGCGCCCCCAATCGTAGGCGCGGTAGGTCACGTCGGAAGTTTGTTGAATCTCGTAAATCAGCAAGCCGGGGCCGAGAGCGTGCAGCGTGCCGGGCGACATGAAGAGCGTATCTCCGGGGCGCGGGGCGATGCTTTGGGTCAGTTCGACGATTTCGCCGCTTCGCAGCGCCCGCCGTATTTCTTCCGCTTGCACGCCGGGCTTGAGTCCCGCCAGCAGCCGCGCTTCCGGCTCGGCTTCCAGGACGTGCCAGGCTTCGGTCTTGCCGAAGAATCCTTCTCCTTCCAGCCGCCGCGCCTGCTCGTCGTTGGGATGAACTTGCAGGGAAAGCCATTGGGCGCAATCCAACAGTTTGACCAAAACGGGAAAGCGCCCGCCCGTCGGGTTGGCGGCGCGCGCGCCCAGCAATTCCGCCCCAAAGCGGCGAGTTAATTCCGCCAGAGTCGCCCCCGCGTATTCGCCGCAGGAGACGCGGTTGTTTTCGTAAACCGCCCAGGCTTCGGCGGTGGGGACGACGGCGGGGCGCAGTTTGCTCCCGCCCCAAACGTATTCGCGGTATTGCGGCTCAAGAGTGAAAGGCGATGGATTCATGAGCGTATTTTACCGAAGAAAAAGCGGCAACCGTAGTACAATACAGCTCCGCGCGGCGCGCGCCGCGTCAGATTTTAACAAGAGGTTCTATGATTAGAAAAACCTTTGAACACGAGATTCAACAAGTCAAGGACGACGTGCTGGCGCTCGGCTCGATGGTGGAGCAGGCGATCGTCGGCTCGGTGGAGTCGCTGAAAAAGCGGGATATAGAAGCTTCGCGCCGCATTGTGGAAAACGACAAAGAAATTAACCGCAAACGTTTTGAAATTGAAAACCAGTTGATGATCTTAATCGCTACGCAGCAGCCGATGGCGCACGACCTGCGACTGCTGGCTTCGACGATGGAAATTATCTCCGAGTTGGAGCGCATGGGCGATTACGCCAAAGGCATCGCGCAAATTAATATCCGCATGGGCGAAGAAAAACTGCTCAAACCGCTGATTGATATTCCCCGTATGGCGGAAAAAGGCAGGGACATGCTGCACCGCGCGCTGACGGCGTTCGTCAACGAGGACGTGGAGACGGCGCGGACGATTCCCGTCGAAGACGACGAGGTGGACGCGCTCTATAATCAGATTTACCACGAGCTGATGATTTATGTCATTCAGGACGCGAAGACCATCGAGCGCGCCAACTGGCTGCTGTGGGTGGCGCACAATCTGGAGCGCGTCGCCGACCGCGTCTCTAACATTTGCGAGCGGACGATTTTCATCGCCACCGGCGAAATGGCGGAGATTAAGGACACCGACGACGAGTTTTGGAAGAAGTAGAGAGTTTGCGAAACCGAAAAGAAGACAGGAAAAACGCCCCGCCGTTTTCCTGTCTTTTTTATCCCATGCGCCCGGTGATGTAGGCTTCGGTCAGCTCTTGCTTGGGGCGGGTGAACATTTCGGCAGTGGGGGAAAATTCCACCAGCTCGCCCAGCCAGAACAAGCCGGTGAAATCGGAAACGCGCGCGGCTTGCTGCATGTTATGGGTGACGATGACGATGGCGTAATCCTTCTTCAAATCGGCGATGAGCTCTTCCACCCGCAGCGTGGCGATGGGGTCGAGCGCGGAGGTGGATTCGTCCATCAGAATCACTTCGGGTTGGACGGCGACCACGCGGGCGATGCACAGCCGCTGTTGCTGACCGAGCGAAAGGCTCAGCGCGTCGCCGCGCAAGTTGTCTTTCACTTCGTCCCACAAGGCGGCGGCGCGCAGGCTCTGTTCCACCGTTTCGTCCAGATTCACGTCCAAGCCCATCACGCGCGGACCGAACGCCACGTTATCGTAAATGGATTGGGGAAAAGGATTCGGCTTTTGGAAGACCATGCCCACGCGCTGACGCAGCGCCACCACGTCCGTTTGCGGGCTGTAAATATTTTCGCCATGCAGCAAAATCTCCCCTTCCACGCGCGTCCCCTCAATCGTATCGTTCATGCGGTTGAGGCAGCGCAGAAAAGTGGACTTGCCGCAGCCCGAAGGTCCAATCAATGCCGTGACTTTGCGCGATTGGATTTCGATGTTAATATCCGCGAGCGCCTTTTTGGAGGCGTTGTAGAAAAAATTCAAATGCCGCACAGAAAAAACAGGTTGAGTCATGCTTGAATTGTATCAAAGAAAACGGCGCTTTCGCGCTATAATTCGACTCGATGAAAAAACTTCCCCCGCTTTTTCTGATTTTGTGGATAAGCCTGCCGCTTCTCCTTTCTTCTTGCGGCGCTTCCGCTTCGGCGTCGCCTTCCGACGCGGTGTATTACATCGAAAACAAGGGGTCGGATACTATCGTCAATCTGGCGCTGGCGTGGGCGGAAAAATATCAAGCCGACCACCCCGACGTGCGAATTTCGGTGACCGGCGGCGGTTCGGGGACGGGCATTGCCGCGCTCATCAACGGCACGGTGGATTTGGCGAACGCTTCGCGGCAAATTAAACAAGAGGAAATCGCCGAGGCGCAAGCCAAAGGCGTGACTCCCGTCGAACACATCGTCGCCCGCGACGCGATAGCCGTCATCGTCCATCCGCAAAACCCCGTCAGCCGCTTGACTTTGAAACAAGTTTCTGATATTTACAGCGGCGAGATTACCAACTGGGCGCAGGTCGGCGGCGAAGACCGCCCCATCGTCAAACTCTCGCGCGAGACCAATTCCGGCACGCACGTTTACTTTCTGGAAACCGTCCTGCGCCTGGGAGATAAAAGCGATAAAACCCTGTTCTCTATGGATACGCTGCTGCTGCCTTCTTCCGAAGGCATTATTGCGGAAATCCGCCAGAACCCCAACGCCATCGGCTACGACGGGCTGGGATACGTCCCGCGCGACTTGAAAACGCTTGCCATCGCCAAAGAAGAGGGCGGAGCGTATGCGCTGCCTTCTATCGAAACCGTGAACGACAAGACTTACGCCGTCGCGCGCGATTTGTATATGTACACCAACGGCGAGCCGACGGGAATCGTCAAGCAATATCTCGATTGGATTCTCTCGCCCGAAGCGCAAGCAATCGTCGTCAAATTGGGGTTTGTGCCGGCGAAACCGTAAAAGCCTATGGAAAAATCTCTCTCTTTTCGCGAATTTCTCATCACCCGTTTGATTCAAGCCTCCGGCTATTCCGCCATTCTCTTCGTTGGGCTAATTTTTATTTTCCTGCTGCGCGAAGGGCTGCCCGCGCTGGGCGAAACGGAGCTCTCTTCGCTGCTGGGAACCCGCTGGTATCCCATCGAAGAACATTTTGGCGTCTTGCCGTTGATTACCGGCTCGCTAATCGTCACTCTCGGCGCCGCGTTGATTGCCGTCCCCTTCGGCATTGGCACGGCGGTTTATATCTCTGAAATCGCTCCGCGCTGGATGCGCGAGATTCTCAAACCGCTGGTGGAACTGCTCGGCGGGCTGCCTTCCGTTGTGTTGGGCTTTCTTGGCATTCTGATAGTTTCTCCTTACCTCCGCCAGCTGTTCGACCTGCCGACGGGTTTGACCGCCTTCACCGGTTCGCTGCTGTTGGGCGGAATTGCCGTGCCGACGGTGGTCTCGGTGGCGGAAGACGCGCTGGACGCCGTGCCGCGCTCTTACCGCGAAGGCGCCTGGGCGCTGGGCGCCACGCGCTGGCAAACCATCTGGCGGGTGACTTTGCCCGCCGCCAAATCCGGCGCGCTGACGGCTGTGATGCTTGGGGTCGGGCGCGCCATTGGCGAGACGATGACGGTGATGATGGTCACCGGCAACGCGCCCGTGCTGGCGGTGAAACTGAGCAGCCTGTTTTCTCCCGTGCGCACCATGACGGCGACGATTGCCGCCGAAATGGGCGAAGTCGCCAACGGCAGCGTTCACTATCACGTCTTGTTCTTTATCGGCATGACGCTCTTTTTGATTTCGCTGATAGTCAACCTGATTGCTTCTTCCGTCGTGTTTCGCGCCAAAAAACGCGCGGAGAGAATCCTGTCATGATGAAACTTTTCGCTCGCAATCGTTACGCCGTTCAAAAATTCGGCTTCTACGCGGTGACGTTGACGGCGATTGTCACCGTCCTGCCCATTCTGGCTGCCATTAGCTACATCATCTACAAAGGCGCGCCCGCCGTTTCGTGGGAGTTTCTTTCCGGCTTTCCGCACGACGGAATGCGCGCTGGCGGCGTGCTTCCGGCGATTGTCGGCACGCTCTACCTGACCGTTGGCACGGCTGTTTTTTCCGTCCCGCTGGGCGTCGCCGCCGCCATTTATCTTTCTGAATACGCTCAAGATAACGCCTGGACGCGGCTCATCCGTCTGGCGATTATCAATCTAGCGGGGATTCCTTCGGTGGTGTACGGATTGTTCGGCTTGGGACTCTTCGTGCTGTTTTTGCGCTTCGGCACGTCCATCCTCGCCGCTTCGCTCACCCTGTCCATCATGACTCTGCCGGTCATCATCAGCACGGCGGAAGAGGCGCTGCGCTCGGTGCCGCAATCCTTCCGCACGGTGAGCGTTTCGCTGGGCGCGACGCGCTGGCAGACCATTCGCCGCATTGTGTTGAAGGAGGCCTTGCCGGGCATTCTCACGGGAGTCATTTTGGGGCTGGAGCGCGCCGCCGGGGAGACCGCGCCGATTCTCTTCACGGGCGCGGCGTTCTTCCTCCCGCGCCTGCCCAATTCGCTCTTCGACGCGACGATGGCGCTGCCTTACCATCTCTTCGTCATCTCCACGCAAGTTCCCGAAATGCCCGTTCAAATTCAATACGGCACGGCGCTGGTCTTGATGGTCTTTGTGCTGGCGATGAACGTGACCGCCACCTTCATCCGTTCCCGCGCCCGCGCCAAACGTCAGTGGTAATCCTTCTTTAATGAACAAGATCCTCATTCAAAACCTTTCGATACAATACGCCGACGGCACGGAATCGCTGCGCGGAATCAATATGGAAATCCGCGAAAACGCCGTGACGGTGTTGTTTGGTCCGGCGGGCGGCGGAAAATCCACCCTGCTGCGCTGCCTCAACCGCCTGAACGACCTGACCGACCTCAGCCTTGTCTCAGGGCAAATTTTGATTGACCGAGAAAACATCCTCGACCCAAAGACCGACGTGGTGGCGCTGCGCCGCAAAGTGGGGATGGTCTTTGCGCGCCCTGTGCCGCTGCCCATGTCCATCCGCGAGAACGTGACCTACGGGCTGAAAATGGCGGGCGAAACGCGCCGCTCCAAACTGGACGAGGCGCTGGAACGCAGCCTCAAACTTGCCGCCATTTGGGACGAAGTGAAAGACCGCCTCGACGACCCTGCGATTGCCCTTTCCGGCGGGCAGCAGCAGCGGCTTTGTCTGGCGCGCTCGCTCGCGCTGCAACCAGAAATCATCCTGCTGGACGAGCCGACTTCCGGGCTGGATCCCATCTCCACCGGCAAGGTGGAAGACGCCTTGCAGGAGTTGAAGAAGCAATACACCATCGTCCTTGTGCCGCACTCCATTCAGCAGGCGGCGCGAACCGCCGATTACGCGGCGTTTTTCCTGCAAGGCGAGCTGATTGAATACGGCGAAGGCAAGGCGATATTCACCGCCCCGAAGGAAAAGCGCACCGAAGATTATGTCACCGGAAGATTTGGATAACCCCCTCGTCGTTTTGATTCGCGGCTCTAACGACGTCGCCTCGGCGGCGGCTCGTCTGCTGTTCGTAAGCGGATACGCAGTCGCCATTCACGAGGCCCCGCAGCCGACCGCTACCCGCCGCAAGATGGCGTTTGCGGACGCCGCCTTTGACGGCGAATCCGTTTTGGAAAACGTGAAAGCGCGGCTCGTCAAAGCGGAAAGCGTCCGCGAGTTATCTTTGAAACGCGAGTTCATCCCGTTTTGCGTGGACGATTTTTCCGCCTTGCTGGCGCAACTCCGCCCGCAGGTTTTAATTGACGCGCGCATGAGGAAACATCATCAATCGGAAAAACAGCGCGGGCTAGCCCCGCTCACCATCGGCTTGGGCCCCAATTTCATCGCGGGCGAAACGACCGACTGGGCGATTGAGACGGGCTGGGGCGATTCGCTGGGCAAATTGATTTTGCAAGGCGCGACGAACCCGCTCGCCGGCGAACCGCGCGAAATTGAAGGTCACGCGCGCGACCGCTATGTGTACGCCCCCGTCGCCGGAATCTTTCGCACGCTGCGCCAAATTGGCGAGCTGGTCGAGCAGGGCGAAGAAGTCGCGTGGATTGGCGCGTTTCCGCTGCTCGCTCCCATTTCCGGCGCGCTGCGCGGGCTAATGCGCGACGGCGCGCCCGTCGCCGAGAAGACCAAAGTTATCGAAGTGGACCCGCGCGGGAAGAACGCGCAGTTTACCGGCGTTGGCGAACGTCCCGCCCGCATTGCGGAAGGCGTTTTGCAGGCGGTGGAAAGCTGGGCGCAGCAGCGCGCCCGCCCATGAAACCTTTGAAACGTCTTTGCGTTATATAAATTGCAAAAGCGTTTTGAACGCAAGAACAGACGCTTTTTTTTTGTTATAACCTCCGCGGTCGCTTCCGCCGAAGAAACGATTAATTCTCATGCCAACCGCCCCTTCCACTCATCAAACTTCTTTGAAAGATAAGCCCTTGCTGCGTTGGGGAGCGGCGGCGGCGTGGGCGCTTCTCGCCGCGTACGTCGCCGTTGTGTTGGGCGCCGCCATGCTGCCGCAATTTTCGAGCATGTTCAGCGACGGTTGGATGATGACGATATTCAAGCTGCCGCGCCTGTTTCAAAACCTGCTGGATTACGGCGTGGACCTGCTTTTGCTCTTCGGTTTTATGGCGACGGCGGGCGCGCTGTTCTTCTATCGCTCCGACGATGGGTTTGCAATTTTTACTTCCGCCTTTCTGGTCGCCTTTGGCGCGCGCATCACCGGCGCCGCCAACTCCGTGGCGTTTACGCCCGGTTGGGAAGTCCTCGGCGGGCTGGTTTTGGCGCTGGGGGATATTGGCATTGTTCTCTTTCTCATGCTCTTCCCCGACGGGAAGTTCTCCCCTTCGTGGATGAAATATCTCGCTCCGCCGCTCGTCCTCAGCATGGCGGCGGTTTACGCCTTCCCTTTCGCGCCTTTCTTCTGGTTGAAGATGGGCATGATTCCCACGCTGGCTTTTTTAACCGCGTGGTACTTGCTTGGTTTATGGGCTTTTTCAAGCCGTTACGCGCGCGGGACTCTCGCCGTCAAACAACAAATGCGCTGGGTCTCCGCCGGCAGTCTGTCGGCTTTCCTGTGGTTCGCCGTTTTTCAACTTGCGCCGGCGTTGTTTCCTGCGCTGCGCGGCGAAAACCTGACCGCGCTGATTTTCGACGTGGCGGCGCGCGTTTTTAGCATTTTCCTCTTTTTGCCGCTGCCGCTTTCCATCGTCATTTCCATCGTCCGCAATCGGCTGTTTGATATTGACCTCATCATCAATCGCTCGCTGGTGTACGGCATTTTGACCGCCGCTTTGGGGTTGACCTTCGCGCTGCTCTTCGGCTTGGGGACGACGATTTTCAGAAGCATGAATCAGGGCGACCAGCCTTTCGTTATCGCCGTTATTTTCGCGGGCGCGGCTGGCGCGCTCTTTCAGCCCATGCGCAAGAAGCTCCAACGTTTTGTGGACCGCGCCATTTATCACATCCAGATTGAATACGACAAAACCCCCGCCGAACCTTCCGCCTCCTCGCAAACGTTTATCACCGGCGCGACGCTTTCTTCCTACAACAATTTGAAATTAATCGGGCGCGGCGGCATGGCGGAAGTGTATCGCGCCGTCAGTCCTACGCAGGGCAGGGGAGTGGCGATTAAAGTGTTGAAAGCGAATCTCGCCGGCGAAGAGCAGTTTCGGCGCAGGTTCATGCGCGAAGCGGAGATTGTCTCCGGGCTGGAGCATCCCAACATCGTGCGCGTGTTGGATTACGGTCACGAAGGCGACGCTTATTACATCGTGATGGAGCTGCTTTCCGGTCCCGATTTGAATTTCCTTTTGAAGGAAGAAAAGCGCTTTTCGCTGGAAAAAACGGTCGAACTGTTGAGCGGAATCGCCTCCGCGTTGGATTACGCCCACCAAAACGGGCTCATCCACCGCGACGTGAAACCCTCCAACGTCATGCTCGACGCGCCGACCAACCGCGTGCTGCTGACCGATTTCGGCATTGCGAAGATTTCCGACGCGCATACAAAAATCACCAATACGGGCATGCTGGGAACTTTCGATTACATCGCTCCGGAGCAAATTCAAGCCTCCGCCGAAGTGGACGGCAGAGCCGACGTGTACGCGCTGGGGGTGATGACCTATCAAATGCTGACGGGGCGGCTGCCCTTCGAGCGTCCCAACACGGGCGCGTTGCTGCTGGCTCATCTTAACTCCCCTCCGCCCGACGCGCGCGAGCTGCTTCCCGACTTGCCGCGTGAAACCGCCCGCGCCCTTCAAAAAGCGACGGCGAAGATTCCCGAAGAACGTTTCGCTACGGCGGGCGAATTTATCGCGCAATTGGGCGCGTAAGTTTTTCCAATTCATCATTTCAGTTTACGCGTTGGCGTGTATAATACGGCTGATTTTTTAAAAACGCTCGCGCCAAAGGATTGATGAATGACCACGATTTATTTCGCCACCGATATTCACGGTTCGGATATTTGTTGGAGCAAGTTTCTAAACGCGGGGAAATTTTACGGAGCGGATCGGCTGATTCTCGGCGGCGATATGACGGGCAAGGCCGTCGTCCCCTTCATCCATCAGGGCGGAAGCAAATATCGCGCCACGCTGCTCGAACAGGTTTTTGAAATTTCCACGCCGGAAGAGCTGGCGGATATTCAAAAGCGCGTCCGCAGCCGCGGCTATTATCCGTATCTCACCAATCCCGATGAAATTGCCGAACTGGAAAAAGACCCGCAGCGGGTTCACGCCGTCTTTTTGCGGGAGGTCTTAAAAGTCTTGCGGCAGTGGACGGAGCTGGCGGATAAAAAACTCGCAGGAACGGGAATGAAAGTTTACTGCGCGCCCGGCAACGACGACATGGACGAGGTGGACGACGTTATCCGCGCCAGCAAGCACGTGATTCTGGTCGAGGGCGAGGTTACGCAATTGGACGACTATCACGAAATGATTGCTTCAGGGTGGAGCAATCGCACGCCGTGGAACACGCACCGCGAAGAAGACGAAGACCAACTGACGGCGAGATACGAAAAGATGATTTCGCAATTGAAGAACCCGCGCGCCGCGATTTTTAACATCCACGTCCCGCCTTACAAATCCCGCCTGGACGAAGCCCCCGAACTGGATAAAGACCTGCGCCCCGTGCTGGCGGGCAACTCGATGAAGCCGGTCGGCTCCACCGCCCTGCGCGCTGCCATTGAAAAGCATCAACCGCTGCTGGGGCTGCACGGTCACATTCACGAAGGGCGCGGCGCGACGCGAATCGGCAAAACGCTGTGCATTAATCCGGGTTCTATGTATGAGCAAGGAACGCTGCTTGGGGCGCTGATCCGACTCGGAAAAAACAAAGTGGAAGATTACGTTTTGACGACGGGCTGAGCCCGGTTGGGCGTCGCGGTGTTGCGGTATTCCAGTGTTCCAGTGTTTTAGTGATTCGGCGTTACGGCGCTCCAGTATCGCCTGACATGGCGTCACGGAAACACGGAAACACAAAATCACTTCAAAGGAGAGAGTCATGAGCGATTTATTTGTCCGTAAGGCGACTGGTTTGGTGCGGTCCTGGTCAGTGTTCGACGCTTTCGTCTACGCCTTTTTTTCCATCAATCTGGTGACGCTGGGTTTATACAGCTTTAGCCAGATGTATTACTTTAAAGGCGGAATGGTAAACGCGCTCATCATCAGCGCGATATTTATCTTTTTTGAAGTCGTCGTTTATGCGGGGCTGATTTCAGTCATGCCGCGCTCCGGCGGAGATTACGTCTGGCAGAGCCGTATTCTCGGCGGCGCGGTCGGCTTCATCCTCGCCGTCACGGGCTGGTGGTTCATCCTCTGGCTGTGGGTCCCGCTTTACGGCGATATGTTCCGCCACATCGTGCTGGTTCCCATTTTGGGCGTCTTGGGCGCAAAAGACGCCGCCCTGTGGTTCGCCAACGAGCCGACGGGCGCCTTCCTCGCTTCGATGATGACGCTCGCCATCGTCACCGTCTTCATCGGGCTGGGCATGAAGACCTACGCGCGGGTGCAAAAATACTCCTTTTACGGCGGCATGTTGGGCTTGCTGCTTGTCGTCGCCCTGCTATTGACCGGCTCGCCCGAAGCCTTCAAAGCCGGGATGGAAGCCAACGCCTCCGCGATGTTCGGCGTCTCCGGCGTGTACGAAAAAACCGTCGAAATTGGAACCGCGGCGGGCGCAATTACCCCGTTTAGCGGCGGCTCGCTGATGGCGGTCTTCCTCGTTCTCCCTTATATGGTTTTCTTCAACTTGTGGCCCAACTGGGGCGCGACGCTCTACGGCGAAGTGCGCGGCGCGACGGATTTCAAGCGCAACGTCTCCGGCATGGGCTGGGCGCTCGGCGTCACCACGCTGCTCGCCATCCTGCTGCTCTTCGCCATTAAGAAAACCATCGGCTGGGATTTTTACGTGCAATTGGGCGCGGCGTGGTGGAGCTACGTCTGGGGCTTTACGCCGGACGCGCCGCCCGCGCTGCCGGTCTGGCCCTATCCCGCCTTGCTGGCGGCTTTCCTCACCACGAACAAACTCGTTCAACTGCTTATCGTCGTGTTGATGAGCCTGTGGTGGTTCGGTTGGAGCGGCACGGTCTTCCTTTCCTCCACCCGCGTCATCTTCGCCGCCGCGTTTGACCGCCTGCTGCCCGAAAAGGTGGCGGAAGTGGACGAGCGCACCGGCACGCCGATTTACGCTTTGCTGCTGATGCTGCTTCCTTCGGTTCTCATCGCCTACCTCTACAACTTCAACGTGTGGAATTTCCAAACGCTGACGCTTTGCTCTACGCTCGTCATCGCGGTCACGTTTCTTGGCACAACCATCTCGGCGATTCTTCTGCCCTACGTCAAGCCCGATTTATATAAGGCTTCGCCCATCGCGCAATACAACGTCGCCGGCGTTCCGCTGATTACCGTCGCCGGACTTGTCTTCGGCGGCTTCCTGCTTTTCCTGCTCTACCAGTGGATACTCGACCCCAACGCGCTCTACGGAATCGGATACAGCATCAACGAAGCCGGCTACAAGAACGGCACCTCGCTGGCCTTCATGGGCGCGAACTACCTCCTGGCGGCGCTCATCTACTTTGGTTTCAAAGCCTTCCGCAAGAGCAAGGGCATTGACCTCGACAAAGTGCAATCTGAAATTCCGGTGGAATAATACGCAAAACGAGACCTGACGGGGCCGCCAAACAAACGCCCTGTCAGGTCTCTTTCACAAGGCGACCCATGGCGTTATCGGCGCGAGAAATGCTTGCGGAAATGAAAAGACTGATTGGCGCGGCGGAAGCGCGGGGAATTCAGATTCGCGCGTTGGGCGGGCTGGCGGCTTTCGCGCTGGAAAAAACGGCGCATCCGCTCTTCGCCCGCGAGTTCGCCGACCTCGACGTCGTCGTCGCCAAAAGACAGCGACGCGATTTCGAAGCGTTCATGCCCGCCGAAGGATACCTCCCGGACAAACAGTTCAACCTCCTCAACGGCGCGGAACGGCAGATTTACCACAACCCCAAAAACGGTTTGAAGGCGGACGTCTTCGTCGGCGATTTCGTCATGTGCCACAAGATTCCGCTGGAAGACCGCCTCGGCGTCCGCCCGCTGACCATTCCGCCCGCCGAATTGCTGCTTTCCAAAGCGCAAATCCTCGAACTCAACCGCAAAGACGCGCTTGATATTTTGTCTATTTTGTTCAATAATGAAGTTAGCGAAAACGACGACGGCATTAACCGAACCATCCTCGCCCGCTTATGCGGGGCGGATTGGGGCTTGTACAAAACCGTCTCGATGAACATGGAGCGCGTGAAGGATATGCTCGCGCAAGAAGCGCTCCTTTCCCCCGAAGAAAGCGCCGTCGTCCTTCGCCGCGTCGAAGCCGTTCTCAATTGGTTTGAGGAAATGCCCAAAACGCTGGCGTGGCAGGTGCGCGCCCGCGTCGGGACGCGCGTCAAGTGGTACATCGAAGTCGAAGAAGTTGACCGCGAGGTATCTGGAAAATAGGCGATAAAATGACGAAGAAAATTCGCTTGTGGATGGCGCTGCTGATTTTGTCAGCCTCCGTCGCGCTGCTGATTTGGGGATACGCTCCCCTGCCGCGCGAAACGCGCATTCAAACCATCTCTCCCGCTGAAATGCGGCTGCCCGCGCCATGAGCAAGCGAACCTCCCTTTCCCGCCTTGCGGCGCTTTTCGGGCTGTGGAGCTTGCTGGCGCTATCCCTTTCGGGTTGCGGAGCCGGCGCGCCGATGGAGACGCAAGCCCCGCTCACGCCGCCGCCCGCTTCCGCAGTCGAAGCCACTCCGCTGCCGCCTACCCCCTCCTTGCCCGCAGTTACCGCGACAGCCGCTTTCCCGCCGCCCACCCCGCAGCCCGTTCAACCCGCCCTTTTGGAAACGCGCCGCCTCACGCTGGAATTTCCAACCCGCATTCGCGCTGGAACCATTTCCGAAACCGTTCGCCTGACCCTCGAAGTGGACGATATGGGAAACGTCACGCCGACGGCGGAACGCCAGGGCAACATCGTCACGGGCGAGGTGATTACCATCCCCGACCTGTACGATACGCATAACGTTCTCGCCGAGGCGCGGTTGGATTTGGCGGGCATGACGGTTCAACCCTCCGGGACGATTTACGAGCCGCTGAAACGGGGAGAATCCGTCACGTTTCGATGGAGCATCGCGCCGCAAACGACGGGAACTTATCGCGGAACGATCTGGCTGCATCTGAAATTTACCAATCGCTCCACCGGCGAAGAAGACCGCATCCCCGTTTCCGCTCAACTCATCGAAATTAAAACGGTGGACTTTTTCGGCTTCTCGGTGGATTTTGTTCGCTCCTCCGGGGTGGTCGGCTCGGTGTTAGGCGCAATTATCGGCTTCCCGTTTTTGGAAGACGCCCTTAAATTCTTATTCGCTCGCAAACATAAAACAAAAAAGAAAAAATAACGATCGCCGCCAAAAGAGAGCGTCTTGATTTTTATGTAACAGCCGCGAGAGATTTATCCCGCGCTACGCGATTACCAGATTAATTTATTAAAGCGCAAAATCTCGCGGCGCCAATTTGCGCAACTTTCGGCGGACTACATGTCAAAAATATGACAAAAATCACCCGAAAAATTGGCGAGTGATTTTGTGCGATATGGTACAATTTTGCCGCTTTCATCGCGCGGGGCAGGCTGACGCGCGACAAATCAGCTTTTCACACGGAGAATTTTCCAAATGAATGAGTGGCTGTATGTGCTTGTGTTTCTCATCGTCGGCGCTTTAATTCCGATTGGCGCGATTGCGGCGGGATGGATTTTTGGGCCCAAAAAGCCGAACCCAATCAAGCGCTCCACTTACGAGTGCGGCATTGAGCCTGTCGGCGAGGCATGGGTGCAATTCAAAGCGCAATACTACATCTTTGCGCTTATTTTTCTGATATTCGACGTGGAAGCGGTATTCCTTTTCCCCTGGGCGGTGAAGCTTGGCGCGCTGGGATTATACGCCGTCGTGGAAGGGATCATCTTTATCTCCATCCTCATCGTCGGGCTGCTATACGCCTGGCGTAAAGGAATGTTGGAATGGGCTTAACGTTTGCGCGCTAACGCGAAAGGCTGATGGGATTTTTCCTTCATCAGCCTTTTCTTTGCGTTTCGCCGTTTAGACTCCACAGTTAAACAGGAGCGATTTATGAATTTTTGGAACGACCCCCTTAAAGTCGCCGCGGATTGGCTGCAAGGCGTTTTCACCGGCTGGGGCATGAACGAAACCGCCGCGCACGTCCTTGTGGTCTTTCTCGGCGTTTTGCTGCTGGTCATGATCCTGATGGTGATTGATATTTTTCTGGTGTGGATTGAGCGCAAGACGGTGGCTCGCTTTCAGGATCGCATCGGTCCCAACCGGCTGGGACCCTACGGGCTGATTCAACCCTTCGCCGACATCGTCAAACTCATGATCAAGGAAGATACCACCCCGGAGGACGCGGATAAAGTCGTTTACAACCTCGCCCCGATTCTTTCGATGACTTCGGTGCTGGCGCTGTGGGCGGCGATTCCGCTCGCGCCCGTCATGCTCGGCGTGGATTTGAACGTCGGCTTGCTCTTCCTCATCGCCGCGGGCGCGCTTGGCACGCTTTCCATCATCATGGGCGGATGGGCTTCCAACAACAAATTCGCCCTCATCGGCGGCTTTCGTCAGGTGGCGGTGATGGTCGCCTTTGAAGTTCCCATGCTGGCGATGCTGATGATTCCCGCCATTTACGCCGGCTCGATGAACATGAACGCCGTCATTGAGGCGCAGAACGGGCTGTGGTACTTTGTCCTTTCCCCGCTGGGCGCGCTGATTTTCCTGATTGCCGCCATCGCCGAGCTGGGGCGCGCCCCCTTCGATTTGGCGGAAGGCGAATCCGAATTGGTCTCAGGCTTCAACATCGAATACTCCGGCATGAAGTTCGGCATGTTCTACGCCGGCGAATTGCTGCACGCCATGACCTTCGGCGGCATTTGGGGAATCCTGTTCTTCGGCGGCTATCGCTTCTTCGGTCTTGAACAGGTCAGCCCCTTCCTCGCCGTTTTGATTTTCCTCGTCAAAGCCCTGCTGGGGTATTGGGTCATCATGTGGGTGAAGTACACCATGATGCGCATTCGCATTGACCAGATGCTGGTCTTTAACTGGGTCTTCCTCACGCCGCTGTCCTTCATTTTACTGATGGTCACGGCGCTGATGAACGCTTTGCTCAAAGGCGCTTCGCCCTTCCTCTACGCCGCGGGAATGCTCCTCGCCAACCTCATCGTCGGCTGGATCGCGTTGGAAGTCGCCCGTTCCGCCGCCCGCGCAGAACGCGAAAAAACGGAAGGCGGAAAGCAAGTCGCGGAGGCGAGCCACTAATTACCATTGTCTAATTCCTGATCTCTAACGACCCACAGGGATTAGGGGTTAGCGGTAGGAAAGCGAATTATGACGACAGAACAAATCATTTTCCTGGTCATCGCGGGCGCGACCCTGATTTCAGCCTTGCTGGTCGCGACCTCGCGCAATTTGGTTCACGCCGCGCTCTGGCTGGTGGCCACTCTCTTCGGCGTGGCGGCGCTATACGCCATGCTGAACGCCGGTTTCCTCGCCGTCGTGCAGGTGGTGGTGTACATCGGCGCGATCGCCGTCCTCTTCATCTTCGCGGTCATGCTCACCCGCAAGGAAATGCGCGATAGCGGACCGCAGCAGAACAAGAACTGGCTGCTCGGCGCGCTCGTCGCGCTGCTGACTCTCGGCGGGCTGCTCTTCGTCCTGTTCCAATGGAGCGGGCTGAACAAAACCGCCGAAGCCCTGCCGCCGCGCTTCGATTCGGCGGGCTTGCTGGGCGAAGCGCTCGTCTCTCCCAGCGGCTACGTCCTGCCTTTTGAAGTCGCCTCCGTGCTGCTGCTGGCGGCGATGGTTGGCGCGGTCTATCTCGCTTTTACGAAAAAATAGGAGGCGCGGATGATTCCCCTTTCCTGGTATCTCGTTTTTTCCGCCGCGTTATTCTCCATCGGTCTGTTCGCCGCGCTCTCCCGCCGCAACGCGGTGGCGATTTTGCTCGGCGTTGAACTGATGCTGAACGCCGTCAACGTCAACCTTGCGGCATTCTGGCGCTATGGCGATTTCGGACAAATGGCGGGGCAAGCGTTCGCCATCATCGTCTTTGCCGTCGCCGCCGCCGAAGTGGCGGTCGGGCTGGCGTTGACCATCTCCGTCTATCGCCGTCGCGGCACAGTGATTGCCGAAGAATTAGATATGTTGAAATGGTAGAGGCTGGTACGATGACGACTGAAAACCTGATTTGGCTGATTCCCCTGCCGCCCTTGATTTCCTTCGCCTTGATTACGCTGTTCACCAACAAAAACAAGGCGTTGAGTCACACGGTGGCGATTGGCGCCGCTTTCCTCTCCTGGCTCGGCTCGATGATTGTCTTCTTCCACGCCGCCGGCGCGGAACATCTCGGCGCGCATCCTTTTGAATCTCACATTCAATGGCTGCCTACCGGCGACAACTGGCTGAACATCGGCGTGCTTATTGACCCGCTCGGCGCGGCGGTGGTCTTCTTCGTCGCCTGGACCGTGCTGATGATTTTCCTTTACAGCGTCGGTTACCACAACTTCGGGCAACCCGAAGGCGACCACGACCACAAAGGGCTGCCCCCGCACGGCGCGACGGTCCACGGCCACGTCGTTCCCTCCGTCGAGCCGATGTACTCGCGCTTCTTCGCCTTCATCAGCCTGTTCGCTTTCGGCATGTTCACGCTGGTCGTCTCCGACAACCTGCTGACGCTCTTTGTCGGCTGGGAAATCATGGGCTTATGCTCGTACCTGCTCATCGGCTTCTGGTACGGCAAAATTTCCGCGCGCAACGCGGCGATTAAAGCCTTCATGACCACCCGCGTCGGCGACGTGTTCATGCTCATCGGCATTGCGTTTCTTTACAGCGCCACCGGCACGCTTTCCTTCCGCGCAATCTTCACCGAAGAAACGCTGCACGCGCTGGCTGCCGCGTCAACCCCCGTCTTCGGGCTTTCCGCCGCGGGGCTGATTGGTCTGCTGCTTTTCATCGGCACGGTGGGCAAATCCGCGCAGTTCCCGCTGCACGTCTGGCTGCCCGACGCGATGGAAGGCCCCACCCCCGTTTCCGCGATGATTCACGCGGCGACGATGGTCTCCGCCGGCGTGTACGCCGTGATTCGCATGTTCCCGCTGCTCAGCCTCGACGAAAAGACCATGACCGTCGTGGCGTTCATCGGCGCGTTCACCGCCATCTTCTCCGCCACCATCGCCGTCGCGCAAAACGACATTAAGCGCGTGCTGGCTTACTCCACCATCTCGCAGCTCGGCTTCATGATTGCCGCGCTCGGCATTCACGCTTACGTCGCCGCCGCCTTCCACCTGATTACCCACGCCTTCTTCAAAGCCTTGCTCTTCCTCGGCTCCGGCTCGGTCATTCACGGCATGGAACACGGCGTGCTGCACACCGGCAACCACAAGGTGGACCCGCAAGATATGTTCAATATGGGCGGCCTTCGCAAGAAAATGCCCGTCACATTTTGGACCTTCCTCATCGGCGGCTTCGCGCTCGCCGGCTTCCCGCTGGCGACGGCGGGCTTCTGGTCGAAGGATGAAATCCTCGCCGACGCCTGGGGACATGGACATTTGGCGGTCTTTATTACCCTTGCCGTCGCCGCCTTCTTCACCGCCTTCTACACCATGCGCCAGATTACGCTGACCTTCCTCGGCGAACCGCGCACGGAAGAAGCCAAACACGCGCAGGAAACCCCGTGGACGATGACGACCCCGCTGGTCGTCCTCGCGTTTTTCGCCGTGACGTATGGCTGGGTCGGCGTCCCCGAACATTTCCCCCTCCTCGGCGGACTCCTCCCCAACTGGTTCCACGATGTCGTCGGCCACACGCTGGCGGAAGTCCCCGAAACGCCGGAGTTCAGTTGGATTCCGCTGCTTACTTCTCTGGTCGTCGCGCTGGGCGGTCTGGCGCTGGGCTGGTTCGTCTATAAAGACGTCAAATCTCCCGCGCAGGATAAGTTCCAAATCGGCTTCCTCAAGAACAAGTACTACTTCGACGAACTATACGACTTCCTCTTCATCAAGCCTTCCTTGTGGTTCGCGGAGGTCTTCGTCTCCAAGTGGATGGACAAAGGCTTCATTGACGGAATTTTGCACCTGTTCGGGCCCATCACCGGCGGCGTCGGTTACGCCGTCCGCAACTGGTTCGACGTGCCAGTCGTCAATCAATTCATCGGCGACGGCTCCGCCAACGCGACCTATTGGGTCGGCAAGAATCTCCGTCCCATCCAAACCGGGCGCGCGCAGCAATACCTTCTGCTTTCGCTGATTTTGATTTTCATCATCGGCGGCTTGATTTTCGCCCTGCTGGTTAGGAGCGCATAATGGACCTGAACACCAATCTCCTCAGCCTGATACTCTTCCTGCCGACGGTCGCGGCGCTGATCATGCTTTTCCTCCCCAGCGGAGAGACCAAACTGCTGCGCTGGTTCGCCTTTGGCGCAAGCCTCGTCCCTTTCCTCCTCACGCTGGTTCTGTGGAGTCGTTTCGACCCCGCCGTTGAGGGCTTTCAATTTCAGGAACAATACGCCTGGTATTCGGCTATCGGCTCTTTCTTCCACGTCGGCGTAGATGGTATCTCCCTCTCGATGGTCTTGCTGACCACCCTGCTCACCCCGCTCGCCATCCTCGCCTCTTTCAGCGTGACCGACCGCGTCAAGCCCTACATGATGCTCTTCCTCTTCCTGGAAACGGGCATGTTGGGCGTCTTCATGGCGCTGGATCTGTTGATTTTCTTCGTCTTTTGGGAAGTCGGTCTCGTCCCGATGTACTTCCTCATCAATCAGTGGGGCAGCGCCAACCGCGATTACGCCTCGCTCAAATTCATGATTTACACGATGGGCGGTTCGCTCGGCTTGCTGCTTGCCGTGCAAATGCTGGGCGTGCTTTTCGGCAGTTACGACCTCGCCTCGCTGTATCAAAACTGGAACGCGCTCGACCCTGACGCCACCCTGCTGGGCATGAGCGTCTCGACGGTCAAGACCGTCGCGTTCTGGGCGTTTACCATCGCCTTCGCGGTGAAGGTCCCGCTCTGGCCCTTCCACACCTGGCTGCCCGACGCGCACACCGAAGCGCCCACCGCCGGCTCGATGATTCTCGCGGGCGTGCTGCTTAAACTCGGCGCATACGGTTTCATCCGCCTCGTGCTACCGCTTTATCCCGCCGAAGCGAAAATTTTCGCCGGCGCGCTCGCCTTCCTCGCCGTCGCCGCCATCATCTTCGGCGCGTTTGGCTCGCTGGGACAAAACGACTTCAAACGCCTTGTCGCTTACTCTTCCGTCAATCACATGGGCTTTGTCGTTCTTGGCATTGCCGCCGCGGGACTTGCCGCCGGCACGAAAGACGCGCATATCGCCATGAACGGCGCGGTCCTGCAAATGTTCAATCACGGACTCTCGGCGGCGGGCATGTTCTTCCTCGTCGGCGTGATTTACGAACGCACGCACACCCGCAATTTGGATGAATTTGGCGGCTTGTTCCCGCTCGTGCCGGTCTATGGCGGAATCCTTATCTTTATGAGCATGGCTTCGCTCGGTCTGCCCGGCTTGAACGGTTTCGTCTCTGAATTTATGGTCGTGCGAGGCGCGTATCCCGTCCTGCCCGTTTACACCGCCTTATCCATGCTGGGCTTGCTCTTCACCGGCGCTTACATCCTCAAAGGGATTATGAAAGTGTTGCACGGGCCCGAAAACGAACATTGGGCGCACGGCGAACACAAATTGACCGAAATTAATACCCGCGAAATTCTCGTCGCGCTGCCTCTCATGGTTTTGATTTTGGTCATCGGCGTCTGGCCCTCCTGGCTGGTGAACGTCATCAATCAGACTGTGGCGAGGTTGTTTTAGTCAATAGTAACTGGGAAACGGCAATCCACTGCCGTTTCCCGCTTACCACCCCCGAGGTGACTATGAATTTTCCAATCCTAAGCGTGATTACCTTTCTGCCGCTGGCGGTCGGCGCGTTCATCCTGATGTTCCCCGCCGAGAAAAAGACGGAAGTCCGCGCGGTGGCTCTCGCCGCGGCGACTTTCGACCTGCTGCTCTCCGGCTGGATGTATTTGACCTATTTGCTCAACGGCTATACCGGCTATCAGTTCGTTGAAAAATACGACTGGCTGCCCGCGCTGGGAATCAGCCTGCACTTTGGCGTGGACGGCATGAGCGCGCCGCTGGTTCTGCTCACTGGCGTCGTCATGTTTACCGGCGTGCTGATTTCCTGGGGCGAATTCGACCCGCAGCGTCATCTTTCCGCCGGCATTCAGGATAGACCGCGCGAATTCTTCGCCTTCCTGTTTTTGCTGGCGGGCGGCGTGTTCGGCGTCTTCGTCTCGCTCGACCTGTTCATGCTGTTCTTCTTCTACGAAATCGCCGTCTTCCCCATGTACCTGCTCATCGTCATCTGGGGCTGGGCGGTCACCCGCGAATACGCCGCGATGAAACTGACGCTCTACCTCTTCGTCGGCTCGGTGGTCGCCCTCGTCGGCGCGCTGGCGATGTATTGGACCGCAGGACAGAACACGGGCGTTTACACCTTTGACATGCTCCAACTGGAAAAAGCCAACTTCTCGGCGCAGTTCCAATACTTCTGGTTCTTGCCGGTCTTCGTCGGCTTCGCGGTGTTGGGCGGCATGTGGCCCTTCCACAACTGGTCGCCCGACGGTCACGTCGCCGCGCCGACCGCCGTCTCCATGTTCCACGCGGGCGTGCTGATGAAGCTCGGCGCCTTCGCCGCCTTGCGCGTCGGCGTGATGCTGCTGCCCGAAGGCGCGAAGCAATGGTCGTGGCTGATTATGACCTTCGCCTCTATCGCGGTGGTCTACGGCGCGTATATCGCCTTCGTCCAGCCCGACCTGAAATACATGATTGGCTTTTCCTCCGTCTCGCACATGGGGCTGGTCATCCTCGGCGTTTCCACCCTCAATCATGACGGCTTGCTCGGCGCGGGCGTGCAAATGTTCTCGCACGGCGTGATGACGGCCCTCTTCTTCGCCGTGACCGGCATGATTTACGACCGTTCGCACACCCGCCAGATTCCCGAGCTCGGCGGCATGGCGAAAGTCATGCCCTTCGCCGCGGTCGGCTTTATCATCGGCGGCTTGGTCTCAATGGGCATGCCCGGCTTCTCCGGCTTCATTGCGGAATTCCCCATCTTCATGGGCGTCTGGCAAAAACACGCTTTCGTGGCGATTATCGCCAGCGTTTCTATCATCATCACCGCAGCCTACATCATGCGGAACATCCGTCAGGTGTTCTTCAGCCCCATGCCGGAAGAAATCGCCAAACATCACATCGGCGACGTCACCATTCTCGACAAGGTCGCCATTACCACCCTGTGCTTCTTCATGATTCTGGTCGGCTTGTTCCCCTCTTTCATGGTTCCGATGGTCGAATCGGGCGTTGAAAATATCCTGCGTTTGCTGGGAGGCGCCTAAATGTTCACGTCCCTTGTTTTTGCTTCCATTCTGCCCGAAATCCTCATCCTGATTTTGGGAATCGTTTTGCTGATTGTCGAACCGCGATGGAAAGAGGAGCGGCGGCGCAACGCGGGATGGCTGACGGCGGGCGGTCTCTTCGCCGCGATTATCCTCAGCCTGTTATTCGGTCAGCCGGGCGAGCCGGTTCTGCTGCTCGGCGGCATGATTCGCTTCGACTGGCTGGGCTTCTTCCTTAAACTGTTCTTCATGTTCGCCGGCGCAGCCACCGCGCTGCTGTTGATGGATCACGAAAAAGCCGGGCGGCGCGGCGAAGCCTATCTCATGCTGCTCGCCTCCATTATCGGCATGAACCTCATGGCTTCCGCCGCCGATGTGGTCATGCTCTATCTCGCCATCGAGACCGCCTCCATCCCGTTATATGTGCTTTCGGGCTTTCTGGTCTCGGACGCGCGCTCGACCGAAGCCGGCTTCAAATATCTACTCTTCGGCAGCGTCGCTTCCGCCGTCATGCTCTATGGCTTTAGCCTGATTTTCGGGCTGAGCGGCGAGACCAACCTTTACAAAATCGCCGAAACGTTTTCCGCCGGCGCTTTTCCCCTCCCGCTGACCTTCGGCGTCCTCGCCCTCGTTCTGGTCGGGCTTGGCTTCAAACTCTCCCTTGTTCCCTTCCACTTCTGGGCGCCGGACGTTTATGAAGGCGCGCCCTCGCCCGTCGCGGGCTTCCTTTCCACCGCTTCTAAGGCGGCGGCTTTCGCGGTCGCGCTGCGCTTTTTCTTCGCGGCTTTCCCCGAACTTTCCCAAGTCTGGACCTTGCTGCTCGCCGCGCTCTCCGCAATCACCATGACCGTCGGCAACCTGCTTGCCATTTCGCAAACGAACGTCAAACGCCTCTTGGCTTACTCCTCCATCGCGCACGCGGGATACGCCATGATTGGCGTGGTCGCGTTTACGCAACTGGGCGCCGCCAGCGTGGTGTTTTACCTCGCCGCTTACATCCTTACCAACCTGCTCGCCTTCGGCGTGGTCATGGCTTTTAGCCGCATCACCGACTCGGAAGAGCTCGCCGATTACGCCGGCATGAGCCGCCGCAATCCCGCCCTCGCGCTGATGATGCTGGTCGCCTTCCTCTCCCTCGCGGGCATGCCGCCCTTCGGTGGATTCGTCGGCAAGGTGTTCGTCTTCGCCGCGGGCATGCAAGCGAATTACATCTGGCTGGTCTTCGTCGGTATCTTCAACTCAATTATCGGCGTGTACTACTACCTCAACGCCGTCAAATACGTTTACCTGTATCGCATGCCCAATCAAGACGAAGAGAATCACCCCGTCCCGCTCACCCGTCCCTACGCGATTGCGCTCACGGCCTTGACGATTGGCGTGCTTCTCATCGGCGTTTTCTTCGCTCCGTGGTTCAATTGGGCGCAGGCAGGCGGCTGGAATTTATTCTAAAACTTCCCGTCAGACAGGAGAGAGCCGTTCCGACCCTTATCCGCTTTGACCGCAGAGTTCGCAGAGCCGAGCGAGAACCCCCCTGAACGTTCTGCGGACTCTGCGCGCCGGTCGGTTTCCTCATGGCTTTCTCAAAGTCCGGTTTCAGGTTAGAAAACAAACAGGATGGACAGGATTTTTAGGATGAGCCGCGCAGAAAACAGGGTGAAAA
>DAOUBR010000012.1:0-17173 GCA_034432535.1 Anaerolineales bacterium | reverse complement strand
CGGAAAGCGTGGTCAGGTCAATGCAGGTGACGGCGCGCAGCAGCCATGCCGCCTGCCAGTCTTTTTTCACGGTGCGGCGGGCGGGGAGTGTAGCAACGCGCCGCTCGACCGCGCTTTTGTTGACGTGCGCGCCCATCACCCAGTCGAGGTCGAGGGGGGCGCCGGGGTTTCGTGAATGTTCAGCGGTCATAGCGTAAACCTTCTTTGTTTGCGAGTGTGCGTTTATTATACGACGGAGCATCTTTTCTGCGCGGCGGGTGTTCTATCTCTTTAACATGAAGAGAACCATTTTTAATACTCCGTTCGTCACGCCGGCGCTGCGGGCGCTTGCCGCGTTGGGGATGCGCCTTGCTGGTTGGAAAGTGGAAGGCAGCCTGCCCGATTTGCCCAAAATGGTCATTGTCGGCGCGCCGCACACTTCCAATTGGGATTTCGTCCTTTTCCTTGCGGGAGCTTTCGTGCTGCGAGTAAAGGCTCGTTTCTTGGGCAAAGCCGAGCTCTTTCGCCCGCCGTTTGGCGCGTTTTTTTATTGGTGCGGCGGTACGCCGGTGGATCGTTCTAAGCCCAATGGGTTGGTGGAGCAGATTGTCAACGCGATTCAAAAAGAGGAGGAATTTATCCTTGTCGTTACGCCGGAAGGGACGCGCGGACGGGTGGACGCATGGAAGAGCGGCTTTTATCACATCGCGCGCGGGGCGGGAATTCCCATCGTGCCAGCCTGGCCCGACGGAAGAAGAAAAACCCTTGGCGTCGGCGCGCCTTTCGCGCCGACCGGCGACCTGGAAACGGATATGCGGGAAATTCAGGCGTATTTTGCCAAACGCGAAGGTTTGAAGCCGAAGCGTTAAATCTCAGCCCGCCGCGCGTTGTTCGTCCAGCGCGCGGAAGCGGTGAAGGAAGAACAACGCCAGCCCCAGCAGCAACACGGCGTTGGCTTGATGCCACAGCGCGATAACGATATTTACGTAAGAAAGCACGGTGAAGACGCCGAGCGTGATTTGCAGCGCGACCGCGCCAGTCAGCCAGAGCAAGCCGCGCTGAATTTCGGCGGGATAGTTTTGTTTTTTCACGAGGAAATACGCGGCGGGGACGAGAATCAGCCCGACCCACGCGAACCAGCGGTGAATAAAGACGACGGTCTGCGGCGCTTCAAATAGATTCGCCCATGAATTGAACAAGCCCGGCGGAATCCATTTGCCCATCATCAGGGGCCAGCTGCCCGGCGCAACGGAAACGCCCGCTTTCAGCCCGGCGGTCAGCCCGCCGTAGGAAATCTGAATGAGCAGCGCGGCGGTGGAAAACAGAGCAAGTTTGGAAGCGAGCGAGCGCTTCGCCCGTTTGTTCGCTTTGGGGAAGCCGTAACGATGACCGAAGGCGGTCCACAACGCGAGCGAGAAGAGGGAAAGCGCCAACAGCAGATGCAAGGTCAGCCGAAAGTGACTCACGGCGGGGCGGTCAATTAATCCGCTGGCGACCATGAACCAGCCCATGAACGCCTGCCCGATAAACAACGCGCCCATCAGAAAATAAACGCCGAACTCTTTGAAGGGAATGACTTTTTTGAACAAGAAGTAAAACACGGGAACGGCGTAGAACAAGCCGGCGAGGCGGGCGACGAGGCGGTGAAACCACTCGATGTAAAAAATATACTTGTACTCTTCCAGCGTCATGCCGTAGTTGATTGTTTGATATTCGGGCGTTTGCTGGTATTTGGCGAACTCTTCCGCCCAGGCGTGATTGCCAAAAGGCGGAACCACGCCGTTAATGGGATTCCATTCCACGATGGAAAGCCCGGAGCGCGTCAGGCGGACGAACCCGCCGAAGACGACCAGAAAAGCGACGACGAAAGCGAAGGCGTACAGCCACTTCATTACGGCTGAGTTTTGAGTTTGGGGCATGAATCGTTCTCCGAAGCGAACCGGATTTCTTCTTTCGAATCTTTGAATTCCGTTTCAGCCGTTCTGCATTTGAAAGAGCAGCTGGCGGTATTCGTTAACGTTGGGGGGATTCATCATCACGATTTGATTGATAACTTCCAGCGCGCCTTTTTTATCGCCCGTCTGCATCAGCGTTTCGCCGAGACTATCCAGCAGGGAGACCGCTTCTTGAGTCTTGCCGGCAAGGTGCAGCCGCGCCGCGAGCGCGCGTTTCAACAGCGGCTGGTCCTCGCGTTCCTTAATCAGGTCTTGCAGGAAGGGAATCGCCAGCTCGCTCTTGCGCTGACTGTCCAGATAGGTGAGGTAATTATCTAGCTCGCTCATGGCTTTATCGGCTTGCGCCATGCGGAAGTTTAAATCCACCAATTGCTTGCGGACGAATTCGTCGTCCGGCGTGAGCGAACGCAGCTGTTCGTAAACGCGCAGGGCTTGTTTCCAATCCAGCCGCTGCAAGTCAATATCCGCCATGCGGTGCAGAATGTGGACGTTCCAATCGCGGCTGGCGTTGCCTTGTTGCACGACGCGCAGGGCGGCGGTGTAGGTCTTGCGCGCCATATCCAGCTCGGCGAGACGGTTGTAAATGGCGGCGAGTTCAAGATATTCCTGCACGGCTTCGTCCAGCTGCCCGCGCGAGACTAACTGGTCAATCAGGCGGTTGCGCGCGCCCAAATCCATCGGCGCAATCTGGATGATGCGTCTGAGCAGTTTCGTCGCCTGATTCGCTTCGCCGCGCACGCTGTAAGCTTGCGCGACCACGCTGAACTTGGCGATGGCGTCTTGAACTCTGCCTTCTTGCGCGAGCAAATCGCCCATCAGCGTATGCAAGGGGAGGTAGGTCGGCGCGGATTGCAGCGCGTTGTAGGCTTCGTCCATCGCGGAGCGCAGCTTGCCCGCCCGCGCCAGCTGATTGACGCGCGCGATGGAATCCAGCACGGAACTGGACTGCGCTTGCAAAATCACTTCCGCCACCGGCGCGGGGACGTCGTTTTCCTGCTTGGTTTGTTCGCGCGCCTTGTAAATTTGTTCGCGCCAATCGGGACGCATCAACAGCCCGTTGACGCTCTCGCAGACTCTTTTGAGGACGGCTTCGTCCTTTTGGCTTTCATGCGCCTCGATAATCGGCTCGTATTGCTGGCGGATTTCATCCGCCTGGTCCGCCGCGGCGATTCCCGAGTCCGCCAGTTTTAGCGCTTCCAGAAAATTCAATGCGGCGTCGCGGTATTCGTTTCTTTTAAGGTGGATTTGCGCCAGCAGCAAGCGCGCGCCGAGCGCGTAATCTTTGTGCTTGACGGCGTTTTGCAAAACGCGTTGCGCGCTTTCATAACGCTCCAATTGGAAGCGCAGCAACCCCAGCGCGAAATATAACGAAGGATGCTTAAAGCCCGCCTCCGCCGCGCCTTCCATCTCTTCCGCCGCTTGCGCGTCGTTGCCTTTCGATTGAAAATCAATCGCCTGACTGAGATGCAGGATGACTTTGGTCTGCTCCGCCTGTTGCAGCGAGAGCGCGCCCGTGCCTTTCATAATGGCGGAAAGACCGCGCCGTTCTTGCGCGGCGGGGCTTTCGTCGGAAAATTCAAAGAGCAATTCCGCCAGCTGGGTGAGCGCTTTTTGGCGCGCCTCGGCAATCGGGTCTAGCCCGGCGGATTGCGCCGCCGCCGGCTTTTGCAATTGCTTGACCTGCGCCATGCGGATAGGTCCCGTCCCGCCCTTGCCGCGCATCGGTTTGGGGAGCAGCTGCCCGCTGTTTAGTAAAGCCTGCGCCTGCTTGACTTCCGCGCTGTTGGGCAGAAGGGCGGCCGCTTTGCTCAGCGCTTCTTTGGCTTTGTCCGGAGCGCCGGCGCGCTGCCAAATGCTGGCGAGGGCGAGGTATTCCGTCGCCGCCTGCTGGGCGTGACCGAGCTTTTCATGCGCTTGCGCGAGGCGGATGTGAGCGGGAGCGTGTTCGGGGTTGAGGTTGGTGACGCGCACCCAATTTTCTAACGCCTTATCCGCGTCGCGCTGCTGAAAGAACAAATCGCCCGCGCGCATCGAGGCTTCCACCGCGTTTTTCAATTCGCCCAGCCGTTCTGAAATCAGCGCCACTTTTTCCATCGGCACGGGGTCGTCCGGCGAAAGCCGCGCGACGTTGGAGTAAATTTGCAGCGCTTCCTCGATATGACCAAGCTGATACAATGCCAGCCCCAGGCTGTTCAGCGTTTTGGGGTGGTCGGGGAATTCTTGCAAGGCGCGGCGGTACGCCGCCACGGCTTTTTCCCACTCCTGGTCCCACGCGGCGGAGTGCCCCTCGTTCATTGCTTTTTGAAAAATGTCTTGTCGTCCGGGCATAGGATTCCAATCTGCCTTCAGGCGCGATAATTATACCCGCGCGCCTCATCCTGTGAATAGCGCAATTGTAACGGACGTTCGGCGCGTCTCCCAACGATTCGCGCCGCTTATTTCAACGTCCGCATTTCGCCCCAGCTTTTCCCGGCGCGGGCTTCGGTGGAAAGCGGAATGCTGAGCGGATAAGCGTTCGCCATCGTTTCTTGCGTGACCTTCGCGGTTTGTTCTAATTCTTTTTCCGGAACTTCCAGCACCAGCTCGTCGTGCACTTGCAAAAGCATTTTGGCTTTCAAGCCGGCGGCTTGCAGCGCGGAGGGAACTTTCAGCATGGCGAGCTTCATAATATCCGCCGCCGTCCCTTGCACCGGGGCGTTGATGGCTTCGCGCTCCTCGCGGTTTTTCAACTGCGGGTTGATTTTGCCTTGCAGGGCGGGGAAGTACCTTCGCCGTCCCAGCAGCGTCTCCACGTATCCGCGCTCGGCGGCGAGCTTGCGCGTCGCGTCCAGATATTTTTTTACGCCGGGGAATTTTTGGAAGTACGTTTTCACGAAGGCGTCCGCCTCGGCGAGGGTCAGCTCGGTGGAGCGCGTCAGCCCAAAGGCGGACATGCCGTAAATCAGCCCGAAGTTAATCGCTTTGGCGTGACGGCGCATTTCTTTGGTCACTTCGCTCAATTCCACGCCGTAAATCGCGGCGGCGGTGGCGGCGTGAATATCTTCCCCGGCGCGAAAGGCCGCCAGCATGGCTTCATCTTTCGCCATGTGCGCCACAATCCGCAGCTCAATTTGCGAATAATCCACCGAAAGCAGGACGTTCCCTTCCGCCGCGATAAAGCCGTTTCGCACGCGGCGGCCCTCCTCCGTGCGGATGGGGATGTTTTGCAAATTGGGATTGTTGGAAGAAAGTCTGCCGGTCACGGCGCCGACTTGATTGAAAGAAGTATGCACACGCCCGGTTCGCGGATTGACTGCGGCGGGCAGCGCGTCCACATAGGTAGATTTTATCTTCGCCAGCTCGCGGTTTTCTAAAACCAAATCCGCCACGGGGTGTTTGCCGCTCAACGCTTCCAGCACGTCCGCCGCGGTGGAATAATGCCCGCTGGCGGTTTTTTTGCTTTTATCGGGCGGCTCCAAACCGAGACGGACGAACAAGATTTCAGAAAGCTGCTGCGTGGAGTTGATGTTGAAAGTCTTGCCGACCAGCTTGTAAATTTGCGTTTCAATTTCAGCGATGCGCGCGGCGAGCTTTTGCGAGAACTGTTGGAAGAAGGGAATGTCCAGCAGCACGCCTTCCATTTCCATTTCGGCGAGGATGGGGGTGAGCGGCAGGTCAATTTCGTATAGCAATTTTTCGCCGTTCACGCGCTTCAGCTCGTTTTGCATCGCCGGCATGAGCCGCAGCGTGCGTTCCGCGTCCGCGCCCGCGTATTGCGCGGCGGTCTCCACCGCCACTGCCGCGAAACTGATTTGCTTCTTTCCCTTGCCGATGAGCTCTTCGATGTGAGTCATCTCTTCGCCCAGCCGCGCGAAGGCGAGATTCTTCAGCCCCAAATTGCGCGAAGCCGGGTCCACGATAAATTCCGCTAGCATCGGGTCGAAGACTAGCGGGGCGACTCGCAAGCCGTTTCTCGCCAGCATGATGTAATCGTACTTCGCGTTGTGCGCGACCTTGCCGATGGCGGGATGAGTCAGCGCGGGAGTCAACGCGGCGAAGACCTGCGGCAGCGCCAGATTTTTGCCGGAGGCGTGCGCGAGAGGGATGTAATACGCCTGTCCTTCTTTTATTGCCAGCGAGATTCCGACCAGCTCCGCGCTCATTTCGTCGGTGGAGGTCGTTTCCGTGTCGAAGGCGAGGGTTTGCGCCTTTTCCAATTCTCGCGCCAGCGCGCGCAATTTTTCTTCGTCGTCCACAATCGTCACGTCGAGATTCGATTTTTGAACGACGACGGCGATTGGCTCGTTGAACAGGTGCAATTGCCCGCCGGCGGCTTTACCGGGCTGCGCCGCAGAGGGCGGAACTTCGCCGCGCAGCGCAGCCAGTTTGCCCAGCAGCGAGCGAAATTCCATTTCCTTAAAAAATTCTTCCAGCGCGGCGGAATCGAAGGGCGCGACTCTCGCTTTTTCAAAATCGAAGTGGACGTTCAGGTCAACGCGAATGCGCGCGAGGTCGTAACTCAGGTAAGCCGCTTCTCTGCCTTCTTCCAGTTTTGCGCGCCAGCGTTTTTCCACCTGTTCCAGGTTTTGGTAGATTCCGTCGAGCGTTTGAAATTTTTGCAGCAGACCGACGGCGGTTTTTTCTCCCACGCCTTTGACGCCGGGAATGTTATCGGACGGGTCGCCAACCAACGCTTTGTAATCCACCACCTGATTGGGGCGGACGCCGATCTTCTTTATCACGTCTTCGTCGGTGATGTAGGTCTGGTCGTCGCCCGCGAGATAAACTGCCGTGCGCGCGCTCACCAGTTGCAGCAGGTCGCGGTCGCCGGTGATGATTTTCACGCCGAAGCCGCGTTCTTCCGCCAGCCGCGCCGTCGAGCCGAGCGCGTCGTCCGCTTCGTAGCCTTCCAGCTCGATGCGCGGGATGTGGAATAAATCCACCATCTTGCGAATTTTTTCAATCTGCGGGCGCAGGTCGTCGGGCATTTTTTCGCGCGTGGCTTTGTATTCGGGGAAGAGCTCGTCGCGGAAGGTCTTTCCCACGTCGAAAGCGACGGCGAGATATTCCGGCTTTTCCTGCTCCAACATGCGAAGCAATTCGCGCGCAAAGCCGTATACGCCGGCTGTCGGCTCGCCTTTGGAAGTCTGCCAGCGCTGGCTGCCCGCGCCCGCAGTCAGGGCGTAATACATGCGATATGCGAGCGCGTGTCCGTCAATGAGGTAAAGGATAGGGGGCATAGGAGAATAAGAGGAATGGACGATTGGAAGCGGGGAAGATTATACCGCCGCGCGCGGCTTATCTCTTTCTTTTGTTGATGTTCGCAGCCCAAATTGCCACCGCGCCGACGACGACGGCGAAGACGCAGATTCCGGCAAGGGCAAGGAGAAGAACGCTTGACATGAGGGGAAATCTCTCTTTAAATGAAGTTTATGATTTTCGCCGCGCTTCTAACACTGCGATTTTGGTGGAATGATTGAACGGCGCGGGGTCGGCGACGGGCGGCTTGACCGCGTTCCCGATGAAATCGGCCGGGATGGGAATCAGCTCGCGGATTTTCAAGTAGCCGTCCTTGCATAAATTTTCCAGCGTTTGCATATATTCGCGCCCGCTCACGAACAGCGCGTTGTTGATTGCGACTAGAATCCCGCCGTCTTGCACGAGCGGGCGCGCTTTGTTAATCAGCCGCGCGCTTTCGTTTACCTGATCCACTTTGCCTTTGGAACCGACCGCGAAGAAGGGCGGGTCGAGGATGACGCAATCGAAGACTTGTTTGTCGCGCCGCATGTTCGCCGCCTGCTCGAAAAAGTCGCGGGCGATAAAATCACCCTTTTGAACGGGGAAGCCGTTTAGCGCGTAAGACTTTCGGGCGAGGTCGAGAAATCGGCGGCTGGAATCAATCTGCTTCACGCGACTGGCCCCGCCTTTCAGCGCCGCGACTCCCAAACTGCCGGTGTAGGCAAAGGCGTTCAAGACCGTCCAGCCTTTGGCGTTTTCAATCAGCCATTTTCGCAGATTTTCCGTATCGAGGTAAAAGCTTGCGTCGCGGTTCATCGTCAGGTCGAGGGCGTAACGCGCCCCGTGTTCTACAATTTGCGCGTCGGGCTTTTCGCCAAAGAGCAAGACGCCGCGCTTTTGTTCGGGCGTTCCGTTGCGCGTCTTGACCACGACGGCGCGCAGCCAGCTCAACGCGGATTGAAAGTAGCGCGCCGCCTCCGCGACGGACTCGCGGCTTTGCGCCGGGTCTTCGGCGTAATCGTAAAGCAGCAGCGTGCGTCCGTATAAATCCGCCACAAGAGTCGGGTCGCCTTCGTAGAATCCGTTGAACAATCGGAAGGCGGATTCGCGCGCCGAATCGAAGCGATGCGCGCGGGCGGCGAGAGCTTTTTCCAGCAAGGCGGCGTTCACGATTCTTCTTCCATCTTTTGGATGTTCTTCGGGTTAAAGACCGAAATCTGGCGGATTCCCAGAATCTCCTGCGCTTCGGAATCGAGCGCCACCCAGTAAAAACTGCGACGCGCCGAGTAAGGCTCGATTTTGAAGATTGTTCCCGCGTACCAGCCTTCCTTTTCGCCGAATTTCTTATCCAGAAAGACTCGCGCGCGGTCTCCGACTTTCAGCTCGCTCATGGCTTCCATGCGCGCGCGGCGATGTAGGCGGAATGATGTTTCGTCAACGGCGAGGCGCTTTTGACGTCTTCGTATAAATCTACGATATGAAAGCCCGCCGCGCACAGCCCGCCCAGCAGGTCGCTCAGCGAATGACCGAATTCCAGCGGCAGCCCGGCGCCCATGTATTTTTGCAGTTCCGCTTCGCTCAGCTGTTCCGCGTCCGAATAGGGGATGGAGTATTTGACTTCGAGAATCCCTTCGTCCATTTTATCGAGGTCGAAGAGATAATAAACCGGATTCATCACGCCCGTCAGCAGCGTTCCGCCGCGCCGCAAGACGCGATACGCTTCGCGCCACACCGCGCGGACGTCGGGCATGAAAACCGTCGAAACGGGGTTGAAGACCAAATCGAACGACTCGTCCGCGAAGGCGCTTAAGTCCGCCGCGTCGCCTTCTATCAGGCGAAGGCGCAGCCCTTCGCGTTCCGCTACCAGACGGTCTTGCGCCAGCTGGCGGGGCGAGTTGTCGAAGACGGCGACGTTTGCGCCCGCCGCCGCCAGGATGGGCCCCTGCTGCCCGCCGCCGCTGGCAAGGCAGAGGACTTCCGCGCCCGCCAGCGGAGGAAACCACGAGCGCGGGACGGGGATGTTTTCGGTCAGCAGAACGGTAAATTCGCCCTGTCGCGCGCGAGCGACGACTTCCGCGCTCACCGGCTGGGTCCAGGGGTTGCCGCCGCTTTCCACTTGTTTGTTCCACGCTTCGCGGTTGTGCGTTCGCGCGTCCATGTTTCGCATGGCTATTTTTCCGCTTCTTTCATTATCTTACGGACGTCTTCGGCGTGTTCTTCTTCGTGGGGTCCGAAGATATTGATAATATCTATCAGCGAACCTTCGCCGCCCCAAGGGAGGATGGATTTTTCGGAGATTTTTTCCTCCGGCATTTTGCGAATTAAATCCAGCAGCGCGCCGCGCGTCGCAATGTATTCGCGGTAGATGTGGTCGTAATCCAGCCCTTCGCGCGTAGCGACGGTTTCGGCGTTGTACACGTCAATGCCGCGCGCGGCTGGCGTGGGCGGAACTTCTCCCGCCAAAAGCGCGCGGATGAACCCGATGCTGGCGTCGTCCCACCCGGAAAGGTGAGCGAGGATTTCGCGCACCGTCCACAGCGGGTAGATTTTGCGGTTTTTATCAATGCGGTCGAGATGTTTAATCATCGCGGCGCGGGAGGCTTCCAGGCGCTGGACGAGTTGTTCGTTAAGGGTCATGGCGTTTCTCCTTTTTATTTTTAGGCGCGGCGGCGCGCAAGCGGGAATATACCACAATTGTTCAATGGTATAATTTCTTTTCGTATGAGCATTGAACCTACTTCCAGTAAAACGAAGATTTGTCCCACCTGCGGAACGCGGTTGAGCGAGAATGCCGCGCGCTGTCTGGTGTGCGGAGCGGAGTTTGGCGAGCCGGCTTCCGAATCTCGCCCCGCGAAAAGGGTCGAAAAACCGGTGCAAGCCAACCGTATGCCGACTATTACCCTGAGCTTGCCGGCTGCGGTCGGCGCTTTATTGGCGGTGATTGTTGTCGCGGGAGCGGCGGTTTTCTTTGCAGTTCGCGCCAGCGCGCCCGCCGGAACTTTCGACGCGGCGGAAACGCCCACCCCGACCTTGACGCCGACCATGACTCTCACCCCGACGGCGACTCTTCCGCCTACCGATATTCCCACCCCGACGGAAATCCCGCCGTTTGAATATACCGTCGCTGCCACCGACGGCAGCTGCAGTTTTATTGCCGCGCAGTTCAAGGTCTCGGTGCAAAGCATCATCATCGCCAACAACCTTTCTTCCGATTGCATTATCCGCCCCGGCGACGTGTTGAAGATTCCCTATCCCACCGCGACTCCGCTTCCCCCGCCGACCAGCACGCCGCTGCCGGTGGACGCCACCAAGCAGGCTTGCGAGAAGGTGCAAATCACCGTGCAAGACGGCGACACGCTTTCCAACATCGCCGCTAATTACGCCGTGCCTGCCGAAGCCATTAAAGAATTTAACGGTTTGACTACCGACAATGTGTATATTGGCTCGACCTTGCTCATCCCGCTGTGCAAGCGGGCGGCGACGCCGGGGCCTTCGCCGACGGCGACCATCCCGCCGCCGTATCCCGCTCCCAATTTGTTGCTGCCCGCGGACGGCGCGGCGTTTACGCTGGCGAACGACGTGGTGACTTTGCAATGGGCTTCGGTGGGAGTCTTGCGCGACGCGGAAGTGTATCAGGTCGTCGTCGAAGACGTCACCTCCGAGCAGGCTCGCCGCCTGACCGATTACGTCACCGATACGAAGTACATCGTCCCGACGTCCTTCCGCCCGAAGGATAACGTCGCCCATGTGCTGCGCTGGTGGGTGACCCCCATGCGCCAGACCGGCACGGATGACCAGGGGCAGCCCGTTTGGACGAGCGCGGGCGCGCCGAGCGAAAAGCGCGTCTTCACCTGGGCGGGCGTCGCCGTGCAAGGCACGCCCAACCCGTAATTGAATCTTGCGCCGCCCCAAAGTTGCGCGAACGGATTCAAGCGCAGCCAGACTGATTGCGACAAAGCGCAAAAAAACTCCCCGCAAAACGGCGGGGAGTTTTTTTTTGTTGTGTAAAAGTAGCGCGAGATTAATCCCGCGGTACGAATTCGCGCGACTTTTAGCGTACTGCCGTTTTTCTAAGCGGAAACCAGCGGGAGCGAAAATCAGTTTTTTCCTAGAATGGACCAAATCTCAATCGGTTCGTTTCGTCCGCGAATGGGAACTTTGCCCAGCGGATTTAATTTAAACTCAGCGCTTCGCTCGCCCAGCGCTTCATACGTCCATTCGCTGACGAGGACGTCGTTTGCAGGAAATTGATGACTCAGCCCGTTGATGCGCGCGGCGAGGTTGACGGCGTTGCCGACGACCATGTATTCTTGCCTTTCTTTAGGACCGATGGCTCCCGCAAGCGCGTAGCCTGTGTTGATTCCCATCCCGATGCGAATCGGCGCGTCGCCCTCTCGAATCAACCCGCGATTCAGTTCCGCCGTCAGCGCGCGAATTTCCAGCGCGGTCAGCGCCGCGTGATAGGCGCTGTTTTCCACCTCGTTCGGCGCGCCGAAAATAATCATCGTGTTATCGCCGCCGAATTTGCTGACCATGCCGCCGTATTTGTGCGCGGCTTGCGCGACAATCGGCAGAAATTGGTTGAGCAGGTGAAACACCTCTTCCGGCGCATGCCTTTCGGAAAAAACGGCGAATTCGCGGACGTCGCAAAACAGCACGCTTACCAGACGTTTTTCGCCTTCAAGGTTGATTGTCCCGCGGCGCAAGGCTTCCGCCACTTCGCGGCTGACGAAGCGCCCGAACATATCGCGCAGCCATTCGCGCTCTTGTAATTCCTCCGCCATGCGGTTGAAGGCTTCGCCCAGCCGTCCGATTTCGTCGCCGGAGCGATACGCCGCCCGCTGGGTAAGGTCGCCCGCGCTCATGCGCGTCACAATGGCGGCGAGATCGCTCAGCGGGTGGGTCATTTGCCGCGCGAGAAAAGCCGTCAGCGCCGCCCCGATGAGCAGGGTGAGCAAGGCGAGGACGACGCCCTGCGCGGTGATGGCGGCGATTTTTCTTTCCAGCGGCGCTTTGGAAAAACCCGCGCTGACCGCGCCGATGACCTGATTGCCGAGTTGAATCTTTCGCCCGGCGATTAATTCCGTTTGCGTCTCGCGCGTGTAAAGGCTTGCGCCGCCGTTTAGAATCGCGCTTCCCAATTCGTCTGCTTCTTGCGAAAATTGCAGCGTGGCAGTTTTGCGCGAATCCACCAGGACTTTGCCGTCTTTGTTGTAAACGACGAAAAAGTTAATATTGGGATTGTCGCGCACCTGATTAGAAAGGTCGGAGATTTCGTCAATTTGCGCGCGATACAGCGGGTCGCGCAGCCCGTGCGAAGCCGTTTCAAGAAAGAGCTCGGCTTGCTGAATCATTTCCTTTTGAAAGTTCGCTCGCTCGCGTTGAATAGAAATAAACGTCAGCGCGAAAACAGCCAGCATGACGAGCAGACTCATCATGCTGGCGATTTTGCTTGCCAGCGAAAGATTCTGAAAACGGTCGCGGAGATAGTTCATGAACAAAGTTAAGGCAGCGGAATGTTTTTGATGATTTCGGTCATCTCGCGGATGCGCTGCGTCGCGGCTTCGATGCCTTCGGGGAATTGGTCGAATTGCGTGGTCTGGAAGGATTTCAGCGCGGCGGCCGCTTCGGGGTCTTCGTCCATCGCTTCTAAAATCTTAATCGCTTCCGCCAACATCTTCGGGTCCGTGCCGGGACGGACAATCGCCACCTGACGAGGGATTTTTTCGGTGCGGGCGAGCTCGACCAGATTTTCCCGCGCTTCGGCGGGAAACGCCTTGTCGAAGTTGTAATCGTCGGTGACGCCGGCTGGAACCAGCCCGTCTAAAGTCCATTGCAACACGTTCTGGTCGTCGTAAGCGAAAGCGAAGCCCGCCTCGTCGGGAGCGACCGGGTCGCCGTAACTCTTTTTGCCGACCAGCTTCAACCCGCTTTCAGTCAGATATACGGCTGGCAGCATGAAGCCGGAGGTCGAATACGGCGCGTCCATCGCAATCATCTTGCCTTTCAAGTCTTGAATGGTTTGGACGCCGCTCGCCTTGCTGGCGAAAATCACGCTGTTGTATTTTTCCACGCCGAATTTCCAGCGCCGCAGGATGATTTTCCCGCCCGAAGCGTCGCTGATGACGGTGGCGGGGTAAACGCTATCGAAGTAAAAATCCACTTCGCCGTTTTTCAGCCATTGAATCATCTCGTCGGTGGAGGAAGCGACTTTCACCCGTCCGCCGGTGATTCCAAAGTCTTTCAATTTGGCGGCGAGGTAATTTGCAATCGGCTGCGCGCCTTCAATTACCTCCGCCGGGTCGTCGGAAATATCCCCAAAGACGATGAACTTCTCTTCGGCGGGCTTTTCTTGCTGGGGCGCTTGCCCGGTCGGCGCGGCGGGAGCGGCGCACGCGGTCAGCGCGAGAAAGAGGATAAGCGCAAAAAAACGGCGGGCGGTAGCGGTCATGAGATTCTCCAAATTAAGGTTGACGCGATTATACCTGACGGAACTGGCCCTACTCGCACGAAGTCGCAAAACCGTCCAGATCCTGATTTTTGTAAATCGCGTTGAAACCGAACGATTTCGCTTGCGGGCAAAACGCTTCAGGATTTAAGTCGTACTCGACGACGAAAACGGGTTTCCCGGCGGCAATAAAAGGCGTCAGCGCGCCGCATTCTTCGTAGTAGAAGCAGCTTTCGTTCAGCGCCCAATCGAAATCGGGCAGCAAGTCGGGGATTTGTTCGAGGTCGTTTTTTAATCCAATCGAAAGTCCGCGCGCGTGGGCTTCTTCCGCCAGCCAGCGGTTATACGCCAGCTGGTCTTCGTAAGAAAGCGGGAAGCCGGTTTCGTTTTCATAGCCGTTCACGTTGTCCGGGTCCACGCCGTCGCAGCCTTTTCGGACGGCAAGGTCAAGCCGCGCGGACATAATAGGGGCGAGCAAGTCCAGCCGGCGGACGTCGAGCCAGATTTCGCCTTCCCAGCCTTCGTAATCGTTTCCTAATACTTCTTGGGGGAATTGCGCCGCGTCGGGGCGCCAGTCTTCATACGAGCCTGCGCTGAAATAGCACATCACAAAAACGCCGCGCTGCCGCAGTTTTTCAATCTCGTCCGTCGGCGTGTCGAACAGGTCTATGTTGTAAACGTCCGCTTCGAGGTCGTAGTTGATTTCTCCGCTGTACTGAATATGCCATGAGGCTTTTTGCGGCGGAACGCGGCGCGGAGATTCGTTCGCGGGCGGGGCGGAATCCGTCGCGGTCGCCGTCGCTTTGTATTGCTCGGCAGCGGGGGCTGGCGGTGCGGAATCTGTCGTGGTCGTCGGCGCTTCCGCGCGGGTCGGGGGAGTGGTCGCGCCGGGGGGGGGGCTGGTCATGCCGGCGGGCGAGCCGATGGCTTCGGGCGGAGGCGCGGCTTCTGCCGAGCAAGCGCCGAGCAGCAAGGCAATGAGCGCCGCCAAAAGGGTCGCGTTTCTCATGCCGATATTGTATCAAACAAAAAGACCCCGAAAGCGCTGCGTTTCGGAGTCTTTTTTTCGCGCGTTCGGGGGTTACGCGGTTTCAGCCTTCTTGAACCATTTGCCTAATTCGCCCTTTTCCCAAACGACGAGAATGGGCGCGGCGATGAAGATAGAAGAGTACGTCCCGCTGAACAAGCCGACCAGCAAGATGACCGAAAATTCCTGTAAGGTCACGCCGCCGAATAGCGCCAGCGCCAGCAGCAAGAACTCGACGGTCATCAACTGCGTATTAATGGAACGCTGTAAAGTCTGGACGATGGAGTGATTGACCAGCTTTTCGTAATCCAGTTTGCGGAACAGGGCGGTATTTTCGCGGATGCGGTCGAAGACCACCACCTTGTCTTGCACCGAGAAGCCGATGACCGTGAGCAGGGCGGTGAGGAAGAGCGCGTCAATTTGCCAGTCGAAGAACATCGCGCCGACGCCGGTGACGGCGAACACAATCGCCACGTCGTGCGCCATGGCGATAATGGCGCACAAGCCGTAACGGAAGGCGTTCGGCACTTTGCGGAAGGCGGTGGTGATGTAAATGACCACCGCCAGCGCGGCGACGGCGACCGCCAGCATGGCGCGCGAAGCCACCTGCTTGCCGATGCTGGGACCCACGCTGTCGAATTGAACGACCGAAATCTCCGACTTGGAAGATTCCCTTAGCCCGTTGAGAATCGCGTCGCGGGTTTCGTTGGTCAGGAAGGAAGAGCGAATCACCAGCGTTCCGTTTTCAGTGGCGGTGACTTGCGCGTCGTTTACGCCGTTTTGCTCGTACACTTTAATAATTTCGGCGGTTTCAGGCGTTTTGCCCGCCTCGAATTTAATTTCGAGCAGGCTGCCGCCGGTGAAATCAATGGAAAGCGGCAAGCCGTTCACGCCGAGCAACGCCAGCCCGGTGACGATGACGAGAATTGAAATGGCGAAATATAAGTATCGTTTGCCAAGAATATCAATCATGGGATAGTCCTTAAATTCCAAACCATCTTTCGTGGTTCTGCGGCGGGAAAGTCTTGATGAAGAGCGCCAGCAGAGCGCGGGTGACGTAAATGGCGGTGAAGAGCGAAATGACGACGCCGAGCGCAAGAGTTACGGAAAAGCCTTTTACAATCGTCGCGCCGAAAGTAGAGCCGAACCAGAACAAGATGACGGACGTGATGATGGTGGCGAGGTTGGAATCACGGATGGAAGACCACGCGCGCGTCCAGCCCTGATCCACCGCTTGCGTCAGCGTTTTGCCGTTGCGCAATTCTTCCTTCAAGCGTTCAAAAATTAGAATGTTCGCGTCCAGCGCCGCGCCGGTGCTGAGCAAAAAGCCCGCAATGCCCGGCAGGGTGAGCGTGAAGTGGAAGTATTTGAACACGGCGAAGGCGATGGCGGCGTAAATCAAAATGGAAATCACGGCGACCACGCCCGGCATACGATAGTAAATCATCATGAAGAGCGCGACAATCACCATGCCAATCAGGCCGGCGATAATGCTCTTGTTGAGCGAATCCGCGCCAAGCGTGGGTCCAATGATGCGCGTTTCGACAATCTTCAAGGGTATGGGCAGCGAGCCGTAACGCAGCTGCACGGCAAAGGCGTTGGCGCTTTCGGCGGTGAAATTGCCGGTGATGGTGCCGCGACCGCCGGTGATGGCGTCGTTGATGCGCGGGGCGGAGATGACGCGCTTATCCAGCACGATGGTGAGAATCTTGCCGACATTGGCGGCGGTGTGCTGGGCGAAGACGTCCGCGCCTTTGGAAGTCAGTTCAAAATCAATCGCGTAGCCGCCCACCTGGTCGGGGGCGACGGCGACGGCTTTCAAATCGGCGCCGGTCATCACGGTGTGATAGACGGTCTTTTCGGGCGTCGAGCCGTCCGCTTCGGCAGGGGGCTGAACCGCTTCGCCAGTGGGGCTGAAATCGGTGAAGAGGACGGTCCCATCTTCGGGGGCGTAGTCGCCGGTGTCCACAAATTCGAGCAAACCGGTTTGCTGAATGGTGTTCAACACGGCGTCGGTATCTTCCAGCCCGGGAAATTCGCCGACGATGCGGCGTTCGCCCGCGACTTGAATGACGTTTTCGTTCACGCCCAGCGCGTCGGTGCGTTGCTGAACAATGTCGCGCGCGGTTTCCATCGCGGCGGCTTCAATTTTCGCGTCGGCGGGCAGGTCGGCTTCCAAAAGCACTTGCAAGCCGCCTTGCAGGTCGAGCCCCAGCCGGGGTTTAACGTTGCGGCTGAAGAGGGCTTCGCCCGTCGCGGGGTTGAGGACGTTGATTTCCTGACTGAAATCAATCCACAGCGCGAGGGCAAGCACGAGCGCTATCAAAGCAATACGGGTATAGAGGTTTCGAATCATTGATTGTGCAGCTCCATCCAAAAAAATGCCAGCCGAAGGCTGGCGCAAAAAGCCATTATACTCCAAAAAAGCGTTTATGGGAAATTCCAGCAATTCCCAACAGCAATTCCAAATCTGAAATTGGTTATGGCGGAGCGGGGGCGATTTCCAGCCCTTCTTCCATAAAGCGGAGTAGGTCGTCCCAAGAATCG
>DAOUBR010000011.1:0-40487 GCA_034432535.1 Anaerolineales bacterium | reverse complement strand
GATCATGAGAAAGCCATGGGAATAAGGGTTAAACGCCGCAGAGTTCGCGGAGATTTTTCCATAGGCTTCTCTGTGTTCTCCGCGTCTCGGCCTTTATCCTGAATTGAGGTTAATTACGAAAAAACGTCCCGAAGGCTAGTATTGCTTTTTGATTTACTCAAATGAACCTTCGGGACGGTTATTTCAGATAATATCTATTATTTTCATAGCCGTCATTGCGAGCCGCTGAAAGCCGAACGGCGCTCTCATTTTTGCAGACCATTTGAGATGGCTTCGCCCCCTTCGGGGTCTCGCAATGACAGGACGGCGACAAAGCGAATAGGGTTTTATCCTTCGGCAAGGATGACGATTTTATCTTCAGGGGCGAAGGTTATCTTTTCGCTCTTCTTCGGATTGACGCGCACGCCGTAAGACGCTTCGGCGCGATGGCTTTCGCGCGCGACGCGATAGCCAAAAGCGGTTTCCCCGCGCCGCCGCGCAGCCTCGACGACGGAGTAAAAATTGACCGGCTTGCCAGTTTCCACGTAATCGCCGACGGGCTTGAGGTAAATTTCCGCGCCTTGCGGGTCGAACAAATCGGAGAACACGCCCATCAATCGCGCTTCTTCCGCGATTTGAGCGGTAGCCAGACTGACGAGATGGTCGCTGACGATGAAGTCGTCCACGTTGGCGGCTTCGGCGAGCGCGCGGTTTCGCAAGTCGAGCATCTCGCTGACAATCGAGAAGGGCGTTTCGTCCTTTTCGGCAATATCGCGCAGGTGCAGCAAAGCGACCAGCGTAATCGCGTCGGCTTGCTGCGGTTCAAGGTGATGATAAGCCAGGACCATCACATGGTCGTATTCGGTAACTTGCAGCGAATCAAGCAGGGAGCGGTCGCGAATATCGCCGCGCAACGCGACGAGTTTTTGATTTTTCAGGTTGGCGGCTTCTTTTTCAAGGCGCGCCTCAAAATCGGGCAAATCGGCGACGACGGTTACTTGCGAACCTTCGGCGACGTAACTATCCAGCTCGCGGACGACGGTCGCGCCGAAGTCGTTCCAGCCAAGAATCAGCGCGCGCTCGGCTTTGGGCGGGCTGGCTTTGCCGCCGAAACGGATGACCGCTTCATCCACCTGCGGCGCGCCGTCCAAAATCAATTTATCTTCGTCGGCGGCAACGGCGAAAATCTGGTCGCCGGGTTCAATTTTAAAATCCATCGGCGGGTTCAGGTAAATGCCGCCGTCGGCGCGGCACACGCCCAGCGGCGCGGAAGATTCAAAAGCCAGCAGCGCTTCGCCGTAAGTCTTGCCGACGAGGACGGGTTCTTCCTTAAAGTAAATTTCATCGCCGCCAAAGTTCATCAGCTCGGTGTAAACGACGGATAATCCGCTCTGGCGCGAAGTTTGCGCCGTCAGGCGGGCAATCAGGTCGTTGGAGAGAATCGGCTGGACAAGGTCGCGCGCGCCGAGCAGTTTCATCACGTCCAAATTCTTCGGGTCGCGGATTTGCGTCACGATGTGATAAGAACGGTCGGCGCGGTTGGGGTTGTTGGTCATAGCGAGCGTGGATTTGATCACGTGCGTGTCGGGGTCTTCGCCTTCGGGCAGGATGACGATGGCGCGCGCGGTGTGCGGGCTGCCGATTTCCAAATCGCTCAGGTCGAGCGGGCTGCCCGAGCGGCAGATGATTTTGGTGTTCTTCGTATCTTCCACGCGGGCGCGGATTTCGTCTTCCATTTCGACTTTATCCTGCTCCGCCATGACCACAATCACCGCGCCGCTTTTGCGGCTTTCGTTGGCGGTCACCAATTCGGAAAGGATGGTGAAGATTTGCGGGGTCCAGCCGAGAATGAGGGTGTGGTCGCTTTCGAGGACGAGCGAGCGCCCCTTGCGGAGTTCCTCCAAGCGGTCTTCCAGCCCGGCGCTTAAGACGCCGATTAAAGCGGAGACGACAAAGACGCCGCCGATGGTGACGAGCAGCATGACAATGCGAAAGCCCCAGCCCGCGTCGCCGCCCATTGTGCCGGCGTCCAGCGTGCGCATCAGGCTGAGCCAAAAGGCTTCGATAAATCCGGGCGGCTCTTCGCCCGCCGGCGCGAGCAGCCTGCCGCCGACGACGAGGATCAGCGCGGCGATAGAAATGATGACGACGGAGACGACAGCCAAGCCGCCAATCAACGCGCCTGCGCCGCGCGACATGTAATTATCGAGCCAATACTGAAAACGTTGTTTTAAGGTAGGGGCTTTCATGGCGGCTCCTGAAAAAAAGATTTGCGCCATTATAAGTCATAATCGCTTTCGCAAGAGCGGTAAAATCCGCGCGGCACGTCGAGTCTAGAACTGCAATATTTCAAAAAGAGGTGAGAGATGGCTTTATTTGATTTGGACCGTCGCCAAGAGGAAGAACGCATTCGCAACGAGGGGCGGCTGCCGCCGGGGCAATCGTTGACTTTAAAGTTTCCCGTGCTGCACTACGGTCCCGTGCCGGAGTTTAACCCCGCCGCGTGGGATTTTCGCGTGTGGGGCGAAGTGGAAGAAGAAAAGCGCTGGACGTGGGCAGAATTTAATCGGCTGCCGCGAACCAAAATTCTGATGGATATTCACTGCGTCACCGCGTGGAGCAAAGCCGACACGGAATGGGAAGGCGTCTCGGTGCGGACTCTGGTGGAGCAAGGTTTCATCAAACCCAAGCCGACGGCGACTCATGTGATGCAGCACGCGGAATACGGCTATACTACCAATCTGCCGCTGAGCGTGGTCTTGCAGGAAAATTTTCTGCTGGCGACACATTTCAACGGCGAGCCGCTGACGCCGGAACACGGGTATCCGCTGCGCGGCGTGGTGGGACACATTCCCAGCCGCAAAGACCTGGAAGCCCCCTACTTATGGAAAGGCGCAAAATGGCTGCGCGCGCTGGAATTTATGGCAGGCGATCGGCGCGGCTTTTGGGAGCGGGCGGGCTACCATAACCGCGCCGACGTCTGGCGGGAAGAAAGATACGGTTAAAGATCAGGGGCGCTTGCCGAGCGTGAGCGTTAAATCCACTTCCTTATCGTCGCGCAGGACGGTGACGCGCATCGTATCGCCGGGAGATTTGTTGCCGATGAGAAAAGCCAGCAATTCCTGATAGCTGCGAATCGGCTGTCCGTCCAGGGAAACAATCAGGTCGCCGCCGGCGTTTAAGCCTTGAATGGAAGTCGGCTTGCTGCCGCCTTTCAGCCCGGCTTTATCGGCGGGGCCGCCCGGCACAACCGTCATGACGTACGCGCCAGTGTAGCGCTTCAAGCCAAGCGCTTCAATCTCGCTCAAAGTTAGCGGAGAGGAAGAGGACGAAATGCCCATGTAGGGATAATCGTACTTTCCTTTTTCGATTAAGACGGGGACGACGCGCTTAACGATATTCACGGAAATGGCGAAGCCAATGCCCGAATTGACCGGCTGCCCCAGCGCGGTAGCGCTTTCGGTGCGAATAGCGCGGTTGACGCCAATCACTTCGCCTTGCGCGTTAAACAAGGGACCGCCCGAATTGCCGGGGTTGATAGCCGCGTCCGTCTGAATAATATCGCCCGCCGCAAAATTTCTGCCGTCCGAAGTGGCGTGCATCGAATCTAGCACGCGCCCCAACGCGGAGACAATGCCCACCGTCATCGTGCTTTCCAAGCCGAAGGGGTTGCCAATGGCGACGACAGTCTGCCCGACCTTCACCTTGCTGGAATCGCCCAGCGGCAGCGGATGAAGTTCGCTTACGTCCGCGTCCACTTTGACGACGGCAAGATCGGAATCCGTATCCGTGCCGACCACGGTCCCGCGCGCCATATAGCCGGTGATGAAGCGCACTTCCACCGACTTCGCGCCTTCGATGACGTGATAATTGGTGACGATATGCCCGCGCGAGTCGTACACAAAGCCGGAACCCTGCCCGCTTTCGGTGAAGATGGCAACCACGCCGGGGCTGACGGTCTCGTAGAGTTTGACCAAATCTTCCTGCGGGGCGACGGGTAAGACGGCAGTCTCGGCGGCGGGCAGCGTGGGAACGGGCTGCGCCGTCGGCTGCGGTTGGGCGGAGGCGATGGGCGCGAATCCTGCAACCTGACAGGCGAGCGCGGCAAAAGCGAGTACGGTTAAAGCAAAAACACCGCGTTTTTTCATCGTTTTAATTCCTTCTTCTCTTTTAAAATTTAATCAGCGAAGCTTCTTCGATGAGCTTTCTCTGCTTCTCGTTCAAATACTTGGGAACCTGCGCCTTCAAGCGGACGTAAAGGTCGCCTTTGGTTTTGGGGTCTTTGACGTGCGGCATCCCGCGCCCGGCGAGACGGAAAATCTGTTCGGGCTGCGTGCCGGCGGGAATGCTGAGAGTCACTTTGCCCGTCGGGGTTTCCACCTCCGCGTCGCCGCCGAGCATCAAGGTAAAGACGCTGACCGGCGTCGTCACATACAGGTCGTAATCTTGGCGCTCGAACTTTCCTTCGTCAATGATATTGACCACAAGGTACAAATCGCCGCCGTCCGGCGCGGCGCGGGGAACGCGCACTTTCGAGCCGGTCTTCACCCCGGCGGGGATTCGCACGGTGATTTTTTTGCCGCTCGCGGTTTGCAGCTGGCGCGTCGCGCCGTGGTACGCCTCGTCGAAGGTGATTTGAACTTCCTGCTCGTATTCCATCGGCGGCTGATAGCCGCGCCCGGCGGAGCGCATCGCGTCGCCGAAGATGACGCGGAAGAAGTCGGAAAAGCCGCCCATGCCCCCGCCGCTGAACAGGTCGTCCATATTCACGCCGCCCCCGCTGGCGTAATTGCCCCAGGGAAAATCGCCGGGGGCGCCGCCGCCGGAACGGAAGCTGGAATAAGCGCTGCCGAGCTGGTCGTAGCGCGCGCGCTTTTCGGAATCGCTCAACACCTGATACGCTTCGTTGATTTCCTTAAATTTTTCTTCCGCTTTTTTATCGCCCGGATTTTTGTCGGGGTGATATTTCATGGCGAGCTTGCGGTAAGCCGAGCGGATTTCGTCCACGCTGGCTTTGCGGTCCACGCCTAAAATTTTGTAGTAGTCCTTATATTCCATAAGATTTATTCTTATCACCTTGCCAAAAGTTCGTCAAGCGCGGGAGGGTCGGCGCTAATCGAATTCTAACGAGCGGGCGCAAGTCATTTATAATTCAAGCCATGCTTAAGAGAAATCGAAAACGCCTGCTTTGGGCGCTGCCGGCGCTGATTTTGCTGGCGGTCGGCTTGTATTTCGTTCCGGCGGTCTATAACCGTCTCTCGTGGCGGCTGGAAGAGGCGCGCGCGCGCATTAAGTATTTCTTCAACCCGCCGAGCGAGGCGGTCTTTCAGCCGGGCGCCGCTCCCTCGCTGAGTTTGGAAGACGCGATTCTGACGGCGCGCGCCGAGATGAATCTTACGCTCACGCCCCCCCCCACTTCCACGCCCGCGCCCACGCTCGCGGCGACGGTCGCGCCCACCGCCACCTTTCCGCCCGTTCCGCCTTCCGTCGTCCTTGAAAACGTGACCTACGTGGATCAGCGCAACCGCTGGAATTACTGCGGTCCCGCCAATTTGACGATGGCGCTGAATTTCTGGGGCTGGAAGGGCGACCGCGACGACGTCGCCCGGGTAATCAAACCCGGCACGGGCGACAAGCGCAAGAGCTTCATCGAGCAAGGCGAACCGGACAAAAACGTCATGCCTTACGAGATGGCGAATTTTGTCAACGAGGAGACCGAGTTCCGCGCGCTGATTCGTCATGGCGGAGATATTAACCTGTTGAAGCGCCTGATTGCGGCGGGGTTTCCGCCGGTAGTGGAAAAAGGCTACTACGAGCGCGACGCCAACGGCAAAATCAGCTGGCTGGGACATTATCTCTTCACCACCGGCTACGACGACGCGCGCGGCGGATTCATTGTGCAGGACGCTTACCTCAAACCCGGCAAGAATCTGCTGAGCGAATACGACGCGTATCAAGAAGGCTGGCTCGCTTTCAATTATCTTTTTCTCGTGGTCTATCCGCCGGAGCGCGAAGCCGAGCTGTATCAAACGCTCGGGCCCTGGGCGGACGAGGCGTGGGCGAATCAACGCGCGCTCGACCTGGCGGAAAGAGACATTGCGGCGCTGCGAGGCGACGATTTGTTCTTTGCGTGGTTTAATAAAGGCACGAGTCTCGTGCAGCTGCGGGCGTACGCCGCCGCCGCCGCCGCTTACGATCAGGCGTTCGCTTTATACGCGGCCTGGGACGTGAAAGAAAAAGACCGCCCCTACCGCATGATGTGGTATCAAACGGGACCGTACTTCGCTTATTATTATTCCGGGCGCTATCAGGACGTGGTCAATCTGGCGAACGTCACCCTGAACGATACAATCGCCAAGCCGACGCTGGAAGAATCGCTGCTCTGGCGGGGACGCGCTTACGAACGGCTCGGTCAAACCCAGCTGGCGATTCAAGATTATCGCGCCGCGCTCGGCGTTCACGTCGGCTGGCTGCCGGCGCTGCAAGCGTTACAAGAAATCGGAGCGACTCCATGAAGCTGTTTCACTTCGCCGACGCGCATATAGACATGGCGAACTACGGCAAGCGCGACCCGGCTACCGGGCTGCCTTGGCGCGTTTTGGATTTTCTCAAATCGCTGGACGCGATTGTGGACGCGGCGATTGCCGAAAACGCGGATTTGGTCGTCTTCGCGGGGGACGCCTACAAAGACCGTTCTCCCGCGCCGACGTTTCAGCGCGAATGGGGCAAGCGCATCATGCGCCTTTCGCAAGCGAAGATTCCCACGCTGCTGCTGGTCGGCAATCACGACGTTTCGCCCGCCATCGGGCGCGCGCACGCGCTTCACGAATTCAAAACGCTGCAAACGCCTTACGTTTACGTGGCGGATAAGCCGGAGCTGCTCTCGCCCAACAAGCTGTGGGGCGCGCCGCTGCAAGCGATTGTCCTCCCCTGGGTGACTCGCTCGGCTTTTATGGCGAACGCCGACGAGAGCGATTCCTCCGCCGCCTATCAGCAAATTGAAGAGCGGCTGAGCGAGCTCGTCTCCCGCTGGGTGAAAAAAGCCGACCCCGCCCTGCCGCTGATTCTCGTCGCGCACGCTTCCATCGAAGGCGCAGCCTACGGCGGCGAGCGCATGGTGATGCTCGGCGGCGACCTGACCCTTTCGGGCAGCCTCGTGAAGAACAAAAGATTCAACTATGTGGCGCTGGGTCACATTCACAAACCACAGGACGTCAATCACGGGCAGCAGCCGCCGGTGATTTATCCCGGCTCCATCGAGCGGGTGGATTTCGGCGAGCCGGAAGAGCGCCGCTTTGTCGTCGCCCATATTGAAGCCGGAAAAGATACCCGCGTGGAATGGCGCAAGCTGGACACGCGCAAATTCATTGACCGCAGAGTCCGGCTGGAAAAACAGGAAGACGTCGCCCGTCAGATTGAATCCGCGCTGCCCCCGCAGGACGAGCTGCGCGACGCCGTCATCCGCCTGATTGTGGAATATCCGCGCGAGTGGGATAGCCTGATTGACGAACCCGCCGTCCGAAAATACGCCGAAGGAGCGTTTGAATTTCACCTGATAAAACGCCCGCAAATCGAGGCGCGAGTCCGCCTGCCCGAAGGCGAGCTGGTCAGCGCCTTGAGTCCGCTGGAAGCGCTGGAACAGTATTGGAAAGCCGCGCGCGTCGAAGACGACGTGGAAGAATTAAAGCGGCTGGCGCGAGCGGTAATCACGGGCGAAGAAAAGGAGGAAGAAGCGTAGCGCGCGCCATAATCCATCATTCGTAATTCAGAATCCCGCTCGGCGTCCAATTCTAAACTGCATGGAGATTGACAAATCCTATGAAACAAACTTCCAAATACCGCTGGTTCGTGGTGGTTGTGTTCTTCTTTTTCATGCTGCTGCATCAAACCGACAAGCTGATGATTGGCTCGATGCAGGTGGCGATTAGCAAAGACTTCAACATTAACAACACCCAATGGGGATGGATTAACGCAGGCGCGCTAATTGTGGCGACGATTTTGTATCCAATTTGGGGATACTTATACGACCGCTTCTCGCGCTCCAAATTGCTTTCGCTGGCTTCCTTCATCTGGGGCGCGACGACATGGCTGAACGCGCTGGCGCGTTCCTTCGGCGGCTTCCTCGTCACCCGCGCCTCGACGGGCGTTGACGATTCGTCCTACCCCGGCTTATACACGCTGATTGCGGATTATTTCGGTCCCAACCTGCGCGGAAAAATTTACGGCATTTTGCAGCTCGCCCAACCGCTGGGCTATTTGCTCGGCATGATTCTGGCGCTGATGGTCGCGCCGATGATTGGCGGCTGGCGCTCGGTGTTCTTCGTCACCGGCGGGCTGGGGCTGGTCATCGCGGCGCTGATTTTCTTCGGCGTGAAGGAAATGCCGCGCGGGCAAGCCGAGCCGGAATTTGAAAAAACGACTGAGATGGAGACCTTCCATTTTTCATGGGCTGAAGCCAAAGAAATCTTCAAAAAGAAGACCATGTGGTTCGTCTTTTTACAGGGCTTCGCGGGCGTCTTCCCGTGGAACGTGATTACCTACTTCTTCTTCAAGTACCTTGAAACCGAGCGCGGCTACGACGCCAACGGGATTCTCTTCACCATGGCGCCGGTGATTTTGATTCTCGCCTCGGGCTATTTCGTCGGCGGGGCGCTGGGCGATTTCGCGTTCAAGCGCACCAACAAAGGGCGCATCATCGTTTCCAGCGCGGGCGTGCTGCTGGGCGCGCTGTTTATGTATCTCGCCCTTAACACGCCGATTGAAGCGAAGACGCAGTTCTTCATCTTCATGTGCCTGACGGCGATTTTCATGCCGCTCTCTTCCGCCAACGTCATCGCCACCGTGTACGACGTCATCGTGCCGGAAGTGCGCTCGACGGCGCAGGCGACGGAATATTTCATTGAGAACGCGGGCGCCGCTTTCGCTCCCGTCATCACCGGAATCATCGCCGACGCGCTCAACTTGAAGACCGCCATTCTGCTCATTTGCACCGTCGCGTGGCTGCTGTGCTTCTTCTTCTATCTCGGCGCGATTTTCACCATTGACAAAGACGCGCACGACCTTCGCGCCCAAATGGCGGCGCGCGCCAAAGCGGCTTAATTCCGCCATCTTGCTTCCTCCGCTCCTCCGACGGGCTTCGCGCGGAATTAATCTTCCGTAAGACCCGTCGGTTTTTTTTCGTCTTTCAGATAAGCGGACATGGTAGAATCACGCCGCAAAAAAAACACGCCGCCGCGCCGCGATTTTCCTTATAAATCCTTCGGCCAGCGGCTCACTTTAAGGAGTAAAACGAATATGCAAGCAAAGACCGGCACTTGGACCGAGAAAAAAGGTCTGGCGCAAATGTTGAAGGGCGGGGTTATCATGGACGTCGTCACCCCCGAACACGCGAAAATCGCCGAGGACGCGGGCGCCTGCGCCGTGATGGCGTTGGAGCGCGTTCCGGCGGACATCCGCGCGAACGGCGGCGTCGCCCGCATGAGCGACCCCGAATTGATTCTCAAAATCATGGACGCGGTAAGCATCCCCGTCATGGCGAAGTGCCGCATTGGGCATTTCGTCGAGGCGCAGATTTTGGAAGCGATCGGCGTGGACTACATTGACGAATCCGAAGTGTTGACGCCCGCCGACGAGGAACATCACATTTTGAAGCACAACTTCAAAGTCCCCTTCGTGTGCGGCTGCCGCAACATCGGCGAAGCGCTGCGCCGCATTGGCGAAGGCGCGGCGATGATTCGCACGAAGGGCGAAGCCGGCACCGGCGACGTGGTGGAAGCCGTGCGTCACGCCCGCAGCGTGACGAGCTCCATCCGTCAATTGCAGACCATGAACGACGAAGAGCTGATGGCTTTCGCTAAGAACAACGGCGCGCCTTACGAGCTCGTCAAAGAGACCAAAGAACTGGGACGGCTGCCGGTGGTGAACTTCGCCGCGGGCGGCGTCGCCACCCCAGCCGACGCCGCCTTGATGATGCAGCTCGGCATGGACGGCGTGTTCGTCGGCAGCGGCGTCTTCAAAAGCGGCGACCCCGCCAAACGAGCGGCGGCCATTGTCAAAGCCGTGACCCACTATCAAGACCCCGCCATCCTCGCCGAAGTGAGCAAGAACCTCGGCGAAGCGATGGTCGGGCGCAACGTTTCGCAAATGCCCGAAGCCGATAAAATCGCCGGGCGCGGTTGGTAGCCAACGGCAAACGTATGAAAATAGGCGTATTGGCGTTACAAGGCGATTTCGCCGAACATATCTCCATGCTCAAACGCATCGGCGTGGAGACGGCGGAAGCGCGCCTCCCCCGTCATCTGGAAGACCTGGACGGGCTTATCATCCCCGGCGGAGAATCCACCGCCATCGGCAAGCTGGCGACGGCTTACCATCTGATGGAGCCGCTGCGCGAGTTCGGCAAATCCCGCGCGGTTTGGGGAACCTGCGCGGGCGCGATTTTTCTTTCCAACGAAGTCGGGCGCGACCAGCCGCTGCTCGGCTTGATGGATATTAAAGTGCGGCGCAACGCCTTCGGGCGGCAGGTAGATTCGTTTGAGACCGACCTCGAAATCGAGGAATTGCAGCGCGCGAGCGGGACGAGCCATCCTTACCATGCGGTGTTCATCCGCGCGCCGATTATCGAATCCGTCGGCGAAGAGGTGAAGGTCTTAAGTCAATTGGAAGACGGGCGCATCGTCGCCGCGCGGCAAGGCAAGCTGCTGGCGACTTCGTTCCACCCCGAACTGACGGACGACCCGCGCTTCCATCAATACTTCGTCGAATTGGCGAAGCGTTGAAGCCGCCCGCGAACCTCCGCGCATGAACATCCGCCCGCTTGACCTGCTTGACCTGCCGTTGATTGCGCGCTATCGCAACGACACGTTGACGCTGGATAGCTCGCGCGCGCTGACGCGCGGAAAGCCGCTAGGAGCGGCGGGCTTGCTGGCGTACGTCAACCCGAAGCGGCGCTTGTACGCGGGGCTCGTCGAAGGCGGCGCATCTCCGCTGCTGGGCGGAATCATTCAGACACGCGGCGAACCGTTCGCCAGGCTGCAATATCTCGCGCCCGCTTCGCGCCTGAACAGGAGCGAGCTGCCCGCCCTGTTGGAACATCTCGCCGCCCAAGCCGGGACGTGGGGCGCGCTTCACGCGCTGGCGGAAACGGAAGAAAGCAGCGAGATTTTCCCTGCGCTGCGCATGGCGGGTTTTTCGGTGTACGCCTGGGAAAGGTTCTGGGACGCGAGTCAAATCGGCGAAACCGAATCCGACCCGCCCGAAGAAGAACCGCGCGCTTTTTACGGGTGGCGGAAAACCCGCCCAAGCGACTTGCCCGCGGCGCAAAATCTTTATTACCAAATCGTCCCGCCGCTGCTGCAAACGGTGGAAGCGACGCCGAAGCGCGAGACGAGCTTCGCTTGCGGCGAGCCGCTGAAATGTTACGCCGCGGCGACGGCGGGCATTTACGGCGTCGTGCTGACGCCGCTGATTCATCCCGACGAGCGCGACCCGGGCAGAAAAATCGCCGCGCTGGTCGCCGGCCTTCCGCGCCGGACAGGCAGAAAGGTTTATTTACGCGTGCGTTCTTATCAAGCATGGCTGGAACCGGCGCTGCAAGATTTGGGCGCGCAGGCGCTTCCCCGTCAGGCAGTGATGGTGAAACATTTGGCGCGGCTGGTAAAAAACGAACAACCCGCGCGGGCGACGCCCTCGGCGGCGACGGCGCAGCCTTCGCGCGTGAGCAGGATAAAAATAAATGAGTAATTGGACGCCCTACAACAACGGAAGCAGCGTCGGCCAAACCAGCGCCGAAGGCGGGGTGATTCTGCGGGACGAGGAACACCAGCGCGGCGCGCGCATCACCCTGAAACAAGGCAAGACGTTCATCGCCGTCTCCTGCCACATTTACGGGTGGATTGACCACACGCGCTTTTTTCACACGCTGACGGAAGCGCAGCGCGAATATATCATCATGCGCGCGGCGCTGGGCAGCGTGATGGAAGACGTCGCCGCCGGCGCAAACGATATAAAAATGTGGGAAGCCATCGCCAACTTCGTCAAGAAGTTTCCTTAAAAAATTTCGCCGTTTGCGCGGCGAAGCGGACGCGAAAAACGACGGAAGGGTTTCGCAAAAAATGCTGCAAGCGTTGATCTTTGATTTTGACGGATTGATTCTGGACACCGAAACGCCGGAAGTTCGCGTCTGGGAAGAGATATACCGCGAACACGGGTTCGAGCTGCCCATCGAAGAATGGGCGAAAATCATCGGCGGGTACGGGCTCTCGACGTTTGATCCGGCGGAACATCTGGCGGAACTAACCGCCGGCAGGCTGAACGCGGCGGAGCTGCGCGCGCGCTATCGCCGCGAAGCCGACGCGCGCATTGCCGCCGAAAAGATTTTGCCCGGCGCGTTGGAATTAATGCAAGCGGGCAAACGCGCCGGATTGAAACTCGCCATCGGCTCGAGCTCGCCGCGCGTCTGGGTGGAAGGTCACGCCCGCAGGCTGGGTATCTTCGATTATTTCGACGAAGTCGTCTGCGGTGACGACGTGCCGCCCGGCAGAACCAAACCCAACCCCGATATTTACTTGAAGACGCTGGAAAAACTGAACGTGGAAAGCCGCGCCGCAGTGGTCTTTGAAGATTCGCCCAACGGCGTGTTAGCCGCGCGGCGCGCCAATATCTTTGTGGTGGCGGCGCCCAACCCGCTGACCGCGCGGCTGGGCGTGCAAGGCGATTGGACCGTCGCCTCGCTGGCGGACCTCTCGCTGCAAGAGATTCAGGATGTTTGCAAGTAAGCGAACTCCCCGTCAAGAAGAAAAGCGCCGCGCGTTTGCGTTTCGGCGCTTTCTTTTATTTTTCCTTTTTCTGCTGGCGGGATGCGGCGGCGCTACGCCTCAAGCGGCGGCGCCCCCCGTCGTCGCCTCTCCCCTGCCAGAGCCGACCAGACCCGCGCCGCCGAAGGTTCCGCCCCTCGCCGAAAGCTCTTTGCAAGACTCCATCCTGCGCGCGGGAGATTATTTAATTCGCCAGCAGCTATCCAACGGCGAGCTTTCGTATCAAGTCAATTTCTTCACCGGCGAGCGGGCGTATTCTCCTTCGCACGTCCGCCTGATAGGCGGCGTGGGCGCGTTATACACGGCTTGCCGCGTTTTGCAAGAGGCGAAATACTGTCAGGCGGGCGATCTGGCGCTGCGCCATTATTCTTTTCTTCTAACGCGCGACGAGACGAAATTCAAAGGCGCCTGCCTATACGCCGAAGGCTATTGCCCGCTCGGCGGCGCGGCGCTGACCATAGACGCGATTTACAAGCGCTGGCAGGCGGGAAGCGGGCTGGAAATGGACGGGGAGAATCTGCTGAATACCGCCGTCGAGTTGGGCTATTTCATCGTCTCGCTGCGAAAGCCACAAGGCGGCTTTTATCACGCCTTCGACCCGCACGCGGGCGGCGCGCCCAAAACCGATTACTTCGCCGCGAACTTCCCCGGCGAAAGCTTGCTGGCGCTGCTAGAACTTTACGAGATGACCGGCGACCCCTTCTGGCTGAATCAGGCGCGCGAAGTTAACGCTTATATGATTACCCAGCCCGTCGCCGAAGACCAGTGGCACGCTTACGCCCTCAGCCGATTGGCGCGGCTGGACGCGCTCTCGGAACCAGATTTGGCTTACGCCGAAAAAATCGCGGAGGCGATAACGCTCGGCGAGGCGCGCTCGCTGCACGTCAAAAACAGCGGCGCTTCCGCCGCCTCGAAGCTGGAAGGGCTGGCGGCGCTGGCGCAGGCTTTCGCGCTGGCTGGCAAACCGATGAAACAGTTGGACGCGGAAATGCCGCTCTACGTCACCTTCGTTCGCGCGCGGCAATTGCCTGAAAACGACTGCGGCTGGGAGCTTTCCCCGCAAACGCAAAAAACTTTCGACGGCGGAATCTACGCCAACTGCGAAGACCCCACCATCCGCGTGGACGCGCTGCAAAATTGGATTAACGGCTTAACCGCCTATCTGGAATATTTGGGGATGCAGCCGTGACCCTTTTGCGCCGCTCCAATCTCCTCGACCGAACGCAAATCGCTCTGGCTTTCGAGCCTTTCGCCCAGCCCGCGGCGACTCGCGGCATGGTCGTCGGCAACGATTTGGATTCGCTGCTTTCCGCCTGTTTTCTCAAAAGCCTCTTCGGGTGGGACGTCGCCGCGATTTACGATTATCGTTCGCTGTGGATTCCCGCCGACGAGCCGAATTTCGTCGCGCGCTTTTTGCAGGGCGAATACGCCGCGATAGACCTCGATATTTATCACCCCCAAATTTTCAGCCTAGGGCATCACGTTCTGGAACGCGACGCGGGCGACGTCCTCGCGGGTCACGCGCGGACGCTCAACCCCAATTTCATTCGCGGGGTGAACGTCTCGAACTTCGCCGCCAAGTATCCGCTGGGGACGATTCACTTCCTCGTCTGGCTATTCAATCAAACCGACCTGACGCGCCCCGCTAAATTTTTGATGTGGCTGGCTGATTCGGCTTTCATCAACGCGCAAAGTCACCGCTTTCGAGAAAACGCGCTGGATTGGGCGCGCAGTTTCTTCCGTTCCGAGTTTTTCGCGGCGATGACCGAGCGAGTGGATTTGCCCGGCTTTGAAGAAGCGCTGCAAAAGGAGATTCTTCCCGCGCTGCAAGAAAATCCGCTGGCGAATTTTACGGGGCAGGTTCACTCGCGGCATTTGCGGCTGGGCGGCTTCCAATGTCAGTGGGAAGACCCCAACCGTCAACGCGATTCGATTCTCGCCCTGCTGGATACGCTCGCGGCGCTGACCGGCTGGGACGCGCCGCGCCTGCCCGCCCGTTTCGTTCAAACGGAAGGCAAACGCCGCAGCGCCTCCGTGAAGGAGATTCTGCGGCGCTTCGGGGGACTGGATCATTTTCTAATGCAGGAAGGCGTTTTTTCCTACGTCTTTCCGTACCGCGACGCGGTCAATTACACGACAGGAATTATAGAAGCGTTAAAGCGCTGACGGGGATTCTCGCGGCTGCCAGAAAAGAATGAGCGCGATTCCCGCGAGCAAGACCAGGGTCACAGCCAGCCCGCCTTCGGGACCGAACTCGCCGCCGGTGAGCCAATCCGCGCCGCTTTCCATCAGGTTGAGCAGCGTGCCGCCGCCGGCTTCCATGCCGCTCACTTGAAAGCCGAAGAAATTGCCCTGCGCCCAATTCCACACGGAATGCAGCGCGCTGATTCCCCACAGCGAGCCTTCGCGCATGGCGTATAAGGCGGCGAAGAGTCCAAACAAGACAAGGTTGGACAGCGCGATGACGCTTAAATTGGGGTTGAGTCCGTGCAGGAAGGCGAAGAGCAGCGAAGAAACGAGCAAACCAATCCACGGCTTGTAGCGCGCGCCGGCGACGGGCAAAACCCATCCGCGCAGCAGGGCTTCTTCCGCGCCGCCTTGCACGACCCAACCGAAAAAGACAAGCGCGACTCCGAGAAGCGCGGGCGCGCCCTGATAAGCGGGGTCGCCCTGCTCGAAGGAAACCGCGCCGGCGGCGGCGAGGATTCCCACTGCTGCAAGGAACATCAACAGCCCGAAGAGCAAGCCGCGCGCGTAACGCTTCGCCGCGCCCGCGAGTTCGTATCCCAGCGTGACAAAGGGACGTTTTTCAAAAAATTTCACCCACAACCAGAGGAGGAGGTAAGTCAGCCCAAAGCCGCTCGCCAGCTGCGCGCTCATCCAAAAACCTGCCTGAGTCGGGGGGACTCCTTCCAGCGTGAAAGCGCGCTCCATGCCGTAGAGCGCGCCCGCCGCCAGCACGACGGGAACGGCGCCGAGCTGGCTAAACAAGGCGAAGAAAGCCGCCAGCGGCGGCAACGCGGCGATGTGAGTCAGCCGCTGTCCGCGTTTTGCCAATTCAAACAACTTGCTTTCGTTGAGCCATTGCATACCCAAGCCTCCTTTTTATGCGCGCGACAATCGGTCAATCGTCCCCGCAGCTTATCTGAAAACCTCCTTTACGCCAAGAGCTATCCGCGTCCGCCCGCCGTCCAACGAGCATGATAAAATATCTTCATGCAACCATCTTTGGAAAAACTGAGAAAATTCTTTCGACTGGAACACGAAAACGGATACAACAACACCGCCATCATCGGCGGGCTGGCGAAGATGTTGGATTTTTGGGAAGGCGAAGCCCGCGCGGACGGCATAGACGAAGCGGTGATTCAAGCCGTCGTTTCGCGGCTGCGCTCGTATGAGAAGATCAGCCCCGAAGGGCGGGCGGAATCGTTAAAAGGGTTGTGGAAGCGCATCGCGGAGACTTACCCCGAAGCGAGGCAAAAGCCCAAGGCGCAGCAGCCGCCCGCGCCGCGCAAAGAACCGCCCGCCGCCCCGCCGCAGGAAGCGCCGCGCAAGCCGCGTCCTGCTCCTCAGCCGCGTTCCGAAACGTTCGCGGGCGCGAAGACCAGCCAGACTCCCGCCGCCTTAAACGCGGAGCTGACCGTTTTACAAGGCGTGGGGCCCCGCAACGCCGAAGCGCTGGCGAAGCTGGGCTTGAAGACGCTCGGCGACATGCTGTATTTCTTCCCCTTCCGTTACGAAGATTACAGCCTGCTCAAACCGATTAAATTTTTGCAATACGGCGAAGAGGTGACGGTCATCGGCACGGTGCAAAGAGTCGTCTCGCGCCCGGCGCAAAAAGCCAAAGTCCGCTCGGTGGAAGAAGTCGTCATCAGCGACGGAACGGCGTCGCTGCAGCTTTCGTTCTTCAACCAACCCTGGCTGATTAATCGCCTGAAAAAGGGCGAGGCGATTTCCGTCTCCGGCAAGGTGGCTCAATATCTGGGGCGGCTGGTGATGAACAGCCCGCAGTTTGAAGAGGTGGACGCGGAAAGTCTGCACACCAACCGCATTGTGCCAATTTATTCGCTGACGGAAAACATCACGCAGAAATGGCTGCGGAAGATGATGTTCCAGGTGGTGAACAATTGGGCGCCGCGCGTAGCGGACGCGCTGCCCGATTCCATCCGTCAAACCGCGAATGTGCTTCCGCTAGACGAAGCGATACGTCAGGCGCATTTTCCCGATTCGCAAGAGCGGTTGAAAGCCGCGCGCGAACGTCTCGGCTTCGATGAAATCTTTTATTTGCAAATGGGCGTGTTGCGCCAAAAGCGCGATTGGCTCGCGGCGGAGGCGAAACGCTTCCCCGTGACGGACGAATGGCTCTCCGTGCGTCTGGCGGCTCTGCCTTTCGAGCTGACCTCCGCGCAGCGGAACGCGCTCGCCGACATTCGGGCGGATTTGGATTCGGGCAAGCCGATGAACCGCCTGATTCAAGGCGACGTCGGCGCGGGCAAGACGGTGGTGGCGGCGCTGGGCGCGGCCATGGTCGTCGGCGCGGGGGCGCAGGCGGCGGTGATGGCGCCTACCTCCATCCTCGCCGAACAGCATCACCGCAGCTTCGTCAATTTGCTCGCCGTTCAGGGCGGCTTGTTGAGCGAAAAGGAAATCCGCTTGCTGGTTGGGGCGACGCCCGAAAGCGAAAAGGAAGAAATCCGCCAGGGCTTGCAAGACGGGACGATCAAAATCGTCATCGGCACGCACGCGCTGATTGAAGAGCCGGTGACGTTCAAAGACTTGCAATTCATCGTGATTGACGAGCAGCACCGCTTCGGGGTGGAACAGCGCGCGGCGCTGCGTGGCAAGGGCGAAAGCCCTCACCTGCTGGTGATGACCGCCACGCCGATTCCGCGCTCGCTGGCGCTGACCGTCTTCGGCGACCTCGACGTCTCGGTGATTGACCAGCTGCCCGCCGGGCGGCGTCCCATTAACACCTACGTCCTGCGCCCGCAAGAACGCGAGCGCGCTTTCACCGTCATTCGTGGGCAGGTGGAAAAGGGGAAGCAGGCGTTCATCGTCTATCCGCTGATTGACGAAAGCGGGAAGATTGAAGCGCGCGCGGCGGCGGAAGAGTTTGAGAAGCTCTCCCGCGAAATCTTCGCCGATTTGAAACTGGGCCTGCTGCACGGGCGCATGAAACCCGCCGAAAAAGACGGGGTGATGTTAAAGTTCCGCGACCGCGAGTTCGACGTCCTCGTTTCGACGACGGTGGTGGAAGTGGGCGTGGACGTGCCGAACTCGACGGTCATGCTTATCGAAGGGGCGGAGCGTTTCGGTCTGGCGCAGCTGCATCAATTACGCGGACGGGTCGGGCGCGGCAGGGACGAATCGTTCTGCCTGTTGATTCCCACCCATGAAAATTCCGCCGAAAACGAGCGCTTGCAGGCGATGACGAAAACCAACAACGGCTTCGAGCTGGCGGAGTTGGATTTGCAAACGCGCGGTCCCGGCGAGTTTCTCGGCACACGACAGGCGGGTTTCGCCTCCACGCTGAAGATGGCGAGCATTACGGACGTGAAGTTAATTGAAAAAGCGCGCGAACACGCGCAAGCCCTGTTCGAGCGCGACCCGTATCTGGAGCAGCCGGAACACGCGCTGTTGAAAGAGGCGTTTGAACGCTTTTGGGGAAAAGGCAAAGGGGACGTCAGCTAAGCGGCTGGACGGCGGGCGCTTCGCCGTCTTCAGACGGCTTTGCAAGAATAGCCCGGACATTCAATGTCCGGGCGGAGCGACTCTTTTTGTTTTGTTTACGCGCCGTCGCCAAAGTAGTCGGAGTCGATACGCTTCAGATGATAAGAATTGACGTTAGTCGCGCCAATATCGTAATCGATCATCAATTCCACCAAGCGCTTTCCGTCAATCAATATGATTTTAGAGCTGATGGCTTCCGCGCAACTCTCTCGCAAGTTTCAACGCGCGCACGCGCGGGCGCAAATTTTTGTTCATGCTTTAATTTATAACGCCCATCCTACCCGCCTCCAAACGGCGTGACCGTTTCGGCGGGATACTCCCACGGCGTTTCGGTGAAGTAAGGCGTATCGGTAGGATAAGGCGTTTCCGTCGGGTAGGGAGTCTCGGTGGGATAGGGCATCTCCGTCGGCGGGTAGAAGACGCTCAAACGAAGGGCGACGCGCGTTTCCAGTTCCGCGTCGTCTTCGCCGAAGAGAGTCAACTTCAGGGTGACGGTATCCTCCGAAACGGAGAGGAAATCCCAGGTAAAGAGCGTCCCGTTTTTCACCGGCTGGTCGCTTTCCGCCAGCGGAATCCAGGCTTGGGGATTTTTCCCCGCGCCATATTCCAGCCGCCATTTTTTGAAGCCCTTGTCGGCGTAAGCGGAGCCTTTAATTTCCAGCGGCAGCTCGTAAATTTCCTGCCCGTCCGAAAAGTTGAGTTCTACTCGCGGCTGCGGGTCGTCGGCGCGGCATTCGCGCTCCGGCGCAAAGCGCGGATTCTTCGGCAAACCGTTATCCGCCAGCCATGCGCGCCCGTCTTCGGTGCGCAGCCATTTTTGCGCCCACGGGTCCTGCACGTTCATCACCAGCGCTTCCTGGCTGGGTCCCTTGCATGCTTCGGAGGCGCGCAAGCCGGACCATAAATCTATTTTCATTTTTTGCAGTAAATCCTGCGAAGGCGGCAAAGGTGGCTGGTCAAACGCGAAGACCTCCGTCTTTTGATGGTCGCAGGCGGGGGAAGGCTCGGTTCCCGAAAAGCTGCAAATAATCTTATCCACCACGCCGGGCGGGCGGATGAAAGGCGTCGGCGCGCCGTTGGTCAGATACGGGACGGCGAACTCCATAAAATCAGCCCAAACTGGCGCGGCGCCGCTCAACCCCGAGGAGCTGACCATCGGGGTATAGTCTGCGTTGCCGACCCATACGCCAGTCGTCAGGTCGGGCGTGTATCCCAGCGTCCAATTATCGCGAATATCGTTGGTGGTGCCGGTCTTCGCCGCGACGGGAAAGGAAAGGTTCAAGCGCGAGTTGCGCCCGAAGGTGTAAACGCGGGCTTCGTTATCCGAAAGGATGGAAGAAATCAGGTAAGCGTGTTCGGCGCGGATGACTTGCTCGCCGGGCTGCGGTTGATATTCATACACCGCCGCGCCTTGATAATCGGTGATTTTGAGGATAGCCACCGGCGAGACTTTCGCGCCGCCGTTGGCGAACACCGCGTAAGCGGAAGCCATCTCTAACAGGCTGACTTCTCCGCCGCCGAGAGTCAAAGAAAGCCCGTAGTCCTTGCGCGTCAGGGTGGTAACGCCTAAACGCTCCGCCATAGCAATCATCCCCTCCTTTTCGGGCGTGTTCGGGTCGTCGTAAATGCCGACGAATTGCAACGCTTTGACGGCGGGGATATTAAACGAATTGGCGAGCGCGGCGCGCACAGTGAGCGCGCCGTGGAAGCGCCCGTCGTAATTGCGCGGCACATAAGGCGGATTCGCCCCGTCGGGGAATTCGGTCGGCACGTCCCAAATCAGAGTGGCGGGGGTCCAGCCTTTTTCAAACGCGGCGACGTAGGTAAAGGGCTTGATGGACGAACCGGGCTGGCGCGTGGGGCTCGTCGCCATGTTAATTTGCCCGGCGATAGCGGCGTTGTTAAAATCGGGCGAGCCGACCATCGCCAAAATTTCGCCGGTGGAGGGGCGGATGGCGACCAGCGCGCCGTTATGCGCGTTGTTCGCTTCCATCATCGAATAGACCTGATGGGTCACCAGTTGCTGCGCGCGCTCTTGCAAGAGCGGGTCGAGCGTGGTGTAAACGGTAAAGCCCGAACGGTAGATGGTTTGCGCGTCGTAACGCGCCTCCAGCTGTTCGCGGATGAAGTTCACCCAATGCGGATACTTCGCGTCGAAGGACGGCCGGAGATAAGGGTAGGTCTTCATCTCGTTCGCCGCCTGCACGGCGGAGGTCGCGTCCACGCAGACGGGGGTCAGGCTATTGCTGACGCGAATGCAGTTTTCTTCCGCGCTCAATTCGTACATCAGCGCCAGAACTTGCTGCTGACGGAGGAGAGTCGCTTCGGGGTTGGAATAAATATCGTAGACCGAAGGCGCTTGCGGCAAGCCGGCAAGGAAGGCGGCTTCGCCGAGCGTCAAATCTTTCGCCGATTTTCCAAAATAAGTTTCGGCGGCGGCTTCGACTCCGTAGGCGAGATTGCCGTAATAGATTTCATTCAGGTAAAGTTCGAGAATCTCGTCTTTGGAATAGCGGCGCGTAATTTCCGCCGCGAGGATAATCTCGCGCGTCTTGCGGGAATAGCTACGCTCGGCGCGTTCTTCGGGGGCGAGCAGCAGCGCGCGCGCCAATTGCTGCGTGATGGTGGAAGCGCCGGAGACCGTCCCGCCGCTGCGATAGTTCTGCCACAGCGCGCGCAAGATTCCAAACAAGTCGAAGCCCGGATGAGAATAGAAAGATTTGTCTTCGGTGGCGATGGTCGCCGCGACGAGATTCGGGGAAATATCCTTCAACGGGATGTAAGTGCGGCGGCCGGCGTTGGGGTCGAGAATCTCGTACAACAATTGACCGTTGCGGTCTAAAATGCGAGTCGTCTCAAATTGCGAGGCGCGGTTGCGTAAATCCGCCACGTCGGGCAGGGTCTTGGCGATTTGGTAATATTTGTAAACGAAGTAAGAGCTGGCGCACAAGCCGACGATGACCGCGGCGAAAGCGGAGATAATCAGCCCGCGCAAGAAACATCCCCAATTGCCGCGCCAATTAAATTTGGCTTTGGGCGGCGCGGGCGGAGGGACGTAAGGGGCGGTCGTTTGACGGAGAGTCGGTTGATACGCCGCAGGCGTGACCCGCGTGCCGTCGAGATCCACCTCGTCCACGCGGCGGGGCAGCGGCATGTTATCGCGGTCCAGGGCGGGCTGGTAAAAGACCGGCGTCGCTTCGTCGTCGAAACGTTCCGGCGGCGGCGAGTATTCCCCTTGCGTTTCTTCTTCGGATTGAATCAATCTGCGGCGGTCGTTGTCGTCTTGCATGGCTTCTCTTTCCGCGTCGCGCAATCCTTCCTTCGGATAGTATCTCGATTTTTGCGTAAAAGCGGCGCGAGATGAATCTCGCGGTACGCATGTACGCTACTTTCGGCATACTACCTTACTGCGGCTTGCTCAACACCAACAGGTTCAATTTTCCGCGCTGGCAAATTTCGTCGCGCTGGTTGCGAACGACGACCTCGGCGACGAGCGCGCCCGCCCCAATGCGCGGCAGGGCTTTGGTCTCCACAATCGTCAGTTCGGCGGTTATCGTATCGCCGATGAAAAACGGCTTGACAAATTTCCACTCGTTAATTTCGCGGAAGGCAAGCACAGCGCCTTCCAGCAGCCCGGTTTGCATAATTAAGCCGGTGGCGATGGAAAGCCCCAGCAGCCCATGCGCGATGCGCTGCCCAAATTGGGTCTTTTTGGCGAACTCCGCGTCGGTGTGAATCTGATTGTAATCGCCCGTCAGCCCGGCGAAGGAAAAAATAGCGTCCTCGCTGATCGTGCGTCCAGCGGTTCTGACGGTCTGTCCTACGGCAAATTCTTCAAAATATCGTCCAGGCATATCTGTCTCCTTATCGCGCTGTAAATTGTACAGGACGAACGGGATATTTTCCAGCGTACCCGCGCGCGTCTTTGCGTAAATAAAAACCCTCGCGCGGGCAAAAAGTTTGAGGTTTGGGCTATAATCCGCGCATGAGCGCATATAAATTCCTTCATCCCATCGAAGTTCGCTACGGGGACCTCGACCCGCAAGGTCACGTCAACAACGCCAAACACCTGACGTATTTCGAGCAGGCGCGCGTCGCCTATTTGATTCATTTAGGTTTGTTCGGCAAAGATCAATCCTTCATGGAAATTGGAATCATCATCGCCGACGTTCACATCGTCTATCGCGCGCCCATTCATTACGGGGACGCGCTCAAAGCGGGGATGCGGACGGTAAAAATCGGCAACAAATCTATGACCGTCGAGCAATGCGCGCTGGACGAAAGCGGAAAAGTATTTTCAAACGGCGAGCTGGTTTTGGTCACTTACGATTACGCGGCGAAAAAGACCATTCCCGTCCCGGACGACTGGCGCAAAAAAATATCCGCATACGAAGGATTATAAATGGCTAATTTACCGCGCGTAAGCGAATCTTACCTCGTCAATTTTCTGACGGAACTGCTCTCCATCCCCTCGCCGACGGGCTTCGCCGAGCCGGCGCTCGCCTTTGTGGAAAAAGAATTTTCGCAATACAAGCAGCTGCGACTTTGGCGGACTCGCAAAGGCGCGCTGGTCGCCCAATGGGAAGTGGAATCGTCCCTGCCGCCCGTCGCGCTCACCGCCCACGCCGATACGCTCGGCGCGGTGGTGAAGGAGATTAAACCCAACGGACGCCTGAAACTCAGCCGCATCGGCGGCGTGCAGTGGAACAGCGTGGAAACCGAAAGCGTTTGGGTCTTTACCGCCAAAGGCGAAAAGATTCGCGGCTCGATTCTGATAGATACAGCCGCCGGGCATCTTTACCCCAACGGCGGGCAAACCCCGCGAGACGACGAGCACATGGAAGTTCGGTTGGACGCGCGAACCTCCTCCGAAGCGGAAACGCGCTCGCTAGGAATCGGAATCGGCGATTGCGTCGCCTTCGACCCGCGCGTGGAAGTCGTAAACGGTTTCGTCCGCTCGCGCTTCCTCGACGATAAAGCCTGCGTGGCTTGCCTTGCCGCCGCCGTCCGCGCGCTCGTCTCAGCCAATCTCGCCCCGAAACGGACGACTTACTTTCACGTCTCAAATTATGAGGAAGTGGGTCACGGCGCGGCGGCGGGGATTCCCGCCGAAATCGCGGAGCTGGTTACCCTCGATATGGCGGTGGTCGGGCGCGGACAGGAATCGGACGAATTTTACGCCACGTTGTGCGTCAAAGACAGCGGCGGCGTGTATCACGAAGGCTTGAATAGGAAGTTGCGCGCGCTGGCGGAAGAATACGCCATCCCCCACAAGGTCGACGTCTATCCGTTTTACGGCTCGGACGGCGAATCCTTTTGGCGGGCAGGCGGCGACGCCGCGCTCGCGCTCATCGGTCCCGGCATTGACGCTTCGCACAATTACGAGCGCGCCCACATGGACGGCTTGAACGCGACGACCCAATGGATTCTGGCGTATTTGCTGGCAGGATGACGCGCCGCTTGCAACAAAGCGGGTTTCGGTTTCGCTATGCGTTATGCCGCCGCATCAAAACCAATCGAAAAAAGGTGAACCATGAAATTTGACGCAGCCATCCCTCTGGTAGGTTTGGATAAAGTTCCCGCCATCGCCGAAGCCGCGCAAGACCTCGGCTTCGACGCGCTGTGGACTCAGGAGACTCAGCACAACCCCTTCCTGCCTTGTCCGCTGATTGCGGAACATTCCACCACGATGAAATTCGGCACGGCAATTGCGGTTTCTTTCGCGCGTTCGCCCGCCGATTTGGCTTACCTTGCGTGGGATTTATCCGCCCAATCGGGCGGGCGCTTCATTTTGGGGCTTGGCACGCAGGTCAAGGCGCACATCGAGCGTCGCTTCGGCATGGAATGGCCCCAATCGGTCACGGGCAAGCTGCGCGAACAGATTCAAGTCATCCGCGCGTTTTGGGACGCCTGGCAGAACGGCGCGAAGCTCAACTATCGCGGAGAATATTACAAAGCGACCTTAATGTCGCCGTTCTTCAACCCGGGCCCCATCGAGCGACCCGATATTCCGATCTATATTGCGGGCGTAAACGCCGGGCTGGCGAAGCTGGCGGGCGAGCTATGCGAAGGCTTCCACGCGCACCCGTTTAACAGCCCGCGCTACATGCGCGAAGTCTTGCTGCCAGCCATCGAGGAAGGCGCGCGCAACGCTGGGCGCAGCCGCGCGGACGTTTCGGTCTCCATGACGGCTTTCGTGGCGACCACGCCCGAAGAGCAAGCCTTCGCGCGGATGCAAATTGCCTTCTACGCCTCCACGCCCTCTTATCACGCCGTAATGGATTTATACGGCTGGAGCGAAACCGCCCAGCAACTTTCGGGCTACGCCGCCAAAGGCGAGTGGGCGGAAATGCCCATGCTCGTCACGGACGACATGCTGGCGGAGTTTTGTCTGTTGACCACGCCGGAAAATCTCGCGCGCGATTTAAAGCGGCGTTACGAAGGAATCGCGGATCGCCTCACGCTCTACACGCCTTTTGTCCCCACAGAAAAAGACGAATGGTGGCGGGCGCTGACGCAAGAATTTAACCGGTAACGTCGTCAAAACGCGGGGCGCCGCGCAAGGGCCCGGGCGTTGCGGTTTGAGCGTTTTTCAGGCTTTTTCTCTTTGCGCTCTGCGCGCCTCATTGAGCTGATATTAACAAGACTTACGCAAGACAAACAGGATAAACAAGATTTAAAAGAACGCCCCAAAATTGTTCCCCAAAAAGCCTTTTATCCTGCACATCCTGCAAGAGCGCGCTTTGCGTAAGTTTCAATTTTAAACAAAATGGAGTTCTCTTATGGCAGAAAATTTCGACGTCGTCGTGATTGGCGCGGGACCGGCGGGTTATGTCGCCGCCATTCGCGCCGCGCAACTGAAACAAAAGGTCGCGCTGGTGGATAAACGCTGGCTAGGAGGCGTATGCCTGAACGTCGGCTGCATTCCGTCCAAATCGCTGCTCAAAAACGCGGAAGTAGCTCACACATTGCGCGAACGCGGCAAAGACTTCGGCTTCTCGTTTGAAAATTTGAAACTGGATTACGGCGCGGCGGTGAAACGCTCGCGCCAAAATTCCGAGCGCCTCGTCAAAGGCATTGGTTTTTTAATGAAGAAGAACAACGTGGCGGTCTTCATGGGCGAAGCACGGCTCAAAAGCGCCAATGTGGTGGAAATTCAAGGTCAGGACGGCGCGGCGAAGGAGCTGGCTGCCAAAAACATCATCGTCGCCACCGGCGCCAGCGCCGCCGTCCCCCCCGCGTGGAAGATTGACGGCGAAAAAGTCCTCACCTATTGGGAAGCGATTCTGCAAGAAAAACTTCCCCAATCCGTCGTTGTGATTGGGTCGGGCGCCATCGGCGTGGAATTTTCCACCATCTGGAACGCCTACGGCGTGGACGTGACCATCGTCGAAGCGCTGCCGCGCATCGTCCCGCTGGAAGACGAGGAAATTTCCAAAGAACTGGAAAAGGAATTTAAGAAGCGCAAAATCAAAACGCTCGCTGGGCATAAGGTGGAATCCGTCGAAGCGACGGAAAACGGCGTGAAAGTGGTCGTCTCCGCGAACGGCGAAACGAAAACTCTGGAAGCGGAACAGGCGCTCGTCGCCATCGGCTTCCGCCCCAACTCGAAAGGAATCGGGCTGGAAGAAGTCGGCGTGAAAATCAACGAGCGCGGCTTTGTGGAAATCAACGAGAAAATGCAAACCAGCGTCCCGAACATTTGGGCGATTGGCGACGTGACCGGCAAGCTGATGCTGGCGCACGTCGGCTCGGCGATGGGAATCATCTGCGCCGAACACATCGCCGGACATGAAACCGTCACGCTCGATTACGAGATGACGCCGCGCGCGACGTACTGCTCGCCGCAAATCGCTTCGTTCGGCTTGACCGAGACGCAAGCCAAAGAACGCGGCTACGAAGTGAAGATTGGACGCTTCCCCTTTCAGGCGAACGGCAAGGCGCTAGGGCTGGGCGATTACGGCGGATTCGTCAAGATTGTGGTGGACGCGAAATACGGCGAACTGCTCGGCGCTTCCATGATTGGTCCCGAAGTGACCGAGCTGCTGCCCGAGCTGACTCTCGCCCGCATGATGGAACTCACCCCGCATGAAATCGCGCGCAACGTCCACGCCCACCCGACTCTCTCCGAAGTTTTGATGGAAGCGGCGCACAGCGCGGAGGGTCAGGCGATTCACATCTAAAAAGACGTCGTCTTCGGTTAAAAACAGAGACTGCCTTTTGCGGGCAGTCTCTGTTTTTGTCGGGGAGCGTAAGTTCTACAAACTCGCTCGCGTTTTCGTTACTCAATGGAAATCAAAAACTGGTAATGCGGCTGACCGCCTTCCTGTATCTCAATTTCGAGGTTGGGATACTTCTCGCGGATGAGGTCGGCGATGCGGTTGGCTTCGGGATGCGTCATGTTTTCGCCGTAAAACATAGCGACAATTTCCCGCTCGCCCGCCTCCGCCTTTTCCAGCAATTCCAGCACGGCGCGTTCCACCGTGTTGGCGGAGACGGTCAATTTGCCGTCCAGCAGCCCGATGACCTGTCCCTCGCGGACGGTCACGCCGTCTATTTCCACGCTGCGCGTGGCGACGGTAATCTCGCCCGAACGGACATGCTCCATCGCCTGCTTCATCTTCTCCGCCACCTCGCGCAAATCGCCGTCGGGGACGAAGGAAAGCATGGCGGCAAGCCCCTGCGCGACAGTGCGCGAAGGAACGACTTCCACCTGTTTCACCGTCACTTCTTTGGCTTGATTCGCCGCGAGAATGATGTTCTTGTTGTTCGGCAGAATCACCACTTTATCCGTCGGAAGGTTTTCAAAGGCGTTCAAAATATCCTGCGTGGAAGGGTTCATCGTTTGCCCGCCTTCGGTAATCGCCGCCACCCCAAGGCTGGCGAAGATGCGGCTGATCCCCGCGCCCGGCGAAACCGCGACGACCGCAATCGAACCCGGTTCGACGGCGGAAAATTGAATCTGCCCGCCCTGCGCTTTTTGAATGTCGTCCATCTGCGCCGTCAAATTTTCAATGGCTACTTTCGTCACCGTGCCGAGCGCCATAATGTAATCAATCGGCTCGTAACGCTTTTCAGTGGGGACGTGAATGTGCATGCGGTACATCCCTTCGCCCTCGCCGACTTGAATGGAAGTCCCCATCTCTTCCAGCTTGCCGTAAAACGCGGAAAGGTTCAGATCTTCGCGGGGGATGAAATCCACCACCACTTCGTAATCCTGCCCTTCTTCCACCTCTTCCAGCGCGCTTTCGAGGTTCATCGCGGAAAGCGGCTGCACGCTGACCGTCGGCGTTTCCAACGATTCGCCGTAAACGTAGCGCAGCATCCCTTCGAGGATGAAGAACAACCCCTTGCCGCCGGAATCGACCACGCCCGCCTGTTTGAGAACGGGCAATAGTTCGGGGGTTTTCTTCACGGCTTCGTCGGCGGCTTGCACGGCGACTTCAAGAATGTCTATCGGGTCGCGCGCTTCCATCAAAGCCGCTTCGGCGGCGTTCGCCGTTTCTTTGATGACGGTCAGAATCGTGCCTTCCACCGGGCGGACGACGCCTTTGTAAGCCGTGTCGCGGGCTTCGCGCAAAGCGCGGACGAAGGTTTCTTTGTCCAGCGTGGCTTGTTCATGCACGCCGCGGGAAAAGCCGCGCAAAATCTGGCTGGTGATGACGCCGGAGTTTCCGCGCGCGCCCATCAACGCGCCTTTGGAAACGGCCGCCGCCATTTCGTCCAGCCGCCGCGTCCCCAGGTCTTTAATTTCGTTCCATGCCGCCTGCATGGTCAGCGTCATGTTCGTGCCGGTGTCCCCGTCGGGGACGGGGAAAACGTTCAGCGCGTTGACGGTTTCCTTGTTGGCGCGCAGCCAGGTCACGCCCGCTTCAATCAGGCGCTTTAAGGCTTGCCCGTCAATTGGCGATTTGCGGAATTTCTCCACGCGCGCAGCGTCTTTTGTCATAACAGAATCTCCTAGTTTTGGTCGCTGACGCGCAGCCCCGCTACATGCACGTTGACCGCGTGAACGCGCAGCCCCAGCGCCTTTTCGACGTGATAGCGCACGGTGTTCGCCACGCTTTGCGCCACCGAGTTGATGCGCGTGCCATACTCGACGATAATGTTCAAGTCAATTTCGATGGCGTCTTCGTCGTAGCGGACGGTGATTCCGCGCGAAGGTTCGCGGGTGATGGAAGAGACAATGCCGTCCGCCAGATTTTTCGGCGCCAGCCCCACTACGCCGTAGGATTCCAGCACGGCATGATACGCGATGGTCGCCACCGCGTCGGGAGAGATGTGAATCGCGCCCAGGTGAGTCGTTTCGTCGCCCATATTTATTTCCTCGTTTCGTTGCGCCGCGCGCGACGCGCGCGGCGGCTTGCTGATTTAATAACAACTTATCTTGAAGATGGTTGCGTTCTATGGTAAAATTTTGCGCCTTTGGAAAGTCCGCGTTCTGGAATCATGGTAAGAAAGGAAGCAAAATTATGGCTAAGTGCAGCAATTGCGGGAAGACGACCACCTTCGGACACAACCGCTCCTTCTCTCAGCGCGCCACCAACCGCGCCTTCAAGCCGAACCTGCAAAAGGTGACGGTGATGGAAAAGGGGCGTCTGGTTCAGAAGACGCTTTGCGCCAAGTGCATTAAGACGCTCGGCAAAGCGGCCGCCTGATATTCGCCGCCGGACGGGCCCTGCGAGCTTCGCCGCTTGCAGGGTCTTTTTGTTTGTTAAAAGATTGTGTTGAACACAATCATCCAGAACGGAATCAACCCGCCAACGGCAAGCAAAGCGACCAGCGCCAGCGCTATCGTAATCCAATCGAATTGCTCCCAGGCGGAGGGGGAATCGTCGGGCGCGGCGGGTCGCGGCGCGGGAACGGGCTGCGGGACGGATGGTTTGCCCGCCAGCCGCCGCGCGATTTCCGGTTGAATCGGAATCGCGGCAGGCGCGGGCTGCGCTGAAACGGGCGCGAGATTCGCGGGCGAGAGCGCGTCGCGCTTCGCCCCAAATTGCATCAACACCCGCCCAAGCTGGTCCGCCGTGCGATAGCGCGCAGAAGGTTCTTTGGAAAGCACCTTCATCACAATTTCTTCCAGCGCGGGGGGAATATCGGGGAGATATTCGCTGATGGGAATCGGGCGGGCGGAAATATGCAGCCGGGCAAGTTCTTCCGCGCTGCCGGCGGTAAAGGGCGGCGCGCCTGTCAACAGCTCATACATCACCACGCCCAGCGAATAAACGTCCGAAGCGGGGGTAGGCGCTTCGCCCGCCGCCTGTTCGGGAGCGAAATATAACGGCGAGCCCCACACCACTTTGGCGCGCTCGCCCTGCGAAACAGTCGCCAGCGCGCGCGCAATGCCAAAATCGGTCACTTTCAGCCGCCCGTCTTTGGCGACCAACATATTATGCGGCTTGACGTCGCAGTGGACAATGCCGGCGCGGTGAGCATAGCCAATTCCCGCGCACGCCTGCGCCATTAGCGGAACGCCCGTTTCCACCGAAAAGCGTCCCCGCTCGCGGATGAGCTGCTTTAAGTCCTTGCCGGGAATCAGCTCCATGACGATGAAGAGCAAATCGTCGGCGAAGCCAAAATCATGCACGGTGACGATATTGGGGTGCGAAAGATTCGCCGCAGCGCGCGCTTCGAGGCGAAAGTTCTTTTGAAATTCCTCGCTAACCGAAAAATCCTTCCGCAAGATTTTAATGGCGACGTAGCGATCCAACACCGGGTCGCGCGCGCGAAACACGTCCGCCATGCCGCCGGAACCCAGCTGTTCCAGCAGTTGGTATCTTCCGTTCAAAAGCGCAGGTTGTTCTGCCATGCCGAAATTATATCATCAGGAAGGCGCCGCTTGAAGTACAATACCTGTTTGGAGTATGGCTTTCTCGTTATCGCTTGCTGCGCCGTTCGATTGAACAGGATCAGCCGTATAAACAGGACGTCTTCCCCCTGCTTTTCGCGCGGTTCATTCTAAAAACCCCGCCCGTTCCATTTGTTTTTTAGCCTGAAACCGGGCCTTGAGAAGCCATGCCGTTTGGGACAATCCCGTCCCCTTGCGAATACAATAACGCTATGTCTCTTCTTTCCGTATCCTCTCTCTCTAAATCTTTTGGCGCGTTCGATCTGTTCGCCAACTTGAGCTTCTCGGTCGAGCGCGGCGCGCGCATCGGGCTGGTAGGCTCCAATGGGGCAGGCAAGACCACTCTGTTGCGCATCCTCGTCGGCGAGGAAGAAGCCTCCGCCGGCAACGTTTCCCGCGCGCGCGGACTGCGCATCGGCTACCTTTCGCAGGAAGCCGACTTTCGCATGGAAGGCTCGTTGTGGGACGCTTGTCATTCCGTCTTCGCCGATTTAATTCGCCAGCAGGAACGCCTGCACGAGATGGAAGAAGAAATGGCTCGCCGCCCCGAAATCATCGAGCAATACGGTCGGCTGCAACACGAGTTTGAACTGCGCGGCGGATACGCCTATCCGACGCGCATCAAGCAAGTTCTGACGGGCTTGGGTTTCAGCGAAAGCGACTACGCTCTGCCGTTGGAGCATCTCTCCGGGGGGCAGCGCACGCGCGCTTTTCTTGCCCGCTTGCTGCTTTCAGACCCCGACGTGCTGCTGCTGGACGAGCCGACCAATCACCTCGACGTCAAGGCGGTGGAATGGCTGGAAAGTTATTTAAGCCAATGGGCGGGCGCGGCGGTGATTGTTTCGCACGACCGCTATTTTTTGGATAAAGTCGCCAACGTCGTGTTGGAAATGCAGCCCGGCGCGTTCGAGCTGTATCGCGGCAATTACAGCGCCTATCTGCGGCAGCGCGAGGAACGTCTCCGCCGCCGGCAAGAAATTTTCGAGCGCGAAAAAGAAAAACTTCTCAAAGAAGTGGAATACATCAAGAAAAACATTTCGGGGCAAAACACCTTGCAAGCCAAAGGAAAATTGAAGCGCCTTTCGCGGCTGGCGCAAGCCGTTGAGCAAGTCGGCTTTGAAACGGCGTTGAGCCAGAAGTGGAGCGAAACGGCGGAAGAAGTAAGCGTGACGACTTCGTCTTTCAGCGTGGAAGAAGCCGAGCGCCGCGTGCGCGCTCTGCGTCCCCCCGCGCGGACTTTGCCGCATTTGCATTTGCGCCTCGATTCGCGGCAGCGCTCCGGCGAGCTGGTCATCCGCACGAAAGACCTGCGGGTGGGCTACCCCGCCGAAAGCGGCGCGCCCGAAAAATTGCTGTTCGCCGCTCCGGATATTGAGCTGCGTCGTCAGGAATGCGCCGCGCTGATTGGTCCCAACGGCGCGGGCAAGACCACCTTCCTCAAAACCATTCTTGGGCAAATTCCTCCGCTGCAAGGGGAAGTGATTCTCGGCGCAAGTTTGCGAATTGGATATTTCGCGCAGGCGCACGAAGGTTTGAACCCCAAGCGCACGGTGTTTCAGGAAATTGAAGCCGTCATGCCGGGCTGGCTACCGGGGCAAATCCGCGATTATCTCGGCAAATATCTATTCAGCGGCGACGACGCCTATAAAACGGTGGAAATGCTCTCCGGCGGCGAACGCGGGCGGCTGGCGATGGCGAAGCTTGCCTTGCAAGACGCCAACCTGCTGCTGCTGGACGAGCCGACCAATCACCTGGATATTCCTTCGCAGGAAGTGTTGGAAGCGGCGTTGGAAGATTACGAAGGAACGATTCTGCTCGTCACCCACGACCGGTATCTGGTAGACGCGCTGGCGACGCAAATTTGGGAAATTCAAGCTGCCGGCGCAAAGTCGGCGGAAGTTTCCAGCTTATCCGTCTTCAAGGGAACGTACTCGCAGATGAAAGAGGAGCGAGAAAAGGAAGCGGCGCAAAAGCAGGAACAGGCGGCGGGGATCAGGTCCGGCGCGGGGCGCCCGCCCGCCCTCAAGACGAAAGAGGAGCGCCGCCGCGTCGCGCAAATTCAAGAGCTGGAAAACAAAATCGCCGAGCTGGAGAAGCGTCTCGGCGAAATTGGCAGGCAATTGGAAAATCCCCCCGCCGACGCGGAAGAAGTGACCAAACTGGGCGTCGCCTACGAAGCCGCGCAGCGCGAGATGGACGAAAAATTAAGCGAGTGGGAAAGGCTGCAAATCTAGCCGCGCCAAATCTTAAAATCTCGCAAACTGGAACCGCCGACGAATTCGCGGATAATCGAGTTCGCCGGGATGGCTTGAGGGGCAAGCGGCAGGAACCATTCCAAAAAAGCCAACAGGCGGCGCGCTTCAATAAACTCCGGCGAGCGGTAGAAAACCTGACGCAGCAACGGCTCGGCGAGCGGTTTCAAAACCGCCAGCTCGTACGCCAGCGCCGAGTTAAACATCACGTCGGCGTTTTCTTGATAGGGGAAGATGTGCTTCTTCTCGCCGCGCCCGACGGATTCCCAACGGGCGATGGTTTGCGGGGCGGAGTATCCGCGTTCGCGCGCGTCGCGCACAATGCGACGGATGAGGCGCGTGTCGGTGGTGGAGACGCGGTTATGACGGTCAAGATTGAGCTGCGTCAGCGCCGAAACATATACGCGGAAAGCCGAAGCCGCCAGCCGCTGCGGAATCAAATTGGGGTTCAGCCCGTGAATCCCTTCCAGAATCAACGGTTGCCCCGCCTTAAGGCGGATCGCGTCGCCCGTTTCGCTCTTGCCGGTCTTGAAGTTATAGCGCGGTAGTTGAACTTCCTTGCCATTCAAGAGGTTTTCCAGGTCTTGCGCCAGCCGTTCCAAATTCAACGCTTCCAGCGCTTCAAAATCGGGTTCGCCTGATTCATCGAGCGGAGTCCGCTCGCGGTCTACAAAGTAATTATCCAATTCGAGCGGAAACGGCGAAACGCCGCGCGTCAGCAATTGCACCGCCAGACGCTTCGAGGTGGTGGTCTTGCCGGAAGAGGAAGGTCCCGCAATGAGGATAATGCGCGCGCCGCGTTGCGCGATTTGCTGAGCAATCTCCGCCAGGTTTTGCTCGTGCAACGCTTCGGAGACCAAAATAACCTCCTCCGCGCGTCCGGCTTCAATGGCGTCGTTCAGCGCGCCCACGCTGTCAATGTTCAGGCGGGCAAGCCAATCGCCATATTGGCGAAAAGTCTTCAATAGTTTGGGGTAATCGCGCATGGGTTGAAGTCGGGTGGGCGATTGTCGGCGCGTAAATTGCAACGTAAACCCGCCTTCGGCGGGCAGCAAGTCGAACCAGCGCAAATAGCCGGTGGAAGGGGTCATGTAGCCGTGCATGTAATCCATCCGCCCTTCCAGCGAATATAGCGTGAGGTAATCTTTGCGGCGATGAGAGAACAGGCGGACCTTATCTGCGTAGCCGAGTTTTTGAAAATAGGAGATGGCTTCGGCGGTGGGGACTTCGCGGCGCTCGAAAGGCAAGTCGGCTTTGACCTTTTCCGCCATCCGCGCTTTCAACGTTTGGAGTTCTTCGCGATTCAACGGCGGGCGTCCGCTCACCTGACAGAAGAATCCGCCGTAAGAGACAGAATGGTCAATGGTCAATTTGGCGTCAGGGAAAAGGGCGGCGAACTGGGTTTCAAGCAAAAAGACAAGCGAGCGGCGGTAAATGCGCGCGCCGTCGGAATCGCTCATCGTCAGCGGGACGCAGCGCGCCTCGATGGTTACGGGATACGTCAGCTCGTGAATTTCGTTATTGAGAATCGCCGCCACAATCGGCGCGCCGAAATCATCTTTGACGGGCTGCAAAAACTCGCTTAGCGCAGCGCCGCGCGGACCCGTCAGGGCGCGTCCGTCGGGCAGGTGAAGCTGCGTCGTTGGGCTGGGAGAATCTTCAACAACGGTCATAAGGGAATTTGCGAGAGAAATTTTTCGGGCTGATGGTCGTACTCTTCCAGCGGAATTTCGCCGCGCGTGAGCGCCAGCAGCAAATTGGTGAGCGTTTCGTTGACGGGAGTCGGGACTCCGCTCTGCTTGCCGGCGCGAACCACCGCGCCGTGTAGATACTCCACTTCGCTTTTGCCGCGTCCGGAATGCAAGTCAATGTGAAAGGAGGGCATCTTCGCCCCGCGCCCCGCGCCCGCCGCGCGCGCCACGAAAGGCTTGGAAAGCCAGTGCGGAGCGCGGACGGCCAGCTCGAAGGCTTTGACGGGAACGCCGGGCAAATCTACCACCGGGATGTTTTGCGCCTCCATCACCGCGAGGCATTCGCGCAGCACGGCGACTTCCACGCGATAAAGGCGCGGGTCGGAGAAAATTTCCGCCGCCGTCATGTTAAGAATCGCGGAGGCGGGATTCGCCGTGAGGTTCAGCAGCATCTTCGACCATTTCATGCCGCGCGCTTCGGGATACAAACGACAGTTGAGGTAAGCCGCGTTGAAGATTCGCGCGAGCCTTTCGGAAAGGGGGCTGCCCGCGGCGATTCCTGTGCCGCGCAGTTTATCCAGTTTCACATCGCCGGGGGCGCGCCGCCCGATAGCGCTGGTGACCGTGCCGTAAATGACTTTATCCTCGCCGAGCGCTTCGGCAATCATGCGCTCGTTATCCACGCCGTTGGAAAGGCAGAGAATGGGCGGCATTTTTTCGGCGAAGGGTTTCATGCTTTCCAGCGCGGCGGGCGTATCGAAGGATTTGAGCGCGAAAATCGCCGCGTCGAAGGGACCGAATTTGAGCGCGTCTTCGAGCGAGGCGGCGACGGTGAAAGCGCGCGGGTCAATCACATAGGCTTCCTTGACGTTGCGCCGCCTGTCCAGCGTCAGGTCGAGTCGCAGCCCGTGTTCGCGCAGACGCTCGGCGGTTTTGGGCTGCTCGACGAAGGTCGCTTGCTGTCCGGCGAGGAGCAGCGAGCCGCCGTAATATGCGCCAATCGCCCCGGCGCCAAAGACAAGAAATTTCAACGCGGAATCGGTTTGAGCGGGATATGCCATGTTGGTTCACCTCAAAGAGCGGGAGTTGACTTGCTAATCTTTCCAGTGCGCGCGGTCGTTGAGCCGTTCAATCACCCAGCGGTGCTGGCGGGGGAAGTAAATCAGCTGCGCGAAAGCCGCGTTTTCAAAGCGAAAGCGCGCGCCGGAATCGTTCGCCTGCGGGGCGACTCCGAGCGCCGCGTGCATTAATTGATTGAGCAAGCCGCCGTGCGAAACAATAAGATAGCGGGCGGGTTCGCGCGTCAAGACGCGGTGAAGCGCCTGCCCGGCGCGCAGGAATAATTCCCAATCGCCTTCGCCGTCCCCGCCGACAAAATCATAAGGCGTGAAAAAAGACGGCTGGGGGAACTTCTCGCGCGCCTCGGCGGGAGTCAGCCCGGCGAATTCGCCGTTGTCGCGCTCCATCAACAATTCTTCGGTTTCGACGGGGAGATTCCACTCGTGGGCGATCAGGTCGGCGGTTTCTTTGGCGCGAATCAACGGGCTGGAAATAATCCGCTCAAACGAGACGCCTTCGTCTTTCCAGCGCTTCGCCAACGCGCGCGCCTGCGCCCGTCCTCTTTCGGTCAGCGGGTAATCCGCCCGCCCCTGCCAGCGCGATTCGGCGTTGCCGACCGATTCGCCGTGCCGTAGCAAGGTGATGTAAAACGGCTGAGCTTTATTCTCCGTCATGGGGGTACGTTTCCTTAACGATATATACCGGGCGGCGCTTGACTTCCTGAAAGATGTAGCCGACGTAAACGCCGATGAATCCGAGCAGCGCCATCAACATGCCGCCGACAATGAGGATGACGAACATCAGCGAGCTCCAACCGGGCGCGAGGCTGGCGGTGTTGTCCGTCAGCCAGAAGGAAAGCACATACGCCATTTCGGCGGCGGCGAGACAGAACAACAGCGCGCCGAAACTCAACCCGACGTACAGCGGCGCAAGCGAGAAGGAAAAAATCGCGTCCATCGCCAGGCGGGTCATCTTCGCCAGCGAATATTTAGAAACGCCGCCGAGCCGTTCTTCCGGCTGGTAAGGCAGGATGACGGTTTGAAAGCCAATCCACGAGACCATGCCGCGCAAAAAGCGGTGATATTCGGGCATGGCTTTCAGCGCGTTGAGCGCCGGGCGGGTCAGCGCGCGAAAGTCCGCCGCGCCGGGCAACACGCGCGTGCCGCTCAGGCGGTTAATCAATTGGTAGAACAAAGTCGAAGTCCATTTCTTAAAGGAGGCGGGCTGCGCCTCGTCCAGGCGCTGGGTCTGAACGACGTCGTAACCTTGTTCCAACAGCGCCAGCATTTGGGGAATCATCTCCGGCGGGTGCTGGCCGTCGCCGTCCATCGAAATCAGCGCGTCGCCTTGCGCCGCGTCCATGCCGGCGGTCAGCGCGGCTTGATGTCCGAAATTGCGCGAAAGCCGCAGGACGAGAACGCGGCTGTCTTTTTCGGCGAGGGCGTAAAGTTCCTTCACGGTCTCGTCCGCGGAGCCGTCGTCCACGTAATAGAAGCGAAACTGGTAAGGCAGGTCGCGGGTCGCGCGGTTCAGGCGCTCGTACACCAGGCTGACCACCCCAGCTTCGTTATAGACCGGGATAACAACGTCCACTTGTTTGATTCTGGTCATTTTGCCCGACCTTCGCTCACGCCGCGCATGTAAACTCCCTTGCGGCTTCAACGACATGTTCCGCTTCGTCGCCGCTCAAACCGTTATGCAGCGGCAGACGGACGAGCTGGTCGCTGACGCGCTCGGCGACGGGGTAATCGCCCGCGTGGTAGCCAAACTTCAAGCCCATGTCCGAAAGGTGCAGCGGCAGGTAATGGAAGACGCTATACACGCCGCGCTCGCGCAAATGGGCGATAAAGCGCTGGCGAGACTCTAAATTGGGGAACAGCAAATAAAACATGTGATACGCCTGTTCGCGGTCGGCGGGGACTATCGGCAGCCGCACGCCGTTTCGCTCCGCCCAATCTTTCAGCCCGTTGAAATACGTCTCCCAAATTTGCTTGCGGAGGGTTTGAATTTTTTCGCGCTGTTCGAGTTGCGCGAAGAGATAAGCGGCGAGCATATCGGAAGGCAGGTACGAAGAGCCGACGTCCACCCAGGTATATTTATCCACCTGCCCGCGAAAGAAGCGCGAGCGGTTGGTGCCTTTCTCGCGGATGATTTCGGCGCGCTCCGCCAGCGCGGGGTCGTTAATCAACAGCGCGCCGCCTTCGCCGCAGGAGAAATTCTTGGTCTCATGAAAGGATTGCGTCGCCAGCGCGCCAAAGGTTCCAAGATATTTGCCTTTATATTTTCCGAACAACCCGTGCGCGTTATCTTCCACCACCGGAATGCGGCGGCGGGAAGCGATCTCCACAATCGCGTCCATCTCGCAGCCCACGCCGGCGTAATGCACAGGGACGATGGCTTTGGTTCGCGGCGTGAGCGCGGCTTCGAGTTTGCTTTCGTCGAGGTTGAGCGTATCGGCGCGCACGTCCACAAAGATGGGTTTCGCGCCTCGCAACACAAAAGCGTTCACCGTCGAAACGAAAGTGAAATCGGGGATGACGACCTCGTCTCCGGGCTGAATATTCAGCAGCAAGGCGGACATTTCCAGCGCGTGCGTGCAGGAAGTGGTCAACAGCGCTTTCTTCACGCCGAGCTCGCCTTCCAGCAAGGCGTGGCATTTTTTGGTGAACGCGCCGTCGCCCGAAATATGCCCATTGGCGAGCGCCTGCCGCATGTATTGCAGCTCGTTCCCGACCGCGACGGGCTTGTTAAAATCTACTTTCATCAAAAACGTCCTTAAAACAAAAATCGGCGCGCGGCAAACTATCAACCGGCGGATAAATCATACCATGCCCAAAAAGGCGGGTCAATTTGCGGCGGGCGCGGAAACGCCCTTTTCCCAAAGCCGTTTTTTTTACAGAAGAAACAGGATGGTCAGGATAAATCGCGCAGAAGGCGCGACAAAAATATCCTGCTTACCCTGCCTATCCTGTTACGCGGATAAATCGCACGGAAGGCTGAGCGGAAGAGACAACGCGAAAAAGTCCGCTTTGTGCGTTAAAATGGAAAGCGTGCCTGTTAGCAAACGCCTCTTTGACATTATCTTTTCGCTGCTGGGGTTGATTCTGCTTTCGCCCCTCCTGCTGCTGACCGCGTTGCTGGTTCGCGTCTTCATCGGCTCGCCGATTCTATTCAAGCAACTCCGCCCCGGCTATCGCGGCGTTCCCTTCTTCATTTACAAATTCCGCACAATGAGCGACGAAAAAGACGCCAACGGCGAACTGGCGCCAGACGCGCGCCGTCTCACCCATCTGGGAAAGATGCTGCGCGCGCTTTCGCTGGACGAATTGCCGGAGCTGTTTAACATCCTGCGCGGCGAAATGTCCTTCGTCGGTCCGCGTCCGCTGTTGATGGAATATTTACCGCGTTATTCGCCCGAACAGGCGCGGCGGCATGAAGTCGTTCCCGGTCTCACTGGCTGGGCGCAGGTGAACGGGCGCAACGCCCTCTCGTGGGAGGAAAAGTTTCAACACGACGTGTGGTACGTGGATCACTGGTCTTTCTGGCTGGATATAAAAATCATCCTGAAGACCTTCAGCAAAGTGTTCAGGCGCGAAGGAATCGCCCAACCGGGCAGCGTCACCGCCGAAGTCTTTTTGGGCGGCACGGCGAAAGAAACGCCCAAAAGCGCGCGCTGCTCCTTCTGCGGGCAAGAAGGTCACGCCGAGACCGATTGCCCGCAAGCGGCAAAATATAAAATCTTTGGCGAACGGGAGTCGGACTAAATGAACGAAGAATCCCTGCGGCAAGCGTTGGCTCATTTGAATTTAGGCGCGATTCGATATTTCGATTCGGTCGGCTCGACCAACGCCGAAGCGCTCGACTGGGCGGGGAAAGACGCGCCCCACCTTGCGCTGGTTATCGCCGACGAACAAACCAGCGGGCGCGGACGGCTCAACCGCAAGTGGTTCACGCCGCGCGGCAGCGCCATCGCGGCGAGCTTGATCCTGCGCCCCGGCGCTTCGCTCAGATCGCATTTTTCCCGCCTGGCGGGGCTGGCGGCGCTGGCTATCGCCTCCATGTGCCGCGAGCTGGGCGCGGAGCCGCAAATTAAGTGGCCCAACGACGTTTTAATAAACGGCAAAAAAATAGCGGGCGTTCTCATTGAAACCGTATGGGCGGACGAGGACGTCGAAGCGCTGGTGGTAGGCATGGGCGTCAACGTCCTGCGCGAGGCGCTTCCGCCCGCGGAAGCGCTACTATTCCCCGCCGCGAGTCTGCAAGACGGGCTGGGCAAGCTACCGCCGGCGCGCGAAGCGATTTTAGAAAGCATACTGCGGCATTTCCTCGCATGGCTGCCGCGTTTGGGGACGGAAAAATTTTTGCAAACATGGGATTCCCTGCTGGCGTTTCACGGCGCGCGCGTGGAAATTCGCGCAGGAGAAGAAGCCGCCGCCGTCGGCGAGCTGCTGGGGCTGGGCGCGGACGGCGATTTGCAGCTGCGCGACGAACACGATAGAATCATTTCCATACGCTACGGCGATGTCAGTTTGCGCCCCGCCGCGTGATACAATCCCACTCGCTCTTTCAACCGCACAATGAGGTAAATCATGTTTGACGACCTTCGACAGCAAGCCTTCTCCGAGCCGGAAGAAGAAAAGAAACCTCAGGCGGCTCCATCCGCCGCCGCCAAGCCCGCCGCCGCGCGCAAGGCGAAGAAAAAGCGCAAACTCATTTTAGGCATGACAGGACCCCAGCGCTTTGCGGTCAGCGTTTTGCTGGCTTTAATGACCTGCGTCTCCGGCTTCATGTTCCTGCTTGTGATGGGAAAAATCGGGTTTTAAGCGGCGCGGCGCTCATCGCAATGGAAACGAAGCGCGGCGGAGGAAAGCCCGCCCCTGCCGTCTCCTCAGCTTGCAGCAGATTGAATATACGCAATCTCGCTTTGGAACTTTTTCGCCCCCGCCGCGTCTTTCATAAAAACAGCGCTACGGCTTTCCCATTATCGCTCGCGCCGCCTTGTTTAACAGGATCAACAGGATGTTTTCACCCTGTTTTCTGCGCGGCTCATCCTAAAAATCCTGTCCATCCTGTTTGTTTTCTAACCTGAAACCGGACTTTGAGAAAGCCATGA
>DAOUBR010000010.1:0-42475 GCA_034432535.1 Anaerolineales bacterium | reverse complement strand
TGGGACGAGCGAAAGCCCCAGGCGGGCGGCGCGGCGCTGCAGGGAGTTGAGTTCCCGCTGGCGGAATTTCTCTTCGTATTCCCGTTCAGACAGCCCTTGATCGGGCTGTTTTTCTTTCAGCATAGCGGACTCGCCCGCGCAATCTCGTGGGCGGCGTTATGTTTCGCATGAAATCGAAGGTGGATGCGCAGTGGAGGTTGTATGCCATTGTCCACAATATCGGGAAAATCTGCGTTTTCGGGAGTCTCCGCTGATCAAAATGCCCGTAAGCCCACCCGCCAGGGCGAGAAGCGGACTCCCTGTCGTTCAATATTTTCGGGGCTATTCTTGAATATTCTGCAAGCGCTTCATTTCTTCGATTTCAGATTTTAATATTTCGTATTCGTCCTGCGATATTGTCCCGTCGGCAAAGATGCTTCGGACGGAAGCGTCTATGGCGACCCACTCCCCAAAGCCGATATTGTTCTCTTTCATTACGGAGCGACGCACCTCCTCAAAATCGGCGACCAAGGATTTTTTTGTTTGATGATCCATATCCATTTCCAAAACAGCGGTTCGATACGAGATTAAATCATTAACTACGCCGAATTTAACGAAAGAACTGGAGAGCGACGCCCAAAAAATAATTACAACCAGAAAAACAACGATAGCCGTTCCGCCGCAGCCTAAAAAAATAACTTTATTTTTCATCTTACATTTCTCCGCAAATTTTTTTTCAGCGCCAATTTTTTTATTTTTCATCGGCAAGGGCGCGCCACAACACCCCCCCAACGCCGCCCATGAACGCCATCAGAAAAACATTAAAAAGACTGATGCAAGCCGTGCTTGCAATCAAACCGACCCAATATTGCGCGCCCCAATTATACGAGTCGAAAACGGAGTCTGAAAACCCCAGCGCTTCTTCCATGATAGCCGCGGCGCGCTCCGGACCGACAGCCAACCCATTAATGACCGCGCCAATGGATTGACCGAGAATCGCGCCCGTTCCCGCCAAGGCTCCCGATAAAGCCGCTCGCGTAAACAAACGCGATTTTTCCTTGGGCTTCTCAATAAATGAAGTCAAGAATCCGCCAACAACGCCGAGCGGCAGCGCCGCGCAAGGCGTGCAAAACGGCAAAATCAGCGTCCCTCCCAGCGTAAGAACCAGAGTCGCAAACCCAATAACTGCGCCAGAAATAAACATATCCTTGCCTCCAAAATACCTAAGATTGCGATAAAGCGAGTAAAATTTTTTGGGTTATTTTCCTTTCGTCATCTGCCGCGCCGATTGCAGCAATTCATGAGCGGAGCGCAGCGTGCCTTCGCCCACTTCGCCGAGCATTTGCGAAAGTTCCAGCAGACGCGCTTCGGCTTCCAGCGGTTCAACGCGCGTGGTCGTCCGTCCGTTTTCCACCGCCTTTTGCACCTGATAATGCTGGTCGCCAAAAACGGCGAGCTGCGGCAAATGCGTAACGCAAAAGACCTGATGCGTGCGCGAGAGATTCCACAATTTGTAGCCGACCACCATGCCCACCCTGCCGCCAATGCCCTGGTCTATCTCGTCGAAAATCAGCGCCGGCACTTCGTCGGCGGAAGCCAGCACGTTCTTCAAGCCGAGCATTAAGCGCGAGGTCTCGCCGCCGGAAGCAATCTTCGCCAGCGGTTTGAGCCCTTCGCCGGGGTTGGGGGCGATGAGAAACTCCACGCGGTCAAAGCCGTTCTGGTCGAAAGCGACGCGGGAACCGTCCGGCAAGGGGATTCCGTTCGGGTCGGGGCGAGTCTGAAAGTCGGCGCGAAACTTCGCATCCGCCATTCGCAAATCGTCCAGCTCGCGCTCAATTCCCTGCGCAAGTTTCAGCGCGGCGGATTGACGCTTCTCCGAAAGCGCCCCGCCCTGCCTGGCGAGTTTTTCCAACAGTTTAGCTTCCTGCGCTTCCAGCTCGGCGATGCGCTCCGCCGCGTTAGAGATATTTTCCAATTGCTTCGCCGCGTCCTGTCCGTAAGCGATGACGGCGGGAATGCTGCCGCCGTACTTGCGCGTCAGCGAGTGAATCAGGTCGAGGCGTTCTTCCACCTCGTCCAACCGTTTGGGGTTGAATTCGATTTCTTCAAGATAATCTCGCAGGCTGCGAATGATTTCCGAGGCGGTATCGAGCAGCAAATCGGCTTGATTGGCGAGTTCGGCTTGGGCAGGGTCGGTTTTCGCCAGCGCGGCAAGCGCCTGCGCCGCCTGCCCGATGAGGTCCATCGCGGCGGGAGTTTCAGGCGAGCCTTCTTCCAACACAGCCAGCGCTTCCTGCGCGTTTTGAGCGAGCGATTCGGCGTTGGCGAGGCGGTCGCGCTCCTTGCGAAGTTCCTCGTCCTCGCCGGGTTTTAACCGCGCGGATTGAATCTCTTCGACTTGAAAAGAAAGCATATCCATACGGCGGTCGGCGTCGCGCTGCGCGACGCGCAAGTCGTTTAATTCGCGGCGGAGATTGAGCAGCGCGTGATAGGTCTGACGATAATCGCTGAGCGGCTTGGCGATTTCGGCGTAACGGTCGAGCAGACCGAGATGCGCGCGCGGGTCTAGCAGGGAAAGGTGCTCTGCCTGTCCGTGAATATCCACCAGCAACGCGCCGAGTTCCTTCAACAGCCCGACGTTCACCGTGCGCCCGTTAATGCGCGCCACGCTTCTGCCTTCTTTGCGAATCTCGCGCATCAGCGTCACGTAATTCGGGTCGTCCATTAAATCTTCGCGGTTGAGAAGTTCATGAACGGCTTCCCGTTCCGCGCCGCGCAGGCGGAAGACTCCTTCGACGAAAGCCGTCTCGGCGTCGGCGCGGATATAAGTCGCGTCCGCCTTTCCGCCAATCAACATGACCACCGCGTCGAGGATGATGGATTTGCCCGCGCCTGTCTCGCCGGTTAGGATGATGAGGCCCGCCTCAAAGCGCAGGTCAAGTTTTTCAATAATCGCAAAGTTTTGGATGTGAAGTTCGCTGAGCATAGTTATCTTCTAAACACCAAGCCGGAAAATTGATAGTACGCGGAAGGGACCGCCAACGCCAGATAGACCAGCTGCCAGAGCAAAGGCGAAAGGGCGTAAAGCGCAAAGTCGAACCCGCCGCCTGAGAACAACGCGAGAAGCAAAGGCAGGGCGGTAAAAAGCAAAACGGGCAGCGCGCCAACGATAATTCCGGCGACCAGCGTATAGTTCAAAGCGCGAGAACGGCGGTTTCTGACAAGGCGGCGCGCGGCGTTGCCAATGAGCGTTCCGGCAAGCGGCGCCAGCCCAAAGACGAAGATTCCCCAAACTATTGCAGTAATCAAAATCGTGGCGAAAGCGGCGACGGCGGAAAGCAGCGCGGCGACAAGAAAAACGACGACGTAATCGCCGCCCAGCGCGGTATCGAATTTTTTCTGATGTTCTTTCACGCATTCGGGACACATGTAGCCCGTAGGCGTACGTTGGGCGCAAGAAGCGCAAATGGGGCGTTCGCAGCGCTTACAGCGCAGGCTAGTTTCGCGCTCCGGATGAAGGTAACAGCGCGGCTGGCTTGTCGTCTCGCTCATCGTTGAAGTCCTATGGAGTTTTCGTTCATGTGCGCGGTCAGGTTGCGATAGAAATAGCCGGGGTCGCCAAAGCGGACAAATTGGGCGGCGACGTCGGCGGCGGCGACTTTGACCACGTCGTCTTCGGCGAGCGGCGTGGGCAGATGTCCGTCCACGCTGAGGACGACGTTTTCGCTTTCGACAAAAATATGCACCGAAGCGCCTTCCGCCAGCACGACGGGGCGATCCACCGAAAGATGCGGCGCAATCGGCATGAGCAGAATATTCCTTAATTCAGGCGGAAGGATGGGTCCCCCGGCTGCCAAAGCGTAAGCGGTGGAGCCGGTGGCGGTGGCGGCAATCAGCCCGTCGGCGACATAGCTGGTGAGGTAATGGTCGTCCACCGAAGCGGAAAGCCGCACCGGGCGCAGGTTTTGCCCGCGCGCCGCGACGACTTCGTTCAGGGCGTAGAAAGAGCCGAGCGCTTCGCCCGCGCGGATGTACTCGGCGCGCAGCATCATGCGGCGCTCAATCCACGCTTCGCCGTTGAGCAAGCGCTCAAAATAAACGCGCCATTCGCCGCGCTCGATTTGAATCAAAAAGCCCAGCCTGCCAAGGTTGACTCCGAGAATCGGCACGCCGCTAGGAGCGCAGAGGTGTCCCGCCCGCAGCAAGCTTCCGTCCCCGCCGACGGCGACCAGCATGTCGAACTCTCCGCTTTTCACGCGTTTGCGAAGCGTTTCGTCGTACAACGAACCGAAAGGCGCCTCTATGCCTTTGTCCTTGAAGAAAGCCGACATCACTTCCGCTTCGGCGAACGCTTCGGGCATTTTAGGATACGCCGCAACGACCACGCGGCTGGGAATGAAAGGGGTGGACATAGGGGTATTATAAAGGATGAAGGGGAAAGGGTGAAAGAGCAACTTGAAATAACGGCAAAAAAGCGGGCGGATTTTCTCCCCGAACAGGCGGCGCAAAATTCCCCATGGCTTTCTCAAAGTCCGGTTTCAGGTTAGAGAACAAACAGGATGGACAGGATTTTTAGGATAAGCCGCGCAGAAAACAGGGTGAAAACATTCTGTTGATCCTGTTAAACAAAGCGGCGCGAGCGATCATGAGAAAGCCATGCAAAATTCCCCAAAGGCGCTTGACTTCTTTCTCGCGGCGTGCAATAATGAAAGCGCTCCGAAAAAAAGCAAAGTCAGGGAAACCTGGCGGCGCAAAGCCCATGAACCTAAAGCTGAACTGAGCCAGGGTTGACAGGCTGCCGAAAAAAGCAAAGCCGCCAAAAGACGGCGACGCAAAGCCAGAGTTCCTAAAACCGCCGAACGTTGACGGTCAAGGACGACCGGCTACCGAAAGGCAAAATCAGGGAAACCTGATGACGCAAAGTCATGGGTCTAAAGTCGCGCAAACCACCAGCGACCAAGATTGCCAGACTGCCGAAGAGCGCTTCTTTTCGCAGGGACGACGCAAATATAGTCGTCCCTGTCTTTTTAAAGTTATAATTGCCCCATGAGCAAAGCCCAGGCCCTCGACCCCGAATCCAAACCCGACGACCGCGCCGATAACGCCCTGCGCCCGCAGCGGTTAGGAGATTTAATCGGGCAGGAGCAAATCAAAGAAAACCTGTCCATCCTGATTGACGCGGCAAAACACCGCGGCGAAGCGCTCGACCACATCCTCTTTTACGGTCCCCCCGGCTTGGGCAAGACCACCCTCGCTCACCTGTTGGGAAACGAAATGGGCGTCAACGTCAAAGTCACCGCCGGACCCGCCATTGAACGCGCGGGCGACCTCGCCGCCATCCTCACCAACCTGCGCGCGGGCGACGTCCTCTTTGTGGACGAAATTCACCGGCTGGGACGCGCCATTGAAGAAGTGCTATACCCCGCGATGGAAGATTTCGCGCTCGACATCGTGATTGGCAAGGGACCTTCCGCCCGCTCGATTCGCCTCAAACTGCCGCGCTTCACCGTCATCGGCGCGACGACGCGGCTCGCGCTGGTCACCGCGCCCCTGCGCGCGCGCTTCGGGGCGGTCTATCGGCTGGATTATTACGACCTGGGTTCGATGAAGAAAATCGTTTCGCGCGCGGCGTTCATGCTCAAAGTGGAAGCCGACCAGCCCGGCGTGGAAGAAATTGCGAGGCGCGCACGCGGCACGCCGCGCATCGCCCTGCGTCTGTTACGGCGCGCGCGGGATTACGCTCAAGTGCGCGCGGAAGGAAAAATCACCGCCGCCGTCGCCAAAGAGGCGCTCGACCTGCTGCAAGTGGACCCGCTCGGTCTGGACGACGTGGACCGCCGCGTGCTGAAAACCATCATCGAAAAATACAACGGCGGACCCGTCGGCTTGAACACCATCGCCGCGTCCATCAGCGAAGAACAGGATACGATTATGGACGTCGTCGAGCCGTATCTCTTGCAATTGGGGTTTTTAGACCGCACGCCGCAAGGAAGAATCGCCACCAAACTGGCGTATGAGCATTTGGGTTACGCATATTCCGAAGAGGGGCAGCCGAGACTGTTGTAGGGCGATAGACGATGGGCAGTGGACGATGGAGAATATTGGACGCTTCTTAATGATTGCGGGAGCCGCGCTGCTTTTGCTGGGCGCGGGAATCTACTTCGCCGCTAGATTCAACGTTCCGCTGGGCAGGCTGACCGGCGATATTCGCGTTGAGGGCGAAGGTTTCTCGTTTTATTTTCCGTTGACCAGCTCGCTGCTGATTTCATTGCTGCTCACCTTGCTATTAAACGTCGTCTCTAAACTCCTGCGAAAGTAGCCCGCGCCTTGTCTTCTCCAACTCCGCTTGACTTGCTGACGCGCATAAACCTGGACGACCTGACCGACTCCTTCGGGTGGAGCGGGTTGCCCGCGCGGATTTTGCGCCGCGTCTTTGCCGCCGCCGCGCGCAAATTCGCCCAACAGATGTTGGAATATGATTCCACCGTCGCGCAACTCGGCTTGCCCGAAGCCTCGCGCCGCGCATTGGGACTCTACGCCCGCAGCCTGCGCGTAATAGATTCCGACCGCATTCCTGATTCCGGCTTCCTGGCGCTTTCCAATCATCCGGGCATGACCGACACGCTGGCGGTTTTTTCCGCGTTGAATCGCCGCGACCTGAAAATCATCGCGCTGGAAAGACCTTTCCTGAAAGCGCTGCCCAACGTCAGCGAGCGGCTGTTTTACGTCAAGGAAAATTTCGCCTCGCGCATCGCGCTCATTCGTCAAGTCGGCGCGCATTTGAGGAACGGCGGCGCGGCGCTGACCTTCCCTGCCGGCAAAATCGAACCCGACCCAAGCGTTTACCCCGGCGCGGAAGAATCGCTTGAATCATGGATGGACAGCGTGGGAGTCTTCATCCGCCTTGCGCCGCATACGCCCATCCTGCCGATTGCGGTTCGCGGCGTGATTTGGGAAAAGACCGCCCGTCACCCGTTAACGCGCCTGAAGAAAAGGCGCGCGGAGCGGGAAAAATTCGCCGCCGCGCTGCAATTGCTGAGCATGATTGTCTTCGACCAAAAGCCGACGACGGTTACGGCGCAAATCGGCAATCCGATTCGCGCCAGCGAGCTCGGCTCAACGGACGCGGAGGTTCTGCATCAAGCCGTGTTAAGCGAGATGAAAAGGCTGCTTGCGATTCCCGTTTAATTAACCCTTCCCCGCGATGAAAAAATTGCCGCGCGTTTTATTGGTGTACTCGCTCCTCGCCGCCTTGCTCTATTTCGCCCTGAGAAACGCCCCGCTGCGTGAAATCGGTCAGACGTTAAAGGAGCTGCAAGCATGGCAGATTTTCGCCTTGCTGTGCGTCAACGCCTTCATTTACGCGCTGGTCGCTTTAAGGTGGTGGATTATCTTCCGCGCGGAACAAAAGAACGCCGCCTACTTTCCTTTGCTGCTGGCGCGGCTGGCGGCTTTCGGAGTCAGTTACTTCACGCCAGGACCGCAGGTGGGCGGCGAGCCGCTGCAAATTCTTTACCTGCAAAGAAATTATCAAACCAGTTACACCCGCGCCGCCGCCGTCGTGGTAATGGATAAACTGCTGGAATTTCTCGCCAACTTTGCGATGTTCGGCTTGGGGCTGACGGCGGCGCTGCAAGCGGGACTCTTGCCGCTGGGCGAAGGAATCGTCCGTTTCGGGTTGGCGGGATTGGTCGGGTTGTTGAGCGTTCCGCCCGTTCACATTTTTTTGATGGCGCGGGGCAAACGCCCGCTGTCTTTCCTCGTCCGCAAAATCGGAAGAAACAAGTTCGCGCGCTTCATCAGCGCGGCGGAACATCTGGCGGGGAGATTCTGCCAGCGGCGACTGCCGCATCTGCTCGGCGCGGCTGCGGTCTCCCTTGCGGCGGCGCTCGGCATGGTCGTGGAATTTTTCCTCATTACAAAATTTCTCGGCGCGAATTTGACTCTGCAACAAGCCTTCGCCGCGTGGACGGCGGGCTGGCTGGCGTTTCTGCTGCCCCTGCCCGGCGGAGTCGGGGCGCTGGAAGCGAGTCAGGTCTTTGCTTTGGGCGCGTTTGGAATTTCCGCCGCCAACGCCGTCGGCGTGACGTTAGCGATTCGCGCGCGCGATCTTCTCATTGGCGGCGTCGGGCTGCTGCTGGCAAGTCGGTTAAAATAACGCCATGCCGCCTCGCAAGGTTCTATATTTTGCCGCGCCGCGAAAAGTGGAAATCCGCGAAGAGAAAGCGCCGCCGCCGCAAGGCGGCGAAGTTTTGGTGGAAACGTTATATTCCGCCGTCAGCGCAGGAACGGAAATGCTGGCGTATCGCGGCGAGCTGCCGCAATTGGAGGACGCGCGCGATTCGTTGAGCAGCGGGCTGCAATATCCCATGCAATATGGGTATGCGTGCGCGGGTAGAGTCGCGGCGGTCGGCGAATCGGTAAGCGCAGATTGGCTGGGCAGGCTGGTGTTCGCCTTTCAGCCGCACGCTTCGTCTTTCATCGCGCGCCCTTCATCGTTGTGGCCGCTTCCCGATTTCATCACGCCCGAAGCGGCTTGCTTCCTGCCCAACATGGAAACGGCGGTCAATCTGGTTCAAGACGGCGCGCCGATTCTGGGCGAGCGGGTTTTGGTTTTGGGCCAGGGGGTGGTCGGGCTGCTGACTTCCGCTTTGCTGCGCGAGTTTCCTTTGGAAGCGCTGGTCGCGGTGGACGCCTATGAGACGCGGCGCAAAGCGGCGGAGCAACTTGGAGCGACGGCGGCGCTCAGCCCGCAGGAGTTTCAAAAGAGACTTCAAGAGGAATCTCAAGGAGCAAGCCGGAAGGAATTTCAAGGTGGACGCCGAAAGGAACTTCAAGAAGGACGCCGAAAGGGGTCTCAAGAATCATTCCCGCAAGAACTCCCAGAACTCCCAGAACTTCAAGAACTTCAAGAACTTCAAGAACTCCAAAAATTCCCCCAAGAATTCCAAACTGGCTACGCGAAAACCTTCGACCTGACCTTTGAACTCAGCGGCTCCCCCTCCGCCTTGAACGCCGCCATTGAAGCGACCATGTTCAGCGGACGCATCGTCATCGGCTCGTGGTATGGAAAAAAATGCGCGGAGATTAATCTCGGCGAATCTTTTCACCGCTCGCGGATTCGATTGCTTGCCTCGCAGGTCAGCGCGATTGCGCCCGAACTCTCCGCCCGCTGGAATAAGCCGCGCCGCTTCGGCGTCGTCTGGCGCGCGCTGGCGAGAATTCAGCCTGAACGATGGATTACCCATCGCTTCAAGATTGAAGACGCGGCGCAAGCGTATCGGCTGCTCGACGAGAATCCGCAGGAGACTTTGCAAACCATTTTTGAATATTAAGGAGCGATCATGTACACGTTAGCGGTCCGGCGCGAATTTATCGCGCGGCATTTTCTCATCGGCGGCGATTGGGGCGCGGAAAATTTCCCCAATTCGCATCATTACGTTTTGGAACTTCAACTCGAAGGCGCGGAACTCGACCGGCACGGCTACCTCGTGGATATTGTAGACGTGGAACGACGCCTCGACGAAGTCGTGAATTATTACAAGGAGCAAACGCTCAACGACAAGCCCGAATTCACGGGCTTGAATCCGTCCATTGAACATTTCGCGCGGATTTTATGCGCGACGCTCGACGAGAAAATCAAAGCCCCGAATATTTCCGCCGTGCGCGTCGTTTTGTGGGAGCATGAAAACGCCTGGGCTTCGTTTCAAATTAAGCGATGAAAATTGGGCTGTTAATTTACGGCTCGCTGGATACGCTCAGCGGCGGATATTTATACGACAGAAAACTGGTCGAATATTTGCGCGCGCAAGGCGACGAGGTGAAAATCATCTCGCTGCCATGGCGCAATTACGCCGCGCATTTGAGCGATAACCTTACGTTCAAGCTTCCGCCGGGGTTGGACGTTTTGATTGAGGATGAACTGAATCATCCTTCGCTCTTGCGCGCCAATTGCAAGCCGCGCCCCTACCCCGTGATTTCGCTCGTCCATCATTTGCGCTGCTCGGAGCTGCGCCCGCGCTGGCAAAACGCGCTTTACAAAATCGTCGAAAGAAAATATCTGGGCAGCGTGGACGGGTTTATCTTCAATTCAAAAACTACGCAAAACGTAGTGAACGAAACGGTAAGTCATAGCAAGCCGTGCGTAGTGGCGTATCCGCCGACGGACAGGTTTGGGGAAAGAATCACGGAAGAAGGAATTCAAATCCGCGCGGGGCGCGGTCCGTTGCGCGTTTTGTTTTTGGGCAACGTCATGCGCCGCAAAGGCTTGCATACGCTGCTCGAAGCGCTGCGCCGCCTTCCGCCTTCTTCATTCGTTCTTGACGTTATCGGCTCGCTCAACGTCGAACCGGAATACGCCGAGGCGATACGGCGGCGGGTCGCGGCAAACGGTTTATCTTCCATCGTCCGCTTTCACGGCGCGCTGGATAACGAAGAACTAGCCGCGCAAATGAAGCAAGCGCACATCCTTGTCGTCCCTTCCAGTTACGAGGGCTTCGGCATTGTCTATCTGGAAGGCATGGGGTTTGGTTTGCCCGCCGTCGGAACCAGCGCCGGCGCCGCGCCCGAAGTGATTGAAAACGGCAAGACCGGATTTTTGATTCCGCCCGAAGATTCGTCCGCCCTCGCCGCGCGTTTGATTGACCTGACGCGCAATCGCGCCGCGCTGGTCGAGTTATCGCTCAACGCGCTGCGCCGCTATCGCCGACAGCCGCAATGGAACGAAACGGCGGCGAAGATTCGGGAATTTTTATCGCGGCAGGTCGGTTAATGGAATATTCTTTTCAACGATATTTGCTCTCCAAACAAAGCGTGGACGACCGCGCCTTGAATAGTAACGTGTTGGACGCGCTTAAGGAAAATTTGCCCGCGCGGCCCATTCGCGTCATTGAAATCGGCGGGGGAATCGGGACGATGATTCGGCGGCTGCTGCGCTGGGACATTTTGCAAAACGCGGAATACGTTCTGGTGGATGCGATGCGCGAAAACGTCGAAGCGGCCGCGAGGCTGCTTCCGCAATGGGGACGCAAACAAGACCTGACCGTCGAGAGAAGCGCGGAGAATCAAATTCGGATGAGCGATTCGCGCCGCGAGATTCGAATCGCTTTAGAAGCGGCGGACCTGTTCGATTTCATCCAAAAGAATCCGCAGCCCGCCGATTTGTTAATTGCCCATGCCGTGCTGGATTTGCTGCCCATGCCCGAAAGCATGTCGAAGATTCTTTCGCTGACGAAAAACCTCGCATGGTTGACGATTAACTTCGACGGCTTGACCACGCTTGAACCGCAAATTGATTCCGCGCTGGATGAGAAAATCGAGCGGCTGTATCACGCCAGCATGGATAACCGCCCGACGGGCGGAGAGAGCCGCGCAGGCAGACGTTTGTTCGCGCATTTGCGAAACGCGGGCGCGGAGATTCTCGCGGCAGGCGCTTCGGATTGGGTCGTTTACGCCGCGCGCGGGCGTTATCCCGCAGACGAAAAATATTTTCTACGTTTTATCTTGCGCTTTTTTGAAGAGACGCTGACGGGAAACAAAGAGTTAAACGCCGAAGAGTTCGCGGCGTGGCTGGAAAAACGCCGCGCTCAAATCGAGCGCGGCGAGCTGGTTTACATTGCGCATCAAATGGATTTTTTAGCGCGCAAATAAATCGGCGAAGGCGGCGGGCGCGTCGGGGAATTGGAAGACGTAGCCCGCTTCGAGCAGGCGCTTCGGCAGGACGGATCTGCCTTCGAGTATCAACACGCTCATTTCGCCGAGCAGGATTCGCAAAGGGAAGGCGGGAGTCGGCAGCCAGTAGGGGCGGCGCAGCGCTTTCGCCAGCGCGCGGTTGAATTCCGCGTTGGAGACGGGAATCGGGGCGACGAGGTTGTACGCGCCGCGCGCGTTTTCATCCGCCGTCAAATAGCGAACCGCGCCGACATAATCTGCCAGATGAATCCAAGGGACGGCGAACTTACCGCCGCCGATGGGTCCCCCGGCGAAGAGTTTAACGGGCAGCGCCATCAACGGGAACATGCCTTCTTTTTTGTCCAACACAACCGCCGTGCGAATCGCAACGTGGCGGACGCCGAGCTCTTCAAGCGGGCGGGTGGAGTCTTCCCAATCCACCGTCAGGCGGGCGAGGAAGTCGTCGCCGGGCGGGGTGGATTCGTCCGCCGTTTCTCCGCGCGTCCCGTAATAATTAATGCCGGAAGCCTGAACAAAAACCTTCGGGCGGCGTTTCGCCGAGCGAATGGCTTCGGTTAGCGCGCGCCCGGAGAGGACGCGCGATTCGTAAAATTTGCGTTTGATGGAAGCGGTCCACGGGAAGGTGGAAAGGGATTGCCCGGCGAGGTGAAGCGCCACGTCGGTTTCCTCAATGAGGTCAGCCCAGCCGCGCGTCGTTCTGGCGTCCCAGCGGACGACGCGCGCGCCTTCGACGGACCCCGCGCCGCGCGCGAGGACGACGACGGAATGACCGTCGGCGAGGAAGGAACGGGTCAGCGCGCGCCCCAAAAACCCTGTGCCGCCTGAAATGAGAACGTTCATTTTTTTACGCTCCTGTAACTAACGGATTTTTTGAACTGGATGTATAATCACGCCCGTCATGCGCGAGGCTTTATGTTCGAGCCGGTTTTGGTGTTAAACGCCAATTTTGAGCCGATTCACGTGTGTTCGACGCGGCGGGCAATCGGTTTAATCCTTGCGGGAAAAGCCAACCTGATTTTGAACGGACGAGGTTACATTCGCACGGTCGCGCAAACGCTTCCGCGTCCTTCGGTCATTCGCTTGGAATCGCAAGTTCACAAGCCGCGCCCCTGCGTCAAACTGACGCGGCGGGAAATCTTTCGCCGCGATAATTATACCTGTCAATACTGCGGCAGGAAGGACGCGCCCCTCACGGTGGATCATGTGATTCCGCGTCATCTGGGCGGGCGGCAGGTATGGACCAATCTGGTGACGGCTTGCTCGGCGTGCAATCACCGCAAGGGCGGCCGGCAAGTGGAAGAAGCTCACATGCGGCTGCTGCGTCCGCCGCAGGAACCGCCCGCCAACGCGGCTTATATCTTCGGCAGACACCTTGCCGAAAACGCCGAATGGGAACCGTTTATTGCGGGGTGGTAAAAAAGCGGACAATTTAGAAAACAAAAAACCGCGCGTTTTAGGAGCGCGGTTTTTTTGTTTTAGCGCAAAATCGCCTTCACAGCGCCCGCCTCAATCGAACGGTAAATTTCGTCCCCTGATTAATTTCAGATTCAACGGAGATAAAACCGCCCAATTCGTCAACGATGGATTTGACGATATACAAGCCGATTCCGCTGCCGGGAATTTCCGCCACCGTGACGTTTTTGGCGCGGTAGAAACGCTCAAAGAGGTGCGGCAGCGCTTCTTGCGGAATGCCCAGCCCGTGATCCACGACGGCGACGGAGACGTATTCCGTCCCCTGGCTGATGAACACTTCCACCGCTTTGCCTTCGGGCGAGAATTTCACCGCGTTATTAATCAGGTTGATGAAGACCTGAGAAAGCCCGCCTTTGTCGCCCAAAATTGTAATTGGCTCTTCGTCCGCGTGAATTTCAATCGGGATGTTGCGTTTGCTGGCAATCACCTTCACCGCTTGAATCGATTCGCGCAGCAGGGCAATTAAATCCAGCGCGACGGCTTCCAGCTTCATCTTGCCGCTTTCCAGCCGCCCAGCGAGCAGCAATTGGTTGATGAGGTCTTTCTGGCGGTTCAATTCGCTCATTAAAATCCGCCAATATTCTTCAATCTCTTCTTTCGTTCCGCCCTGCTGAATTAATTCCGCCATCATAATCGCGGAAGTCAGCGGCGTGCGTAGTTCGTGCGAAGCGCGATTGATAAAATCGGATTTCATCTGGTCGAGCTGCGCCTGCTCGGTGACGTCGCGCACAATCACCAACGCTTCATCGGCGCTAATGGGATGCAGCCGCGCCTCAAAAGTCTGCTCGTGATTCGGCAGACTGAATCCGTACACCCAATGAGAAGAAATGAAAGAATCCTGCGATTCGGTTTCGATAATCATCCGCGCCGTTTCGGGATTCCAGATTTCGCTCAGTTTTTTGCCGACGACGGAAGAGCGCGGCAAATACAAAGGGTGACCGACGCCGACGTTGTAATCCAAAATTCGTCCGGTCAGATCCACGCGGATCAGCAGGTCGGGCAGCGCGTTCACTATCACGCGGTAGCGCATTTCGTTAAGTTGAATCACGCGCTCGTAACGAATGCGCTCCAGCGCCGCGCCAATCAGGTTGGCGACGGTTTGAATCGCGTCGAACTCGGTCGCCAGCCACGAGAGGTGATTCTCCTTATCCACCAGCGCTAAAAAGCCGAGCGCCTCGCCCGCGCCCTGCACGGGGATGACAAGAAGCGAAATTAACGGGATGTTGGGATTGGGCAGCGGAACGCGCGCGGCGGAAAACACGCGGTCGGGGGTTTCGGCGATCGTCGCGGCGAAAGGCTGCAGCGCCGCGGCGAGGTCAAAGCCGGCGGCTTCGCGGCTGAGCCATTGATATTTGGTTTTGACTCCGGAAGAGGTCAATTGAAACACCGCGCAGCAAAAAACGTCCATCGCGTAAGCCAGCGAGCCGAGCGCTTCGGGAACGGCGGCTTCAATATTCGGCGAGCGAAACAAAACCGCCGTCGCTTCGCCAATGACTGAAAGCGCGCGCATGTGACGTTTGAGCGCCGCTTCGGTCTGCTTGCGCTCGGAAATATCGCGCGCCAGCAATTGAATATAAGCGGGCATGCCCGCCGCGTCATGCACGACGGAAATAGTTAATTCGACGGGGATAAGTTTGCCGTCTTTTCGCTTCAAAAAAGATTCGGAAACGGACAGCCGCTTTTCGGTCAACGCATCCCGCTCGTCTTGCTCTTGCAAGGGAGTCAGGTCTTCAAACGCCAGCCCAAGCATCTCGCCTTCATCGTAGCCCAACAGGCGTAAGGCTTGATGATTGGCGGCGACGACCTTAAAGTTCAGCCCGACGATGAAAACGCATTCCCCAATCTGCTCAAACAGCGCGCGATAATCGAGGTTCGTTCCCAGCGATTTTTTTCCGCCGAGCTGAGCCTTAACCTCCACGGGGAGTTTGCTGAGGGGGATCGTCTTCTCATCCATAGACGGCGTCTTCGGGGCGCAGGTCGGGCAGCAGCGCTTCGACACGGCAGCCTACTTTGGAATCTACGATTTTGACTTCGCCGTCAAAGCGGGCAAAAACGGCGCGGGCGACGGTCAGCCCGACTCCCAACCCCTGATAGTTGCGCGCGTCCCCTTGACTGACTTGATAAAAACGTTCAAAGACCTTTTCGCGCAGTTCGGGCGGGACGCCGGCGCCTTCGTCTTGAACCACGACGGTCGCGCCGCCGCCGCCCGTCGGACGAACCATCAACCCCACCCGGCCGTTATCGGGGCTGAAGCGGAAAGCGTTATCCGCCAGATGCGTCAGCGCTTGGGTGAACTCGCGGCGCGGCGCTTTAATTTCGCCGTTGGAGCGCACGTCGTACATGAATTGCAAGTTCTTATGCTGATACCTTTCCAAGCGACGGCGGATGGGCGTGAGGATGTGATGTTCGGCGTCAATTGGCTGGCGCATGACGTTCAGGTTGCCGTTGTCAATATCGGAAAGCAGGATAATATCCGCCACCAGCGATTCCAGCCGGTCGGCGCTGGAATGCGCGATGCGGATAAACTCGCTCTGCTCTTCGGGGTTGGAAAATTTATTATTCACCACCACGTCGAGCGACATCAACACGTTGCCCAGCGGCGTGCGCAGCTCGTGGCTGAAGTTTTGCAAAATTTCTTTGCGGAGTTTTTCCAATTCTTCGCGGGCGGCTTCCCGCGCCAGCTCGCGTCCGCGCTCGCGCTCGCGGCGCACCCGCCGCAGCACCGCCTCAATGCGCGCCAGCAGTTCCTCGGTGACGAAAGGCTTGGTGACGTAATCGTCGCCTCCGCTGCGAATACCCGTCACGCGGTCTTCGTTTGTCGCCCGCGCGGTGAGAAAGATAAAAGGAATGTGCGCGAGCTGCGGATCTTCGTTCATTTGCCCCTTTAAATCGAAGCCGTTCATATCGGGCATCATCACGTCGGAGATGATTAAATCGGGACGGACCTGCTTCGCTTTCAGAAAGCCATCGTCTCCGCTTTCAGCGACGACCACGTCGTAGCCGTTGCGCCCCAACGTAGCGGCGAGCCCCATCCGAATTCCCGGCTCGTCGTCCACGACTAAAATAGTGGTTTTGCTCTCTTCCATCAAGCGCCTCGCCGTGTTGAAATGTGGCGCGTCAGCGCGCCGCACGGTTATTATCCCCGTCTTGCGCGAGGCGAACATTATAAGGGTATGACAAATTCCCTTGCAAAAACGAAAGGGCTACTCCACCAGCGATTTTTTAATTTTGCGTCGCTCCGCCTTTTTGGCAGGCAAGATTTTGCGCGCCAGTTTTTGGCTTTCCTGAATCAGAGGGTTGTCTTTGGGCAACAAAGCGTCGAGCTTAAAGAAGCGGCTGTCGCGGTATTCCATGCGCTCCACGCGCACCGCCGCCGCCAGTTCTTTAATTTGACGGACGGGGAACATCTCTAAACCGACGCGCGAAACTTTGAGCGAGGCGGCGGCAATGGCGAAGCGGACGCTCGCCTCCAGATTCCAACCTTTGAGGTAGCCGTAAATAAAACCCGAAGAAAAGGTCGCGCCCGCGCCGGAAGCGTCCACCGCCCTGACTTTGGGCGCGTAGGCGCGGATGATTTCATTGCCCTGCACGACCATACAGCCCTGCCGCGCCATCGTCACAATGGCGGTTTTAATTCCCGCGTTCAACAGCTTGCGGGCGACGTTGAGCATTGCGCCTTTTTTGCCGAGCTGCGCGTCGTCGGTCACCGCCTGACAAATGGTCGCGCGGCTGGCGTAACGCTCCATCACGTTGGGATCTTCGTGTCCGTGTTCGATATTAAGAAAAACCGGCGCGCCCAGCCGCCGCGCTTCGTTCATCGCGCGGATGATGTGGTCGCCGTCGTACCAATCCACATATAGAAGTTTCGCCCCGTTGAGCATGGAAAGGTCGGCATTGTCGAGCGATTTCAACATTTCGGGAAAACGTTGCCAGAAGTAAGTGCGCGCGCCGCTCCTATCCGAGACGTTCACCTCCAGCGGGGTTTTATATTTTTTGGTGAAACGCGGCTCGCCGCGCACGCCCAGCCGCCGCAGCGTCTCGGCGACATGCCGCCCGAGCAGGTCGTCGCCGAGCGCCGTGCCAATCATGCCGGCGGGAATTTTCCACTGGCTTAAATTGCAGGCGATAATCGCCGCGTCGTCGTAAACGTATTCGCTCACCTGATGAACCAGCGCGCCGGTATTGCGCTGAGGAAGTTTATCAAGCGTCATGATGAAAGCGGGAGTCAACATCCCAAAGCCGACGTAAGCGGGAGGTTTTAATTTGTTTTCGGCGCGTCCTTGTTTCATGAATGTCTATTATAATCCGCGTATCTCTTTCCGCCGTTTTGGGAGAAACCCATGACCAAACTTGTAAAAGACCTGATGCGCCCGGGATACATCGCCTGCAAGCCGCACACCACGCTGGGGCAAGCGGCTGTTTTGATGGAACAGCACAACGTTCACGCTTTGTTCGTGGAGGACCGCGGACGGCGGATTGCGGGAGTGATTAGCGACCTTGACTTAATGGCGGGGGAATGGCTCTCCAAAGACGCTCAAAGTTTGGCGACCATGCGCGCGCTAACCGTGGCGGACCTGATGTCGCAACCGGTGGATTCCGTCGAGGCGGATACGCCCATCGAGCAAGCCGCCGACGAGTTTTTAAAAAAAGGCGTGGCGCGCCTGCTGGCGACTCAAAAAGGCAAGCCCGTCGGGGTCATTTCCCTTTCGGATTTCGTCGCCCACATTGCGGAGCGAGGACAAATTGAGCGCGAAACCGTCGGCGACGTGATGTCGCGCGCCATTCTTACCTGCCGCGCCAGCGCGCCCGTCGTCTCCGCCGCGCGCGCAATGACCTCCGCCGGCTGGCGCTCGGTGGTGGCAGTGGACCCGCGCGGCAAACTGCTCGGCGTGGTCAGCGGATTCGACCTGCTGCAATTAGTCAAACACGGCGTCAGCGAAAGCGTGACCGTGCAAGACGTGATGCACCCCGCCTTGACCATCAGCCCCCGCGCCAGCCTGCCCGAAGCGGCGGATAAGCTGCTGCAAAATCATTATCACCGCTTGCTGGTGGTGGACGAAGAAGACCCCGATTCCTTCCCGCTCGGCGCGCTTTCCACCTTCGATATTGTGGCGGAAATGGCGCGCCCCGATTCGGTCTGGCAAAAGTAAGCGGCTTGCCCGCAAAGAGAGGCGGCGGATGAGTCTGGAAGTCGTCATAGGCGTTCTTGGAATTATTGTGGATATTGCCTTAGCCCATAAAGCCATGTCCCACCTGGACGGGCTGTTACGGTTTACCGCAGGCTTTATTTTTATCTTCGGCTTTCTTGGGCTGGTCAATCTGATATTTTCAGAAGAAACGGCGGGATTAATTACAGGCATTTATCTTTTCGCCTTGCTGGTTTGGTACATATCAAAAGACGAAACGCCGGCAAAAGATTAAAGCGTCCGCTGAACGGCTGACATTTAGCCGTCTTCAGACGGCTTCGTAAGAATAGCCCGGACATTCAATGCCCAAGCGGGATTGGAGCGAGATTGGCGAAGGCGGACGTCTGCGCCGCGACATATCGTCCCCGAATGGGGATTCATGTCGCCCGCCATATCTGCGGCGCCTGCGCCAAAGGCGAGAACCCCCTTCGAGAGGCTCACCTGTGCCTGCGGCGCTGGCGCAGGCAGGGCAAGAATCTCGCGCTACGCGATTGCCAGATTAATTTGTTAGGGCGCAAAAGCGAGCTGCGTAAGGCGAGTAACAACGCCAGGCAAAAAGGCTTATAATCCACCCGCAAGGTATTTTGAACCCAAGGCGGAAAGAAAATATGAGCGCTGAATTTTTTGAAGCAATCAAACAAGGCAATTTGGAGGCAATCAAACGCCTGCTGGAATCGAACCCGAAATTAATACACGAAAAAGAAAACGGGCTCAGCCCGGTTCTCGTCGCCGCGCACGCAAGGCGCAAGGAACTGGCGGAATTTCTAGCCGATAGAACCGCCGCGCTTTCGATTTTTGAATGCGCCGCAGTCGGCAGAATCCAACGCTTAACAGTTCTGCTGGCGCACGACCCGCTGCTGGTAAACGCCTATTCCGAAGACGGCTTCCAGCCGCTGGCGATAGCCTGCATGTGCGGGCAATTAGAAGCGGCGGAATATCTCATCAAAGCGGGCGCGTCGGTGAATTCCCCCACCTCCAACGAACAAAACCTCTCCCCGCTGGCGCTCGCCGTCTCCAGCGGACGTCTCGCCCTCGTCTCCATGCTGCTGGATAACGACGCCGACCCCAACGTGCGCGACCAGCGCGGCTACACGCCGCTGCACCTCGCCGCCCAAAGCGGCGATAGCGAAATCATCCGCGTTTTGCTCTTCAACGGCGCGAACCTTGCCGCCGTCAGCGAAGACGGCAAGACCCCGATAGACATGGCGAACGCCGCCGGAAACAAGCAAGCCGCCTCGCTGCTCAAAGAAGGAATCACCCGCCGATTCCGAGTCCGAAAGCTGCGGCTGTGAACAACCTTCCCTCCGAAAAGGCGTATATCTTCGAGGACGTTTCATGCGTTTTTTAATCCACAAGGAGACCTTATGAAAAATTTTGGCAGGCTTTTTGCCGCGTTGGCTCTGCTGGCGCTTCTCGCTCTCGGCTCCGCCCTCCCAGCCCAAGCCTTCGACGGCAGAGCCGGAGAGACCGTGACGATTGCGGCGGACGAAACAGTGGAAGACGACCTGTACGTCAGCGCCGGCAACTTCACGCTGGAAGGAACCATCAAAGGCGATTTGATTGTCTTCGGCTCGGTCATCTTCATCAACGGCACGGTGGAAGGCGACCTGATTGCCGCCGGGCAAACCATCGTCATTAACGGCAAAGTAGCGGACGACGCGCGTATTGCCGGCGGAATCTTGCAGATCGGAAAATCCGCCTCTGTTGGAGACGACCTCGTCGCCGCAGGCGGCGGGCTGGAATTGACGGACGGTAGCCTCGTCGGCGGCGACCTGACAGCCGCCGCAGGGCAGATCCTCGCGGCGGGCAAAGTCGGCGGAAACGGGCTGGTCAGCGCCGGCTCGCTGGATTTGCGCGGCGAAATCGGCGGAAACCTGAACGCCGAAGTTGGCGGACCGGAAGAAGGCAGCGGGCCGCCCATGTCCACTTTCTTCCCCAACAGCCCTGTCTCCATGCCAAACGTGGCGCCCGGCTTTAACGTTTCTAAAGACGCGCGCGTCAAGGGCAATCTGGAATACACGCATACCAGAGACCTGGCCATCCCCGCCGGCGTGGTGGGCGGCAAAATCACGCGCCGCGAGCCGCAAATAGACCCGGCGGAAATGCAAGTCAAACCGACTCCGGCGGAAGCCGCGTTGAGCTGGACTCTCGACCTGCTGCGCTCCATCGTCTCTCTGCTGCTGGTCGGCTGGCTGCTCGGCTGGCTGTTCCCCTCCTTCATGCAAAGCGTGGAAGCAAAAGCGCAGGCAAAGCCGCTGGCGGCGCTCGGCTGGGGAGTTGTGACCTACGCCTCGTTCTTCTTCGCCCTGTTGCTGGTTCTTGTGGCGATGATTGTCGGCGGAACGCTCTTCGGCGCGCTGACTCTGAACAGCCTGACGACGACGGTGGTCTGGCTGGGAATCTTCATTCTCTTCGGGCTGATTCTCTTCTTCGTCCTCGCGGTCGTGTTTGTCACGAAGGTCGCGGCGGCGGAGCTGGGCGGCAAACTGCTGCTGCAAAAGCTCGCGCCCGCGCTCGCGGAAAACAAATATCTGCCGCTGGGCGTCGGCGTCGTCCTGCTCGCCGTCCTCATGGCGCTGCCCTTCCTCGGCTGGCTGTTCAGCCTGCTGGCGGTCCTCGCCGGGCTGGGCGCGCTGTGGATGCGCGGCAGCGAAGCGTGGCAAGCGCGATAAAATTTTCTAAACGACCGACCCGACGGGCTGAAGAATCCGTCGGGTCTTTTTTTACCAATCTTCAATTCCCAGTTATAATCGCGCCCATGTTATCGTTATCTCCCGAACAAATCGAAGCAAAATTGGACCGGATTCTTTTAAAGGCGCAAAAACCCGGTCGTTACGTCGGCGGCGAAGTGAACAGCGTGTATAAAAACTGGGACGCGGTTCAAACCAAAGTCGCCCTGGTCTTTCCCGATATTTACGATATCGGCGTCTCCAACGTCGGCTTAAAGATACTCTACGACCAAATCAACGGACGCGAAGATTGCCTCGCCGAGCGCGCTTACGCCCCATGGAGCGACATGGAAGAGCTCATGCGCGCGCATGGCGTCCCGCTTTACGCGCTTGAATCCAAACATCCGCTCGCGGATTTTGACCTGATTGGCTTCACCCTGCCTTACGAAACGCTCTACACCAACGCGCTGAACGTTCTCGACCTGGCGGGAATTCCCGTCCGCGCGGCGGAGCGCGATTCCTCTCACCCCGTCGTCATCGCCGGCGGGCACGCCTGCCTCAACCCCGAACCGATGCACGCCTTTATGGACGCTTTCGTCATCGGCGAGGGCGAGGAAGTAATTCACGAAATCATCAACGTCCTGCAAAGATTCCAGGAAAAGCAGCCGCGAACCTGGGAGCGCGAAGCCCCGCTGCTGGCGCTTGCCCAAATTCCCGGCGTGTACGTCCCGCGCTTTTACGAAACGACTTACTTTGAAGACGGAACGGTCAAAGCCGTCGAGCCGCTGCGCGCCGACGTCCCCAAGCGGATTGTGAAACGCATCGTGGCGAAGCTTCCGCCCCCGCCGACCCGCTTCATCGTGCCGAATATCGAAGTTGTGCATAACCGCGCCTCCGTTGAAATTATGCGCGGCTGCACGCGCGGCTGCCGATTCTGCCACGCCGGCATGATCACCCGTCCCGTGCGCGAACGGCCGGTAGAAGAGATTGTGAACGCCGCCGAAGAAGCCATCCGCGCCACCGGCTTTGAGGACCTCGCCCTGCTTTCGCTCTCCTCGTCCGATTACACCCACATCCACGAGCTGGTGGAGGCAGTCGCGGAGCGTTTCGCCGGGCGCAAGCTGACCGTCGGGCTGCCTTCGCTGCGGATTGAATCCGTCTCGGTGGATTTGATGGAAAAACTGAAACAGAATCGTTCCAGCGGATTCACGCTGGCGCCCGAAGCCGCCAGCGAGCGCATGCGCCGCGTCATTAACAAATTCATCCCCGACGAAGACGTGATTAACACCACGCGCGAAATCTACCGCCGCGGCTGGACGACGGTGAAGCTGTATTTCATGATTGGGCATCCCAGCGAAACGCTGGAAGACGTGCAAGCCATTGTAGATTTGTGCCGCCGCGTCATTGAAGAAGGGCGCAAAGTCGCCGGCTGGCGCGTGAAACTTCACGCCGGCGTCAGCGTTTTCGTCCCCAAACCGCACACGCCGTTTCAATGGGTTTCATGCGACGCCAAAGAAAACATTTTGGAAAAACAAGCGCTGCTCAAACGCCAGCTATTGAAGGATAAAAACATTCGCCTGAGTTGGAACAAACCGGAAGACGCGCTGATGGAAGCGTGGCTTTCGCGCGGCGACCGCCGCATGGCGGAAGTCGTTTATTCCGCGTGGAAAAACGGCGCGAAGTTCGACGCCTGGAACGAAGGAAAGAAACAAGAAGCCTGGCTGCCCGCCTTTGCGGAACACGGACTCGATCCGGCGTTTTATACCTATCGCCAGCGCCGCGCCGACGAAATTTTTCCTTGGGAACATATCTCCACCGCCGTCCGCAAGAATTATCTTTTTCAAGATTTTCGGCAATCGCTGGAAGGCAAAATCCGCGTGGACTGCCGCCAAAATTGCTACGCCTGCGGCATTCTGCCCACTTTTGCGAATCTCCGCCGCGAGCATCCCGGCGAAGGCTGGAAGTGTCCCGAGGTAAAGTCTCCGCTTCCCGCTCATTCCTTAACGGTAGTCGGCGAGGCGAGCGGTGAATAAGACGGCTTTTCTTTCCCACTTGCGGCACGAGCGCGACCGGTTCGAGCTATTCGTCAATCAGGTTAGCTTTGCGCGGCAAATGACTATGAAAGGCGCATGGGAAGACCTCTCGGCGAAAGACTTGCTGGCGGACGTCCTCGCGCGCGAGGTGTTCATTTCCGATAGGCTGAGCGAAATTCGCTGTGGCGAGCCATACGCGCCCTGCGTTTCGCATTCCGCGCTGCGCGTCTTCGAGGAACGTTTCGGCTACCCCGATTACGAATCCTCGCTGATGAACGCCGAGCAGCCGCACCGCCCGTTTATCTCGCAGCGTCAAAACGTCGGGCTGGAAGAGCTGGCGGAGCAGGAGCTCGCCGCGTATCTCAGCCTGTACGCCACGCTGGAAAGCATGCCCCGCGCGCAATGTCTGGATTTCGACGTCTTTCGCCGCGTGACGGAGCAGACCATCCGCCCGTACCGCCGCATGATGCAGAGAATCGCCCGCTGGCGGGAATCGCTTTCGACGGGGAGAGAATAAAATGCGCGCACGAATCACGTTTAGCAAACAAGGCGCGCTGCGCTACACCGGTCACCTTGACCTGCACAAGATATGGGAACGCGCCGTGCGCCGCGCCAATTTGCCGCTTGCCTACTCGCAAGGCTTTCACCCGCAGCCCAAAATCAGTCTCGCCGCCGCGCTGCCGCTGGGGTTTTCCTCGCGCGCCGAAGCGCTGGACGCGCGCCTGACCGAAGACCTTTCGCCCGAAGAAATACAAACGCGGCTGCAAGCCAACCTGCCCAAAGACCTGAAAATCCTCAAGGTTGAAAAAATTGAAGAAAACGCGCCCGCGCTGCAAACACTGGTCCTTTCCGCCGCCTACGACGTGCGCTTTTCCGAACCGCAAAACGGCAAGGAGCTGACCGAAAAGGTCAGGCGCTTGACGACGGCGGAGACGCTCCCGCGCGAAAGGCGCGGCAAACCCTACGACCTGCGCCCGCTGATTGAGATGATTCAAGTCGTCACGCAGGCGAACGGCGAAGTCTGGCTGAGGATGACCCTCGCCGCGCGCGAAGGCGCAACCGGGCGACCCGAAGAAGTGTTACAAGCGTTAGAAATCGAACCGGAAACGGCGCGCGTGGAAAGAACGCGGCTGATTTTCCGCGAAGGTTAATTATTTTTCCGCCCTTCCAAAATAAAGGAGAATTCTGATGGCGCTAATCGTTTCCCTTCTATGCGGATTTATTCCAATGTTCATCTTCGCCGCTTTCGTCTATTGGATAGACCGATATGAAAAAGAGCCGCTCGCGCTGCTAGGCGCCGCTTTTGTTTGGGGAGCGGTGATTGCCGCAGGCGGTTCTTTCATTTTCAACACGGTTTTAGGAATCGGCATTTTTGTCGTCACCGGCTCGGAAGCCGTCGCCGACTTCGGCACAACCTCCATCGTCGCGCCCCTGGTCGAAGAATTTATGAAAGGGCTGGCGGTCGCCATCGTTTTCTTCCTTTATCGCAAAGAGTTCGATTCGGTATTGGACGGACTGATATACGGCGGCATGGTTGGCTTGGGGTTTGCAGCCGCTGAAAACACATTGTATATCTACCGCAACGGTTATCTGGAAAGCGGCTGGGGCGGGATGATCCTCCTGTTCTTCATTCGCGTCTTTCTCGTGGGATGGATGCACGCCTTCTTCACCTCGTTCACCGGCGCGGGCTTCGCTTACGCACGGCTGAGCCACAACCCGCTGACGAAACTCGCCGCCCCGCTGGCGGGATACGCGCTCGCCGTCCTCGCCCACGCCTTTCACAACACCTTCGGCGGACTCATCGGCGGGCTGGAAGGGCTGGCGCTCGGCACGCTGGTAGATTGGATTGGCTGGGCGCTGATGTTTGGCTTCATCCTCTGGATGGTCAAGCACGAGCGCGACCTGCTTAAAAAACACCTGTTGGAAGAAGTCTCCGCCGGCTTCATCTCGCAAAGACAATATCAAACGGCGCTCTCGCCGTGGAATTTAACCGTCGCCGGATTCAGCGGGGGCGCCTCCGCGCGCTTTTACAAGCTGTGCGGCGAGCTCGCCCATAAAAAAGAGCAAATATCAAAAATGGGCGACGAAGGCGGCAACGCAGCCATCATTCAAAGCCTGCGCGAACAGCTGGCGCTGCTTTCGCCGCAGGTTAAGGGATAATGAATGCCTCCTCGCCGCTTTTTTAAGAGGATAGACGGAAAAACGGGAGAAGTTCGCCGCGCGATTTCCCCTGAACATCCTGTTTGGTTTTCAGCCTTATCATTTTCGTGAAAGTTCCTCGCCGTCTGTGGTAAAATCGGGGAGCTTTCGCCCCCGTAGCTCAGTGGACAGAGCGTCAGCCTCCGGAGCTGAAGAGCGCAGTTCGAGTCTGCGCGGGGGTACCAGGACCGCGAGCCGTCGCGGTCTTTTTTGTCTGGCGTATTGCGTAGATTTGCGCGCTTAAACGGGAAATCTGCGACTGCAAAACGCGCGCGAACAATCACCCCAATTTCCCCCCCTTTGCAGCCGAAATCAAAGATACAATTTTTCCATGAACAAGCGCCTGCTTCTGGCAATGTGCCTCATCCTTTTGGCGGCATGCGCGCCGCAAAGCGAAACGCCCGCGCCCGCCGCGCCATCGCCGACGCTTGTCTCGCCGCCGCCTCCGCCCGCCGCGGCTCCCCCTCTTGCGACGGAAAGCGCCGCTCCGCCCCCGCCCCTCCGCCCTGTGGAAGGAACGACGATGACCAAAGTGAACGTGCGCGCGCAGCCTTCCGCTGAAAGCCCGGCGCTGGGCATGCTTGAGCCAGCCGCGCGCGTGCAAATCATCGGCAAGAACGAAAGCGGAAGCTGGTATGAAATTCTTTACGCCAATTCTCACGGCTGGGTGAGCGCGCAATACGTTCAAGTCGGCGCGGCGGATGAAATTCCCCTCTCCGCCCCCTCCCAGCCGACCGCCGCCCCCGCCCCGTTCAGCCCGCCTCCCGACGGCGATTCGATGGACTCGCCGCTGGCTTCCGCGCTGTTTTCTCCTTCCAGCTCCCGCGCTCTGCAATTAAACGGAGAGCTCTCGGCGACGGACGCGGAAGATTGGGTTCAATTCCAAACGACGGGCGGGCAGCTTTCCTTAAAAATCGAGTGCGCCGAATCCGTTTTGAATCTCGAATTGTGGAATCGCGGCGCGCGAATCGATTCTTTCGCCCTGCCTTGCGGAACGGAAAAGCGGATGGAAACGGCGGCGGCGGAACTTTACGCCCTGCGAATTTCCGCCGCGTTTCCAGACCAATCGCATTACATTTTTTACCAGCTCTTCTTAAAAAGCGTACAATAATAAAAAAGCAGCCCTCACAGCGTAGTTTAACCGACTTTAGGATTGGAGGCTTATTATGAACTCGAAACGTGCTTTTTTGCTTTTTGCCTTTACCATTGGGCTGGCGTTGGGGGCTTGCCAACCAAAAGCGGCGGAAACGCTCGCGCCGCAGCCGCCGGCGAACGCGCCGCAAAACGAAGAACCGCCCGCCGTTCAATCTCCGCCAACCGCCGCTCCGCCCGCGCCAACGGACGACCCGGCGCTGTTCGCCACGTTGAGCGAACTTGCCGGGCAAGTGGGAATCAAACAAGCGGGAGCAAGCGCTTTCGCGCCCGCTCAAACCGGCGCGAAATTGCAGCCAAACGGCCAGGTGCAAACCGGCGCGGACGGTAAAGCGCGGCTGGACCTCTCCTCAGGGACGATTATCCGCGTCGCGCCTTCCTCTCTTTTCACCCTCGTTTCCAACGAGCACACCGAAGCCGGCTTGTGGACGAAGATTACAATGGAGCTCGGCAAAGTGTTCGTCATCCTGAACGGCGGTAAGACCGAAGTGCAAACCCCGGCGGGAGTGGCGGCGGTGCAAGGCTCTTACCTCTACGTCGAGTTTGGCGAGGACGGCGAAACGCTCATCCTCACCTGTCTGGAAGGGAATTGCTCGTTCACCGCGCCCGACGGAAAAAGCGTTTCGTTCACCGACGGGCAAAAGGTCGTCGTCCGCAAAGACCCCGCGACGGGCGAATGGATAATCGAACAACAGCCGATGAACGAAAACGATTATAACAACTGGCTGGAAAACAACCCCGAAGCGCAAGAGCTGGTTGAGCGGGGCTTGAAAACCGCCGGAGGCGGCGGAGGCGGCGGGGAAAGCTGCATGGTCATTCTGCAACCGCCGACGGGAGCGCAGCTGCCGTTTCAAGGGAGAATCAATTTTGAATGGAGTCCGCAGCCCGGCGCCGCAAAGTACCTTGTCAAATTCATCAATCCCAACGGCGCGGTGATTGCGTTTGAAACTTCAAACCCCAACCTCAGCCAATACATTGAAGGCTTTTTGCCGCAAGAAGGCGAAATGACCTGGTGGGTAACGGCGCTGGACGAAAACGGCGGGGAAATTTGCTCCACTCAACCCTCCTCCTTCGTCAAGCCCGATTCCAAGCAAAAGTGGCAAAAACCTGAAAAAGAAGAACCGCAATCGCCATATAACCCTTACTACGGATGGTGACGCTTCATGCAAACCACAAACAAGCCGCTCAACCTGCGTTTAACGCTGCTGTTGGCGGTGGCGCTTATCATGATTTTCATTGAGGCTGCGGAGCTGGCGCCGGGCGGAATTACGCCGTTTGGCAGGCTGGAATACGCCGCGCGGGATACGCTCATGCGCCTGCGCGGCGCGCAACAGCCTTCGCCCGATATTGTGATTATCGCCATTGACGACTTCTCCTTTAACTGGACGGGCTTTCGCTGGCCCTGGCCCCGCTCTTATTTCGCGGAAATCGTCGAGCAACTTCACAAAGGCGGGGCGAAGGTCGTCGGGGTGGATTTGTTCCTCTTCGCGCCGGACTCCAACCCCGAAAACGACCGCGCCTTCGCCGAAGCGCTCGATAAAATCCCCGGCGCGGTGACGGTGACGCAAATCTTCCGCGAACCGGGCGATAATTTCTCAATTTCCACCATCTCGCAGCCGCTTCCGGAATATTCGCAGCGTCTGGACGCGACGGGCATTACCGCCTTCACCCGCGACGAAGACGCCATTGTCCGCCGCTTGCAGGCTTACGATACGCACGGCGGACAAACGTATTATCACTGGGCGTTTGAAGTCGCGCGCCTGTATTTGGGCGCGAAAGAGCCGGGCGACCCCGCCTACGCAAGTCTGCGCTTCAACGATCAAACCGTTCCGTTAAGCGGCGGGCAGATTCTGGTCAATTACGCCGGTCCAGCCGGGACCTACGTTACCTACCATGCCGCCGACGTGCATGACGGCATTACGCTGGAAGAAAACCCCGAAGCCTTTCGCGGCAAGATAGCGCTGCTAGGCGCGACCACCGTCACCTTGCAGGACGTTTATCCCACCCCTTACGACGCTCAAATTCCCACCGCCGGGGTGGAAGTGGTCGCTAACGCGGTAGATACCATTCTGCAAGGCAAGTACTTGACCGAAGCCCCGCCCTGGGTTTCTTTCGCGCTGATTCTCGCCGCCGTTCTCGCCGCCAGTTTCATCGTCAGGCTGGGCACTCCCACCGCCAGCCTTGCGGCGACCGCCGCGGGAACGACGGCTTACCTCGCGGTTTGTTTCTTCGCCTTTGCCCGCTTCAACTACATTCTGCCCATCGTCATGCCTTTGGCTGCGCTGGCTTTGGGCGTGGCGCTGCCCACGTTGGAACAAGCCGTCTTTCAGGAATTGGAAAAACGCCGCATACGCAACCTGTTCAGCCGCTTCGTCGCCCCCGAAATGGTGGACCAGATTGTGAACGCCAAAGACGTCAACGCGCTGAACAAGCGCGCCAACCTGACCATTCTATTTTCCGATATTCGCGGGTTCACCACCCTCTCGGAAAAACTTCCGCCCGAAGGCGTGGTCAGCCTGCTGAACCCGTATCTGGAAGCGATGACCGCCGTCATTCATAAACACGGCGGCACGGTGGACAAATACGAAGGCGACGCGATTGTGGCTTTCTTCGGCGAGCCCGTCCCCTTTGAAGACCATGCCCTGCGGGCGACTCGCGCGGCGGTGGATATGCTCAAAGCGCTGGACGAACTCTCGGCGAAATGGCTGGCGGAAAAGCGCGTAGAGAAACGTTTTAACATCGGGCTGGGGCTAAACAGCGGCGAGGTCTTCGTGGGGCTGCTCGGCTCGAAGGAGAGAATCAATTACACCATCATCGGCGATAACGCCAACCTCGCCGCCCGCTTGCAGGACTTAACGAAAACCTATTCCTGGCCCATCCTCGTCAGCGAAAGCACATACCAGCAAATTAAAGAGGAGTTTGAAGCCGAATTCGCCGACGCGGTGACGGTAAAAGGCAAGACCAACCCCGTAAACGTTTACAAGGTGCTTGGAAGAAAAGACGCGCCGGAAGAAGAAAGAGTGCAACCCTGGCAAATGTAAATAACTGCTCAGCCGTCCGGGGTCATATCGTATTCCGGCGAGAACCCCTTCGACAGGCTCACCTGTGCCTGCGGCGCTGGCGCAGGCAGGGCAAGCATCTCGCGCTACGCGATTGGCAGATTATTTTGTTAAAGCGCAAAATCTTGCGGCGCGAACTTACACAACTTTTAGCGGACTTCCCTCGTTTGCGCAGCCCAAACTTTTTAACAGGATGGACAGGATTTTCAGGGTTGAAGCCCGCAAAAAAGCGGGGCAAAAACATCCTCTTTATCCCGTCTATTCTGTTTGTTCTCAAGCCTGAATCCGAACTTTGAGAGCGTGAAATTTGGCTTGTGCGGAATTGTACAAAATTATAATTTAATGGTAGAGTATGGAAAAATTTCGCAACCGCGAGGGCGAGTTCATGAACCAGAAAAAGATTCCCGACATCATCATTGGGCGATTGCCAACTTACCTGAGAACTCTGCAGCGCATGGCGGATAGCGGGCTAAAAACCACCTCTTCCAAAGAATTAGGCGAGCTGGTGGGCGTTTCCGCCGCGCAAATTCGCAAAGACATTTCGCAATTCGGCGAATTTGGCAAGCAAGGCACCGGCTACTCGATTCCGTTTCTGGTGGATAAATTGAAGCAAATCCTCAAAGTGGATCGCGTGTGGGACGTGGCGCTGGTCGGCGCGGGCGATATAGGTCACGCGCTGGCGAACTATCAAGGGTTCGTCAATCGCGGATTCAGAATCGTGATGGTGTTCGACAACGACAAAGAAAAAATCGGCAAAACCGTCAACGCCTTTCAAATTGAAGACAGCGCGAATATGGCGAAAAGAATTAAGGAAGCGGGAATTAAAATCGTCATGCTGACCGTTCCCGCCTCCGCCGCGCAAAGCGTCGCCGAAAAGCTGGCGCAGGCGGGCGTGCGCGCCATCCTCAACTACGCGCCCGTCAACTTAAACGTCCCGCCCGGCGTGCATGTGCAATATATTGACCCCGCCGCCCATTTGCAGCGGATGACCTATTATCTATAGCCCGGCGTTTTCTGCGGCTATTTCCACGGCGCTGCGATCAGCGCCGTGTTTGCATCCGCCGCGCGCCCTAAAAACGGCAAGCCCCAGGATTCTGCGACAGTCTTCAAAAGGGAGTAATGCGAATACAGGGTATGGTCTTGAAAGCTTCGTTTCGCCAGCGGGGAAATTAAAATCGTGGCGACGCGCCCGCCGCCCGGCGGATGCAGCCCGCAACAAGTAGCGGGGCTTTGCCCTTTGTCCCACGTTACGACAAGCAGAAAAGGCTCGCCCGTCGCTTCCAACGCGGGATAAATTTTCGTCAGTTCTTGTTTCAGCCATTCATCTGCAAAATTCAACCCGCATTCTTGAGAAGAGTAACAAATATCCGGGCTGATGAAAAAGAAATCGGGCAGGGCGTCGGCGGCAAGGTCGGCGTCGAGTTCCGTCAAAGGCGCGACTCGCAAAAAGCAGCGTTCCGCGTTGGCGCGGATGGAATCGAAAAAGATAAAGGGGTTGTGGCGGCGAAGGTAACGCCCGGCGTCCTGCGCGAAACACGGCGCGGGCATATCGTCCTGATACGTCTTCCATGTCCGCCCGGAGGCTTCAATCAAATCGGGCAGGCTGGGCGCGGCAATCCTGCAATCGCGGTCTTCGCAGTCGTCGGTCACGCCGAAGGTCTCTCCGCCCAACAGCGCCAGATAATTGGGCAGGCTGGCTTCGGCGGGCGCGTAATATTGAGTCAGCAGCGCGTAAGAAGAAGCAAGCAGATTGAAATAAGGCATATCGCGGTCGCCGACGACGGAATCGTATTCCTTGCCTTCAAGGACGATGAACCCAATGCGGGAAAAACGCGGCACGGCGGGAGCGGGAGTGGAAGAAGGCGCGGGCGTGACGACGGGCGGAGCGGCGGCGGTAAAATCGGGCATGAGAAACAGGGCGGGCGTGGGACTCGCGGGGGCTACGGGCTGGCAACCCGAAAACAACCACAGGCTGGCGAAGAAAAGCCATACAAAACGGGCGGCATGATTTTTCATAGGGGGTATTTTATCCGGTAAGGCGAAAAAAATCTGACCCCGAATTGACGTTAAAAAATTCGGACGCTTTTCGCGAAAAAATAGTCCAAATGGGTTAAGCGAGCGTCAGCCGTTCTCGTGATAAAATTAATAGCATGACCACCATTCGCGCCCCTGCAAAAATTATCCCCCGCGCCTTTCCCGAAATTAAGCCGGAAGAAGTGCAGGAAATCATCATCAACAGCCGCATCCGCACCTATCCGCCCGGAACAGTCGTCTGCCGCGAGAACGAGCTGGAACACGTTTTTTACATGATTCTCGAAGGCGACTTTGAAGTGCTGAAAAACGTCAGCCCGACGGAATCGCGGCTTCTGACCACCCTGACCGCCGGAGATTATTTCGGCGAAATGGCGCTGATTCACAACGCGCCCCGCGCCGCCACCGTGCGAACCAAGACCAGCGCGGTGGTGTTGGAGTTGGACAAAGAAGGCTTCAACCGCGTGTTAAAACGCAGCCCCTCGGTAGCGATGGCGATGGTCAGAGAAATCAGCGGGCGGCTGCGGAAAAACGACGAAATGGCGGTGGAAGACCTGCGCCTGCGCGCGACGGAATTGGCGGAAGCGTATCAAAAACTCGCCGAGCAGGAAATGGCGCGGCGCGAGTTCTTAACCTCCATCGCGCACGAGCTGCGCACGCCGCTAATGATTGCGAGCGGTTATTTGCACAACCTTAAAAAAGGCGCCATCCCCGAAAAAGACAAAGAAGCCGCGCTTGAAGCCGCCGTCCGCAATATTGACCATCTCGCCATGCTGGTCAACGACGTCTTGTCCCTGCAAGAACTAGACCTGGCGCTGCCGGAGTTTCAGCCGGTGAATATCGTGGAAATCGCCGAGAGAGTCGTTCAAAAATATCAAGGCAAAGCGGCGGCGCGGCAGGTAAACTTGAAACTTAAAGGCGACCGCAGCGCCCCGCCAGTGAAGGGCGACCCAGTCTCGCTGGAACGCGCGCTGACCGGATTGGTGGACAACGCCGTCAAGTTCAGCTCGCCCAACAAGTCGGTGGAAGTTCGCATCATGCAGCAGGGCGAGCGGGTGGTCGTTTCGGTGGAAGACCAGGGGCCCGGCATACCGAAAGAAACGCTGCCGCGCATCTTTGACCGTTTCTTCCACGTCGACTCATACGACGGCGAGCAGCTCTACGGCGGTCTCGGTCTTGGGCTTTCAATCACCAAGCAGGTTATCGAGCAGCACGACGGCTCGCTCACCGTGGATAGCGAACCGGGCAGGGGAAGCGTTTTTAGCGTTTCCCTGTTAAAATGGTGACAATTCCAAACGCAGCCTGAAATCGGCGGTATAAAAGGCGGCAGTCGTCTTCTGATGGCTGCCACTTTCTATTAAACATCCCTGCGGAGGTCGCCATGCGATTGTCATCCCGACTCGCCATCCTCGTCGTCGCCATTCTAATCACCTGGGGGGCTGCATCCTGCACAACCAGCGGAGAAAGTTCCGGCTTAAGCGGCTCGTGCGAAAACGAGATTTTTCCCGTTGTCGCCGGAGCGAGCTGGACTTATTCCAGCGCAGGGGGACCGGGAGGCAACTTCATCTATACCGACGTCGTTTCTCAAATCTGGGAAAACGGATTTACGCTGACTTCTCAAATAGGCGGCGAAAGCAGAAATCAAGAGTGGTTTTGCCAATCGGAAGGGCTGCAACCGCTGCAAATCAGCGGCAGCAACGCGGCGGGAATTTCCATGCAGGGAATCGCCGCCGACTTTGAAACCTTCGACGTGAGCGGAATCGTTTTGCCCGGCGAAATTTCAGAAGGCAAGCAGTGGCAATACGGGCTGAAAATGAAAGGCGCGCTGGCAATGCCAGGCGAGCCGCAATCCCCCGCCAGCGGGACATACTCCGTTGAGACAAAGTACGCGGGCAGGCAAACTGTAACGGTCCCCGCCGGAACGTTTGAGGCGGTCTGCTTGCAAGCCAATTCCAACGTAGAAATTATCGCCGACTTTCAGGGCGCGCCGGTGCCTATCGCTTACAACGCGACGACTCTGCTATGGTACGCGCCGGGCGTAGGATTTATCAAATCGGTGGAAAACGGCAACTTTGGGAGCGAGAGCTTCACGGTGACGACAGAACTGCTGCGATATAGCGTTCCATAACGAGCGAAAGCGCAAAAAAAAGGGCGGCGTTTTATCGCCGCCTTTTTGATTCTCAAAGCAGCCTCAGGCTGGTCTATAAGCCGCATTCTGTCCAGCAACGAGGCGAACCTCGCGCCTGTGCAGTCATCTCTCTGGGCGGCGCGTCTCCGCGCCGCTCGATGCAGCCTACCCGGAGCTGGCTTCTCCCACGCAAGGGAAAAGCGATTAGGGAGACGAGCAGCCTCCCATCGTCCACAGACGATTCGCTCCTGCTTAGCCTTGCTCCCAGCGGGGGTTACCTGGCCATCTGCCTTGCGGCAAACGCCGGTGGTCTCTTACACCACCTTTTCACCATCACCCCGCGTTCCCCAAAGGGAACGGCGGGGCTGTTTGTTTCTGTGGCCCTTGTCCGGCAGGTTCGCGCCTCTCGGCGGCTTCCCCGCCCCGGTTGCTAACCGACGCCGCGCTCTACGGAGTGCGGACTTTCCTCGGTCCCGTCAGCGCAGGACCGCGACTGCCCGACCAGCTTGAGGCGTTTGGATGATACCCTTTGCTTAAGCGCCCGTCAAGCGCTTGGTATAATAAAAGGAAATCTCTCATATCAGGAATTTGAATCATGACGCCCTCCCTCGACCGCGCAAAACTCGAATCGCTTTTACAAAAGGAAGAAGAACGCTTCCTGAACACGCACCCCAAATCGCGGGCGCTCTATGAACGCGCGCGCAAGTCGCTGCACGGCGGCGTGCCAATGCTTTGGATGATTCGCTGGGCTGGCTCTTTTCCGGTCTTCGTTGAATCCGCCAAAGGAGCGCGCTTCAAGGACGTGGACGGCAACGAATACATTGACTTTTGTCTCGGCGACACCGGCGCCATGACGGGCCACGCGCCCGAAGCGACCGTCCGCGCCGCGCAAGAGCAGCTGCAAAAAGGCGCAACGCTGATGCTGCCCTATGAAGACGTAATTTGGGTGGGGGAAGAATTGCAGCGCCGCTTCGGTCTGCCTTACTGGCAGTTCGCGCTCACCGCCACCGACGCGAATCGCTTCTCCCTGCGCATGGCGCGTTTCATCACCGGGCGCCCGAAAGTCCTCGTCTTCAATTATTGCTATCACGGTTCGGTGGACGAGAGTTTCATCGCGCTGGACGAAGAAGGCTCCCCCATTCCCCGCCCCAACAACATGGGACCGCAAATTGACCCGCGCGAGACCTCGAAGGTCATCGAGTTTAATGACGTCGCCGCGTTAGAAACGGCGCTCTCGGCGCGCGACGTGGCGGCCGTCCTCGCCGAACCGGTGATGACGAACATCGGCATTATTCACCCCGAACCGGGGTATCACGACGCGCTGCGCGAAATCACCCGCAAATACGGGACGTACTTGATTATTGACGAGACGCACACCATCTGCGCGGGACCGGGCGGATACGCCGCCGCGCATGGGCTCAAGCCGGATTTCTTCACGCTGGGCAAACCGCTCGCCGGCGGAATCCCCGCCGCCGTGTACGGCTTCACTGAAGAAATTTCTCAGGCGTTTAGCCAAAAGCTGGCGATAGACGACGCCGACGTAGGCGGAATCGGCGGCACGCTGGCGGGCAACGCGCTTTCCATCGCGGCGATGAAAGCCACGCTGCAACACGTGCTGACCGAAGAGTTTTACGCCAAAGCGCTTGCGCTCCAAGAGCGCTTCACCGCCGGCGTGGAAGCGGTCATTCAAGAGTTCGGCTTGCCATGGATTGTCAAACGTCTTGGCTCGCGCTCCGAATATTGGTTCCGCCCCACGCCGCCCAAAAACGGCGGAGAAGCCGCCGCCGCCATAGACCACGAGCTCGACCGTTACATGCATCTCTTCGCGCTCAATCGCGGAATTTTGATGACCCCCTTCCATAACATGGCTCTGATTTCGGCGGACGTCGCGCCGGAAGACGTGGATTATCACACGCGGATTTTCCGCGAAGCGGTTCAATCGCTTTACGCTTGAAATAAAAGAGCGCCTCCAAGCGGGCGCTCTTTTTTGTCGCTTCAATTTAATTCGCGCAGGTAGGCGATAGCTTCTTCTAAAGTCGAGAAGGCGACGGCGCCAGGCGTGTCTTTTTCGCCGACGTAATACATGCCGCTGGCGACGTCCCGATAGAGATGAAGCATACGATCCGCTTCGGGCGGAGATTCGCTATTGAAGAGTTCGCGCAGCCTGAGCGCGTAAGAATGGCGGGGATGCTGGTCGAGGACGATTTGCACCAACGTCATGGCGAGCGGAATTTTATCGTAGGAGAAAAGTCGCTGCGCCGCGGCGAGCAAAATGTTAGCCGAGACTTTGCATTCCACATTTTCGACGCTTGAAAACATAAGCGCTCCTTTTGAACAAAGCAAAAAAACTCAAGCGAAAATTTTATCAGAATTTGAAGCGAACGTTCCCTACAATCCTATTACATTTTACGGAGCGGGCGCGAAGCATTATGTCCATCATCCTATAAACGGCGTGCTTTACGTCACTACTGCTTTCCCCGCAGGGCAAATATACTTCTTTTTGTGATTTTTTTCACCCAAAAGGAATCCCTATGACCACAGAAGACCCAAGAATTCTTGAGTTACGGAAAATCCGCGCGAAAGCCCTCGAAGGCGGAGGGGCGGAACGAATAGCCAAACAAAAAGCAAAAGGGAAAATGACGGCGCGCGAACGCATTGAGGCGTTGCTCGACCCCGGCACGTTTAACGAAATTGAGCCGTTTATTACCCATCAAGGCGACGAGATGGGCTTGCTGAAAGAGAAGTATTACGGCGACGGCGTCATCACCGGTTACGGACAAATCAACGGGCGGACGGTCTATCTCTACTCGCAAGACTTCACCATCTACGGCGGCACGTTGAGCGAAATGCAATCGCACAAAATCTGCCGCGTGATGGATTTGGCGGTTCGCAACGGCACGCCTTTCATTTCTCTTATCGACTCCGGCGGCGCGCGCATTCAAGAAGGCGTGCGTTCGATGGGCGGCTACGCTGAAATCTTCCGCCGCAACGCGCAATACTCCGGCGTGGTGCCGCAAATCAGCGTCATGCTCGGTCCCTGCGCCGGGGGCGCCGCCTATTCCCCCGCCCTGACCGACCTCGTCGTGATGGTGGAGAAACAATCGTTCATGTTCCTCACGGGTCCCGAAGTCATCAAAGCCGTGACGGGCGAAGTGATAGACGCGGAATCGCTCGGCGGGACGAACGTGCATACCACCATCAGCGGCGTGGCGCATCTCAGCGTGGAAAGCGAGCAAACGGCGCTGCAGACCGTGCGGCATTTCCTTTCTTACCTGCCTTCCAACAACATCGAAAACCCGCCGTACGTCACCCCCGCCACTGACCCGGCTTTTATGGACGAATCGCTCAACAGCGTCATTCCGCTCGACCCCGCCAAGCCGTACATTATGCATCAGGTGATTGAAAAAATCGTGGATAAAAATTCCTTTATGGAATTGCAGCCGCACTGGGCGCGCAACGCCATCACCGGGTTGGCGCGCATCGGCGGGCATAGCGTGGGAGTGGTGGCGCAAGAACCAGCCATTATGGCGGGAGTCATTGATATTGACGCAGCCGATAAAATGACCCGCTTTGTCCGCATGTGCGATTGCTTTAACGTCCCGCTCGTCACCTTCGTTGATTCGCCCGGCTTTTTGCCCGGCGTGGCGCAGGAACACGGCGGCATCATCCGTCACGGGGCGAAGCTGCTTTACGCCTATTCCGAAGCCACCGTGCCGAAAATCTGCATTATCACCCGCAAAGCGTACGGCGGCGCGTATGTGGTCATGTCCAGCAAATATTTGGGGACGGACGTCACTTACGCCTGGCCCTCGGCGGAAATCGCCGTGCTGGGCGCGGAAGGCGCGGCGAACATTTTGTTTAAGAAACAGATTGAAAGCGCCGCCGACCCCGCCGCCGAACGCGAGAAGCTGGCGGACGAATATCGCGCCAGATTCAACAACCCGTATTACGCCGCCTCGACCGGCTATGTGGACGATATTATCGAGCCGCGCGAAAGCCGCCCGAAGATTATCGCCGCCCTCTCGGCGCTGCGCGATAAGTACACGCCCGCCCCGCCGCGCAAACACGGAAACATCCCGGTTTAAATTCGCAAGGAGCAACGATGAACGATATGACCGCCGCGGTTTGGATTACCGTGTTGGGGATGAGCCTTGTCTTCGGCGCGATTTTGCTGCTGTGGGCGATGATGATTCTGCTGACGAACCTCACGCCCGAAACGGAGAACGCGGCGGAAGATTCCGAGTCCGCTTCCGAAGATTTAGCGCAAGCCGCCGCCGCCGCAGTCGCGGTAGCGCTCGCCGAGCAAAGTTTATCCGCCGCCCATCCGCTCAAACTGCCGGAAACCGCCATCGTCTCGGCGTGGCAATTGGGAATGCGGATGAGACAAAGCGCCCCGCCCCGAAGAGGCAGGACAAGATAAATCCTTCCAAAAATTTTTGGAGAACCGTATGAATTATCGCATCACCATTAACGACAAGATTTACGAAGTGGAAGTCGAGGACGTGAACGCGCGCCCGATCGTCGCCAAAGTGAACGGAACGCGCTTTGAGGTTCAGCCTGAAAGCGGCTTCGCCGCCGCGCGCTCCGACTTGAGCGAGCAAAAGCCCGCTTCGCCTTCCATCGTCACGGCTTCGGCGCCTGGTCCTGCCGCAAGCGCCGATACGCTCGTCGCGCCGCTGCCCGGCACAGTGACCGAAGTGTTCGTCAAGCCCGGCGATTCGATCGAAGCGGGGCAGGTCATTCTCGTCATCGAAGCGATGAAAATGAAGAACAACATTCGCGCGACGCGCGGCGGAATCATAAAAGAAGTTCTGGTAAGCGCGGGACAAAGCGTGGCGCATAAGCAAGCTTTGGCGAAGTTTGAGGAATGAGTCGCGCGCGCGATTCGTAAAGGACGCTTATGGACCTGACTTCTCTGCTGCCCGACCTGTTGAAGGGCTTTCTTAATTTCACGCTGGGAAACGCGGTGATGATCGTCGCCGCCTTCGTCTTGATTTACCTCGCCATCTTTAAGGAAATTGAGCCGGTGTTGTTGCTGCCCATCGGCTTTGGGTGTTTGTTGGCGAACATTCCGCTGGCGGGCATGACCGCCGCCGAAGGGATGACCGGCGTGTTATACGAAGCGGGCATTTCCACCGAACTCTTCCCGCTGCTGATTTTCATCGGCGTCGGCGCGATGATTGACTTCTCTCCGCTGTTGGCGCAGCCGCGCATGGTTCTGCTGGGCGCGGCGGGACAATTCGGCATTTTTGGAACGCTGATGCTGGCGATTGCGCTCGGCTTCCCGCTGAACGAAGCCGCTTCCATCGGGGTCATCGGCGCGATAGACGGGCCGACCTCGATTTTCGTGGCGACCAAGCTCGCCCCCGAATTGCTCGCCCCGATTGCGGTGGCGGCGTATTCTTACATGAGTCTGATTCCCATCATCCAGCCGCCATTGATGAAGCTGCTCACCACGCGCAAAGAACGGCTGACGCAGATGGAATATACGCCCAAGCCGATTTCGCAAAAGACGCTGATTCTCTTTCCCGTGGCGCTGACTCTGACGGTGGGCTTGCTCGTTCCCGAAGCCACGCCGCTGATTTCCATGCTCATGCTGGGCAACCTGCTCAAAGTCTCCGGCGTGGTCGGGCGGTTGAGCAAAGCCGCCGAGAATGAAATCATCAACATCGCCACGTTGTTTTTGGGGCTTGCCATCGGCTCGACGATGAGCGCGGAAAGCTTTCTCAATCTCGCCACCGTCAAAATCATGCTGCTCGGCTTGATGGCTTTCGCGTTGGATACCGTCGCCGGGTTGCTCTTCGGCAAGCTGATGAACTTCGTGACGGGCGGGAAAATCAATCCGCTCATCGGCGCGGCGGGCATTTCCGCCTTTCCGATGGCGGGCAGACTGGCAGCCAAAACCGCCAACGACGAAGACCCCAATAACTTTATTCTGATGCACGCGATGGGCGCCAACACCGCCGGTCAATTAGGCAGCGTAATCGCGGGCGGCATTCTGCTTTCCGTCGTCAGCAAAATGCTGGGAATATGATTCGCTCAAAATTCAAGCGTCGAAAAAGGATTACAATTCGCCGCAAGGAGATGATTATGAGCGACTACGCCAAAATTGATTCTTACTTTGAGAAAAATCTCGACGCGAACCTGCAAGAGCTGGCGCGCTATGTGGCGCAGCCGAGCGTGAGCGCGCAAAACCTGGGCATGAAGGAATGCGCGCAGCTCGTTAAAGAGATGTTGGCAAAGCGCGGCTTTGCGGCGGAAATCATGCCGACGGAGGGCGCGCCGGTGGTCTATGGCGAGCGCAAAGGCAAAAGCGATAAGACGCTGCTGATTTACAACCATTACGACGTGCAGCCGCCCGAACCGCTGGAACTTTGGGAAACGCCGCCTTTCGAGCCTGCCATCCGCGACGGGAAGATGTACGGGCGCGGCGTGAGCGACGACAAAAGTCACCTCACCGCGCGTCTGTTCGCCATTGACGCGCTTCTCGCGGAAGAAGGCGAGCTGCCCTGCAACGTGAAATTTGTGGTGGAAGGCGAAGAAGAAACCGCCAGCGTCCACTTGCACGAATTCATCCGCGACAACAAAGAAAGGCTGAAAGCCGACGCCTGCATTTGGGAATTTGGCTACCTCGATCCGCTGGGGATCCCCTTGCAGTTTTTGGGTCTGCGCGGCATTTGTTATGTGGAGCTGGTCGTCGAGTCGCTTTCCACCGACGTACATTCCGGCGTAGGCGGGAGCATCTTCCCCAACGCGGCATGGCGGCTGACGTGGGCGTTAAACTCGCTCAAAGGCGCGGACGAGCGCATCCTCATTCCCGGCTTTTACGACGACGTCGTCCCGCCGAGCGCGCGCGATATTGAGTTCATGGAAAAACTGCCGGACGTAGCGGAGCAATATAAAGCCCAATACGGCGTGAAGGAATTTTTGAAGGGGCTCGCGGGGGGAACGGCATTAAAGGTGGAAGAAGTGTTCTCGCCGACCTGCACAATCTGCGGGCTGACCAGCGGTTATCAGGGCTCGGGGTCGAAGACCGTGCTGCCCGCGCGCGCTTCCGCTAAAGTGGATTTTCGCCTTGTCCCCAACCAGAAGCCGGAAGACGTTTTGAAGAAGTTGCGCGCGCATCTGGACGCGCAGGGTTTTTCCGACGTGCAAATTATCTATCACGGAGGCGACGCCGCCGCGCGCACCGACCCCGACCATCCGTTTGTCAAGCTGGTAGTGGACGCCGCCCAGGACGTGTACGGCGCGCCCATGCGGATTGTGCCGATGACCGGCGGTTCGGGTCCGAATTATCCTTTCGTGCATGAGCTCGGTCTGCCGGTGGCGACGATGGGTCACGGATATTCCGAAACGCGCGCGCACGCTCCCAACGAAAACATCCGCATTGACCTGTACGTGCAGCACGCCCGGCACGCCGCGCGGGTGATTCGGCGCTTCGCGGAAAGCGGCTGAGTTAAAATTCAAGTTATAATCAGTTTTAAACTTATTTATCATCTACTACTATCCCGGAGGTATAACCATGTTTGTCGGCGAAAGAATGTCCCATCCCGTAATTTCCGTTACTCCCGACACGCCCATTAACGACGCGCTGGCGATGTTTAAAAAGGAGCATATCCGCCGCGCGCCAGTAATGAAAAACGGCAAGATGGTTGGAATTGTTTCGGAAAGAGACCTGCTCAACGCCTCTCCTTCGCAAGTGACCACGCTCAGCGTGTGGGAAATGAATTACCTGCTCAGCAAGGTGACGGTGGATCGGGTGATGACGAAAAATGTGCGCACGGTGAATTACGACACTCCCATCGAAGAAGCCGCGCGCACGATGGCGGATTTAAAAATCGGCGGTATGCCGGTAATACGCTCCGGCAAGGTGGTGGGAATCATCACCGAGACCGATTTGTTTAAAATCTTCCTTGAACTGATGGGCGCGCGCAGCAAAGCCGTGCGCGTGACGGCGGAAGTGGAAGACAAGCCGGGACAGCTCGCCAAAGTGACCAAAGCCATCTCCGACGCCGGCGGCAACTTTATTTCCTTCGGCGTGTTTTCCGGCAAGGACGCCGAAACGAAGACGCTCACTTTCAAAGTGGATGGCTTGAAGAAGGAAGCCGTTCGTAAAGCGCTGGCGGGCGCGGTGAAAAAATTCTACGACGTGCGGATCGTTTAGCGCCCCGCGCGACAAGCGGCAATCACAAAAAACTCCCCCGCGCGGGGAGTTTTTTCATAAAGTTCATAAGACGCATTCTCGCCCCCTGCGGGGATGCGCCGCAAAGACTTCGGAAACGCGAGTTCGGAATAAGGGCATGGCTTTCTCAAAGTCCGGTTTCAGGTTAGAAAACAACCAGGATGGGCAGGGTTTTTAGGATGAGCCGCGCAAAAAACAGGGTGAAGACGTCCCGTTTATCCTGTTAAACATAGCGGCGCGACAGAGTAAAATTGTAGCGTCTCGCATGGCAAACGGCGACAAAAAGAACTCCCCTGCGCAAGGAGAGTTCTTTTGCTGGGGACAATGGATTCGAACCACTACTAACTGATCCAGAGTCAGTCGTCCTGCCATTAGACGAGTCCCCAATTTCAAAGCGGGCGATATTTTATCACGCCCCGCGCAGGCGCGCAAGGGCTGACGCCGACACGGCTTTTTCAAAACGCGGTTTCAGGCTAAAAAAACAAACCGGATCAACAAAATTTTCAGGATGAGCCGCGCCGAAAACAGGGCAAAACATCCTGCCCATCTTGTTAAACAAAGCGGCAATGGGAAGGATGTTTTTGGGCGGCGGTTTTGGTTGGGGTAAAATTGATGAAGCGCTCGTTTACACAGTTGAATGAATGGCGTTTTTCATTGCCAGCAGGGAGTCTGATATGCCAGAAGAGAATA
>DAOUBR010000009.1:0-16598 GCA_034432535.1 Anaerolineales bacterium | reverse complement strand
TGCGGATGAGTGTCCTGATCCCAAGCGACGTTGCTCCGATCGGTTTCCGCCCGGTGGCCGAGACGCTGCCCGGGGTGGTGGAGCGGCTGGTGGCGGCGTTGAATCCGTACAAAATCATCCTGTTCGGCTCGTATGCCTACGGTCAGCCCACGCCCGATAGCGATGTGGATTTGCTGGTCATCATGGAAACGAGTTTGCCGCCTATGGAACGCGCCCGTCAGGTGATGCGGTTGCTGCGTCCGCGCTCCTTTCCAGTAGACGTGGTGGTCAAGACGCCCGACGAAGTGAACGAGGCGCTGCGGCAAGGCAGCCCGTTTCTGAGTGAAATGTTGGCAAAAGGGATTGTCGTTTATGAACGAAAATGACCCCCAGGAATGGGCGGCAAAAGCGGAAGTGGATTGGGAAATGGCGCATCGGGCGTTGCGCGGCAAACGCCGCTTTCCCGACGCCGCCGGTTACCACGCTCAACAATGCGCCGAAAAATACTTGAAGGCTTTGCTGGTTTCAAAAAATATTGCCGTTCCCCGTACCCATGACCTGGACGCTTTGAACGAACTCTGCCTGGCGCATGGCGTTTTGGCGGCTTTCGACCGCGATGCGCTGGATTTTCTCTCGGCGTTTGCCGTTCAGGTTCGTTACCCCGGCGCCGAGCCGACTCTGGATGAGGCGCGTCAGGCGTTGGAGGCGGCCCGCGCGGTGCGCGCTTTTGCACGGCGTTTTTTGGGGTTGAAGGGGTAAAGCGTAGAAAATGAAACCGTCCCGCAGGTGGTGTGCCTGCGGGACGGTTTTTCTTCGCGCATTTGTGACCCCATTCGCGGACGGTTTGCGGCAAGGGGGAGACTTGCCCCACGGCGCATGCGCGGGGAGTTCCGTCCACGAATATTGCACGAACGCCGCCCTGCCAGGCGCGCATTCGTGACCCATTCGCTGTCGGCTTGCTACGGCGTTTCCCGGCGAGGGGCATGATTTTATGAGACTGGCGGGCGGCGCTACGCTTCATTTTGTTATAAAATCGGGACATGTCCAAACTGGCTCTCGTCACCGGCGGCGCGCATCGGCTGGGCAAAGCTTTCGCGCTGACGCTCGCCCGCATGGGATATTCCATCGCGCTACATTATCACGCCTCCGAAAAAGCAGCCCGCGCGACCGGGCGTGAAATTGAAGCGCTCGGCGTTCCCGTTTATCCGCTGCGCGCCGACCTTTCGCAGCTCGAAGAAATTGACGAACTTTTCAATCAATGCGCCGCCCTGAACTTTGAATTGAAAATTTTAGTAAACTCCGCCGCCGTCATGCCGGCGGGCGGCCCGCGCGAATTGACTGTGAGCGATTGGGATTCCGCGCTGGACTTGAACCTGCGCGCGCCCTTTTTGCTAGCCCAGCGCGCGGCGCGGAGCATGACTTCGGGCGGGCTAATCGTCAACGTGTCCGACGTCGCCGCTGGGAAAGCGTGGACGCGCTACCCCTCCTACGTCGTCAGCAAAGCGGGGCTTGAATCGCTGACGAAGATTCTCGCCCGCGCGCTCGCGCCTGAAATCCGCGTGAACGCTATCGCCCCGGGGCTGGTGTTGCGCTCTGAAGTCGTGACGGAAGAACAATGGGGTAAACTTATAGAACGCCTGCCGCTCAAACGTCCCGCCGCTATGGAAGAGATTACCTCCGCTTTGGAGTTCCTCGTCAAAAACGAATACGTCACCGGGCAAACGATTGTCGTGGACGGCGGCTATTCGCTGCTATGACCAACGAACGCAAACCGCTTTTCCTTATGCCTGCTTTCAAAAAATTTTCCGACCTTTTCTTCTCTCTCTTGCTGCTCGCCGCGACGATATATTACGGCGCGCGCTGGGTGAATTTTTCCATTCCGCCTTTTGAAGACGCGGCAATGCTCATGCGCTACGCTCAACATCTGGCGGGCGGGGACGGCATTGTGTGGAATATTGGCGAGCCGCCGCTGGACGGGGCGACGGATTTCCTCTTCATGGTCGCTTCCGCCGCGTTGATAAAGCTGGGGCTGACGGTGGGGCAGGCGGTGCGCGGCTTGGGCTATTTCGCCCATTTGCTTACCGTCTTGCTGATTTATTGGACGAATCGCCGCGTTCATGGGGCGGGAATCCCCGCCGCCTTTATCAGCGCCCTGTATCTTGCCGTTGGGACGGGGCTTTCCTACGTCGCCGCCTATTTCGGGACGCCCGTCTTTGCCCTCTTCGCCGCGCTGACCTGGACCCTTGCCTTGCTCTTGATGAACCGCAAAGACGCCCCGCTCTGGCTTTCGCTTGCCTTTGCGTTCAGCGGCTTGATCACCGGACTCATCCGCCCGGAGGGAGTCATCCTCGCCGCGCTCATGCTACTGGCGATCGTCTTTCGGCGCGGGGCGAAAAATTCCCTGCCCGTCGTCGCGGTCTTTGGGGCGGTCTTTCTCTTGCTAGGCGGCGCTTACTTCTTCTGGCGCTGGAATTACTTCGGTCACCCGCTGCCCAACCCGTTTTATAAAAAAGGCGGGGCGAGCCTGCATTGGGATTCTTTCTATAACTCTCTGCTCAACGCGCTGCGGATGTGCCTGCCCGTCGCCGTCGTGTTCGTGTGGGGCTTTCGCTCGCGCGAAACCGCGCGCCAGACCGTCGCGGCGCTGATTCCCATTTTGGGCTTCGCTGCCGCCTTCGTTTTGATTTCCGACGAGATGAATTACGGTGCGCGCTTTCAATACGCGCTGCTGCCCGTCGCCCTCCTTTCGTGGATTCCGCTGGCGGGGGCGGAAAAACTCGCCCCGCTGAATCGGCTCGCCGTTCAGGAAAGGCGCGCGCTCCTCGCCGCGCTGCTGGCTGTTTGCGCCAGCCTCGTTTATTATTCCTGGACGCAAAATTGTTATCTCACTTCCTATCAAAAAACTTGCTTCTCGCCTTACGAAAAAGACGGACGCTACGAGATGGGCAAACTGCTGGCGGAATATCGCGGCAAGGGCTATGTGATTGCCACCACCGAAGCCGGGCTGCTGCCCTATTATTCCGGCTGGACGGCGATTGACGCCTGGGGCTTGAACGATACTTTCATCGCGCGCAACGGGTTGACGGCGGAATACCTCGACCGTTACAAGCCGCATGTGATTATGTTTCATGATTATTATTCGCCGCTCGTCCCGCCGAAGCTGACCGAAGCCAACCTCGCGCAGCCCTGGTTTCGCATGACGATTACCATGAAAGAATACGCCGAAGCGCGCGGTTACGTCCTCGCCGCCGTCTTTGGCGATAGTCCTTACGACGCGCATTATTACTACGTGCGGAGCGATTTCCCCGATAGCAAGCGCGTTATCGAGCGGATTTCGACGCTGAAAACCTATTACTACCCGACGACGGGAAAGAAGTCCATTAACTACGCCGTCTATTCCAAATAACGCTTTGCGCGTTCAGGAGACCGCCCATGTCCGAAAGAGACGAACTTGCCGCAAAACTCAAAAGCGAAGGCGAAAAAGTCTTCGCCTTTTTTTCTTCGCTGAGCGAAGCGCAGTGGAAAGCCGAAGTCTATACCGAAGGCGAAACGTGGACGACGCGGGAAGTTCTGGCGCATTTCGTCTTTTCCGAGCGCGGGTTGCTGCGCCTTTTTGAGCAAATTCGGCAGGGCGGGGCGGGCGCGGACAAGGATTTTTCGATTGACCGTTACAACGCCGCGCAGCAGCAAAAAATCAAAGAGACTCCCGCCGCCGAACTGTTGACTCAATATCGGCAGATGCGCGCCGAATCGGTCGCGTGGGTCTCAGGCTTAAACGAAGCGGAACTTGACCTCGCCGGACGTCATCCGTTTTTGGGCGAAACCTCCCTGCGCGAGATGATTAAGATGCTTTACCTGCACAATCAATTGCACCTCCGCGACGTGAAGAAGGCGATTTGAGGGCGGACCTCAGACCGCAAACGGCGAACCGCGATCAGGCTTCTTCCCTATGAATCTCCCTCCTTTCAAACTCGAACGTTACTTCGCTAAATACGAATTTAGCGTGGAATTTTTGCTTTGCTCTTCGGATTGCGAAGCCATGTCCATCGCCGAGCTGCTTGCGCTGGAAGATGGCGCGGCGGAAAAATTTCAGCGCGTCTGGCTGGGATACGCCGAATCGCAGGGCAGCCCCGCGCTGCGGCGGGAAATTTGCAAAATTTACCAGACCATGCAGCCCGAAGACATTTTGGTTCACAGCGGGGCGGAAGAGGCGATTTTCCTGTTCATGCACGCCGCGCTGCAACCGGGCGACCATGTAATCGTCCATGCGCCGCGCTATCAATCGCTGGGGGACGCGGCGAAAAGCGTCGGCTGTGAAGTGAGCGACTGGCAGGCGCGCGAAGGAAACGGCTGGGCTTTGGATTTGGACGAGTTGCGCCGCCTGCTGCGCCCCGCCACCAAAGCCGTTATCGTCAATTCGCCGCACAACCCGACGGGCTGGCTCATGCCCCGCGCCGATTTTGATTCCTTGAATCAATTCGCCCGCGAACACGGCTTGTTATTGTTCTTCGACGAGGTCTACCGCGAATCGGAGTACGACCCGACGACCCGCCTTCCCGCCGCTTGCGATATGGGCGCGCACGCCGTCTCGCTCGGCGTGACCTCCAAAACCTACGGGCTGGCTGGCTTGCGAATCGGTTGGATCGCAACGAAGAATCGAAAGATATACCAGGCGATGGCGGCGCTGAAAGATTACACCACCATCTGCAACGCCGCCCCAAGCGAATTCCTGGCGGAAGTCGCCTTGCGCAACCGCCAAAAATTAATGGACCGCAACCTTGCCCTCATTCAAGGCAACCTCGTCGTCGTAGAAGACCTCTTTCAAAGATATGACGCGCTCTTCTCGTGGGTCCGCCCGTCCGCCGGCTCAATGGCCTTCCCCCGCTTATCGCAAGGCGACGTGGATTTCTTTTGCGACGACCTTGTGAAGAAGGCTGGCGTTTTGCTGCTGCCCGGTTCAACTTACGACGACTTCGGAAATCATTTTAGAATCGGGCTGGGAAGAAAAAACCTTCCGCAGGCGGCGGAAAGATTGGAAAACTATCTCAAATCCTCGCCCTCGTTCATCGCCTGACTCTTATGCTTAAACTCACTCGCCCCCTGCATTTGCTCCTCGCCGCGCTGACCTACGCGCTCGGCGCTAGCCTGCCGGCTTATCTTGGCAAGCCGCTCAACCTGCTTGCTTTGTGGAGCGGGCTGGCGAGCGTTCTCTTGCTGCAAGCCGCGCTCGCATTGCTGACCGAAGTCTTCCGCCCCGGCAACGAACCGCTGCTGCAAGGCGAGACTCCGCAACGCAAGGAAACGCTCCGCAATAACGCGCTCTACGTCTCCCTTGCCGCGCTGGCTGCCGTCGCCTTTTTGGTTTATCAACTTTACTTGAACGGCGCGCTGGCTTGGGCTGGATTCACGTTTTATCTTTTTTCTTTTGGTCTGATTTTGCTGTACGCCGTCCCGCCCATACGCCTTGTCAATCGCGGATTTGGCGAGCTGCTCCTCGCCGCGCACCTTGCCTACCTCGTGCCGGCCATCGGCTTTACCCTGCAATTTGGAGAAAATCATCGCATGTTGATTTTCGCGCTCGTCCCGCTGACCGCCCTGGCGCTGGCGTATTTTCTCATCCTCAATTTTACGACCTATGAAAACGACCAAAAATACGAACGCGGCTCGCTGTTGCGCGCGTTGGGCTGGGAGCGCGCCGTCCCGCTGCATGACAGCCTGCTCATCTTCGCTTACGCCGCGTTTACGCTCGCTGCTTTTTTCGGCTACCGCGTCTTGTGGACCTCGCTGCTCACCCTGCCTTTCGCCGCGCTGCAAATCGTCCTCTTGCGGAACGTGGCGCTGGGCGGCAAGCCCAACTGGCAGGCTTTGGCTTCCACCGCGCTTGCCGTCTTTGGCTTAACCGCTTACTTCCTCGCGCTGACCTTCTGGCTGCGCTGAATTTTCAACCTCCGCTTCTCTCATCTCTAATTCTCCTATGCCTGAATTTCTCACCCTCCTTCCTCCCGATCAAGCCCGCGAAACGCTGCTGACGAACCTCTCTGAAACCGAGTTGGGTTCTGAATTGCTAGAAACCGCTTGCGCCCTCAACCGCGCCGCGGCGGAAGATGTTTTTGCGCCGCATCCGCTTCCCGAATTCCCGCGCACGACGGTGGACGGTTACGCCGTCCGCGCGAAAGATACCTTTGGGGCGAGCGAATCTCTGCCCGCTTACCTCCGCCTGATTGGCGAATCGCCAATGGGCGCCGCGCCCGATTTTGAAATTAAAACCGGCGAATGCGCTTTGATTCACACGGGCGGAATGCTGCCTGCGGGCGCGGACGCGGTAGTGATGCTGGAATATACCCAAACCGTCGCGCAATCCGCCGCGCAAGAGATTGAAATTTTCCGCGCCGTCGCGGCGGGCGAGAATCTCATTCTGGTGGGGGAGGACGTGGCGAAAGGTCAATTGGTTTTGCCTAAAGGGACTTTGCTGCGCCCCGCCGAGATTGGCGGCTTGATGGCTTTGGGAATCGCCGAATTGCGCGTAGTGAGAAAACCGCGCATCGGCTTGATTTCTACGGGCGACGAAGTGATTCCCCCGCAGCAATCCCCGCGCCCCGGTCAGGTGCGCGATATTAACTCGTACACGCTCGGCGCGCTGATTGAAAAATACGGCGGCGAAGCGCTGCGCTATGGAATCGTCAGGGACAATTTTGACGCGCTGCGCGGCGCGGCGGAAAAAGCGCTCGCCGAATGCGACGCGCTTGTGATTACCGCCGGCTCTTCCGCCTCCACCCGCGATATGACCGCCGAAGTCATCGGCAGGCTGGGCGCGCCCGGCGTGCTGGTGCATGGAGTTAACACCCGCCCCGGCAAGCCGACCATTTTGGGCGCGTGCGGCGGCAAAGCGGTGATTGGTTTGCCCGGCAATCCGGTCAGCGCGCTGGTGAACGGCTATTTGTTCGTGGCGCCGGTGGTGGAAAGATTGTTGGGCGCGCTGCCGCGCCCCAAAGCCGCCGTGCCGGCAAAACTGACGGTGAACCTCTCTTCGCAAGCCGGACGCGAAGACTGGCAGCCGGTGCGCCTGAGCATAAAAAACGGAGAGCGCGTCGCCGAGCCGATTTTTGGCAAAAGCAATTTGATTTTCACGCTGGCTTTCGCCGACGGGCTGCTGCGCATTCCGCCCGACGCCACCGGAATCGCCGCCGGCGAAACGGCGGAGATTCTCTTGATATAATGGAGGTGCATCCGGCGCGCGCGCGTTGGGCTAGTGAGCGGAAGGAAGGAGCCAGCCATGCCAACCTCGAGACAAGAACCGCGCAGGAAGTTGATGACCTTTACGCTGGTGTATGAACTGCAGCACAAGCATTTGCTGGGGTACATTAACGACCTGACTTTGAAAGGGGCGATGGTGTGCGGGGAAAAAGCGCTGACGGCGGACCGGCATTTGATTTTGGGAATCGAGTTTCCGGAAGTCCCGCCTGATATGCAGTCGAAGCGGGTGGTGATCCCGGCGCGGGTGGCATGGAGCCGCCCGGACGAGCAAAACCCGGAAAACTTTAACATTGGGTTCGAATTCACCGAGCTCTCGCCCGAAAATATGGAAGTCATTAAAGCGGTTTTGGCAAGGTACCAATTCCGCAACGCGCTGGAAGATTCGGATTCCTGACCGCGCCGGCGGGTTGCGAAGGTCCTCTTACGCCTTTGCAACGCTGGAAAAATCTTTTGGGCTGTATAATGCGCGGGTGAGGGCCGCCCGTCTTCGCCCTTTTAAGGAAACTTTTTTCTATGCGCTTCGCTTACACGCCCTACGTTCTTCCTCTGCTTGCCGCCGCTGGCGTTTCTATTTGGGCATTTTTTTACATTTGGAAGCGGCGCGAAACCCAGGGGGCGACCCTGTTGTCTTTTTTGGCGGCGAGCGTGACGTTTTGGTCGCTGGGCTACGCATTGGAGATTGCAGGCGCGGACCTGCCGACGAAACTCTTTTGGGGGAAGATGCAATACTTTGGCATTACTTCTATTCCGATTGCGTGGCTGCTGTTCGCTGCGGCTTACGCGGGTTCGCCGTTTCCGCTGCGGCGGGGCTTTATCGCGGGGCTGAGCGTAATTCCGCTGGTCACGCTGGGGCTGGCGCTGACGACCGAACGGCACGGCTTGATTTGGAGCGATTTTCGCGTGTTTCGCGCGGGGTCTTTTTCCGCGCTGGAGATTACGCACGGGCTTTGGTTTTGGGTTTATTGGGCGTATTCTCAACTCTTAATCCTTCTCGGCACGGCGCTGATAGCGCGCATGTTGCTGCAGGAGCGCGGGGCGTTTCGCGGACAGAAGGCGCTGCTGCTCGTCGCGGCGCTGACTCCGTGGATTGGCAACGTCCTTTCCATTACCGGCGGCAGCGTGTTAGACCTCACGCCTTTCGGCTTTACCGTTTCGGTGGCGGTTTTGGTCTGGGCGATTTCTGGCTTTCGATTGATAGACCTTGCGCCGCTCGCTCGCGGTAACCTGATGGATTTCATGAGCGACGGGCTGATTGTCTTCGATGCGCGCGGAGTGATTGTGGATATTAATTCCGCCGCGGCGCGCATGATTGGGACGCCTGCCGCCAGAGCCGTGGGAAAGAGCGCGGAGGAAGTTCTTGCGCCATGGGCGGATGTGGCGCTGCGCTTTCGTCATCAAACGCAGGGGCGGGCGGAGGTCTTTGCAGGGGAAGGAGAAGCGCGGCGGCGTTACGAGATGAATTTATCCGCGCTGCAAGATTCGCGCGGGGAACTGGTCGGGCGCATGGTGACTTTGCGCTCGCTCGACGCCGACGTCCCTCAGCCGCGTTTTGCGCGCGCCGCCCAGGAGAGCGTCACGCTGCCGGCTCAACAAACGCAGCCGCAGGGCGAAGGCGGAAGGGCGGAACCCGCGCCTTCTTTCTGGCGGCGAATTGCGGATTTTTATGTCCCGTCCTTGAAGCGCGACTTGCCCGTCCCGCCGAACGTCAACCCGGCGTGGAGTCAGGCGCGCGAGCAGATTTTGACGCTCGGAGCGCGCGTTGGCGCGACGATTGGCTTGCTGGCGCTTCTTTTCGCGCCGAGCGGCTCTGCCAACCTCTTTTTTGGCGCGCTGGTGGCGCTGCTGGCGGCTTTGGGGCTGGGGCGCAATTTGCCTTACTCGTGGCGGATTGCGGCTTTTCTTGCGCTGATTTACGCGGCGGCTCTCAACGAAACCTTGCATTTTGGCTTTTCGGTTGAAAGTTTTGTCTTTTTCCTGTCTCTGACGCTGGCGGGGGCGGCGCTTTCTACGCGGCGGGGCGCGCTTTACGCTTTTTTGCTCACGATTGGCACGATGCTTGTCTTTTCGTTTTTGATTGGCGGAGGGTATTTTGAGCCGCTTACAAAGAACGTGGGCTATCTGCCTGCGGACGTCGCTTCCGGCGTCAGCAGCCTGGCGGTCTTTGCGGCGAGCGCTGTGGCGCTTTCGGCTGCGGTGGTCACGCTGACGCGGAGCCTGAACCGGGCATGGGAGCAGGAAACGCAGGCTTTGAACCTTTTGCAGCAAGAGCGCGATTTGTTGGAACAGCGCGTGCAGGAGCGTTCGCGGGAGGTCTTTGAGGCGGAGAAGAAATATCGGACTCTGGTCGAGCAGCTACCGGTGGCGATTTACCGCGACGACGCGGACGGCAAAGGCACGAACAATTATTTCAGCCCGCAAATTGAAGGGATGCTCGGTTATTCGTTATCGGAATGGGAGGCGAATCCTGCGCTGTGGCGGGATATCCTCTACCCTGAGGACCGCAAGCGGGCGCTGGCGACGGTGGAGGAGACTTTGAAGCGGGGACGCTCGGTTTCGGAATATCGCTTGATTGCGCGGGACGGGCGCGCTGTTTGGATGCGCGACGAGGCGCAACTGGCGAGGGACGAGGAAGGGGCTCCGCTGTTCGTGCAGGGAGTCCTGCTGGATATAACCGAAATTCGGCGGGCGGAGGAAGAAATCCACAGGCTTTCTCAGGCGGTGGAACAGAGCGGGAACACCATCATCATCACCGATACGACGGGGGCGATTGAATACGTCAATCCGCAGTTTGAGCGTTCCAGCGGTTATTCTTTCGCCGAAGTTAAGGGCAAGACGCCGCGCATCCTTAAATCGGGTCGGCAGCCGCCGGAATCTTACCGCGACTTGTGGCAGACCATCAGCGCCGGGCTGATTTGGAAGGGCGAGTTTCTCAACCGCCGCAAAGACGGCTCGCTTTATTGGGAATCCGCCATGATCGCGCCGATTTTGGATTCTAACGGCGCGGTAAAAAATTACGTCGCGGTGAAAGAGGATATTACCGAGCGCAAGATTTTGCAGGAACAGCTGCAAAGGCAAAACGATTACCTTTCCGTGCTGCACCAGATGACGCTGGATTTGCTCAACCGCCGCGGCGTGAACAACCTGTTGCAAACGGCGGCGGAACGCGCCGCGGCGCTGTTGGATTCGCCTTATTGCGCGCTTGCCCTGTTGGAAGGCGAGGAACTTGTCTTTCGCGCCGCGACCGCGGCGGCGGGCAAAATCCAGGGCTTGAGAATCTTCCGCGAAGCCGACGCCGCCCTCTGGCGCGCGATGGAGACCGGAGAACCTTTGATTCTGGACTCCGAAGACGAGGAGAAGAGTCGTCCCCACGCCTACGCCGCGCTCGCCCTGATCGCGCTCGCGGTCTTTCCCATCGTCGCAGGCGAGCAGCGTCTGGGCGCTCTGCTCGTCGGGCGGGCGGAACAAAGCCAGCCTTTCTCCCGCGAGCAAGTCGAGACGGGGCTGCTCTTTGCGCGCCTGGCGGCGCTGGCGCTGGATAACGCCCGGCTGTATGAATCCGCCATGCGCGAATTAGACGAACGCAAGCGCGCCGAAGCCTTGCTGCAAGTGAGCGAGACGCGCTTCCGCCAGATTGTCGAAAGCGCCAGCGATATTATCTACGGCATGGACGTCGAAGGAAGATTGACCTACGCCAACCCGGCGGCGCTGAAATTAATGGGATACGAGCGCGAAGAGGAGGCAATCGGCAAATCTTTCTTCGATTTCATCGCGCCCGAATCCCGCGCGGAAGTCGAATCCGCTTATCGCCTTCAAACTGAAGCGCCGAAACATGGAAGCGCCGAAGCGCTGAACGCATACAGCGAGTTTTACTTTATTGCGGCTGGCGGACAGATGAAGTGGCTGGGACAAAACGCCCAGGTAATCATGGAAGGCAGTCGGGCAGTCGGCTTTCAAGCCGTGGCGCGCGATATTACCGCGCTCAAACAAGCGCAAGAAGCCCTCGCCCTTTCCCGCGATCAGGCGCTGGAAGCCAGCCGTTTCAAAAGCCAGTTGCTTTCGCGCGTCAGCCACGAGCTGCGCACTCCGCTGGGCGGCATTCTCGGCTACGCGGAATTGATGCAATATTCCTCGTTCGGGACGCTGACCGAAAAGCAACAGAAAGCCGTGAGCAACATCATCGAGAGCGCGCATTATCTGACCAACATCGTGAACGACTTGTTGGACGAAGCGCAAATGCAATCGAAATCTTTGATGTTATTTGAGGATTATTTCCACCCGCGCGAATTGATGGACGCGGTCTCCGCTACCGTCTCGGCGTTGGCGGCAAGAAAGGGGCTGCGTTATTCCGTTGAAATTTTTCCCGACCTGCCGGAGAAACTCTACGGGGACGCGAAGCGTCTGCGGCAAATCATCGTCAATCTGGCGGGGAACGCGGTGAAGTTCTCGCGGGAGGGGGAAGTGCGGGTGAGCCTGAGACGTCTTTCGCCCGCGCAATGGCAAATCGCCGTGAGCGATTCGGGGGTGGGCATTCCCTTAGAGGAACAGCAAAATATTTTCGCGCCTTTCCGACAGGTGAATAACGCCATCACCCGCGAAAATCGCGGCTCTGGTTTGGGGCTTGCCATTACCAAACAATTGACCGATCTAATGGGCGGCGAAATCAGCCTGACGAGCGAGCCGGGCAAGGGGAGCGTTTTCGTCGTCACGCTGCCGATTAAGGACGCTCTGCCGGAGAAGGCGTGAACCGTCCGGGACGTTTGCAATTGAGGATGAGATAAGGAGATTTGAAATGAGCGATTCTTCCGCCGCTTTTTTAGAAGCGCTGCGCTCCCGCCGTTTGATTTTGGACGGGGCGACCGGCTCCGAGTTAAACCGCCGCGGGGTAGATACCGGCTTGCCTTTGTGGTCCGCCAACGCGCTGCTGAACGACCGCGACGCGGAGATTTTGAAACAAGTTCACGAGGATTATTTGAAAGCGGGGGCGGATATTCTGACGACCAACACCTTTCGCACGCACGCGCGCGCGCTGGCTGCCGGCGGCGCGGCGCGGGGGGCTTTGGAATTGACCCGCCGCGCGGTGGAGATTGCCCGCGAGGCGCTGAAAGCCGTCCCTTCCGCTTCGCGGCGTTTTATCGCCGGCTCGATTTCCACGCTGGAAGATTGTTACGAACCGGGGAGAGTCCCGCCTGAGGACGAACTCCGCGCGGAACACGCGGAACGAGTGGAACATTTGCTGCAAAGCGGCGTTGATTTGTTTTTGATTGAGACGATGAATTCGATTCGAGAGGCGCGGATTGCGGCGAAATTCGCGGCGCAGAGCGGCTTGCCCGTCGCCGTGAGTTTCGTCTGCGGGGCGGATGGGAGAATCCTTTCCGGCGAGACTCTGAGCGCGGCGGCGAATGAACTGCTGCCTTTGGGGATTTTGGCGCTGGGGGTGAATTGTGGTCCCACGCATGCGCTGGCGAAACCGTTGGACGAGCTCGCGACGGTGTGTCCAAAAGATTTTCCGCTCATCGCTTATGGCAACATCGGCTACGCGGACGAACAGGTCGGTTGGGTGAACACCGACGCGGAAGACCCGAAAGTTTACGCCGAACACGCCAGCCGCTGGAACGCGCGCATCGTCGGCGGATGCTGCGGGACGACGCCGGAGCATATTCGGGAATTGAAGAAAGCCTTGGGATGAGAAGGAACTTCGCTTTTTAAGAAAAGAACCTCCGAGAGCCGTCTCGGAGGTTCTTTTGATTCGCAAGGCGCGGGGGTTACGCTTTTGTCGCCGCGGCTTCCGCTTCCGCCTGGCGGAGTTTTTCGGTGGCGCGGAAGTATTTGAGATAGCGCATGGAGTTCGCGTCTTTGCCCAGCAGCAAATCGGTGGCGCGAATCACGTTGCCCAGCTTGATGGGGTCGGTGATGGAGCAGGTCGTCCCCGCCTTCATCGCCAGGGTGAGCATGGCGGCGTTGACGGCGTGACGATCCGGCAAGCCGAAGGAGACGTTGCTCGCGCCGAGGCTGATATTGACGCCAAATTCCTTGACGACGAGCTCGACGGTTTTTAAGGTGACGGTGGCGGCTTTTGAATCGTGTCCGACGGTCATGACCAGCGGGTCAATGATAATATCCTCGATGGGAATTCCAATTTTCGTCGCGCGCTCGATGATTTTTGCGGCGGCGGCGAGGCGCAGTTCGGGGGTGGGGGGGATGCCCTCGTCGCCGATGGTCAGCCCGATGACGGCGGCTCCCCTCTCTTTTACGATGGGCAGGACGGTGGCAAGTTGCTTTTCTTCGCCGTTGACGGAATTGACGAGGGGCTTGCCGGGGGCGACCTTTAGCCCAGCTTCCAAAATCTTGGGGTCGTTGGAATCAATGCACAGCGGCACGTCCACGGCGGATTTGACGGCTTCGACGACAATGGGCATCATTTCGACCTCGTCCACCTGGGGATGGCCGACGTTGACGTCTAGCACGTCCGCGCCCCAATCCACCTGACGCTTGGCGAGGTATTTGACGTATTCCATGTCCTGATTGACCAGCGCCTGCCCGAGTTTTTTGAGACCTGTGGGGTTGATTTTCTCGCCAATCATGACGAAGGGCTTGTCAATGCCGATGACGACTTCCTTGCTGTTTGATTTGAGAATCGTGTGCATGCGTTTTTCTCCAGAGATGTTATGAGTTCAAGAATCGCAGCGCGGTTTCGACCATCACCGCCGTTCCGATGGGCAGGGCGCGCTCGTCGAGGTCGAATTTGGGATGGTGCAGTTCGTAAGTCGGGCGGTTTTCTATTTTCACGCCGAGCGAAAACATCGCGCCGGGAATCTTCTTTGTAAATTCGGGGAAGTCTTCCGCGCCGAGCGATTTACGCATCGGGCGGACGTTCTCCGCGCCGAGCAGCTCCGCGCCGACTTGGGCGATGACTTTGGAGACTTGCCCGTCGTTTATCAGCGGCATTCCACCGAAGACGAATTTTAATTCATAATCGCCGCCGTAGAGTTTAACGATTTCAAAGACGCGGCGGATTTCTTCGCGCAGGAACTTTTGCGCTTCCAGCGAGGTGAAGCGCAGCGTGCCGTTCAGCGAAATTTTATCGGGGATGACGTTTTCGGCGACTCCGCCGTGAACCGCGCCGATGCTCAACGCCGCCGCTTCAAACGGGTTGATCCGCCGCGAGACGATGTTATTCAAGCCCATGATGACGTGCGCCAGCAGCATATAAGGGTCGAGCGCCGCGTGCGGGTAAGCGCCGTGACCGCCCTTGCCTTGAATGGTCGCGTACCACGAATCGACGCCGCCGCTGCAAGGACCTTCGCTAATAGCGATAGCGCCGACGGGCAGAAACGGGTCCACATGTTGGGCGATGACGTAATCCGCGCCTTCCACCGCGCCTTCCTCGTACATTCTCATCGCGCCGCTTTTGTCTTCCTCGTCGGTCGTTTCCTCCGAAGGTTGAAAAATCAGGCGAACGCGCCCGTTCAGTTTTTGCTGCGCCAAGAGCCGCGCCGCGCCGAGCAGCATCGCCGTATGTGAGTCGTGTCCGCAAGCGTGCATCTTACCTGTTTCTTGCGAAGCGTAATCGGTTTGATTTTGCTCTTCTATCGGCAGCGCGTCCATATCCGCGCGTAAGGCGACCATCTTGCCGCCTTCGCCGAGGTCCGCCACCACGCCGGTTTTGCCGACCCCGCGCCGAACCCGATAGCCCAGCCTTTCCAGCTCGTCCGCCACAATCTTCGCCGTGCGGTGAACGTCGAAACCGAGTTCGGGGTGTTTGTGAAAATCTCTGCGCCATTCAATGAGTTCTTCCGAAAGCGCGTGCGCTTGTTTTAACATAAAGGCTCCTTTTGATAGACGGCGGACGGTCAGGCTGCCAACTCTTTTTCCGCCGAGGACATAATTTTATCAAGCTCTTTTTCTTGCCGCGAATCCAACGGGGGGACCTGATGTTCCCGCAAGATTTTTTCGGCTTGCGCTATCGCGCGCTCGACCATGCCTTGCCGGCCGTTGCGTTCCCACGCTTCCCAGCTGCCGCGTTCCGCCAGCTGGCTGAGCGCGATTTCGCCCGCTTTGAGGTATCTCATCGTGTGCTTTTGCCCAAGAAAATTGCGCGAGCCGTCCATCGCGGCGGCAATCTCTTTCAGCGCCAGCGCGTCTTCGTCGGCGGAGTAACCGCGCCGCGCGCGCAGAATCGTGCGCGCTAGGTCGTTATCCAAAACCATTTGAGCGAAGCTGCCGCTGACGCCCGCTTCCATCTCGCCGATTCCGGAAAGTTCGTCCGCGCCCGCCAGCGCCGGCAGCATGGCGTTTAAGCCGCGCTCGAATCCGTTTTGCGCGTCCAGCGTGTGGGCGTTGGTGGAAAAGCCGTAAACGTTCACCGAAAATCCGTAAGCGTGACCGATTTGCGCCGTCCCCGCCGAAGCCAGCGCCAGTTCCACGCCGCCCCAAACCGAAGCGCCCGTGCGCGGCTCCATCATGGCAAGCCGCCCGCAATAAATAAAAGGCATGCCCGGATTGACGATTTGAATGAAAACCAGCAGGGCGAGGTTTTCCGCGTTCTGCTGCGCGAGCGAACCGCTGAGGCTCATTGGGCTGGTCGCTCCGGCGGTGGGGCAGGGCAGCGCGCCGAAGGCGATTCCCGCTTTGGCGATTTCCATCAAAGCCGCCGCTTCGTGGTCGGGCAGAGTCAGCGGGCTGACCGGCGAGAGCGCCAGCGTGAGGATTTCTCTCGGCTCGCCGACGACTTGCGCCATTTCCAGCATGTATTTCACCTCTTCGGGGTATTGCGCGCCGGGACCTTGCAGCGGCTTGACGGTGAAAGGCAGGGCGTGACGATACATGGCGAGCGACATTAACTTGCCGGGGACGTCTTGCGGGGTGAAGAAAGGCGTGACGGTGTGACAGTTTTCCAGCGCGTCCAAAACGCGCGTCGCGTCGCGCAGGTCTTGCAGCGTGGCGGCGCGGCGCGTCGCAGTTCGCGCTTCAAAAATATCGCGCGCGCCGCCGAGGTTATGAAAATACAAATTACCGTCGCCCAGCGTTTTGGTCGAGCCGTCTCTGCCGCGCGCCGCGACTCGTTTTCCCGCTTTGCGAACGCTCTCTTCCACCAGCTGCGGCGGAAAATAGACGCGGTTGCCTTTTATTTTGCAGCCCGCGTCGGCGAGAACGGACAGGCTCGGTTTGTGAGTCCAGACAAAGCCGATTTCTTCCAGAATTTGCAGCGTGGCGCGATGAATTGCGCTCGTTTCCGCTTCGGATAGAAATTTCAAAGTCTCCATTAAGCGCCTTTCTTAGAGAGCGTTTTATAAATCGAGATTTACCGCAGATAAACGCGGATGAACGCTGATTCTGATAAAAAACGCGGTGAATTTACCTATAAA
>DAOUBR010000008.1:0-98890 GCA_034432535.1 Anaerolineales bacterium | reverse complement strand
TAAAGCGCAGGTTGGCGACCTGCCTGATTCCCAGCCGAATGCCGAGACCTTCGAGCGGAATTTGAACCGTCAACCCCAGCCCCATGCCGAGAACACGCTATGTTGCAAAGGCGTCATTGCGCGCGAAGCAACCCGAATGCCTGCCAGGAGATTGCTGCGTCGGCTTTCAGACTCCTCGCGGCGAAATGGAACAATGTTCGCGACAAAGCATGTTAATTTTGATTATCTTCGGGCGAAGCTTTCAGACAAGATCCACCCCATTTTGCGCCCCGATAAAAATTTGTTATACTCCCGCCCCGTATGAGCGAACAACCCGCGCCCGCTTTTTACATCCGCGACTTGCCCGTGTACGGCGACCTGATTCTCGCGCCGATGGACGGTTACTCCGATTGGCCCTTCCGCTCCATCTGCCGCGAGCTTGGCTCCGCTATGAGCTACACGGAATTTATCAAAGCGGAAAAAATCCTCAGCCGCTCGAAAGAGCCGGCAAAGCGCGCTTTCTTCACCGAAGGCGAACGCCCGATAGCCGTTCAACTTTACGGCGACGACCCCGACGTGATTTTACAAGCCGCCCTGATAGCGGAGGAACGCTTTCAGCCGGATACGATTGACCTGAACATGGGCTGCCCCGCTAAAACCATTTCGGATAGGGGCGCGGGCGTGGGAATGATGAAGACTCCGCTCAAAATCGCGCGAACCTTCCGCAAGCTGGTCGCGCGCCTGCGCGTTCCCGTCACCGGTAAAATGCGGCTCGGCTGGGAGCGCTGCAAAACCTACCAGCTCGTCGCGCGAATTGTGGAAGAGGAAGGCGGCTCGCTCATCGCCGTTCACGGCAGGACGAAAGAACAGCGCTACGCCGGCGAAGCGGATTGGGACGCGATTGCCGAAGTCAAGGCGCTGGTGAAAATTCCCGTCGTCGGCAGCGGAGACGTGAAAACCGTCGCCGATATTGAGCGGATGAAAAAGCATACGGGCGTGGACGCGGTGATGATTGGGCGCGGGGCGATTCCCAACCCGTGGATTTTCTCGCGCCTCGACCGCGAGCAAGTCTCCCCCGCCATGATGCGCGAAGTCGTTCGCAAGCACCTTGCCCGCTCGGTGGAATTTTACGGCGAGGAGGACGGACAGCGGCTGTTTCGCAAGAACGCCGTGCAATACGTCATGATGAATCATCTGACCCGCGAGGAGCGCAAAGAGCTGCTCAAAGCGCGTCCCGCCGCTGAGTTTTTGGAATTGCTGGAAAAAGTTTACGCCGCGGCGGAAATAAAGTAACTGCCGCGCGGCGTAACAAAACGAACTGATTTAACCTTTTCCAAAAGAGAGCGTTCAGTAACTTAATTTTGACCGCAGATGAACACAGATAAACGCAGATTGGTTTGATAAACGGCGATTTTCTACGCGGGAGCGAGGCATTCCGCGCGGTCGTTGGCGGGATTATTCACCAGCGTCGAAACTGGATGCGCGGTCATCCTTTCGGCGGGGAAAGGCTGAATCAAACGCCGCAGGGTTTCCGGCGCGCGCGGGGCGGGGTCGAGCCATTCGGCGTAAGCGCTTTTATCCAAAATGACGGGCATACGATGATGCAGCGCGGAGACAACCTCGTTTGCCGACGTCGTAACAATCGCGCAAGTTCGCAGCGTTCCCCCTTCGGGCGCTTGCCATTCGTCCCACAGCCCGGCGAAGGCGAAAGGCTGGCGGTCGCGCATGGAAATAAAGTAGGGCGTCTTCGTCTTTGCGCCGGGCTGAGATTTCCACTCGTAAAATCCGTCCGCCAGAATCAGGCAGCGCTTGTATTTATAACTTCCGCGAAAAGCCGGCTTTTCCGCCAGCGTTTCTCCGCGCGCGTTGATCAACCTGGCGGCGATGGAAGGGTCTTTCGCCCACGCGGGAATCAACCCCCACAAGAAAAAATCCGCCCGTTTTGTATCGTCGTTTGGGATGGCAAGAATCGGCTGGCTGGGAGCGATATTAAAGCGCGGGGCAAACCGATTGGGGAAAGCAAATTCGCCGAATTCTTGCAACTCGGCGGGGTTGACGGTCAAGGTGAAACGTCCGCACATCTTCCGCTCCGTTTACTTCAACTTGCGCGCGTCGCCCACGCGCACGGTGACGCCAATTGCGTCCAGATGTTCCAGCAGCGCTTGAACGTATTTGCGCGTCGCGCCGAACAGGTCGCGGACTTCGGCGAGCGTGACCTGCCCGTTTTGCAAAATCATCGCGCGAATCTGCGCGACCATCGCGTCGTAATCCGCTTTTCGGAAAACCACGTCCGGCGAGATTTGAATCAGCTCGTCAAGTTCGAGCAGCGCGGCGAAGACTTCCTCGCCCGCCCGAGCCTGACATTCTTTGACCGAAGGCGGCGCGTAGGGGTTGGATTTGAAAACGCTCAGCAGCTCGTCGGCGCGCTTTTTATCGGCGGGGGAAAATTCAATCTTGTGTTCGGGCAGAGCCATCCAGCGGGCGTTTTCGCTCAATAACTTGCGCGCTTGCAAATTGGCAAGCAGCGCATTAAACAAGCGCGGCGTTAATTTCAGTTTGCTTTTAAGCTCTTCGCGCGGGATTCCGCGCCTTAAGGGGAATTGGGCGTGATAGGCTTGAACGGTTTGAACGACTTTATCAATCAGCGCGTTGTAATGCGATAGGGAAACGACGAGCGCATCGGAAGCGATCTGCGGTTCGCCGCCTTCGAGCATCATCAACTTGCCGTTTTGCAAAGTTTCGCTCAAAGCGGCTTGCGCGTCGGTCGCCTCCAGCCGCGATTTGGCGACGACTTCTTTGACGGGCGCCGCGCCCAAAGCCAGCATGGCTTCAAAAAGCACGTCGGCGGGCGAACCTTTGGAAAGCGCCGCCAGCGATTGCAAGACCGCTTCGTCAAAGCGTTTGTGCCTGCCTTTCGGTTGGCTATCCACAATGGCGCCGCCGCCGAGCGTTTCGGAAGGAGAAGGGCGGCGCAGAATGTAACGATCTCCGCGCACGGCGACTACCGGCTCGCGCAACTCCAACTGCACCCAGCCTTCTTCGCCAGGGGCGAGACGTTCCGTCCCCAGCAGGCGCAAAGTCGCCATCGTCTCGCTGGCGCCGACGAAGAACTTCACCTCGTCGCCGTGTTCCAACGGCAAGGCGACGTCTTTCAGCAGGCGGAAGCGCGCATCCACCCTGCGGACGGCTTGATATTGATTCGGGCGAACCAGCGTGTCGCCGCGGCGAATTTGTTCCACTTCCACGCCGGAAATATTGACGGCGGTGCGCGAACCGGGCGAAGCCTTTTGCTCTTTCTTCTTATGCGTTTGCAAACCGCGCACGCGCCCTTTGAATCCGCCGGGCAGAATTTCCACCTCATCGCCGACGGACAGGCTGCCGTCGCTGAGCGTGCCGGTGACCACCGTGCCGAATCCGCTCATGGTGAAGACGCGGTCAATCGGCAGGCGCGGGCGGTTGAGGTCCAGCCGTGCGGGCTTGGATTCTAACAGGGTCGCCAGCGCCGCTCGAAGGGAATCTAATCCCGCGCCCTGTCGGGCGGAGACGCGCAAAATCGGGGCTGATTCCAAAACCGTCCCGGCAAGCGCGGCGCGCACGTCGGCTTCCGCCAGCGCGAGCCAATCTTCGTCGGGGACGAGGTCAATTTTGGAAAGGACGACCAGCCCGGCGGGGATTTGCAGCAGGTCGAGAATGGCGAGATGCTCTTTCGTTTGCGGCATCACGCCTTCGTCGGCGGCGATGACCAGCAGCGCGGCGTCAATGCCGCCGACTCCCGCCAGCATGTTTTCGATGAAATCGCGGTGTCCCGGCACGTCCACGACGCCGACTTCTTCGCCGTTGGGAAGAGTCAGCCAGCCAAAGCCAAGCTCGATGGTCATTTCGCGCTCGCGCTCTTCCTTCAAGCGGTCGGGGTGAACGCCGGTAAGCGCGGCAATGAGGGTGGATTTTCCGTGGTCAACGTGACCAGCCGTGCCGACGACTCGCATAGGTTATTTCTTTCCGGGCTTCTTGCCGTGTCCCATAATGCGCTGATAAGAGGTCATCCACTCGTGGACGACGTTCATCATTTCCTGCAGCTGCTTTTCGGAAGCGTCGGTGATTTGGTGCATTTGATCCTGCAAGACTTGAACGGCGTCGCTCAAAGCGGGAATGCGCTCTTCCGCTTTTTGCAGGTCTTTCCGCAGGTCGCGGAAAGATTCTTCGGCGGAGAGGCTGTACCCCGCCCAGCGTTTCTGGTCGTCGGTTTTGAAGGTAATCCATTCCTGCCGCAAACGTTCTTCGGAGAGACGCTGCATTTCGGTCACTTCGTTAATGCGGCGTTCCAGACGGGTGTTGAGTTCAAGGTACGTCTCTTGCGCTTTTTTGGCGTTGCGCAAAGCCTCGTCCACCGATTGCAGCTGCGCGTCCAGCTGGGCGGCTTCCTTTTGGAAAGCTTCAAATTTGGCTTGCCATTCTTTCCACGCGCGCTCGCGGTCCACCTGCGCGATGGATTGCTGGTCAATGAAAGCTTGCTGCGCTTGTTTGCGTTCCAGCTCGGAGGCGAGCAGTTCGTTAAAGCGATTTTCCACGCTGCGGACTCCGTCGGCGAGGACGGCGTAGCGGTCGCGGTTTTCGTCCGCGCGCTTGCGGACGGAGGCGATTTCGCCTTGCAAATCGGCGACGCGCTTCAAGTCGTTTTTGCGCGCTTCGTCCAGCGCTTTCACCGCGCCGACGGCGTCTTCGTTGGCGCGGCGGGCGTCATCCACTTGGGTTCTGAAATCGCTCATGGTATTGAGCATCCGTTGAATTTCATCGCCGCGCTGTTTAATTTCTTTTTTCAGTTCGGTAATAGAGGCGATGGAAGAGGTTTTGAGCTGCCCGACGGCTTTTTGCAAGTCCGCAATCTCGGCTTGAAAAGCCTTCGCGGAGTCGCGCTCGGCGCGGGCGTGATTCTTTTCGCGCTCGTCCATCGTTTTGGTCAATTCGGCGCGCAGTTTGCTCAGCGCGGATTCAAATTGTTCCACGCGCTTGGGCAAGGGCGAAAGTTCGTTCGCCTGCTTTTCCGCCGCTTTGATCTGTTTGGCAAGGGCGGAAACCGACGTATCGAGGGAAGTCAGCCGCTCGCCTAACACGGCGACGGCTTCTTTGTTTTCGCGCTGCTGTTTTTCCAGCAGATCCAATCTTTTGATGATTTGTTCAAATTCCATACCAGACTCCAGATTGACGAAATAAAGCGCGCGTCAGCGCCCGAGATGTTCAAACAAGGCGGGCAAGCCGTCCAAAAACGGCTGCAAAATTTGAGGAAAGATTCCCAGCAGCAACAGGGCGAGCGCGCCGGCGAACAGCATGAAAAAGTTTAGCCAGGATTCGTTCAGGCTCCATCCGGCGTCTTCGTCAGCCATGATGAAGACCGCCAGCGAGCGAATCGCCGCCGCCAGCAAGCCGGACATGCCTAAAAAGGTCCAAAAGGAAAGGGAAAGCGAGCGGCGCGCCAATTCTTGCCATAAGAGTAAGCGCGGCGGAAAGCCCGCCAGCAGCGGAACGCCGGCGACGGAAAAATGAGCGAGAATCAAAGCGGCGGTCGCGGCGGGATATTTTCGCGCCAGCCCGCGCATCTGCGATAGCCGCAGCGAATACGCCTCGCGTTTGAGGATGGTCAGCGATAGCGCCCACAGCGCCAGTTCCAGCCCGCGCGGGAGCAGCAAAAAGAAGACGATGAGGACCAGTTGCGGCGGGCGCAGCCCAAAAGCGAGCAGAATCAAACCGCTTTCCACGACCGCCGCGTAGCCCATCATCCGCCCGACGTGCTTTTGCAGCGCGGCGAAGGTTCCGGCGGAAGCGACCATCAAGGTTCCGGCGAAGATCATCGCGTCGGAGAGGGCGTCAGAAGAACGCAGCCATGCGTAACGCTCCAAAAATCCGAGCGCGAACACCGTCGTGAAGAAAGAAAACGCCCACAGCAAAAAGCCCGCGGCGTAAGGCGGATTTTCTTCCATCAGGGTTGGAATCCAGCTATACAGCGGGAAGACGCCGAAGAGGAAAGCGAAGCCCAAGCCGAGCATAATTTCAAACGTCAGGCTTGAGGCGGCGTCGCCGGAGGCGACTTCCGCGCCCGCCAGCATCCATCCCGAAAACAAGATGAAAGGCATGGCGAGGGTTTGATAAATGAGGAAGCGCAAGACGCCGCGCCCGGCGGGTTGATAAGGCGAGACCAGCATGGGAATCGCCAGGATGACCGCCGTTTCCAGCAGCAACGCGGCGTAGAGAAAAGGCTCGACGGCAATCGAGGCGACCAGCAGGGCGACAATCATCAACCCCAAAGAGACGAAGCGCTTTTCGCCGTAGTAAGCGCGCGCGCCAAAAAACCACAAAGCCGCCAAGCCGTAAATGAAGGCGAGCAGCTTCCCATCGGCGGCGCTGAAGATGAAACTGCGCCCAAGAATCTGCACGGCGGCGGCGATTTTGAAGGAGAGCGAGCCGAGCAACAAGGGAGTATCTATGGGCAGCCCTAGCGCGAGGAGCGCCAGCAGCGCGCTGACCGTCCCGCCCGCAGCCGCGGCGTATCTTTGCGGAAGCAGCAGGAGCGCTCCGCCCGCGAGAAAAGGAAGGAAGATCCAAAGGAGAGGCGCGCTCACAGGAGTTCCTCCCTGTCTTCTTCGGGCGCGAAGCTCCCCGCCGTCATTAAATAAGAGCCGGCGAGCGCCAGGCTCAGCGTGACGACGGCGAGCAAACCGGCGACCAGAATGGAAGTTTCCAGCGCGGAATAGATAATCTCAAAGCCGGTCAGCATGGTGAGCAAGCCAAGAATGACGCGAAAAGGGCTGGAAGCGACGGCAAGGTGGATCACCCCGCCGCCGAGCAGAATCAATCCGCCCGCGATGACGGGCAAGTCCAACCCGGGGATGAGGGCTGCCACGCGCGGAGTCATTCCCGCGGCGGCGGCGGCGACCGCGCCCATCAGCGTCGCGTGAAAAAACTGCGATTCGCGCTCTTCTTCTTCGGGCGGCGCGCCGAGTTTCGTCATGCCGAGCGCGGCGAGCGCCATCCAGCCGGCGATTAGTTTCGCGGCGCTCATCACCAAAGGCAGCCGCAGCGCCGCCAGCCCAAACATGGCGAGATATTGAAAGCCAAGCGCAGCCAGCGTCACGCGCCAATTGCGAGAGACCATGATAGCGGAAGCGGTGAGAAAAACCGCGCCGACCCATACCCACGAAAGGGATTCAAAAGTCATCAGCGCGCCCCCCCGAACCAAGAGAGAAAGAGGGCGAGGAAAAGCAAGGTCCACATCAACCCGCTTTCGCCTTCGAGCGCGCGGTTGATAGTTTGGCTGATTCTTTCCATAAAGCGGTAAACGCCCCACAAGCTCTGATAGAGGTTATTCACGCGGGAAGCGGCGGAATTGACCCAATGCGCGCGAATGGGATTCAAGACGCGCAAGCGCGGCGTCGCCCAGATAAGAGCGGCGGTTAACAAAACGACCGTCAACGCTTGCAGCGGCGCGCCGACTTGCAGCGCGCCGTCCCACGCGGCGAGGCTCAACCATAATTGGGCGAGAATCAACAGAGAGGCGCCCAGCAAATAAATGGAGCGCATCCAGGCTGGCTGCTCATCGAGCGAATCGCGGCTGCCGGGACGCAGCGCATGACGCGCAAAGCCGGCGGCAAGCAGCGCCTGAGCGGCGGACAGAAAAGGAACAAAGGAAGGAAACTGATTGAGGTTCGCCGCGGCGGCGAGCGAAAAAGGCAGAGAAGATAAACTCCACACGCCAAAGAGCAAGGCGCGATTAAGCCAGACGTTGCGAATGGAAGCAAGGAAGAGCGAGCTTCCCACAAGAACCAACGCGCCGCCCCAGGCCGCGACGCCCAGCGAGCTGCCGTTTAACGCCGAGGCGATGGAAAGCGCCGACGCGCCGATGACCCAATAAGGGCGGGCGCTCAATTCGTCGGGAGCGCGCAGCCACATCCAACCGGCGTACAGCGCGGCAAGGGCGGTCAGCGCCAGCATCCACAGGGCAAGCGAGGAAGAGGCGAAGCTCCCCGTCGGAAGATGCGCCAGCAGCGCCAGGCTGGAAACGGCGGAAATCAAACGCAGCGCCGTGCCAAACCCGCGCCGCGCCGAAGATTCGGGAGCGTAAGGCAGGCGCAGCGGAATGACGCCCAGCCGCAGCCCGGCGGCAAGGATGAGATACAATCCCGCGCTCGCCGAAACAGATTCAAAATCAAACGCGCCTCCGGCGGCGGCGCTAACAAAGTTCGCCCACAGCAACAGCCAGATTCCCAATAAACGAACCGAAAAAGAAATTACCGCCCTTTCGCTCGGCGAAGCGCCGTTGACCGAACGCAGCTGCGCGAGCAGCTCGGTGAAATCCAGCGCGCTCCAAACGAGCGCCAGAGTCAAAGGGTTGTTGGCGGAAACAGAAAGCAACCCCAGCCCGCCCAGCGCGAGCGCGCCCGCCCAAAAGAAGGAATTGGTCAGGGAACGCGCCGCGGCGGTGAGAATCACCGCCAACGTCAGGACGGCGACGCTGAACGCAAGGGGGAAGATAACCCCATCGGCATGGAAGGAAACGGTTTCGACAAAGAGGGTTTGCGGCTGCCACGCGGATAGGGAAACTTGAATAGGCAGAAAAGCCAGCCACAGCAAGACGCTGAAAAGCGTCAAGGCGGCTCCGCCCACAGCCATCAGCCAGGTCGCCCGCGTGCTTGCAGGGGTGACGCGCAAAATCATCACCGTCAGCGCGGAGAGAAAAAACAAGAAGGAAGAAATCAGGATGGGCATGAAACGGAATAATTGTATCAGTTTTTGTTGGTACAATCGCGTCATGAATTTCGCGCACCGCAGATTGTTTACGCTCTGGCTGATTGCGGCGCTGGCGCTTGGCGCGTGCGCCCAGCAGACGCAAGCAAAGCCGACGGAAGAATTTCAAGCGGGAGATTCAACGCCGACGCTGACGCCGTTTGCGCCGCAAAACGGAAACGCCGCGACGGCGGAGATTCCGCTCGCCGTCGCAACGTTCACCCCGCCGCCGCTGCCCTATTTTATCCCCGAAGCTCCGCCCGCGCTCGCCGCCGTGCTGCCGCCTTCGGCGGTCACGCCGGACCCCAACCTTGTCTCTGTCGTCAACCCGCTCACAGGCTTGCCCGCAAGCGACCCCGCCCTGCTGGAACGCCGCCCGCTGGCAATTAAAGTCGCCAACGCGCCTGATTACGTCCGCCCGCAATCCGGCTTGACGCTCGCCGACGCGGTCTTTGAATATTACATCGAATGGGGCGATACGCGCTTTATCGCCGTGATGTACGGCGCCGATTCGCCGATGGTGGGACCTGTGCGCTCCGGCAGATATTTCGACGAGCATGTCGCGCGGATGTATAACGCCTTTCTGGTCTTCAAATTCGCCGACCCGCGCGAGTTTTCCTACCTGAAAAACTCCACGCTCAAGGACCGGCTGGTGACTCCGAGCAACGCCAAATGCCCGCCGTTTGAATTCGGCTATCCGGGGCGGGAAGATTACAACAACTTCTTTTTCAACACGCTAAAATGGGCGAAATGCGCGGCGGCAAAAGGGCTGGATAATTCCCGCCCACCGCTGCGGAACGGATTCTTTTCGGAAGAGATTCCCGCCAGCGAGCTGAAAGCCGCGCGCGCGTATTTTTATTTTTCCGCGTACAACTATAGCTACTGGGAGTACGACCCGGTGACGCATAAATATTTTCGCTATCAAGAAGCGAACGACCTGACCAAAGGGCGCAGCGAAGCCTACCTGCCGCTGATGGACGCGCAAACCAATCAGCAAGTGAACGCGGACAATCTCGTCGTGCTGTTCGCGCCGCACATCTTCGCCAACCGCTTCAACGCGGAAGACGAGGTGTACAACATTGACCTGATAGATTACGGCGCGGCTTACGTCTTCCGCGACGGCGCAGCCCTGCCCGCGCAATGGAATCGCACGGACGAGAATCAGCCGCTGCTGCTCACCACGCCCGAAGGCGCGCCCATTTACCTGCGCCCCGGACGCACTTTTTACGAAGTGTTGGGAGTCACCTCCGCGCATACGCAAAACGAGGGCGAATGGCGTTTCGCCTTCGAAACGCCGTAATGCGAAGCGGACTCAAAAAAAAGGAGACGCCATGCAAACTGAGTTTTTCCGCTTTGAAGAATGGACATGGGACGCCGTCGCCGCTTTGCCGCGCGACACGCCGCTGATTCTGCCGCTGGGGACGGGCTACGACCTCAACGCGCTGGCGGAACAATTGGGCGCGCCGCCCAAAGCCGGGCTGCTGCCGCCCCTGCCCTTCGGCTGGCGCGGCAGCGGGTTGGAACTGCCCGAAGCGGTTTTCTTGCCATACGCGGTCAATTTGCTCAACAGTCTGCGCGACGACGGCTTCGCCCGCGTCTATTGTCTCGCCCCGCAAGGATTCGACCCGCAATCTTCCCTGCGGCTATCGTCTTTTTTATTTCAGCCGCATCCTTCCCGCAACGAACAGCCCGCTTTCCTGCCGCCTGATTCCGAGCGCGGCAAGGTCATCCTCTTTCCCATCGGTCACACCGAACAGCACGGCTTTCACCTCCCGCTTGCGGTGGATACGGTCATCATCGAGGCGATAGCCAAAGGCGCGGCGGAAGCCGCTCCCGCGCGTTGCTGGGCGGCGCCGGTCATGCCTTACGGGGTCAGCACGCATCGCTCTTCCTTCGCGGCAACGCTGAACGCCGGCGGGCGCGCCTTTGAAGATTTTTGGGTCGCCGTTGTGGATTTGCTCGTCGCGCGCGGGTTTGACCGCTTTTACCTGATGAGCGGACACGGCGGCAATACATCTTTCCTGACCAACGTCGTCAAATACGCGGGCGAGCGTCATCGGCGAATCTTCTGCGCGACGGCGTTTTTGCACACCTCCGGACGAATCGGCGCGGCGGCTTTGGAAAAATACCGCGAATCGCCCATCGGCGGCATGGGTCACGCGGGCGAGTTGGAAACTTCTTTCATGCTTCACCTGCGCCCCGATTTATGCCGTATGGAAAGAGTTGTGAATGAGACTGACTTCATCGCCACTCCCGATTACTACATGGATTGGGTTGAAGGCGGCGCGCTCGTCGCCAACCCGCCCTGGGACGACGACACGCGAACCGGCGCTTACGGCGCGGGCAGCTTCGCCACGGCGGAAAAAGGCAGGCTGTGGCTGCAAGCCGCCATCGAGGAAAAGCTAGCGCACGTCGAAGAAATTCACGAACAGCACGAGCGCCGCGAAAAGAGAAGGAATGAAGGCTGGGGGCTGTGGGGCAAACGGCGCTAAAACAAAACTCCGAAGCTTACGCGGCTTCGGAGTTTTCACTTATTCAAACTCAATCTCAATCTCTTCGTCCTCGCGCCAATCTTCAGCGCGCTCAAACTCAATTTCGCCGAAGAGGACTTCCTGCCGCGCGGAAATGCGGTAACGTTTGATCAGTTCCAGCATGGCGAGGAAAGTCACCACAATTTCGATGCGCGTGGCTTTATCGGTAATCAGCCCGCTAAACGTCATGCGCTGAACGGCGCGCATTGTCTTGACGATGTAATCAATCTTCTCGCGGATGGTGACGCGCGGCGGCGCGATAATCGTCCCTAAGGATTCCTTCTTCTTGCCCTTGCTAAAAGCGGATTCCGCCGCAGCGATCAACTTCTCAAACGTGAGATTGGAAAGGTCGAGTTTCGCCTCCGCTTTGGGCGGCGGCGCGACGCGCAAATAAGCGCGCAGATTGTTCGTCTGCCTTTCTTCCATCCACAGGGCGATTTCCTTAAAGCGCTTATACAGGGTGAGCAGTTCCACCAGCTCCACGCCGGGGTCTTCCTCGCCCGGCTCGCGCTCGATGGGGCGCGGCAGCAGCGCTTCGGATTTAATTTGCACCAGTTTGGCGGCAATCACCAAAAAAGCGGAAATCTCGTCGGGCTTCGTTTGTTCCAGCCCGCGCAGATACGCCAGATATTGGTCGGTCACCGCCGCCAGCGAAATGGCGGTAATGCTCAACTCGGCGCGCTCAATCAAATTAAGCAGCAGGTCCAGCGGACCTTCGTACACGGGCGTTTGCACTTTATAGCCCGGAATTTGACGTCCCAACAGGTTTTCCATAAGCCCGCGAATTATACCAGCCCTTCAGACTCGGTTATAATCGCGCGCATGTCCAAATTGACCCATCTTGACGAACAAGGGCGCGCGCGCATGGTGGACGTGGGCGCGAAGCCCGATAGCGAGCGTCTCGCCGTCGCACGCGGCGAAATTCACATGAAGCGCGAAACCTTCGAGCTCATTCGCGCCGGCGGGATGAAAAAAGGCGACGTTCTCACCGTCGCGCAAATCGCCGGAATCAGCGCCGCCAAGCGGACTTCAGAATTGATTCCGCTTTGCCACCCGCTCTTTCTTTCCAAAATAGACGTGGAACTGACGCTGGACGAATCGCTGCCCGGAATCGTCGTCACCGCGACCGCGAAAACCACCGGCAAGACCGGCGTGGAAATGGAAGCGCTGACCGCCGTCTCCGTCGCCGCCCTGACCGTGTACGACATGGCGAAAGCCGCCGAAAAGACGATGAGAATCCAAAACATCCGTCTGATTGAAAAGCGCGGCGGCGCTTCGGGAGACGTGGTAAACGAATAATGGACGAAGGACGGAAGACGGAGGATGAGTATGAATCGGATTAAACTGTTATTTTTCGCCACCGTGCGCGACCGCGTGGGATTGAAATCGCTGGAAATGGACGTCCCCGCGGATATGACCATTCATCAACTAAAAGAAAAATTGGTCGGCGAGTACCCCGCTTTGAAGGAAGCGCTGCACGCCGTCCTGATGACCGTAAACCGCGAATACGCCTTCGACGAAACCGTCATCCCGCCCAACGCCGAGATTGCCCTGTTCCCGCCCGTGAGCGGAGGATAGCCCGCATGAACGCCAACCTTCCCACGATTACCCAAGTGACCGAAGACGAAATTGACCTGAACAAGCTGCTGGAAAAAATCACCTTAACTTCCACCGGCGCGGCGGCGATTTTTACCGGCCTGGTGCGCGGCGAGACTTCGCGCGGCGAGCCGCACGTCACCGAACGCCTCGAATACGAAGCCTACCTGCCGATGGCGGAAGAAAAAATGAAACAGGTGGCGGATGAAATTCGAGCCAAATGGAGCTCCGTAGAAGGAATCGCCATCGTGCAGCGAATTGGCAAACTCTACCCCAAAACGCCGACGACGCTCATCGCCTGCACCGCGGCGCACCGCGACACGGGAGTCTTTGAAGCGGCGCGCTACGGCATTGACCGCTTGAAAGAAATTGTGCCGATATGGAAGAAGGAAATCGGTCCCGACGGCGCGGAATGGGTGGAGGGCGATTACATCCCCAAACCGGGCGAATAATGTTTCTGCAAACCGCGCGTCTCATGTTACGCAACTTTCAGGATTCGGACCTGGAAGCCTTCTTCGCCTATCGCAATCACCCGCAGGCGGCGAAATATCAAGGCTGGGAATTCCCCTATCCGCGCGAAAAAGCCGAGCGCTTCATCCGCGAGATGAAGGAAGCTTCCCTGCCGCGTCAGGGCGAATGGGCGCAATACGCCGTCGCGCTCAAAGGCACGGGCGAGCTGGTCGGCGATTTGGGCTGCTACGTCAAGAAGAACGACTCGCGGCAAGCGGTCATTGGGTTCACCATCGCGCCCGCGCGCTGGCGCCAGGGCTACGCTTCGGAAATCATCCCCGCGCTGCTGCGCTTTTTATTTGAAGAGATGAACATGCATCGCGTCTCCGCCGATTGCGACGCGGAAAACGTCGCCTCTTACAAAACGCTGGAAAAACTCGGCTTTCGGCGCGAGGCGCACTTTGTGGAAAGCTTTCCGATAAACGGCGCGTACGCCAGCGAATATTATTACGCCATGTTACAGCGCGAATGGCGCGCCAAAAGCGCTCGGTGAGCCGAAACCGCGCGAGACGATTTTCGACCGGCAGGGTTGTATATTGCAGTCAATTCACAGCGCGTCATCGGAGGAAGCCATGCGAGAAAAAATTGTTATCACGGGGATGGGCGCGGTCAGCCCGCTGGGCTTGAGCGTCAAGGAAAATTGGGAAAACGCGATTCGCGGCGTTTCGGGCGTGGGTCCCATCACCTTGTTCGATTCGTCGAATTTGAACGTGCATATCGCGGCGGAAGTGAAAAACTTCAAACCGGAAGAATGGATGGACGCGAAAGAAGCGCGGCGGCGCGACCGCTTCGAGCAATTCGCCGTCGCAGCGGCGCGACAAGCGCTGCAACAATCGAGGCTGCCCATCACCGAGAAAAGCGCGCCGCGCATTGGAGCCCTCATCTCCTCCGCCATCGGCGGGCTGCATTCGCTTCAAGACGCCATCCTCACCAATCATACCGAGGGGCCCCGGCGCGTCAGCCCCTTCCTGATTCCCATGCTGATGGCGAACGGCGGCGCGGGCATGACCGCCATCGAATTTGGGATTAAGGGGCCCTGCTTTTCCGTCGCCTCGGCTTGCGCCTCCGGCGCGGATGGAATCGGCATGGCGCTGATGATGCTGCGCGCCGGCATGATAGACGCGGCGGTGACGGGCGCCTCGGAAAGTACCATCACCTCTACCGGCGTCGCCGCGTTTGACCGCGTGGGCGCAATGTCGCGCCGCGACGACTACTCCATGACCCCGCAGCCTTTCGATAAAAACCGCGACGGTCTGGTGATGGGCGAAGGCGCGGCGATTCTGGTGTTGGAACGCGAATCGGACGCCAAAGCGCGCGGCGTGGAAATCCTCGCCGAGCTCGCCGGATACGGCGCGACGGCGGACGCTTACCACGTCACCGCGCCGCATGAAAACGGCGAAGGCGGAGCCGCCGCCATTCGCATGGCGCTGAGCTCGGCGGAAGCCAACCCCGAAGAAGTCGGCTACATCAACGCGCACGGCACCGCCACCCCGCTGAACGACGCCGCCGAGACCAAAGCCATCAAAGCCGCCTTTGGCGAACTGGCGTATAAAATTCCCGTTTCTTCCACCAAATCCATGACCGGGCACATGATGGGCGCGACGGGCGCGCTGGAAGCCATCTTCTGCGTTCAGGCTGTGCGCGAAGGGATTCTGCCGCCCACCGTGCATTACGAAACGCCCGACCCGGAATGCGATTTGGATTACGTTCCCAACCGGGCGCGCGAGGCAAAGGTCTCGCTCGCCATCAGCAACGCTTTCGGCTTCGGCGGTCACAACGCCGCGCTGGCGGTGCGAAAATACGGCTAAAAAATTCTTGCGCAATCAAAAAATACATGCTATACTTCGCCCTCGCGTTTCAAGGACGCCCATATTCACAGTAAGGATAGACCGAAATGACAGACCATATCAAGGCAATTGAAGCCAAAGCGAACGAAAAGATACCGCAATTGAGCTCGGGCGATACAGTCAGCGTGCACGTCAAGATTAAAGAAGGCAACCGCGAACGTATTCAAGAATTTAAAGGGCTGGTCATCCGCCTGCGCAACAGCGGAGTCAACGCTTCGATGACCGTGCGCCGCATGGCGGCGAACGGAATCGGCGTGGAACGCACCTTCTTGCTGCGCTCGCCGCGCATTGACAAAGTCGTCATCGAGCGTCACGGCAAAGTTCGCCGCGCGCAGCTGTACTTCATGCGCGAACGCACGGGCAAGAGCGCGCGCCTTAAACAGAAGTTCGAATAATCGCTTTTCTAGGGTTGTAAAGACCCTAAAGGTCTTGAAGACCTTTAGGGTCTTTTTGTTTGGAGGACGATGAGACCGCTCATTGGAATCACCACGCGCAACGGCAAAGACGCGGACAAACACCCGCTGACCGCGTTACAAAATTCTTATTTGAACGCCGTGCGGCAAGCCGGCGGGCTGCCCATTCCCATCCCCAACGCGCTGGAGGAAGACGAGCTGGCGGATTTATACGCCCGCCTCGACGGGATTCTCCTTTCCGGCGGAGGCGACATTGACCCCGAAACATTCGGCGGAGAATCTCATCCGCGCGTTGACGGCGTGGACCCCAGCCGCGATTTCACCGAGCTCTTTTTGATGCGCGCGGCGGCGCAAGACGGCAAGCCCGCGCTGGGAATCTGCCGCGGAGCGCAATTGATGAACGTGGCTCTCGGCGGGACGCTTTACACGCACCTCTACGCCCAACTGCCCGGCGCGCTTGACCACGCCTATCCGGGCAATTTGCGCCGCGTCATCGTCCACGAGGTGAAAGTGGAAGCGAACTCCCGCGCCGCGCAAATCTTTGGCGAGACGCTCTTAAATGTGAACAGCCTGCACCATCAAGGAATTAAAGACCTGGCGCCTTCGCTGCGGGCGACGGGCTGCGCGCCCGACGGATTGACGGAAACGGTGGAACTGCGCGACCATCCGTTTGGGCTTGCCGTGCAGTGGCACCCCGAATGGCTGACCGACCAGCTTCCCATGCGGCGATTGTTCCGCGCGTTTGTGGAAGCTTGCGAAAAATAGCCGTGAAAAAGAGCGCGACGCTGCTGCTTCTGGCAATCGTTTTGCTGGCCGGCTGCCAAGCCGCGCCCGAAGCCGCCGCTACGCCCACGCCGACTCAATTTCGCCCTTCGGCAAGCCCCGCGCCGAAGGCGCTTCCCTCCCCCAGCGCCACGCGCCAGCCGTCGTTAAAAGAACGCGAGTGGAATCCTCGTCCCGTTTTGTTGCGGCTGGATTTGATTCGCAAAGACGAGGGGATTTTGAATCCGCCCGCGCCGCCACAGTTTATTTTATACGCCGACGGCGGCGCGTTCATCACCCGTCCCGCCGTCGCCGGATACCCGCACGGCGACCAACAACTGCTTTTCAAAAAAATGGAACGGGCGGAAATTTGCCGCATTTTGAACGCGCTCGACCTGTTCGGCTTTTTGGATTACGACCCCGCAGCCTATTCCTTTGAAGGCGAACCCGGCGGCTTATACGACGCTTACTTCGAGGTGAACGCATGGAAGTCGCGCCGCGGGACTTATCCCGACTTGCCTTTGTTCGTCTTTAACGAATTGACGGGGAGGAATCAAGACGCGGCGCGACAGGTCCCGCCCGCGTTGCGCGCGGCTTACGCGCTGACGGCGGATTATCCCGCCGACGGCTTTGAGCCTTATCAGCCGGAGCAAATGGGCGTGTGGATTCGCCCGCTGAATGCAGCGGATTTTCCCAACCAACAATGGGAGACGTGGGACTTTCCGGCGCTGACGCTTTCGTATTTGTATTCAAAAATCGAGACGGGCGGCGCGGCTGCGGGCTTTGCGATTCTACGCAAGCAGGGCGCGGCGAACCTGTACGAATATTTGAAAGAATCTTTTTCAATCAAGTATTACGTCGAGACGAATCGGCTGGGCGAGAAATCCTACTACGCGGCGTACGCGCGCCCGCTTGCGCCTTACGAGATTCCCGGAAAATTTGAAACCGAGGCGCCCGCGCCAAATTTCAAGTTGGAATGCCTGCCTTCCGACGGCGCGGCGGAGATTCCTCGTCCTCATTTGATTTACGCGCTTCCCATCCCATGAGCGAACCCGGCGACCCCATTGGCGTATTCGATTCCGGCGTAGGCGGGCTTTCCGTGCTGCGCGTCATGCGGGGCTTAATGCCGCATGAGCATATCGTCTATTTCGGCGACCAGGCGCGCGCGCCTTACGGCTCGCGCCCGATGGAAGAGATTCAAAAATTTTCCGAAGAGATTACGCGCTTTCTACTGGCGCGGCGGTGTAAGTTAATCGTCGTGGCGTGCAACACCGCTTCCGCCGCGGCGTTGAAGATGCTGCGAGCGAAGTTCCCGCAAATTCCCTTCGTCGGCATGGAGCCGGCGGTCAAACCGGCGGCGGAATCCACCCGCACGGGCAAGGTCGGCGTGCTGGCGACTCCCGCTACGTTTCAAGGCGAGTTATACGCCTCGGTGGTGGAACGTTTCGCCGCTCACGTGCGGCTCTTTCAACATACCTGTCCCGGTCTGGTATCGCAAATTGAGCGGGGCGAGCTGGAAACTCCCGCCACGCGCCGCATTCTGGAAGAAGCGCTGACTCCTATGCTGGCGCAAGGCATTGATACCGTCGTGCTGGGATGCACGCATTATCCCTTCGTCATTCCGCTGATTCAAGAGATTGCAGGGGAAGGCGTCCGTGTGATTGACCCCGCCCCCGCCGTGGCGCGGCAGGCGCAACGGTTATTAGCGCAAAGCAATTTAATTAATATAAGCCATGAAACAGGCAGGTTGGAGTTTTTCACTTCCGGCGAGGCGCAGCCAATGGAAGCGGCGTTGAAGCAGCTGTTGGGCTTGGAAGCGCAGGCAAGCCGGGCTCAGCGACTCGCTTTTGCGCCGCGAAATTGATTTCGCCCCATCGGGCTGTTGATTTTTTTACGCAGCCCGCCCCGACGTTCCACGTCGGGGCGGGCTGCTGGCGTCGCTACGACCTCCTGGCGCTTGAGTATAATCCCTCGTTATGAAAAAATATCTCCTCTTCACCGTTTTTGCTTCGGGAATGACCACCCTCGCCGCCGAGCTCTCCGCCTCGCGGCTGATTGGCAGAAGCTTCGGCGATAGCAATCTGGTTTGGGCGAGCATCATCGGGCTGATTCTCATTTACCTTGCGGCGGGCTATTCTTACGGCGGCAAATGGGCGGACCGCGACCCAAGCCCGCGCGCGTTATATCGCATCCTTGCGTGGGGCGCGTTCACGCTGGGGCTTACGCCGTATCTTGCCAGCCCGACGCTGAAATACGCCGCCAGCGCATTTGAAATTCTGAATGTGGGAATCATGGCGGGGTCGTTTCTGCTCGTGCTGATTTTTTTCAGCGCGCCGATTACGCTGCTGGGAATGGTCTCGCCGTTTGCGATTCGCCTCGCGGTGAACGACGCCGCGCGCGCCGGCGAAGTCTCCGGGCAAATTTACTCCATCTCGACGATAGGCTCCTTCATCGGGACCTTTCTGCCCGCGCTGGTCGCCATTCCCACCATCGGCGTCAACCTGACTTTCTTCTCCTTCGGCTTTTTCCTGCTCGTAGTGGCGCTCGTCGGGCTGGCGAAATTTGCGGACAAGCGGGAAACGCTGCGGCTGCTGTGGATGCCGGCCTTATTGATTCTTGCCGCGCTGCTTTCCGCCGGACAAAGATTGAAGAATAACAAAGGGCAGGTCTATGAGACCGAATCGGCGTACAACTATATTCAGGTGCAAGAACAAAACGGCTATACGCTGCTCCGCCTGAACGACGGTCAGGGCGTGCATTCCATTTATCATCCCAACACGCTCGAATACGGCGGACCCTGGGAGCAATTTTCCGTCGCTCCTTTCTTTTATCCCAACCGCAAGGTAAGCGACGTGAAAAGCATGGCGATTGTCGGGCTGGCGGCGGGAACTGCCGCGCGTCAGGCGAGCGCCATTTACGGAAATATTCTGATAGACGGCTTTGAACTGGACGGCAAGATTGTCGAAGTGGGGAAAAAATACTTCGGGCTGAATTTGCCGAACTTGAACGTCGTCCTCGGCGACGGCAGATTAAATTTGAGCCGCAGCAAAAACCGTTACGACGTCGTCGCCATAGACGCTTATCGCCCGCCCTACATTCCAGCGCACATGACCACGCGCGAATTTTTTGAAATCGCCGCCGCGCATCTGAACCCCGACGGCGCTCTGGTCATCAACGTCGGCTCGGTCCCCGGCGACCGGCGGCTCATCAACGGGCTGGCGACCACCATTCAAACCCAATTCGCCTCCGTTCACGTCATGGATTTACCCGGCACGCTAAACACGATGGTCTTTGCCACTCGTCAGCCGACTTACCGCGAGGATTTCGCCGCCAATCTGGTCGCGCTTTCGCAAGACCCGGCGGTCGCCCCCCTGCTGATTCACACCATGGCGCTGACCTACGCCAATTTACAAAACGGCTACGAACAAACCATCGTCTTCACCGACGACCTCGCGCCCATCGAATGGATTGTGAACGACATGACCGTCCGCTTTGTGTTGCAAGGCGGGCTGAAATATTTACAATAGGACTCGACGATGAAAAACGTTTTTTTTCACCTTGTTTCGCCGCTCACGCCGCTGGCGCTTTTAGGCGCGGCGCTGCGGATTTTGCTCACCCCGGTGTATTACACGCTGGAATACAACATGCCCTACTTCCCCGCCGACCCTTACGGCTTTACCAAAGCCGAACGTTTGCGCTGGGCGAAGCCTTCGGTGGAATATCTGCTGAACGACGCGGACGTTTCTTTTTTAGCGGCGCTGAAATTTGAAGACGGGACGCCCATCTACAACGAGCGCGAGCTGAGCCACATGAAAGACGTGAAACGGGTGACGCAAGGCGCGTTGCGGGCGTGGTACATTTCGCTGGCGGCTCTGGCGGGAGCGGCGCTTTTTTCCTGGCGGCAAGGTTGGACGGCGGATTACTTGCGGGCGCTGCGGCGCGGCGGCTGGCAGCTCATTTACTTTGCCGGCGCAGTCGGCCTCATCGCCGGCGCGGGAATCCTGCTCAACCCGAACATCTTTTGGGCGTTCTTCTCCGCCTTTCATCAAGTCTTTTTCGAAGGCGATTCGTGGCTGTTCCTATACTCCGATACGCTCATCCGCCTGTTCCCCATCCGCTTCTGGCAGGACGCCTTTCTCTTTGCGGCGCTGCTGGCGCTGGGAGGCGGCGCCGCGCTGGCTTTTGGAATAAAAAAATAACGCCGCTTCCAAAACCGCCGAAGCGGGTTATCTTACATGATGTATAATCCACTTCGAGGAGTCGAATCATGTCCACTTTATCATTAGAGAACAAGGTTGCGGTCGTCACCGGCGGTTCGCGCGGCATTGGGCGCGCCATCGCGCTGGAATTCGCGGCGCGCGGCGCGGCGGTCGTCGTCAATTATCACAAGTCGCTCGAAGCGGCGGAAGAGGTCGTCCGGCAGATTCAAAGCGCGGGCGGCAAAGCGGCCGCCTTTCAGGCTGACGTTTCCGACTTCAAGCAGGCGGAAGCGCTGGTAAAGTTCGCCATTGAGACCTTCGGCGATTTGCACATCCTCGTCAATAACGCCGGCATTACGCGCGACCAATTGATTATGATGATGCCCGAAAGCGATTGGGACGCGGTCATCAACGCCAACTTGAAAAGCGTCTTCAATTGCTCGAAAGCCGCCGTCAAGCACATGATGCGTAAACGCGCGGGGCGCATTATCAACATCGCTTCGGTGGCGGGGCAAATGGGCAACCCCGGTCAGACGAACTACTCCGCCTCGAAAGCCGGGCAAATCGGCTTTACCAAAGCGCTCGCCCGCGAGGTCGCCGCGCGCAACATCACCGTGAACGCGATAGCGCCGGGCTTCGTGGACACCGAAATCCTCAACGCTATGCCGTCCGAAACGCTCGAAGCGGCGCTGAAAATGGTGCCGCTGGGACGCAAGGGCAAACCGGAAGAGATTGCCTACGCCGCCGCCTTCCTCGCCTCGGAGCAAGCCGCCTACATCACCGGGCAAACGCTGGGCATTGACGGCGGAATGGCAATGATGTAGCGGCAAGCGCCGCTCTGCAAACAGGAGAGCAGAAAATGACAGATTACACGCAAGGCAAGACTACCGTCTCCCCCGATGTGCTGACCACCATTGCGCGGCTCGCCGCCCTGGAAGTTCCCGGCGTCAGCCGCCTGGCGCCCGTTTCCGGCGGAGTCAACCGCCTGTTCAAACGCGGCGTCAACGACGGCGTGCGCATCGAAGTAAAAGACAACGTCGCTTACGCCGACTTGCACCTCATCCTGAAACCGGACATTAATATCCGCGAAGTCAGCCGCAACGTGCAAGCGCAAGTCGCCCGCGCCATTCAAGAAATGGTCGGCATGGAAGTCGGTGAAGTGAACATTCACATTGAAGACATAGATTACCCGGACGAAGAGGCGCAATAGAAATGAAACAGCGCACCAAAGCGCGCGCGGTCGCCCTGCAAGTTCTTTACGAAACCGACCTGACCAGCCATCTTCCAGCCGACGTGTTCAAAGCGCGGCTGGAAGAAATGCCGCTCGCCGACGAACATGCGGAGTTTGCGCGGCAAATCATCTTCGGCGTCCTGCCGCTGGTCGGCGAAATGGACCGGCTGATTGCTCGATACGCGCCGGAATGGCCCCTCGATCAAATCGCCGCCATTGACCGCAACATTTTACGCATGGCGCTTTGGGAGTTCGCCGTTTCGCACGAAACACCGTTAAAAGTGGCGATTAACGAAGCGGTGGAACTGGCGAAAGCCTACGGTTCCGACGCCGCCCCGCGCTTCGTCAACGGCGTGCTGGGAACGCTGGCGGAACACGAAAACGAGCTGCGCCAGATTCTGAAAAACAAGACGGCGAAAGCGGAACGATAAATTATTTACGAAAGATAAAAGCGTTTGCGCGAAGAGTTCAAAAAAACGCTTGGATGATTTCGCGCGCCCCGCGACAGGTGAAACCTGATGGAAATTTTTGGAATTGGCATACAAGAATTAATTCTCGTCTTTCTCGTGGCGATTATCGTCATGGGGCCCAAAGACATGCAAAAAACCGGCAAGACCATCGGTAAGTGGCTGCGAAACATCGTCACTTCGGACGGATGGCGCATTTTTCAACAGACTTCCCGCGAACTGCGAACTCTGCCCAATCGCCTGATGCGCGAAGCGAACGAAGAATTGCAGCGAGCGGAACAAGAAGCGCAGAACGTCATCGGCGGCGCGGCGCGCCCATTCGCGCAACCCGTCCGCAGCCAACCTTTCCGCCCGCCCGAAGTCGCCGGCTCCGCGCCTGCGGAGACTCCTACCCCGAACGAAAGCGAACCGAAAGATAATGCGTAGATTCTTTTCCGGCGTTTGGCGCGCGGTTTCGTTTCCATTCGTTTTCATTTTCAACGTCCTCGCCTTCCCCTTTCGGGCGATTCATCGGCGCTTTCCAAAATTCTTTTCGGCGTTGTGGAAGATTTTTTCTTTCCCCTTCCGCCTGATTTTCAACGTCCTCGCCTTCCCCTTTCGGGCGATTCATCGGCGTTTTCCAAAATTCTTCCCAACTTTATGGAAGGTCGTTTCCTTTCCATTTTGGCTGCTCCTCGTTCTGCCGATTCAATCCATCGTCCGCTTTCACAGATTCTTAAACGCCAAGCCGGACGAACGCCCGCTGACGGACGTATTCGCCGACCTGGTCTCGAATCAAGACGCGCGGCAAATGATGTGGGAGCAGGTGGAAGCGCTGCGGCGGCACATCCTTCGCGCGGTTCTCGCGCTGGCGCTGACGATTATCGCCTCGTTTTTCTTCACCCAGCAATTTATGGAATTTCTCGCCCAGCCCATCGGCGGGTTGGACAAGCTGACCTCGATTGACATGACGGAATCCGTCGGCGTGTTTATGCGAGTGGCGGTGTTTTCGGGCGCGGCGCTGGCAATCCCTTACATCGCGTTTGAAATCTGGCTGTTCGCCGCGCCGGGACTGTATCCGCACGAGAAGAAATTGGGGCTGGCGGGCATTCCACTGGCGCTGCTCTTCTTCGTCGGCGGCGCGGCTTTCACCTATTACTTCATGCTGCCGACCGCGCTGCCCTTCCTGATGAATTTCTTGGGCATGAAAACCGACCCGCGCCCGCAATCTTATTTTTCGCTCGTCACCGGCTTAATGTTTTGGATTGGGCTGTTTTTTGAGTTTCCGCTAGTCGTGTACGTCCTGACGTCCATCGGCTTTATCAAGCCTTCCGCCATGCTCAGCCAATGGCGGCTGGCGATTGTCGTCATCACCATTATCGCGGCGGTCATCACCCCCACCGTGGACCCGGTGAATCAAGCGCTGGTGATGGCGCCGATGATTTTCCTATATTTCCTCAGCATCGGGTTAAGTTACGTCGCCTACGCCGGACGCAAACGCAAACAAAAGCAGGAAGCGGAAGAACGGGAAGCGGAACAAGGAGCGACAGCATGAAAAAAGACGTCTTGCGCCGACTGGCGCTCGCGGCGGTTGCGCTGATTTTCAGCGGACAGGCTTGCACGTTGTCTTTATTCGATAACCCGCTGGATAAGCCCACGGCGCTCCCCCCGAACGCCCCGCCGACCGTCACCCCTCAGCCTGCCGCGCAGGCGACCTTCGTCGCCGTGCTGCCGGAGCCGCTACAACCGGGCGAGACGTTGATTCTGGCGACGCTGGACGAAGTCACCGGGCTGGCGCTCAACCCCGCGCAATACCCCATGAGTCCGCGCGATACGTTAACCTACTTCGTCACGCTCTCCTTACCCGCCAACTCCGTCGTCAAATATCGTTATTTCAAAAAAGGCGCGGGGCTGGTCGCCGAAGATGTGGTAAACGGCGCGCCCGTACGCTATCGAGCGCTCTTCGTCGGCGGCGGAACGGAAACCCGCGATATTATCGCCGACTGGGCAGATAAGGCGTACGCCCGCCCGACGGGAATCATCGCCGGGCAAATCTTTAACGCCGATACCGGCTCGCCCGCGCCAAACGTTCTCGTCATGGCAGGCGGCGTCCAATCCCTGACCGACGCGCTCGGCTATTTCGAGCTCCCCAACCTGCCCGGCGGAACGCATACCTTACTGGCTTACAGTCTCGACGGCGCGTATCAGCCTTTTCAACAAGGCGCGGTGGTGGCGGAAAATAACGTCACCGTTGTGGATTTGCGAATCAAGCCCGCGCCGACGGTAAACGTCACGTTTATCGCCGCCATTCCTCAGACGACCACGCCCGGCGTGCCGGTGCGCCTGGCGGGAAACCTCTTGCAGCTCGGGGCTGTCTTCGCCGATTTGCAAGGCGGAGTCAACCTTTCGGCGGAGCGTATGCCCATCATGAGCCTGCAACCCGACGGCAGATATGCGGTTTCGCTTTCCTTGCCGGTTGGAACTTACGTGCAATACAAATACACGCTAGGCGACGGCTTCTGGAACGCCGAACACAAATCCGACGGCGGATGGGTCCTGCGCGAATTTATCGTCCCGCCGCAAGACGTCGTTTTACAAGACGTCGTCGAGACCTGGCAAGCGGGCGATTCCGCGCCAATTCTCTTCGAAGTCAGCGTTCCTTCCGTCACCCCGCCCGGCGATATTATCTACATCCAGTTTAACGCCTTCGGGTGGAGCGAACCGATTCCCATGTGGCCCCTTGGTAGAAACATGTGGTCTTACAAGATCTACGGTCCCCTGACCATGCTCGGTTCGTTCAATTACCGCTATTGCCGCAACGGGCAATGCGGCAGCGCCGACGACGCCCAAACGCCGGGCGCCGCCCCCGTCGGCAGAAAAGTGATCACCAGCTTCACTCCGCAGGATTTGAAAGACACGGTGAGCGCGTGGAAGTGGTATGAAAACCCGGAGCCGACGACTCTGGTGGGAACTTCCATCGCGCCGCGCGCAGGCGGCTTCATCGCCGGGGTCGAGTTTCAAGCCGCTTACCGTCCCAACTGGTCTTATTACGCGCCGCAAGCGCTGAGCAACGTTCAAGCGTTGGGCGCGAACTCGGTCATCCTTACGCCGACATGGACTTTCACGCAAGACTTGCCGCCGCGTTTGCAACCGCAGCCGGGACAAGACCCGCTGTGGAGCGATTCCGCCGTGATGATTTCGCAAGCGCGCGCGCTGGGGCTGAACGTCATTCTCTTCCCTTCCGCCAACTTCGCCGATTCCCCCGCCGACCTCGCTTCCAGCGCGAAGTTTTGGAACTCCCCCATTCAGCGCGACGCGGCATGGTGGCAGACATGGTTCGCGCGCTATCGCGCCTTCGCGCTGCATTACGCCGACCTGGCGACTCAAACCGGGACGCAGACTCTCATCCTCGGCGGAGAATGGACGGCGCCCGCCCTGCCCGGCGGCAAGCTGCCCAACGGCGGCGACCCCACCCTCCCGCCCGACGCCGAAGCGCAGTGGAAATCCATCTTAAGAGAGACGCGCTCGCGCTTCAAAGGTCAGGTGTTGTGGGCGCTGCCTTACACCAAAGCCTCGCTGCAAGCGCCGCTGGACTTTTTGCAAGACGTGGACGGAATTTATCTGCTGTGGTCCGCCGCGCTGACAAACAACCCCGCCGCGACCAAGACCGATTACGTCAACGCCGCCGGACAGCTGTTGGATAACGAAGTCGCTCCGCTAGCTGCGCTGGTTAAGAAGCCCGTCGTGCTGGCGGCGGCTTATCCTTCCGCCGCCGGCGCGGCAAGCGGATGTCTGCCCGACGGCGCAGGCGGCTGCGCAGAATGGACGGCGCTCAACCGCCCCAACGCGGATTTGACTTCGGTCAGTTTAAGCCTGCAAACGCAGGCGGATTTATACGAAGCCATGTTAACCGCCCTCAACGCGCGGCAATGGATTTCAGGCTTTGTCAGCCGCGGCTATTATCCCCCCGCCGCCTTGCAGGATAAATCCGCTTCGATTCACGGCAAGCCCGCGGCAGATATTCTTTGGTATTGGTTCCCGCGCTTGACCGGCGCAGTAAGGTGAACATGCCTTCCAAAAATTATTCTATTCGTTGGGAAAACGACGAACCCGTCTCTTTTGAGGTGAACGGGCGTGCTTACCGTTCGCTGGACGAAGTCCCCGACCCAAAAGACCGCGCCAAACTCGCCGCAATGGCGCAAGCCGCCGAAGAAGAAGACGCCTTTGCGGACTTCAACGCAAAAGAATTTGAAGAGGCGCGCAAAAACGCCGTCGAAAAAACGGAAAAAATTCTTGTGCGCGTCTTTTTCGGCGTAGCGGCGCTGACGCTGTTGATTTCCGCCGTCGCTTCGTTTTTTAACATTCGCAAGCTCAGCCGCGAAGCAAGCGCGCCCGGCGTGGTGGTCGAAATCGTCCAAAAGCGCCAATACGTCAACGAACAAGACCGCGTGTACGAAGATTTCTACTTCCCCGTCGTGGAGTTTCGCGCGACGGACGGCAAGACCCGCCGCGCGCAAATGACCGAGGGAAGCAACTTTCCTTCTTACGAAGTCGGCGAGCAAGTCGTCGTGCTATACGACCCCAATCATCCGCTGAACGCGCGAATAAAATCGGCGGGCAGCGCGATTCTCATGTGGATATTGCCCGGCATTACGGGCGTTTTGGGAATCTCCTTCGCCGCGGCGGCATGGATGATCAGCGCCTTTCTCTCCCCCGCCGCGCGCTCTCAAGCCTTCTCATGAACCCGAATCCGCAAGCCGCGCCCGTCGTTGAAGACCTTCAAAAAGCCAAAACGAAATTCGAGCCGCTCTATCGCGTCATCATCCACAACGACGACGTGACGCCGATGGATTTCGTCGTGCATGTGTTGAAGCGCATCTTCTTTTTGAGCGAAACCGACGCGGTGGTCGTCATGTTGACGGCGCATTATTACGGCGAGGCGCTCGTGCAGATTCTCCCCAAGCCCGAAGCGGAAAAGCGCGCGAGCAAAGCGCGCTTCGCCGCCGGGCTGGAAGGCTATCCGCTGCGGTTTTCCGTCGAGCCGGAAGATTAATCGGCGGGCGCGCCCGCCAGCATCGGCTCGTCGCCGTTGTATTTCGTCAAATGGGGGTATTTCCAAACAATCAGCAAAGTTCCGACAATGCAGCCAATTCCGCCGCTGACGACGGCGAACGGCGCGCCGAACAATTGCGCAACCGCGCCGGCTTCAATTTCTCCCAACTGCGGTCCCCCTTGAAAGAAAATTTGATTCACGCTGGTCATCCGCCCGCGAATGTAATCGGGCGTTTGCAATTGCCGAATGGTGTTGCGAATGATGGTGCTGACCCCGTCCGCCGCGCCGGTGGTTGCAATTGCCAGCCACGCGACGACGAATGAAGAGGTCAGCCCGAAGACGACCGTCGCCAGCCCAAAGACCAGCACGGCGGCGAGAAAGGTTATCCCCTGTCGGCGCAATTCCTTGATTTGAGAAATCGCCAGCGCGGCGAGGACCGCGCCGGCAGCCGGAGCGGCGGAAAGATAGCCGTATTCCACCACGCCCACTTTCAAAACTTCTTTGGCGATGATGGGCATGAGGGTGTTCGCCGAGGCGAAAAAAGTCGCCACAAAATCCAGCAGCATGGTGGAAAGAATAATTGGCTTGCTGAAAATAAATTGCACGCCTTCGCGGATGGATTCCACGCTAACGCTCGTCGTCTTTTCGGAAAAGCTTTGCGGAATTTTGCCAATCATCGCCAGCGCGATTAGCACCGCGCCAAAAGAAACCGCGTTGAAGTAATAAACCGCGGCTTGACCGGCGTAAGCGATGACAAATCCGCTGAGCGCGGGGCCCAACACCGAGCCGACCTGAAAAGAAGCGAAGGTCATGCTGAACGCGTTGGGCAGGTCTTTCTTGGGCAGCAGGTTGGGAATTAACGCCTGCCGCGAGGGCCCGTCGAAGGCGACGGCGACGGCTTGCAAGGCGGTGAGGATGTAAATATGCCAGATAGTCACGCGCCCAAATTGAGTAAAGAGACCCAGCGCCAGCGCCAGCAGCGCGGCGCAGCTCTGCGTGACGAACATCACCTTGCGGCGGTCAACCGAATCCGCCAGCGCGCCGCCTACCAGCGAAAAAACGATGACGGGAAGAATGCGGGCGAAGCCAATGCCGCCCAGCGCCATCGGGTTGGGGTTTAACTGGTTAATGTGCCAGAATAACGCCCAAATTTGCATTTGCGTTCCGGTAATCGAGATTAATTGTCCAAGCCAGAGGTAGAAGAATTTTTTATGTTTGAGGGAAGGTGGAATGTGCATAGAGAAAAGTAAGGTTGGAAGATTAAGTTCCCCAGTCGCGGAGATAGAGGAAATCGTAACCGATGGTGCGATTGCTGAGTTTGGCAATCGGCGGCGGCATTCGCTTGAACTGGTTGCGGCGGACACGGCGCAGCACGGTTTCAACGAAGGTTTTTTCAAAGCCCGCCTCCACGGCGTCCTGCGGGCTGTAACGCTGATCCACGAGCAGGTAAAGCAATTGATCCGCTTCTTCGTAAGAGAAGCCCAATTCCTGCTCGTCGGTCTGACCTTGCCACAAATCGGCGGAGGGGGGCTTGGCGATGATGGGCGCGGGGATATTCATGGCGCAGGCAAGCTGCCGCACCTGCGTCTTGTATAAATCGCCTAGCGGGTTGAGCGCGCAAGCGGAATCGCCGTAGAGGGTGCTGTATCCTAGCAGGATTTCGGTTTTGTTGCCCGTGCCGACCACCAGCCCTTGAAAGGCTTCACTCTGGTCGTAGAGGATAATCATCCGCTGGCGCGCCATGACGTTGCCTTTCCGCATGGCGGACATATTCGGGTCGAGCGCGAACAACGGTTCGACCATCGGGGTAATTTCGACGGTTTTGGCTGACGCGCCGAACTGGTCAATGAGCAATTGGGCGTGTTCCAGCGAATCGCGGCTGGAAGATTGATAAGGCATTCGCACGGCAAGGACGTTCTGCGCGCCGAGCGCTTCGACGGCGAGCGCGAAAGACAAGGCGGAATCGATTCCGCCCGAAAGTCCCACCACCGCGCGCGAAAAGCCCGCCCGCGTAATTTCAGAGCGGATGAAACCGGTCAGAACGCGGCGGGCAAGTTCAGGGTTGATATTTAAGTCAATTTGGGTCACGGCTGGCTCCGCGGTTTATTATAATCGCTGCCGAAGAAAGCAAGTTTACAACGCGCGGCGAGCCGAATGTTGGGCGAACCGCATGGAAAGCGCGGCGAGGACGTTCTGTTGACGGTTTGTAATGATTTAATAAAGCGCGTTTTATTCGGCGTCGTATTATAATTCGAGGCATGAGCGCCTCGCTGGGACTGTTTCGCTTGCAGCAAATAGACAGCCGCATGGAGCGCCTCCGCGCGCAAATGGAGAAAATCCGCCAGACGCTGGAAAACGACGCCGAGTTAAAAGAGGCGCTGGAAAAACGCGAGACCGCCCAAGCCGAGCGTTTTCGCGCCGCCAATTCCTTAAAAAACGCGGAAGCCGAAACGCGAGCGCAAAAGATAAAAATCGAACAAACCGAAGCCAGCCTGTACGGCGGCGGCGTGAAAAATCCCAAAGAATTGCAGGATTTAGAAAAAGACGCCGCTTCGCTGAAAAAGCATCTGACGGCGCTGGAAGAACGCGAACTGCAAGCGCTACTGACGCTGGAAGAGGCGGAAAAAACGCTGCAAGACGCGCAAACGAGGCTGGAACTGTTGAACGCGCGGCGCGGCAGCGAGCATAAAAAACTGCTGGAAGAGCGCGAGCGTCTCGCCGCCGAGCTGGCGAGCCTGACCGAAGAAAGAAACGCGGCGGGCGCGCCCGTCGAAACCGCGCTGCTGGAAAGATACGAAGAACTCCGCCGCGACAAGCGAGGAATCGCCGTCGCCGAGATAAGCGATAGCGCCTGCGGTTCCTGCGGCGCAAGCGTCAACGCCGCCCTGGCGCAAAGCGCGCGTTCCTCCAAATTAACGTTCTGCCCCTCCTGCGGAAGAATCCTCTACGCGAGATAACCTTCGACGATGAGTTACTTCATAGACCCTTTCTCCTTTTTTGTCGGCTTTATTGCGGCTTCCATCTTTTGGTGGCTGGTCGCCAAAGCGCGCCCGACGTGGAACGAGCTGACGACGACAATAAAGGAACAGCGCGCCGAAGCGCAAGCGCAAAAAAGCAGCGCGATGGAAGAGAATCACCGCCGCATCACGCTGCGCCGCGCGCAAGGTATGCACCTGGCGGCTTCGCTCTTCGCGCTGGACGAAGCGCTGCAGACCCCACGTTTGCTCATCCCCCCCCCGCCGCTCGACCCCGCCGACCCGCGCCGCATGGAAGACGTCGTCTCGCAAACGCTGCCTTACATGCCAGCCTGGCCCGAAATTGCGGCGACTTATCGCGCCCCGTCTTTCACGCTGCCTCAGGCTTTATCGGGCAACGCCAACATCGTCATCGTTGGGCAGCCCGGCATGGGCAAGACCGTCGCGCTGGCGCATCTGGCTTCCTTGTGCGCGAACCGCGCCGAAGAATTAGGGGAATTGAAAAACTTCGTTCCGTTTCTGATGCATGTCGCGGATTTGAATCTGCCCGTTTCCAACCCCAAAGACGTCCTGCAACCAATACTCGAAGCCGTCTCGCAGCACGCCCCGCTCTTCGATTTGAATCGCCTGCCGGGGTTTGTGGAAGACAGCTTCCAGAACGCGAAAGCGCTGCTCCTGGTGGACGGTTACGACGAGCTCGCGCCCGCCGAGCAGCAGGTCGTTGCGGAGTATTTGAAGCTGGTGATTCAAAAATATCCCCGCGCGCGCATTGTGACGACTGGCGCGCCAGAACACCTCGACGGGCTGATTGGCATGGGCTTCGCGCCGCTGGCGCTCATGGCGTGGTCGCCGCGCGACGCCGAAGCCTTCATCGAGCATTGGGGCAAATTGTGGTCGGAGACGGTCGGCATGGAAGCGTGGGCGCAAAGCGCGGACTTCGAGCCGATTGACCCGCTGCTATTGAACTGCTGGCTGAAAAGCGGCAATTTGCATCTCTCGCCGCTGGAGTTGACCTTGAAAGTCTGGGGAGCCTACGCCGGAGATTTGCTCGGCGCGCGCGCGTTGGAAGCGCTGGTGACGCACATCCGCCGCCTGACGCCGGAAGACACGCCGCCGGAAGCGCTGGAAGCGCTCGCCATGCAGGTCATGGCAAGCGCGCAACCCGTGTTCGACCCGCGCAAAGCGCGCGAATGGGTGAAAGCGTTTGAAAAGGCGGAAGAGCAGGAAACCCCGCAAGAAGAATCCGCCGAAGCCGAAGCGGAAAACGACAAGAAGAAGAAAAACGGCAAGAAAGGCGAAAAAGCCGTCCCCGCCGCTTCAAAAAGTTTGTTGGACAAACTGGCGGAAAGCGGTTTGCTGAGCGTTCACCCGAACAATCGAATGCGTTTTGCACACCCCACGCTCGCCGCCTACCTTGCCGGGCGCGCGCTGGCTGGCTATGACGCGGACGAAGCGCTCATCAACCAGCCGGAGTGGTCGGGCAAATATCTCACCGTGCGGTATCTTTCGGCGTTTAGCGACGTGAGCGCCATCGTCAAAGCGACGCTGCAAAACTCGCGCATGCCGACTCATCGGGCGTTGTTCGCCGCCGCCCGATGGCTGCGCGAATCCCCCAAAAACGCCGCATGGCGCGGCGAAATGTTCAGCGCGCTAGCGACTATCTTAAAAACCGAAAACATCCCTCTCAGCCTGCGCGGACAAGCAATGGCAGCGCTGGCTTTCAGCGGAGACCCAAGCGCGGGGATTCTCTTCCGCCAGTTTGCGACGGAGCTCTCCCCCGAGCTGGCGCAACTGGCGGCTTTGGGCGCGGGCGCGGCGCAGGATCCCAAAGCGGTGGACGTCCTGCTGCGCGTGATAGATTCGCCCAACCTCAACGTCCGCCGCGCGGCGTGCATGGCGCTGGTGGCAATCGGCACGGAGCCGACGCTGAACGCCGTGGCGCAAACGCTGCTCAACGGGGATGAGGAAATCCGCCGCGCCGCCGCGGAAGCGCTCGCCGCCGACCCCGCCGAAGGGTATGCCATGCTGCGCGAGGGAATCACCATGAACGATATTTTGCTGCGGCGCTCGGCGGTCTATGGTTTGGCGCGGGTGAACGAAGATTGGGCGGAAGAGATACTGCAAAAAGTTCAGGTGGAAGACGATCAATGGGTGGTGCGCAACGCCGCCGCCGAAGTTCTGGAAGCGCGGCAGCATCCGGGCGCGTTCGCCCCGCGCAAGCTCAAAGCCCCGTCCGAAGCCGCGTGGCTGGTGGAATTCGCCGCCAAGCAAGGCGTGGGCATTGCGCCGGGAACGCCCGCCACCGAAATTTTGCTGCAAGCCCTAAAGAGCGAAGACGAAACGCTGCGCCTTGCCGCGCTGCCCTACCTTAAATTCGCGCCTGCCGAAAAAATAACGGCGGATATGTACAGCGTCATGTATTCCGACCACCTCGAAGCGCGCGAAGCCGCGTTCCAGTTGATATGGGAACTGGACTCCGCCGGCATTCAACTTCCCAACCCCGCCCAATACGGATACCAATAACATGCTAATTACCAACGCCAAACTCATCACCTACGAAGAGGAGAACCGCATCCTCGAAAATCACGCGGTGTATATTGAAAAAGACCGCGTCAAAGAAATCGGGACGACCAAAGCGCTGACGGCGAAATATCCCAAAGCCAAAACGCTGGATGCGCGCGGGCAATACGTCCTGCCGGGCGCCATTTGCGCGCACACTCACTTCTACGGGGCGTTTGCGCGCGGCATGGCCATCCCCGGCGCTGCGCCAAGCGTCTTCCCTGAAATTTTAAACAAGTTGTGGTGGCCCCTCGATAAGGCGCTGGACGCCGAAGCCGTGCGCTTTTCCGCGCTGGTGTGTCTGGTGGACGCCATCAAGCACGGCACAACCACGCTCTTCGACCATCACGCCTCGCCCAACGCGATTGAAGGCTCGCTGGATTTAATCGCCGACGCGGTGGATAAAAGCGGCGTGCGCGCGGCGCTGTGCTACGAAGTGACCGACCGCGACGGCAGCGAAAAAGCCAACGCCGGCATTCAGGAAAACATCCGCTTTTTGAAGCGGCTGGAAGAGAACCCGCATCCGCGTCTGGCGGGAATGTTCGGGCTGCACGCCAGCCTGACCCTTTCGGGCGCGACTCTGCAAGCCTGCCGCGCCGCCGCGCCGGAGGGAGTCGGCTTTCACGTTCACGCGGCGGAACACAGCTCGGACGAATACGATAGCCTGAGCAAAAGCCAAATGCGGGTGATTGACCGCCTGAACAAACACGGGCTGCTCGGTCCCAATTCCATCGCGGTTCACGGCGTGCATTTGGACGCGCGCGAGATGGAAATTTTAAAAGAGACGGAAACCTGGCTCACCCATCAGCCGCGTTCCAACATGAATAACGCCGTCGGCGTGGCGCAAATTGAGGCGATGATGCGGCTGGGAGTCAAAGTGGGGCTGGGTAACGACGGCTTCAGCAACGCCATGTGGGAGGAATGGAAAGCCGCCTATCTGGTTCATAAACTGGAACACCGCGACCCGCGCCGCATGAACGGCTACGATGTGCAGCGCATGGCAATTTACAATAACGCCGCGCTCGCCGGGCAATTCTTCAAAGAAGCGCCCATCGGCAAGATTGTCCCCGGCGCCTACGCCGACTTAATGTTTGTGGATTATCACCCCTACACCCCGCTGACTCCCGGCAACCTCCCCTGGCACGTCATCTTCGGCTTTCAGCAAAGCATGGTGACGACGACCATCGCCGCCGGCAAGGTGTTGATGAAAGACCGCGAGCTGCTGACTCTGGACGAAGCGGAAATCGCCGCGCGCGCGCGCGAAATCGCCCCGCGAGTCTGGCAGCGCTACGAAGAGCAGGTGGTCAGGGCGGCGAAATCCTGGGGCGAGCAGATCGTCCTGCCCGCGCCGCAGAAAACGCGCGAGGCGGAAGAAAAGCCCGAAGCCGCGCCCAAACCCAAACTTCAAGAAAAAGCGCGCGAAAAAGGCTCAAAACAAGATATGATAGAAGCCATCCGCCGTTTGAAAGAAAAGAACGCCGGCGGCTCTTAGAGCGTTCGGGATTTACCGTAGATGAACGCTGATTCTGATCAAAAACGTGATGAATTTACCTTCAAATTCAATTTATCTGTGTTTACCTGCGGCTAGAACATGAAGTTCAAAATACTCTCTTAAAGCAAGTTTCATTTCATCCTTTGGAGAATCGTCAATGACCGACTCGCATCTTTTATTATCCATCGCCGTGCTGGGCGGAACGGGCAAAGAAGGCAAGGGGCTGGCGTATCGCTGGGCGAAAGCCGGCTACCATGTGCTGATTGGCTCGCGCGACCCGCAAAAAGCCAAAGCCGCCGCCGAAGACTTAAAGAACATGCTCGGCGAATCCATTTCAGTAGAAGGCATGGACAATCTGGAAGCCGCGCGGCAGGCGAATATTGTCGTCCTGGCTGTGCCTTATGCCGCGCACAAAGCCACGCTGGAAGCGATTAAAGAAGCGCTGCAAGATAAGATTTTGATAGACGTCACCGTGCCGCTCGTCCCGCCCAAAGTGGCCACCGTGCAAATGCCGCCCGCCGGCTCCGCCACGATGGAAGCGAAACAAATTCTCGGCGAAGGCGCGCAAGTGTGCGCCGCGTTTCAAAACATCTCTTACGAGCATTTGATGGAAGACGGCGGGCTGGAATGCGACGTGCTGGTGACCGGCACAAGCAAGGAAGCCCGCGCCGAAACCATCAAACTCGTGGAAGCCGCCGGGCTGACCGGCTGGGACGCCGGCCCCATCGAAAATTCGGTAGTGGTGGAAGGCTTGACCAGCGTGCTGATTGGGATTAACAAGAAGTACGGCTCGAAGCACGCGGGGATTAAGATTACGGGCGTCTCGCGTTAGAACGTGAAAGCGCCGGCTGTTTTAACCCGCTGATGCCTTTAACCCTCTCTCCGCTGCGACATATCCCCCTCATCCGTCAAGGCGACGTCTTGGCGGATATTCTTCTTAACTCCCTGCAGGCGGCGAATATCGAATTGCAAGACGGCGATATTCTCATCCTCGCGCAAAAAATCGTCAGCAAAGCCGAAGGGCGCATGGTGAACCTTGCGTCGGTGATTCCTTCGCCCCGCGCGCTGGAACTCGCCGAAAAATCGGGCAAAGACCCGCGCATCGCGGAGTTAATTTTGCGCGAAAGCGCCGAAATTTTGCGCGTCCGCCCCGGCTCGGTGATTGTCGAACACCGGCTGGGATTCGTGTGCGCCAACGCAGGCGTTGACCAATCCAACGTCAAGGGAGAAGACGGGGGCGAGTACGCGCTGCTGCTGCCGATAGACCCGGACGGCTCGGCGCGAGCGATTCGCGCCGCGCTGGAACAGGCGACGGGCAAGCGCCTCGGCGTGATGGTGATTGATTCGCACGGGCGGGCGTGGCGCATCGGCACGGTGGGAATCTGCATCGGGCTGAGCGGTCTGCCCGCCGTGATAGACGAGCGCGGCTGGCGCGATTTGTTCGGGCGCGAGTTGAAAATCACCATCGTGGGCGTAGCGGACGAACTGGCCGCCGCCGCCTCGCTGATGATGGGGCAAGCCGCCGAAGGCGTTCCCGCCGTTCACGCGCGCGGATTCCCCTACCCGCTGGGCGAAGGCGCGCTAAAGGAATTGCTCCGCCCCAAAGAACAGGATATGTTCAGGTAGTCTCATGGCCCTTAGAGAGTGTTTGATAAATTGGCGTTTACCGCAGATGAACGCTGATTCTGATAAAAAACGCGATGAATGCACCTTATAAATCCAATTGATCTGTGTTCATCTGTGGTTAGAACATAAATTTCAAAACGCTCTCTTAGTCCTTAGTCCGTATGTAAAGATGATTTGGAGGCGCAAGATGAAAAACTTTCCCGAAGAATATCGCGATTTGCTGCAAGACGAAACAAAGGCTTTTCTTTTTTTAGCGACCAGCATGGCGGACGGCTCGCCGCAGGTTACGCCGGTGTGGTTTAATACGGACGGCGAGCATATCCTCGTCAACACCAACGAAGGGCGCGTGAAGGATAAAAACATGAAGGCGCGCCCCAAAGTGGCGATGGCGATTCAAGACCCGCAAAATCCGTATCGTTACGTTCAGGCGCGCGGCGAAGTCGCCGAATATACCCGCGCGGGCGCGGACGAACACATTAACGCGCTTTCGCTGAAATATCGCGGCGCGCCGTGGCAATATCAAGAGGGGCAGCGGCGCATTATCTTCAAAATCAAAATTACCAGCGTGGACGCCCATTAGTCATGCCCAAAACGTCCATGAAAATTGTCGCGCTTGCGGGCGGAGTCGGCGGAGCGAAGCTGGCGCATGGGCTCGCTCAGGTTCTCCCGCCCGAAGACCTGACCGTCATCGTCAACACCGGCGACGACTTTGAACATCTCGGACTGCACATCTCCCCCGACCTCGATACGGTCTGTTACACGCTCGCCGGACTCGCCAACCCCGAAATGGGCTGGGGGCGCGCCGACGAAACGTGGAATTGTCTCGCGGGTTTGGAACAACTCGGCGGGGAAATCTGGTTTCGGCTGGGAGATAAAGACCTTGCCACGCACCTTGAGCGCGCGCGCCGATTGCGCGCCGGGCAAACGCTTTCACAAATCACGCGCGAATTTTGCAAGGCGTGGGGCGTTTTGCAAACCGTCCTGCCGATGAGCGATTCGCCCGCGCGGACGATGGTGGACACGGAAGAGGGCGAGCTGGCGTTTCAAGAATATTTCGTCCGCCGCCGCTGCGAGCCGCGCGTGAAAGGCTTCCGCTTCGCGGGGATTGAATCCGCCCGCCCGGCGCCGGGCGCGCTGGAAGCTTTGGAAGCGGCGGACGCGGCGGTCATTTGCCCTTCCAACCCCTGGGTAAGCATAGACCCCATTCTGCGAATCATACCGCTGAAAAAGAAAATCGTCGTTGCCGTCTCGCCCATCATCGGCGGGCAGACCGTTAAAGGTCCCGCCGCCAAGATGTACCGCGAGCTGGGCTTTGAGCCTTCCGCGCTGGCGGTGGCGGAACATTATCGCGGGCTGCTGCGCGGCTTCGTGCTGGATTCCGAAGACGCGGCGCTGGCGGCGCGCGCGAACGTGGAAACGCTGGTCGTCAATACGCGGATGAATGACTATACAGACCGCGCCCGGCTGGCGAAAGATGTGCTAAACTTTATAGGGAGACTTTCCGCATGACTATTTGGGCTATTGTGCCTGTCAAACCGCTGCGACGGGGAAAGTCCCGTCTGGCTGGCGTCTTGAACGAAGACGAGCGAGCCGCGCTGAATCAGGAATTGCTGGAACGCACGTTAAAAACGCTTTCAAGTTTAAAAGAATTAATTCAAACGATGGTGGTCAGCCGCGACCCGCAAGCGCTGGCGATTGCCCGCAATTACGACGCGCTGACCTTGCGCGAAGACGGACGCCCGGAGCTCAACACCGCGCTCAAACGCGCCATGATGGTTTTACAAATGGACGCTTCCGGCGCGCTGATTCTGCCCGCCGACCTGCCTTTCATGGAACGAGAAGACGTCATCGCCCTGCTGGAACGCGCGGTGGATCATTCGCCCGCGGTGGTCATCTCGCCCGACCGTCGGCGCAACGGCACGAACGCGCTGCTGACCATCCCGCCCGGCGTCATCCAATACGGGTACGGCAAAGGCTCTTTCGAGCGCCATTGCGAGCGCGCCAGAGAAGTGGGCGCGCATTTGGAAATCGTCGAGCTGCCTTCGCTGGCGCTCGACCTCGACTTGCCCGAAGATTTAGAACTGGTGCGAAAGCTGGAAGCCGAGAAAAACCTCGCGCCGCTACGCGCAATCTAACGGCGAAGCGTTTCTTCGCCGAAGAAAGCCGCCCGGCGTCTTTCATCCACTACTTTGATTTGAAGGAGAATTCCGATGACTGAACGTGTTGCCCTCTACCTGCAAGATTCTCACGACCTGCGCGACGGACTGGATTACGCCAAATACGCGGAAGAAAAAGGCTTTGAAGCCGTCTGGCAAGCCGAATCGCGACTGGTGCGCGACGCCATTGTGCCAATGGCTGCTTACGCCGCTGTGACCAACCGCATCAAGGTCGGTTCGGGCGTGATTAATAACTGGACGCGCAACATCGGCTTGCTGGCAGCCACCTTCCTCACGCTGGACGACCTCGCGCCTAATCGCGTCATCTGCGGGTTGGGGGCGTGGTGGGACCCGCTGGCGAAGAACGTCGGCATTGACCGCAAGAAACCGCTGACCGCCATGAAAGAGACCGTGATTGTGATGAAAAAACTGCTCAATATGGAGCGCGTCACCTTCGACGGCGAGTTTATTCACGTCAGCGGCATCGAGCTGGACGTGGTGTATGGGCGGCGCGAGCCGCGCAACGTGCCGATTATGATTGGCGCGACCGGCGATAAAATGATGGAGATGGCTGGCGAAGTGGCTGACGGCGCGGTGTTGAATTACTGCGTCGCGCCCGAATACAACGACAACGCGATGGAACTGCTGCACAACGGGCTGAAGAAATCCGGGCGCAAGATGGAAGACTTCGACCGCCCGCAATTGATTGTTTGTTCGGTGGATGAAAGCCACGACAAGGCGATTGATTACAGCAAGATGCTGCTCTGCCAGTACATTGCCCAGCAGCCGCACATCGCCAAAGCCTCGAACGTCTCGGACGAAGTGGTGCATGAGATCCAATCCATTTTGGGCTGGCCCGCCACCAAAGAACAGGTGATGAAGGCGAAAGACCTCGTCCCCGACGAATTGGTCTTGAAGATTACCGCCTCCGGCACGCCCGCCGAAGCCAAAGCCAAAGTGGAAGAATACAAAAAGCGCGGCTGCACCTGCCCGATTTTGTACCCCGTCGGCGGTAATTTCAAACTGCTGATTGACACTTTTGCGCAGAAGTAAAGACGCGAGAGGCGTGAATCAAAATAGACGAAGCCGCGGCGGCTTCGTCTATTTTTTTATTTGGGGAGATTTATTCATCCGCCGCGAAAATTCCCATATCCGCCGTATTTACGCGCGCTTTTTTCAACTCTTCAAAACTCAGCTCGGCGGAATTCAGCCCGTATTTCCGCGCGGTGCGGTCGTAGAGCGCGTGGTAGCCCGCCTTGACCATCGCCTCCCACCGCAGCCCCAGCAGCCCGGCAATGCGGTGGATCTCGTCCGCGTCCTCGCCCTCGATTTCAACGAAGGTCCCGTAAGGCAGCTCGTCCAGCATGACGAGCGTCTCGTTAAGGCGATAGGTGGCGCGGAATTTTTCATAAAAGACGACGACGCGATAGCCCAGCGCTTCCAGAAATTCGCGCGCTTTGTCGAAGTCTTCGACGACGAATTCAATTTCGCGGCGGCTGGGAATTCCGCGCTCGCGGTCGGCGCGCGGGCTTTTGAAAGTCAGCCGCGCCTTATCGTCCCGCCGCAGCCGCAAGACTTTCTTTTCGGCGCGCAGGCCGTTTGCCGGCGTATCGAAGCGCAAATTAATTTCGTGAATTCGCGGCTGATCCAGCCGCGCGCCCAACTCCAACAGGCGGTTTTCAATCCTCCGCAAGTCGCGGACGTGAAACTTGGCTTCTGTCTCGCTGCCGCTGGAAGTCATTTCACGCTCAACAAGGTTTGCTTTTGTTCCACGCTCTCGCCTGGCTGAACGCGGACGCGCTCCACCACGCCGTCGCGCGGCGACTTGAGCTCGTTTTGCATTTTCATCGATTCAAGGATGAGCAACGTCTGCCCTTTCTTGACTTCCTGCCCTTCAGTCACGGGGACGGCGACCACCAGACCGGGCATGGGCGCTTTGAGGTGAAACTCTCCGCTCTCGGCGACTCCCCCGCCCGCCGCCGCTTTCAAGCGTTTTTCGCGCTCATCTTCCACGCTCGCCTGATACTGCCGCCCGCGCAGCAACACCTCCCAGCTGGCGTCGCCCTGATAGACAAACGCCTCATAAGACTTGCCGTCTACAATCAGCGAAAAGACCGGCTGCCCGCTAACCGATTCAAAATCCACTTGCAGCAAGCGGTCTCCCACGCGGATATGACGCTCGTCCACAATCTCGATGTTAAATTCTTTTCCATCAATCGTCGCAATATATTTCATCGCTTATACCTCGGCGTCGTTGCGAGGGCGCTGGTTGAATGTCGGCGGCGTATCGAAACCAAGCCCCAAGCAATCGGCGTAACTTACCGGTGCATTCTTTCCCATCTTCCAACCCATTTCCAGTTGGAAGTATCGCGCTCGTTACGGCGAATAATATTCGCGTTGCGCTCGGTTTGGCGGTGAGCGACCAGCGTGGCAAGCAAGGCTGCAATTTCGGCGCTTTCGGCGCGAGCGTCGAGCGCCTCTTCTATTTTAAAGCGCTCCTCCACAAAGCGCGTATCGAATTGCCCGCCCATAAAGCGGGGCGAATCCATCAGCGTTTGATGAAAGGGGATATTCGTTCGTACGCCCACAATGCGATATTCCTCCAGCGCGCGGCGCATGCGCAAAATGGCTTGCCCGCGCGTTTCGCCCCACACAATCAGTTTGGCGATCATCGGGTCGTAATACGGCGTGATTTCAAAGCCGGGATACACGCCCGTATCCATGCGCACGCCGGGTCCGGTAGGCAACAGGCTATGAGTAATGCGCCCGGTGGACGGCATAAAATTGTTGAACGGGTCTTCGGCGTTGACGCGGCATTCGATGGCGTGACCGTTGAAACGGACGTCTTCCTGCTTATAGCTCAGCTGCCGTCCGCGCGCAATGCGAATTTGCTCGGCGACAATATCCACGCCGGTGACCATCTCGGTGACGGGATGCTCCACTTGCAGGCGCGTGTTCATCTCCAAAAAATAAAAGTTGCGGTCTTTGTCCACCAGAAATTCAATCGTTCCGGCGTTGACGTAATCCACCGCCTGCGCGGATTTAACCGCCACCGCGCCCATCTTCGCCCGCAGTTCGTCGTCCATGAAAGGCGAAGGCGCTTCTTCCAGCAATTTTTGGTGCCGCCGCTGAATGGAACATTCGCGCTCGCCGAGGTGAATAACGTTGCCGAACGAATCCGCCAGAATTTGAAACTCAATGTGCCGCGCGCCTTCGATTAACTTTTCCAGATACACGTTGCCGTCGCCGAAGGAAGCTTCCGCTTCGCGCCGCGCGGAAGCCAGCAAGGCGGGCATTTCCTCGATGTTTTTAACTTCGCGCATACCTTTGCCGCCGCCGCCCGCCGTCGCCTTAATCAGCAGCGGGAAGCCGATTTGCGGCGCGATACGCAGCAGGTCTTCGTCGCGCAAGTTGCCCACGTCTTCCGTGCCGGGGACGATTGGCACGCCCGCTTTGACCACCGTCGCGCGCGCCGTCGCTTTGTCGCCCATTGCCGAGATGGAAGAAGGTTTGGGACCAATAAATTTAATTCCCAGATTGGCGCACTCCGCCGCAAAATCTTCGCGCTCGGCAAGAAAACCGTAACCGGGGTGAATGGCGTCCGCGCCGGATTTTTTGGCTATCTCGAAGATTTTATCCGCCCGCAGGTAGGATTCGCGCGAGGGCGCGGGTCCCAACAGGTAGGCTTCGTCGGCGTAGCGGACGTGCAGCGCGTTTCGGTCCGCTTCGGAAAAAACGGCGACGGTTTCAAGTCCGAGCTCGCGGCAGGCGCGAATAATGCGGACGGCGATTTCGCCTCGATTGGCTATCAATACTTTTTTGAACATGGGCGTATGTTCCTGTGAGTCGGTGATTCAGCGTTTCAGCGATTCGGCGAGACGGCGACGCGGGGGTTATAGCGGAATGTTGCCGTGCTTTTTGGCGGGGTTGGAGTCGCGCTTGTTGCTTAACATTTCGAGCGCGTTAATCAGGCGCGGGCGAGTTTCCTTCGGCTCAATCACGTCGTCAATATAACCGCGCTGCGCGGCGACGAAAGGATTGGCGAATTTTTCCTTATATTCGGCGACCAGCTCCGCCTTGCGCTTGACTTTATCTTCCGCCGCGTCTAACTCCTTGCGGAAGACGATGTTCACCGCCCCGTCGGGCCCCATCACCGCAATTTCAGCGGTGGGCCAGGCGAGATTCAAATCGCCGCGAATGTGCTTGGACGACATGACGCAGTACGCGCCGCCGTAGGCTTTGCGGGTGATGACGGTGAGTTTGGGAACGGTGGCTTCGCAGTAGGCGTAGAGCAGCTTCGCGCCGGAGCGGATAATGCCGTGATGTTCCTGATTCACGCCCGGCAAAAATCCCGGCACGTCTTCAAAGGTGACGATGGGGATATTGAAGGCGTCGCAAAAGCGCACAAAGCGCGCGCCCTTTTCGCTCGCGTCAATATCCAGCACGCCAGCCAGCACGGCGGGTTGATTCGCTACGATACCGACGGAATGTCCGCCCAGCCGCGCGAACCCAACCACGATGTTTTGCGCGAAGTTTTCGTGAACTTCCAAAAACTGCCCGTTATCCACAATCAGGCGGATAACTTCTTTAATGTCGTACGGCTTATTCGGGTCTTCGGGGATGAGGCTGTCGAGCCTTTCGTCCATCCGCAGCGGGTCGTCGCCGGGGAGGAAGGGGGGGTCTTCCATGTTGTTTTGGGGCAGGTAGCCGAGCAGTTTGCGAATGAGGTAAAGCGTATCGGCTTCGGTATCGGCGGCGAAATGACACACGCCCGATTTTTCGGCGTGAACGCTCGCGCCGCCCAATTCCTCTTGCGTCACTTCTTCGTGAGTCACGGTCTTCACCACGTCGGGTCCGGTGACGAACATATACGATGTGCCGCGCGTCATGAAGATAAAGTCGGTCAAAGCGGGAGAGTAAACCGCCCCGCCGGCGCACGGTCCCATGATGGCGGAAATCTGCGGGATGGCGCCGGAAGCCAGCGTGTTTCGCAAAAAAATATCCGCATACCCCGCCAGCGAGACAACGCCTTCCTGAATGCGCGCGCCGCCGGAATCGTTCAAGCCGATGACCGGCGCGCCGTTCTTCATCGCCATATCCATTATCTTGCAGATTTTTTCCGCGTGCACTTCGCCGAGGCTTCCGCCAAAGACGGTGAAATCCTGCGAGAAGACGTACACCAGCCGCCCTTCTATCGTCCCCCAACCGGTGACGACGGAATCGCCCACGTATTTCTGCTCATCCAGCCCGAAATCGCTCGTGCGGTGAACGACGAGCGAATCCACCTCGCGGAAGGAGCCTTTATCCAGCAGCAGGTCAAGCCGCTCGCGGGCAGTCAGCCTGCCCTTTTTATGCTGCGCGTCTATGCGTGCCTGCCCTCCGCCCAGCCTGGATTGTATCTTCAATTCATGCAGTTTTTGAACGTTCGATTTTGCGCTCATAAGCCTCTCTCGTCATCAGTTTTACGTTGGTCATAACAAACGCAAGCAAAATGAAATTTACAATTGCGGCAAAGACCCAATTGGGTCGGGGGAGTTCAAAGAGCAGCCGCTCCGCCCAATACCAAACGGAATAGGCGATGGAAAGCGCCGCCAGCGCGCGCCGCGCCCATGCGCGGCGGGTCAGTAAAGCCAGCGCGAGGGAAAATCCCGCCAGCGCCCAAACCGCGCCCCCGAAGAAGAGAATCCAAACGAAATTTGCGCCGATAAATTCAGTCAGCGCGCCGCGCCAGGTCAACGCGGTCCACGCGCGCAAAGCGTTCCACAACGCAGTTATTAACACCGTAAGCAAGGTAAAAGTTTCCAGAAAACGCATTTCGTCCTAGCGCACCGGGTCTTTGAAAAGCCACATTAAATTTTTGTTGCCGTAAGAGCTAAACGTGACCAGATACGGCTGAAACTGCCCTTCGTAAGGAGAGAAGGACAGCAAGCGAATGTTGGAGAAGACGACCCGCATCCCGCGTTGATAGAGATACTGCGGGGCTTCTCCGCGTTTGAGGGCTTGAAAATAATCGTAGCTATTGATCAGCCCGTCCATGTTGACGATGGTTCGCTCTTTGATGAAGTATCCCACGTTTCCGCCGCCGGTCATGCCAATCACCGCGCCGGGGCGGGTGTGATTTTCCAAATAGGCGACGACGTCCATGTAAGGCGTTTCGGGGGGGACGCGCCCGCGCGTCATGTTGTTGAGAATGAAGAAATTCAGGTCGCGGGCGTAATAAACGCACAGGAGAAGCGCGGCGGCTTCCAAAATTGGGCGCAGCGGCTTGAATTTTTGCAGCGGGCGCAGCAGGCTTTGCGCGACGGTTGCCAGAATAAAAATCGAGATGAAGACCTGCGTTATCCAATACCATTCCTTTGCGCCGCCGTAGGCGGTGGCGGTGTAAGAAAACATCTGCAAGCCGCCGCCCGCCAGCAGCGGGATGAGCGCCATTTGGGCGAAAGCCCGCCGCGTCAGACGCGCGTTGAGGAAGAGCAGCAGCAAAACCAGCGGGACGACGACCGCAATCACAATGTAGTAGCGCTCGTCTTCGGTGTTCGAGCCGGGGTAAAGCGGCTTGATTTTCTTCGCCATCCACAGCAGCGTATGAGAGACGGGCGCCCAGGCGTTGTAAGGGGTGAAGTAGCCCAGCCCAAGAAAATCCGCCCAGCCGCCGGCTGGATTATCGTAAATGGTGTGCAGCAGAGTCCCCCACCAGCGTTTGACCAGACCGCTCACCGGGCTGGAAACGCCGAAGAAGATTTTGTTAAAGAGCATGTAAGCCGCCAGCGTGCCGCCGACCACGCGATAATACAACCAGCCTTCGCGCAGCCATTCGCGCCAATGCGCGCGCAACTCCATCAGCGGGCTTTGGGGCTTCGCGGCGGGTTGATTGGCAAACCAAAAGGCGAAAAGGCGGATGAGTAGAATCAGCGCGAGAGTCAGCGCCGCGTCGTAAAGCAGGGCGAAGCGCGAAAATTGCCCGAAGAATCCGAGCTGCATCGCAGCCGCGACCAGCCCGAAAGAAATTCCCCCGCCCGCGAGCGCAGCGAGCAGAGTCCGCTTGATTAATTCCAAGAAGCCGCCCGCGCGGGGATGTTGGTACAATCCCATCCAATAAAAAACAGGGAGTTTGACCGCCAGCGCGAGCAAAGAAGCCGAGACGGCGGAAGCGGCAAAGCCGTTGTAAGCGGGAAAACCGACGCGCAGCGCGACGGAGGCGGTCATCGAAAAGAAGAGCGCGACGACGTCAAGCGGGAGCAAATAGCGAAGCGGGCGCCCACGAAAGACGATGTACGCGCCCGTCAAGAAGGCGAGGAAGACAAGGTCGAGGCGGCTGAACATAACGAGGGTCGCCAGCAGAGCCAGCGCGGTCATTCGTTTGGGCGCGAGGGGTTCTTTACGCCAAACGGATTCAAACGCGCCGAGACGTTCCATCAACAAGGCGATGAAGAAAGCGGCGAGAGAGGTTTCCAGTCCGGTGCGATAAAAAGCGTAATGCAAATATCCGTTGAACGCCCAGAAAGCGGCGGCGAACATGGCGACGGGTTTGGAAAGCGCGCGCAAGATAGCGCGGTACATAAAAACCGCCGTCGCGGCGTGCAGGGCGGCGTTTAGCATGAGCAAAATTCGCAGCGGAAGAATCAGGTCAAAACGGGCAAGCGCGAAGACGGGGATATTGACCAGCATCCACAGCGGGTGATAGCCGTTGGCGACGTTGAGTCGGTCAAACGTGCTGCCGTAGCCTTCGCTGATGTTTTGCGCGACCTTGAAGTAGTAGTAGGCGTCGTCGCGGATGAACCAGATGTTGGGGAAGTTATAGCCGTCGGCGAAGGAAGCGTACAGGTGAACGCCGAGAACGACGAGGATGAGCGAAATTTCAAACGGGGAAAGTTTTTTCAGTAATTTCATGAGGGGGCTGAGCGGCGAGAGTCGGCTTGGCGGGCGTTCATGTTTCAGCCGCGAACTCCATTCAAACAAAACGGGAAGCCGCGCGGACAATGCGGCTTACCCAATCTCCAACGTAATCTTGCCGAAGTTTTCTCCGCGCCAGAGCCTTTCCTGCGCGGCGGCGGCTTCTTTCAGCGGGAAGGTTAAGTCTAACACGGGTTTGAGTTTGCCGGCGACGACCAAATCCATCGCCTCTTTGAAATCCGCCAGCGGACTCATCGTCGAGCCGATGATGGAGAGGTGTTTGGCGAAGATGTAACGGTTGTCAATTTCAAATTTGGGCGCGCCGCTGTTGCCGACAGTGAGCAAGCGTCCGCCTTTTTTTAAGGCGCGCAGGCTGAGCGGGAAGGTCGTGCCGACGTTATCCACCACGACGTCGGCGCCGTTTTTTTCGGTGGCGAGGAAGACGGCTTTCGACCAATCTTCCTCTTTGGAGCGGTCAATCAGAACGTCCGCGCCGAGCGCTTGCGCTTTTTTAAGTTTCTCCGCGTTAGAGCCGACGACGATAATCTTTGCGCCGAGGTATTTGCCGATTTGAACGCTGGCGCTGTTCACGCCTCCGCCCGCGCCGACGATGACGAGCGTTTCGCCCGCTTGTAAGTTTCCGCGTTTCACGAGCGAATGCCACGCGGTTTGATATACCAGCGCGGCGGCGGCGGCTTGATGGAAGTCGAAATTCGCGGGCAGTTTGTATAACTGGCGCGCGGGCAGGGCAATATATTCGGCGTACGTTCCTCGCACGGTCTCGCCGAGCAAATGCCACTTGCGGCACAAATTATCGCGCCCGCTGCGGCAAAAGTCGCATTCTCCGCAGCCGAGATTGGCGTTGATGGAAACGCGGTCGCCGGGTTGAAAGCCCGTCGCGCCTTCGCCCAGCGCGGCGACTTCGCCCGCGCCGTCCGCGCCGTTAATATGCGGCAGGTCGAGTTTAAGTCCCTGCCAGCCGTTGCGCACCATGACGTCCATACGGTTGAGCGCGGCGGCGCGAATCCGCACGAGGATTTCGCCCGCTTTCGGTTCGGGCGTCGGAAAATCGGCGTATTGCAGGACTTCAGGTCCGCCGTGTTGGTGAAAGAGGACGGCTTTCATAGCAGATCCTTTCGCGCTTTGGAATACGGGTTTCAATTTTACTAGAAGTCATCTTAAAAATGTCGCCCTGCGGTAAATCATTATCGAAAAACGGCATACAAAGCGCCCAGAGCCAAAAGCAAAACGCCCAGGGCGAGCGGCGCGGGGCTTTTTAAAAACAGGCGCGCTTCGGCGAAAAAGTCGTCGCGGGGCGCAAGGTTCACGTCGGCGTTGGCGAAGGCGTATCCGCCGTTGTACGCCGCGGCGCAATAGCCCGCGCGGATAATCTTTTGGGCGGCGGCTTCGTCTGCGCCTTCGAGAAATATCAAGGCGGGCGTCGCGGCGTGTTGTCGGGCGGCGCGCGGCGCTTCTTCGGCGGGAAAAGCCAGATACGGCGCCGCGAGGATGTTCGCGCGAATCAAAGCGCCGGTCAGGTTGTCCGGCGAGCCGGCGTAAAGCACGGGGACGCGGACTTCGTTCCGCCGGGCGACCCACGCGGCTTGAGTCTCAAAATCGGCGGGATAACGCAGCGGCTGAAGGACGAAAAAAGAATGCAGGTTGAGGAGAATCAGCGCGGCGAGCGCGACGGCGAATGAAAGGCGGCGCCAGGCCGGGGCGGAGAAGAAAGTTTCCGCCGCGGCGCTTAATCCCAAAGCGTTGAAGAGCGCCAGCGCGGGGATCAGCGCCACCAGATGCGTATGGCGCGGAGGGAAAGAATCCAAAACGCCAAGCAGCAGCGTCCCGCCGAAGAACCACAGCAGGAGCAGCCCGGCGCGCAGGTCGCGCCCGCGTTTGAGCGCGAGAGTCAGCCCGACGGAGAAAAAAATGGGAGCGGCGCCCGCCAAGCCCGAAGGGAGAAAATGCTCGGCGCTCAAATAAGGATTCCAAAAGGCAAGAAAATTTCGGATGAATCCGCGCGCGAGTAGCTCCCAATAAATTTGCGGGTTGAAAAAGATTGGCTCGTTCAGTCCGGCGATTTCAATAAACGGGTAAAAGCGCGTCAGGTCGGAATCGGTATAAAAATAGCGTCCGTAAAAAGCGTTCATCAAGCTCGCCTGAAAGACTTTGAGGGCGAACGCTTCGCTTCTTCCGCTGGCGAAGAGAAAGACCATGCGCGGCGCGGCGGTCAAACAGAACGCGGCGGTCAAAACGGCAAGGGGTAGCCCGGCGCGCTTCCACGAAAGCCTGCGGACGGCGAGCAAGAAAAAGACGCTCGTCCCGGCAAGGACAGGCGCAAGCCACGCGGCAAAGTAGCTGTAATAGCCCAAGCCCGCCGCCAGCCCTCCCAACCAGAGGAAGAAGGGGCTTTCGGCGCGCAGCCCGCGCTGCCACCAATAGACGCTCAACGTCACGGGAAAAAGCGCGTGAATGTTGTTGTATCCAAAACGGCTGAAAGCGAGGAAATAAGGGCTGCAAAGCATGAGCAATCCCGCCGCAAACGCGACGCGCGGATTGAACCACTCGCGGGCGAGCAAATATAGCGGGACGACGGCGGCGACCCCGGCGAGGGCTGAAGAAAACTTCCACGCCCACAGGTTCGCGCCAAAGAGCCGCAGGACCCAGCTTTGATAAATGGAGGTGGAAAGCGGAAAGGTGAATACGCCGACTTCAAATATCGAGGCGTCGTATCCGCCCAGCGCAATGAGGCGGCTCGCTTCCCAAAAAGGCAGCTCGTCGCGGATGATTTGTTTGGGAACGTCGGTCAGAGCGAAAGAGCCGATTCCGATTCCCACGATGAGGAGAATGAACAGCGGGACGAGGTCCTCCGCGCGCAAGCCAAAGAGGCGCGCCTGGTCTTTTTCCCGCCGCCAAAGGAGCAGAGTCAGCCAGCCGAGAACAAGCAGCCACAACAGCGGTTCGAGCGCGGTTTTGTTTAAACGGGCAAGGCGGAACAGCAAGAAGGCGTATAGGACGGCGGCGGCGAAAAGTTGCGCCACGACGCCGCGCGTAAAAAACGGGGTTCGCCTTTCGTCCGTCGGCGCGGGAGGAAGCGCCTCCCACGACAGGGAGCCAAAGAACAGCCAGAGCAGCGCCCCGCCCAAAAGCAAAGGCAGGGCGCGCCAGACGTTTTCATAATTGGGCAGCTGCAAGTTGTAAACGGCGTTCCAAACGGCGGCGCGCAGGTCGGCCTTCCCCAGCGGCTCGCGCGTTTCAAAATAAACTTGCGCCGCAATCAGCAGCGCCAGCCCCAAAGCAAGGAAGCCGCGCCGCACAGCGCGGGCGCGCAAAATTTGCCGCATATTCGCCATGCCGTGAAAGGGGCGAAAAAAAGGCGTCATGCCAGAAACGCGACTTATTTAATTCCCAATTCACCGCGCGAGATGACCAGGCGCTGAATCTCGCTCGTGCCTTCGTAGATTTCGGTAATCTTGGCGTCGCGAAAGTAACGCTCGACAGGCAGCTCGCGGCTGTAACCCATGCCGCCATGAATTTGCACGGCTTGATGCGCGACGAACATCGCCGTTTCGGAGGCGAAGAGTTTCGCCATCGAAGCTTCCAGCGTGTAACGCCCGCCGTCGGTTTTAGATTTTTCTTTGGCGAGGGCGGCGTTATAAATCAGCAAACGCGCGGCTTCGATGCGGGTTTTCATATCGGCAATTTTGAAGCCCGTCCCTTGAAACGCGCCTATCGGCTGCCCGAAGGCTTCGCGGTCGCGGGCGTATTGACGGGCGGCTTCGTAAGCGGCTTCGGCGATTCCCAAAGCCTGCGAGGCGATGCCGATTCTGCCCGCGTCCAGCGCTGCCATGGCAATTTTGAATCCATCGCCTTCTTCGCCCAGCCGATTTTCAACCGGCACGCGGCAATCTTCAAAGAGCAGCTCGCTGGTGGCGGAAGCGCGGATGCCCAGCTTCGGCTCTTTCTTTCCGCGCGTCAGCCCTTTGGCGTTGCCCTCCACCAAAAACGCCGTTATGCCTTTTTGCTTTTTCTGCGGGTCGGTCATCATAAAGACGACGAAGTAATCGGCGACGGGGCCGCTGGTGACCCAGCTCTTGCGCCCGTTGAGGACGTAGAAATCGCCGTCGCGCGTCGCGCGGCTTCTCATCGTCCCCGCGTCCGAGCCGCTTTGCGGTTCGGTCAACGAATACGCGCCAATGGCTTTGCCCGAAGCGACAGGCGTAAGGAATTTTTTCTTCTGCTCTTCCGTTCCGAACTTCAAAATGCCGTGGCAGTAGAGCGAATTGTTCACGGACATCACCACCGCGTGCGCCGCGTCCGCTTTGGAAATTTCTTCCAGCGCGAGGACGTAGGACAAAGTGTCCATACCCGCGCCGCCGTACTCTTCGGGGACTTCAATGCCCATGAAGCCGAGCTCGCCCATTTTTTGAATGGTCTTGCGGGGAAATTCGCCGCTCTCGTCGTATTCCGCCGCAATCGGGGCGATTTCCTTCTGGGCAAAATCGCGCGCCGCGTCTCGAATCATTTTATGCTCGGCGCTCAGCGGGTAAATCGGAAGGTCGGACATATTCTATGTGCCTCCTATGAGTTGGATGAGGCGATTATACTACGCGGCTTCTTCCGCCATTTTTTTCGCCACGCGGCGGATCACTTCCGCCACGCCGCCGACGGGGTTTTGCAGCGTCTTCAACGCCACGTCCACAATTTCGGGCGACATGCGCTTGATGTTGCGCAGTCGGCGGGCGAGAAAGCCTTCGTCAGGTTGGGGCTTTTCCAATTCGGCGCGGAGGTCTTGCAGCTCGGCTTGAATATCTTCCTTTTCGGCGGGCTTCAAGTCGGGCCGCCGCTCCACCTCGCGGAGAATCTCTTGAAACAGCGGGGCGACGTTCACGCTCTGGTTGTTGACGACGTTATTGTCGCCGACGACGATGGCGCTGCCCTGCACGTTGCCGCCGACGACGACGCTGCCGTTTCTGGCGCTCAAACTTTGCCTGTCTTTTTTCTCTGCCATATCTCCTCCGTGAATTGCCTCCCGAAGGTTTTGAAATCAGCCTTCGGGAGGTTCTACATAAAGTACCAAATCTCGCGCCGCTAAATTTCCTTCGGCGCAATCGCCACGCGGAATCCCAGGTCGTCGTTAAACATCAGCGGGGTGGACCAGTTGCAAAACGAGCAGCGCGCGAACCATTGATAGCCAATCCACGAGCCGCCGCGCACAATACGATATTTGCGGTCGTCGTCGTACCACGAGCGCGTCCACTCCCAAACGTTGCCGCTCATATCCCAGGCGCCGGTCGGGCTGACTCCCTGCGGGAAGGCGCAGACTGCCGTCGTGCCGCCCAAGCCGGCGCCGGTGGCTTCGCTATCCCAGGTATTGGCGGCGGATTTTTCGAATCCTTCGCCCCAAGGGTACTCGCGCCCGTCTTCGCCGCGCGAGGCGCGTTCCCACTCTTCGTCGCTCGGCAGGCGGATGGTGTATCCCTCCGGCACCGCGACAATCTTGCGCGAAAGCCAGTTGCAATACGCTTCCGCTTCAAACCAGCTGACTCCTACCACGGGGGCAATGGCGTTGCTGAGCTCGATGTTATGCCAGTAATAGGGAGAGTTTCTGCGCGCGGGCGGGCGGTGTTCCAGCCAATCGCGGGCGACGGCTTCCAGCGTGCGGGCGTCGTATTTGCCCGTGCGCCATTCCCAACCTTCCTCGCTCCAATATTCGCGCTTCTGGTAGCCGTCTTCTTTAACGAAACGCGCAAATTGAATGTTGGTGACGGGATATTTGGCGATGAAATACATATACGGGATTTCTTTCGCTTCCTTCTTCACGCCGGAAAGGAAAGTTCCCGCGGGGATTTCCACAAAGCGGTCGAGGTCGGCGGGCTGCCATTTCAAACGTCCAAGCAAAAGCCCCGCGCGGCGGCGAATTTCGGGGCGAATCTCCCCGTCTTGCATGGTCGTCACCAGCGCTTGAACGACGCGGTCTTTGCTTTGCTGGGGAACGCCGCCGGGCCAGGTATCCAAAACGGCGTCGCCCGCCAGAATCACCGCCTCGCCCGCAGGACCAAGTTGATTTTCCACAAAGGCTTCCACCACCTCGCCCGCCACTTTGGGCAGCTGTTGGCGGATTCCTAAATAGCCGATGGTCAGCAGGGTCACTTCGCGCCATGCCTGTTCGCCGATGTGCGCCGAGAGCTTTTCGATAATCGGTCGGGAATCGCCCTGCCCTTGCAAGGCAAGCGCCACCGCAGCCAGATATTCCTCAAAGGTCAGGTGGATGAAGCCGTATTCTCCAGGTCCGCGCTCCAAAAGCAGGGCGGCATGTTCGCGCACGTCGCTCAAGAACTGGCGGGCAGCCTGATGGGGAGAGGCGTCGCTGCGTTCCAAAAACAGTTCTTCGAGTTTGCGGCGCATTTCTTCGCCGCTCACCAGTCCCACGCCGGGGCTGATTTCGTGCATCCACAGCGCCAGCGGAGCGAGAATGCGCAGCGTTTGAATCTCGTCAATGTCGCGTCCCGGCGCGCGCCCGCTTAAACTGCGCGCGCGATTCCACGTGGAAAGCAAGGTGTTGACGTATTGGTCGTATAGCTGCACGCGGCGCTCCGGCAGCGAAACGCCCTGACGTTTCATTAAAGCGAGGATGGTCAGCAGCAGCGGCGTGGAAGCCAGCTGCCGCACGCCGGGGTTTTGCTGAATGGCGTCCAACAGCTCGCGGCGTTCGGTTTCCGCGTCCATCTGCGCGACGGCAGTCGCGCCTTGCGCTTGTTTTTCCAGCGCGGCGGTCCAGTGTTTGACGAACGCTTCGATTTCCTCGTCTTCAAAATCTACGATGGTGCATTCCGCCAAATCTTCGGCGGACGGGCGCACGGCGCGATAGCCGACGACGCGGCTGGTAAGCACAAATTTGTTTCCCTGCCGACGGTGAAAGGCGAAGAAATCTACCACGCGCTCGACGACGACGTTGCGAATGTTCAAGTCGCGGACTTCGTCCAGCCCGTCGAGCAGAATCAGCGCGCGTCCGGCTTTGAGCGCCTCGCCGAGCATTTCTCCAATGGGCTGATTTGAGCCGATGACGGTGAAGTAATCGGCGATAAATTCATCCAGGCGGACGTCGCGGGCGCGCAAGGCGTTAGCGAAAGCGGCGATGGGCAGCAGGATGGGCAGGTAATCGTCCAGCCCTATCTTTTTCCCTTCTCCGCGCGCAAGCCGCAAAGCAAGGTATTTCAGGAAGGTGGTCTTGCCTGCGCCGGGGTCGCCCAGCACGACCACGCCGGAATGTTTTTGCAAAATGGGCAGGAGGGGAATCGGCTCGCCGAAGCGCAGAATTTCGCTGTCTTCGTCCATCACCTCGCGTCCAGCGAGACTTAAATTGCGGTTCCAGGTCTCCCCTTCGGGCAGTTCCATGCGGGCGCGCAGCGGGACGTACAGGTCGAGCAGTTTCAGGCGCAGCGGTACGCGGTCGGAGACGCCCATCCCTTTGAAGTTGAGGTAATAATGCCGGTCGGTGAGAAACCCCAAATAAGCGGCGGTGGCTTCGCGAATTTTTTCGGGAGACATGGCGGGTTTGAGGTCGCTCCAGAATTTATCCGCCAGCACGATGGTTTGTCCGTGGATGATGGCGCTGTCGGTAATCGCTCCGCCTACGGCGATGCTACGCTCGCTTGCCTGCACTTCCATTTCCGGGGGTTCGCGTTTGACGGTCTTTTTTGATGAAGCTTTTTTGTCTGCCATTTCTGCCTCGCTGTCCATGAGTATACAAGATTTTTTGGAATCGGTGTTACGGCATTTCGCCCTCGCGCGCTGCGTCTGACGGAAGGCGCGGAATAGGGCGTCTTTGGGGGCGCTTTTCAGGCGGTTTTCCCTGAACCTCGCGCCCATTCCGTTTGTTTCAAAGATGTTGAGAAAGCGCCGCTTCGCCGCGCATGGCTTTCTCAAAGTCCGGTTTCAGGTTAGAAAACAAACACAATGGACAGGATTTTTAGGATGAGCCGCGCAGAAAACAGGGTGAAGACGTCCTGTTGGTCCTGTTAAACAAAGCGGCGCGAGCGATCATGAGAAAGCGCCGATTCGCCGCGCGGCAGGGGTTGACAAAAATCAAGTTCCGCATATAATCGCGCGAAATCAATAAAGGCTGAGACGAAGACGAGTAAGCTTGCACGCCGGTTCAGAGAGCGGGTTGTTCTGGTGAGAGACCCGCCCGAAACGACAGGACTGAATGGACTTCCGAGCCGCAAGATGAAAGGGAATTTTTCCCAAGTAGGCTTCGCCGGGACGCTCCCGTTACAGGGCTAGAGCATACGCCGTTTGACTTTTCTTCGGGCGGCACGTGCTTGAAAAGAGTGAGGCTGGCTTCCCGTTGCGTCACAACGGGATTTTTTATTAAGCAGCCTAACGTGGGTGGCACCGCGGACGCGCGCAGCGTTCGTCCCATTTGGGATGAACGCTGCGTTTTTTTAATCCCACAGCCTGACGGGTTTTCGCAGCGGCTCAAATGGAACAAGAAGCGGTTTGTTAAATCCCAAAGAGACAAGCCGCCCCAAACCCGCCGGGCGCAAGAAAAGGAGAGAACCATGTCCGACCTTAAATATTCCGCCGAAGAGCAGAAAACGAACGCGCAAGAACGCCTCGCGGCGGCGCTAACCGACGATTCGCTGCCCGCCGCGCAAACGCTGGAAGCGCAAGAAAAAGCCGTCGCGCCGACGCCCGCGCCACGTTTTATTCCGTAGGCGCTTGTATTCAGAATAAATCAATCAAAAAGGAGAGAAAAACCCATGAACGAGCAAACTCGTTTTCTATTAAGCGAAGCCGACCTGCCGAAGTTTTGGTACAACATCAACGCCGATTCCCCCGTCCCGCCGGCGCCGGTTTTGCATCCCGGCACGCTTGAACCGGTGACGCCGGATTTTCTTTCGGCGCTGTTCCCGATGGAATTGATTCTGCAAGAAATCAGCGCGGAACGTTACATTGAAATTCCGGCGGAAGTGCGCGAGGTATATAAACTCTATCGCCCCACCCCGCTGCTGCGCGCTCGACGTTTAGAAAAAGCGCTGGATACGCCCGCGCATATTTATTACAAGTACGAGGGCGTTTCGCCTTCCGGCAGCCACAAACCGAACACCGCCATCGCGCAAGCGTTCTACAACAAAGCCGCCGGGACCAAAGCGCTCGCCACCGAAACTGGCGCGGGTCAATGGGGCTCTTCGCTGGCGTTTGCCTGCAACGTCTTCGGGCTGGATTTGGAAGTGTATATGGTCAAAGTCTCCTACGAGCAAAAGCCCTACCGCCGCTACATGATGGAAACGTACGGCGCGAAAGTATACGCCAGCCCGACGAACCTGACCGAATACGGCCGCGCGACGTTAGAGAAAGACCCCGACAATCGCGGCTCGCTGGGAATCGCCATTTCGGAAGCGGTGGAAGTCGCCGCGAAATCCAACGGGGCGAAGAAATACAGCCTCGGCTCGGTGTTGAATCACGTGCTGCTGCATCAAACCGTCATCGGCGAAGAAGCGTTGAAGCAAATGGATATAGCGAACGAATATCCCGACGTAGTGATTGGCTGCGTGGGCGGCGGCTCCAACTTCGCGGGGATCGCTTATCCCTTCCTGCGGGAAAATTTGAAAAACGGCAGGCGCGCGCGGCTGCTCGCCGTCGAGCCGACGGCCGCTCCCTCGCTAACCAAAGGCGTGTACGCTTTCGATTACGGCGATACCGCCAAAATGGCGCCCGTCGTCAAAATGCACACGCTCGGACACGACTTCATGCCGCCGGGCATTCATGCGGGCGGGCTGCGCTATCACGGCATGGCGCCAAGCCTGAGCGCGCTGGCGGACGCAGGCTACATCGAAGCGGTCGCCGTCAAGCAAAAGACGACCTTCGAGGCGGCGACCATCTTCGCCCGCGCGGAAGGAATCATCCCGGCGCCCGAATCCGCGCACGCCATCCGCGCCGCGATAGACGAAGCGCTGGACGCGAAGACAAAAGGCGAAAAGCGCGTGATTCTCTTCAACCTTTCGGGTCACGGCAATTTCGATATGGCCGCCTATCAAGCCTATTTGAGCGGCGCGCTGGAAGATTACGAATACCCCGAAGAAGCGGTGCGTGATGCAATGAGTCGCCTGCCGCAAGCGGCGACGCCCGCTTAACGTTCGCGCAAGAAAAAGCCCGAAGCGGTCGGCTTCGGGCTTTCGTTTTTATTCGGGCGCGCCTTCGCCGAAGGCGACGACCATGATGTGTTGATTCAAAAATTGAGGCGTGGAGCCGGAAACGGGGACGACCTGCCCCAGCGTGTACCCGCCCGCAATGGGAACTTCCGAGCCGAAGATTTCCTGCGCGGAATAAATTTCCAACCCCGGCTGGGCTTTAAGCAGCATTTGCCAGGCTGCGTCCGCCAAAATCAAGACAAAAGCGGGTTTCGCGCCGCCGAGCTGCAAGAGCGCGTCGCGGGCGGCTTGCCTTGCCGCATGTTCGCACGCGGCGCGGCTGCCCACCAGCAAATAAGCGTCCACGTTATCGCGGACGGGCGCGTTCATGCGGAAGCTGCCGTCGGCTTCAACGCGAATGGGAGAGCGCACCAAAATCTCTTCGCCTTTCTCCAAGCCAAGCGGATATAAACGAGCAAGGTAATTCAAAGGCGGGAAAGCCCAATCGCGCGCAGGGTGACCGAACAACTCGGCGTAAGATTCGGAAGAGGGGCGTCCGTCGAGGGCGCGAATCCAGAACCCGCGCGAACGGGTAATGCGAAACTGCTTGCCCACCTGCTCCCAACCGTGACCATAGCCGACTCCCATGCGCAGGTTGCCGCGAATGAAAGCGGAAACCAACGCGCCGGAGCCGCATTGATTTCCAGAAAGCTGATACGAGCTGGCGGTGTGCAAATCTCCGCTGGAAAGCGCGCCGACAATCTTCAAGCCCGGCGTGAGCGCGGAGCAGAATTGCTCGGCGTCGCCGTTAAAGCCGTCGGCGAAAAACAGCAGGGTTTGACGCTCGACGCGCGCGGCGGCGTGTTGCGAGACCTTCGTCGCCGTCTCGCGCCCCGATTGAGCGTAGCCGGAGAGCCAGAGCGTGTTGGCTTGAAAGTCGCCGCTTAACAGCGCGACCACGACGGAATGCGGGTGATAGCCTTCGCGCGTCAGCCCGGCGGAGGAGCTGAATCCCAGCATGGGGGTTTCGCCAATCAGGCTGGCGACTCCGTTCATCACTTCGCGGGCGGCGTATTGGTAAGAAGCAATCACAATCGCCAGGCCCGGCGTGTTGACGCCCATGCCGTTCAAAGCGTGATGCGTCGCCTGCAAGCCGGCTTCGCGTCCGTCCAGCGCTTGCGCCGTTCCTACGGATACAGTAAGCGTCATAATGCCTCTTTACTCTTCCGCGACGGGAACGGTGATGTGGAAAGTAGTGCCGCCTTTGAAGACGCTTTCAAACCAGATTTTGCCGCCCTGCATTTCCACCAGCCGCTTGGTAATATTCAAGCCCAACCCGGTGCCGGCCGCCATCTCTTTGGAATATTCCGTGCGGAAGTATTGTTGGAAGACTTTCTTCTGGTCTTCGGGGGTCATGCCTACGCCGTTATCCTTCACCCAGATATGCACAACGCGCGGCGCGCCGTTGGGGTCCCAATGATTGGGGCTTTCTTCCGCGCCGACTTCGAGCGTTCCGCCTTCGGGCGTGTATTTGTGCGAGTTGCTCAAAAGGTTCACCAGCGTTTGCACCACGCGCACGCGGTCCGCCCAGATGTTGGGCAGGTTTTCCGCCAATTTCAAAACCAGCGTCTGCTTCTTATCTTCAATTTGCTTTTTCAGCGAACGCACGGTGTCGTCAATCAACGTCGGCACGTCGGCGGGCTTGTAAGTCAGGCTCAGGCGGCCCGCCTCAATCTTGGAAATATCGTTCAAGTCGGAGACCAGCGTATCCATGCGAATCACGTTGGCTTTAATGGTGTTGAGGAAGTTCGCCTGCATTTCGTTAATGGGGCCCACGGCGCCGCCCGCCATCAAGTCGGTGTACCCTTTGATGGAGGTCATCGGGTTTTTGAGCTCGTGCGCCACGAAGGAGACGAATTCGCTCTTGGCGTAATTGGCGCGGCGCACCTCGCCGTATAGTTGAGCGTTGGAAATGGCGATGGCGGCGTGGTCGGTAAGGCGGGTAAGGAAGGCGACGTCCACCAGCGCGTCGCTTGCGCTTTCCAAATGCAGCAAGCCGATGACTTCGGTCTCGCGGCGGATGGGGATGGAAATTTGCGTATGCGCGGAGGCGAGCAGCTTCTCTTTGACGGCGGTCACGCTCACGCGCTGCGGCTGTCCGCTCTCGACGGAGAGTTTCATGGCGGGGAAGTTCGCCTCAAGCGGCTGCTCGAACAAAGCTGCGGTTTTCTCGTCAAACCCCTGATGCGCCATGACCTGCAATTTGCTTTCGTGCAACATGCCAATCAAGCCCGCTTCCATGTTAGATTGGCGCAGCGCCCATTCGAGGGTGATACGCATGGCGCGATCCATTTCCAGGCTGGCGTTGAGTTCGCGGTCAATCCGCTGCATGACCGAAAGTTCCTCGACGCGCGCGGCGAGCTCCTGGTCGGTTAATTCGTACAGGCGGGCGTTTTCAATCGCCACCGCCGCCTGTCCGGCGAAAGCGGTCAGCAGGGTCTGGTCTTCTTCCACAAAGGGCAGCCCGTCGCGGCGGTTGATGACTTCAATGACGCCAATGACGCGGTCTTTCACCTGCAAAGGCACCGCCATCAAATTGCGGCTGACGAAGCCGGTTTGCTGGTCAATGCCGCCGAAGTGCGCGGTTTGCTCTTTCAGTTCTTTGTTTTCGATGAGCGGCTGGCGCATTTGCACGGCGCGCCCGACGATGCCCGTGCCGGGCGGAAGGCGCTGCCCGATGAGGTTCGCCGCGACGGGTCCGACGGTCACTTTGAAGACCAGCTCGCCCGTCTGCTCGTCCACCAAAAAGAGGCTGCCGGCTTCGCAATTTAAGATGCCGACGGCGTTTTCAAGGATGTTTTGCAAAAGCGGCTGCAATTCCAGCGTGGAAGTCAGCTGGCGGGTGATTTCGTTCAACGTGGAAAGCTGGCGCGCGCGCTGCTCGGTCTCTTCCAGCAGGCGGGCTTTGACGATGGCGCCGGCCGTTTGGTCGGCGATGGCTTGCAGCAAGTCGAGCTGCCCGCGCGTGTAAATGGTCGCCGGGTCGGCGCTGCCGACGCTGAGCGCGCCGATGGATTTGGGTCCCGCGTTCAGCGGCACGCCCATCCAGGCGTACACATTGCCCAGCACGGGCGTAAAGTTCCGCGCCTGACATTCGCGGATGTAATCCTGCGTGATGATAGGACGGCTGCGGATGATGACTTCTGGGCTTAACCCGATGTTGGCGGCGAAGCGCTGATTTTCGTTTTCGTGAATGCGCTCGTTGTTTTCTACGCAAAAGGCGTAATAGTAGTAAGGGCTGCCTTCTTCGCTCAGGGTGATGTGAAAATGCGCCGAAGGGATGGTCTGCGCGGTTTGGGCGTAGATGAGTTCCAGCGCGTCGTCGAAAGTGGGGGTGACGTTCACGCCCTGCGAAACGCGCGTCAGGGCGTTCATTTCATGCACGCGGCGCTCCAAATTGGCGACGGTCTGCACCCGCTCAATGGCGACGGAAGCCTGGTCGCACAGATTTTCAAGGAAGCGCAAATCGCGCGGGGTGTAAGGCTGCCCCGAAAGGCGGGATCCCAGCGCCAGCCAGCCGTTGGGTTTTTCTTTGCCGGGCAGCGCCACAAACAAGCGCGCGCCCAACAGCGTCAGCCGGGCTTGTTCCGGTTGCAGCGAGACGGGCAGGGCTTCGATATTGTCGAGGTAAAGCGGCAGGCGCTCGTTTTGGAAGTATTGCGCCAGCGGGCTGGTAGCGGTAAAGCGCACGTCGCTGGTTGGGCGGCGGTCTTCGCCGGGCAGGGCGCTGTAAAAATCGTTGAGCGCGTCGTAAGTGTAAACGTGCGCCTTATCGGGGACGAGCGTGGAAGCAAGTTGCTCGCGGATGATGACGCCGATGGAGTTTAAATCCAGCGCGGTGGTCAGGCGGCGGGAGAAATCTTCCAGCCGTTCGGCGAAGGCGCGCTCGCCGCGGAAGAACATCGCGTCGGTCAGGGTTTGCATGCGCGCGCGCAGCGGTTCAAGCGCCATGGCAATCAACAGCAGGAAGAAACCAGCAAGATAAGGGTTGTTCGCGGGCAGATTCTCGCCCAGCATCCACCCCGCGCCGAGCGTGAGCGCCGCGTAGCCCAGGGCTATCAAGCCGGTGAGCAAGGCGTATGCGACTCCGCGCCGCAGCCATTCGTCCGCGCGCATAAAGCGGAAGCGCAAAATGGTGTACCCGATGGTCAGCGGAAAGGCGGCAACGGGCAAAAAAAGATAAGGCGAAAAATTCAACGGTTGCAACGCGCCGATTATCAGCCAGATGAAGACGGGCGCGAAGGCGAACAGCGTCCCGAAGAGAATCGTCCGCGCTTGAGTTTTGACGACGGGCGACGACGCGCGCAACGCATAGACGACGTTCAGCGCGATGTAAAGCAGCACGCTCAACGCCATGAAGGCGTAAATATGTTGCCAGCGGGCAATATACAAAGTCGGGTCTTGCAAATTGAACAGCGAAGGCAGCGCAAACGCCCACAGCCCCAGCGCGACAAGGACGCTCAGCCAGCGCAAGTAAGGGCGATTGACAATGAGGCGCGGCTCCATCGGAAAGACCAGCGCCAGTTCGAAGAGCGCGCCGCCCGCCAGCGCGCAGGCGAGAGTCCATAAAACGGTGAACTCGTGCGTAGTGACGAGATTGAAATAAGTCCCGGTGACGATAGCGAGCGAAGAAGTGAAGAGCGAGAAAGCGCGTCCCGCCGGTTCGTTGCGGCGCAGCCCGAAGATCCACAAGCTGGCGGCGAGGAACGCCGCGCTTAAAGCCATAGGGATAAAGAAGTACACCGCGCGGCTGCGCGGCGGGAAGGGACGCAAAACGACGTTGATGACGCGCTGTTCCCCGGTAACGGCGCGCACGGTCAGGTTGACGTTATCGCCGGGGGCGCGGCGGCTTAAAATAGCGTGAATCTCTTGCGAGTTTCGCACGGGAACGTCGTCAATGGCGACCAGCTGGTCCCCCACCGCCACCTGCTCAAACAAAGCCCATTCGGGCGAGCCGCTTTGCCCCGTGCCGTTAAACACCAGCGTATGTTCGTAGAACGCGCCTAAGAACGGCTGCTGCATCCATATTACGCCGACGTACAACGAAGCGAGAAACAGCGTCGCCGCGCTCGCCTGATACAACGCCAAAATCCATTGCAAGACGTTGTCTATCAAAACGCCGTATTGACGAAACGCCGTCAAGGCGTTGCGCTGCAAACTTTGGGTCGCCATAATGCGAGATTTTACTCTACAACCTTCTTAAAAGTATATGGTACTTTCATAACAAAGGCGTAAAAGCAAGACCTGACAGGCGGGACGAAAACCTGTCAAGTCGGCGGGTCAAATATCCAGATTGCGGACGCTTTTGGCGTGGGTCTGGATGAATTTTTTGCGGGGGTCCACCGCGTCGCCCATCAGCATATCGAAGGTGCGGTCGGCTTCCGCCGCGTCTTCCACCGTCACCAGCAGCAGGGTGCGGTTTTCGGGGTTCATGGTGGTTTCCCATAGCTGTTCGGGATTCATCTCGCCCAAGCCTTTGTAGCGTTGAATGTTGACCTTATCGCCGCCGCCGAGTTCTTTGAGCGCCTTGTCCTTTTCTTTGTCGCTATACACATAGCGAACTTGATTTTTATAAGCCAGCCGATAAAGCGGCGGTTGAGCGATGAACAGCCTGCCGTCTTCAATCAATTGCGGCATGTAGCGGAAGAAGAAAGTCAGCAGCAGCGTGCGGATGTGGCTGCCGTCCACGTCGGCGTCGGTCATGATGATGACGCGCCCGTAGCGCAGCCCCGCAAGGTCGAAATTATCGCCGACTCCCGTGCCAAGCGCGGAGATGAGCGATTTGACTTCGTTGTTGCCTAAAATCTTATCCAGCCGCGCGCGCTCGGTGTTGAGGATTTTGCCGCGCAGCGGCAGGATGGCTTGAAAGTGGCGGTCGCGTCCTTGCTTGGCGCTTCCGCCTGCGCTATCGCCTTCTACGATGTACAGCTCGGTTCGGGAAGAATCTCTTTCGGAGCAGTCCGCCAGTTTGCCCGGCAGGGTGAGCGATTCCAGCGCCGACTTGCGAATGACCAAATCGCGGGCTTTGCGGGCTGCGTCGCGCGCGCGCGCGGAAGTCAGACATTTGGAGACAATCGCTTTCGCCGCCTGCGGGTTTTCCTCTAAAAAGGCGCTAAACGCCTCGCCCACTACCTGCGCGACGTAGGTCTGCGCCTCCGGGTTCATCAACTTCACTTTAGTTTGCGATTCAAACTGCGGCGTCGGATGTTTAATTGAGACAATCGCCGTCAATCCTTCGCGGGCGTCGTCGCCGGAGAAGTTCGGGTCGGAATCTTTCAGCAAGCCGTTTTTGCGGGCGTAATCGTTAATCACGCGCGTCAGCGAAGAGCGCAAGCCCGTCAGATGCGTGCCGCCGTCCACGGTGTTGATGGTGTTGGCGAAGGAATAGACCGATTCGGTGAAGGCGTCGGTGTATTGAATGGCGGCTTCAATGCCGATGTTTTCCACTTCCTTTTCGACGTACACTACCGGATGCAGCGTTTCGCGGTTGCGGTTGAGATACCGCACAAAAGAGGTCACGCCGCCTTCAAAGTAGAAGGTCATTTCGCGGTCGGCGCGCTCGTCCACAAAGCGGATGGTCACGCCGCGCGAGACAAAAGCCATCTCACGGAAGCGCTGCACCAGCGTATCGAAGCGGTAATCTATGTCTTCGGTGAAAATCTGCTTGTCGAATTTGAAGGTCTGCTTCGTGCCGGTTTCGTCCTTGCCAACTTTGCCGACCTGCTTGATAGAGCCTTGCGGGACGCCGCGTTTGTATTCCTGACGCCAGAGTTTGCCTTCGCGCTTGATTTCGGTAATCATCCACTCGGAAAGCGCGTTCACCGCGCTGACGCCCACGCCGTGCAAACCGCCGGAGACTTTATAGCCGCCGCCGCCAAATTTGCCGCCTGCGCCAATGACCGTCATCACCACGTCCACCGTTTCCATCGGCTTGCCGTTGGCGTCTTTTTTCGAGGGGTGGGGTCCGACGGGGACGCCGCGCCCGTTATCCTCGACGGTCACGCTGCTATCAGGATGAATCACAATATCAATGCGCGTGCAAAAACCAGCCAGCGCTTCGTCAATGGCGTTATCCACCACTTCATATACAAGGTGATGCAAAGCTTTAATGTCCGTGCCGCCCACGTACATGCCGGGGCGCTTGCGGACATGCTCAATGCCTTCCAGCGCTTGAATGGAACTTACGTCGTAATTGCCGTTTTCAGCCACAAAAAACCTCCAAAACTATCCGCCCGCTTGCGCGCGGATTGAATCCAAACTGCCTGCGGCGGCTACGCCTGCGAACCGAGGCGCCCCGCCTTATATTTCGCCAACGCCGCTTCCAACCAGACGTTGGCTTCGCGGTAAAAGATGAAACTGGAAGTCAGCAACGCGGTGGAAACAAAAGCATGACCGAAGATTCCCGCCAGCGTCATCCACGAATCCTGCGGGGGAACGCTCCACAAAAAATTCAGCCCGAAGGAAAGCACAAACACGGTCAGGATGAATAGGTTGCCGGCGGGCAGCATAAAGCGCGTTATGCGCCAGCTGCTCCACAGGGCGACGATCACGTTTTGCCCAGCCACAAACACGCCGTGCGACCAAAAATACAAAGGCACAACCGCCCACATCGCGGCGAAGAAAAACGCCATCAGGAACAAGTTCGCCAGATTCGGGCTGAGCAGCGTAATCAGCGCCAGAACCGCGCCCAGCGGAATGAGGATCATCGCCAGCAGCGCCGTCCACGCCAACGAAAGCAAAATCGTCTGCGAGAGCGCGCGAAACGCGCCAATCGGCTGCGGCGTAACCAGCGCCGCCGCCGCGCGGAAATACAGCCCGCCCGTCATCCATCCGATCAGATGCAGCAGAACCAGCCAGCCCAAGAAATTTAACGCGCTCACCTGCCAATCGGGCGGCGCGCCAAAGGGCGAGGCTGCGTTTGCGGCAAAAGGCAGGTTAGGCACGCCTATCGGGATGGCGCGCAACAACCAGAACAGGTTGACGTTGGGGACGACCAAATCGTAAGTTTTGAGCGCGCTTTCAATGTTCCCCGGCGAAATGCCGCCGCTCTTCCAAATTTCCACCACGTCGCCGCGAATGGAATCGAACAAAGCGCTCATGCGCAAGCGGGGACCCAACCAAATAAACAGGTCCAGCGCAAGCGGGAAGAGGATCGCCGAAGGACGCGCGGCGACCGCGTCGAACCCGGCTTTTAAAGAATTAATGATTCCCGGCGGAGGGGGGAGTTTCTCCGCGTCCGAAGCATTCATAATAGAAGGATTTTACCATACCGCGCTTGCGCGCGCGCGCCCTCGAAGGTAGAATTTCGCTCATGCAAGCGAATTGGTCTTCCTCCCCGCTGGCGGAGCGCCTGGGCGTTTTGACGGCTTCCGTTTTGTTCACCTTCGCGCTTTCCCGGCTGGTCAGCTCTCCGCGCCTGACGCTTTCGGTCTCGCTGCCGGGATTTTACTTTGCCCTGCCAATCACGATCAGCGCGGGCATGACGGCGCTGGCGGGTTTGCTGAGCGCGACGGGCATGATCTGGCTGCTTGGCGCTTTTGGCGGCAAGGCCCGCGCGGAACATCTGATATTGCCGACATTGACGACGCTGGCGCTGGGAACGTTTCTCTCTCTGCTGCCCAACGAAACCGCGTGGCTGCTGGGCAGCGTGTTTAGCGGGCTGCTGCTGCTGGGGGTCTTCCTCGCCGAACACATCGCCGCCGACCCCGCCGCCGCGGCTTATGGAATCGCTCACGCGGGGCTGACGGCGCTCGCCCGCGTCCTCTTTTTAATTACCGCCGCCGCGCTGCGCTTCGCCTCAATGCGGATGTTTTTGCTCGCCCCCATTCTGTTCCTCGCCGCGGCGTTGATCAGCCTGCGGATTTTTCGTCTGGAAGACAATGAAAGATGGGATTTTTCCTGGGCGGCGGGAGTCGGAATCGCGTGCATGCAAATTGGCGCGGGGCTGCATTACTGGCCCCTGACTCCCATTCAGTTCGCGGCGGCGCTCGCCGGTCCCTTTTACGCACTGACGCTGGCCGCCGCCAACCTGGCGGAAAACCTGCCCCCGCGCCGCGCCGCGATGGGTCCTGTCTTCGTCGTCTTGCTGGCATGGGGAACGGCGCTATTCTTAAAATAACCCGCCGCGCATGGAAAGACTGGTCATCCCCAAAAACTTATTTGAAGAGATGATAGCCCACGTCGCGGCGCTCGCGCCGTTGGAAACTTGCGGGCTGCTGGCAGGAAAAGACGGACGCGCTGAAAAACTCTTTCGCGTCGCCAATCAAGCGCGAAGCGAAACGCGCTTTGTGATGGAGCCGCTCGAACAGCTGCGCGCCCTCGAATGGATAGACGAGAACGGCATGGAGTTGCTCGCTATTTATCATTCGCATCCCCGGGGACCGCAAACGCCCTCCCCCACCGACGTCGCCGAAGCGCGCTACCGCGCGGCGTATGTGATTCTCTCCCGCGTCGCATCGAGCTGGCGCGCGCGCGCGTTTTGGATAGAAGACGGACTCTTCCGCGAAATTGAGCTGCAAACGGCGTAAGCAACCTTTTTCCCGTCTTTGGGTTTACATATAATAGACATTATCTGAAACAACCGTCCCGAAGGTTCATTTGAGTAAATTAAAAAGCAATACCAGCCTTCGAGACGTTTTTTCGTAATTACGGATAAAGTCTAATGTTAATTCTGTCTTTCAACTCGGAGGAATCGCAATGTCCATCTTGCTGGATGCGGGAATCGCTCTCGTTTCCTATCTCGTCGGCTCCATCCCTTTCGGGCTTTTAATTGTCAAACTGAAAACGGGGAAAGATTTGCGGAAAGTGGAAAGCGGGCGCACCGGCGGAACGAACGCCATGCGCGCCGCGGGCTTTTGGGCTGGGTTCGCCACTGCTATGCTGGACGTGCTGAAAGGCGCGGCGGGCGCCTGGCTGGCTTCTTATCTCGCGCCGACTCATGACTGGGCGCGCGTTTTCGCCGCGTTGGCGGCGATCTTGGGGCATAACTATTCCATCTTCCTGCCCAATTACGACGAAGGCGGAAAATTCAAAGGCTTTCGCGGCGGCGCAGGCGGGGCGCCTTCGGTGGGCGGCGCCATGGGGCTGTGGGCGCCTTCCGCGCTGATCATCCTGCCGCTTGGCGCGCTGACTTACTTCACCATCGGCGTCGCCTCCGTGACCACGATGGCGGTGGCGTTGTTCGCCTTCGTTATTTTCCTCGTCCGCGCCATGCAAGGGCTTTCCCCGTGGGCATACGTTTGGTACGGCGTGGGCGCGGAGATTCTGCTCGTTTGGGCGCTGCGCCCCAACATCAAGAAACTGTTGGAAGGCAACGAGCGCGTCATCTCGCTCAGCCTGCACGGCTGGCTGAAATCCCGCAAACAACCGAAAAGCTCATAGGCTTCAATCCGCCGCATGGCTTATAATTATTGCCTGCGAGGCGACATGGAAAATTTAACGCGCAGACAGCTGATGATAGTCGTATTTTTCGCCAACGTTCTGGTTTTTGCCAGTTTCGTTGGCGTTTTATTTTTTGTTCCCCCCCCTACAAAGGAAATCCTGACGGACGCTTACCCCGTCTTGCTGGCTTTGGGGGCGGCGGCGGCGGCTTATCGCATTTATCAATCCACCCCAGACGAGCGTTTGCTCCGCCGCGCATGGAGGGTGATGTTTTTCGCCATGTGCTTCTGGTTGGCCGCCGAAACGCTCTGGATTTCCTACGAGCTGCGCGGACTTTCGCCTTACCCTTCCGCGGCGGACGTCTTCTACATTACGGGCGACGTCCTGTTGGTCGCGTTCTTTTTGCTGCAAAGCAGCTTCCTGCGCGTCTTTGTAGACGGAATAAAGCGCTGGATAGGCTTTACGGCGCTGGGCGTTTTTATCGCGGTCAGCGCCGCGCTGGTGTACCAGCCCATCCTGTCTTCCGCAGCCAAAGCGCCGCTAACGGATATTCTGCTGCCGGTTTTGTATGAAACGCTTTACCTGCTCATGCTGATCGGCGCGACCAACCTCGCGCTGGCGTTGTGGGGCGGCGCGGCGGTCAAAAGATGGCTGGCGATTGCGCTCGGAGTCTGGCTATATGCCTTCGCCAATCAGCTCTTCTTTTTCGCGGAATGGAACGGCTTTTATCGCAACGAATCGCAAATGGATTGGACAGGGAGCGCCTTTGACTTGCTATACGTCGCGTCGTATCAACTTCTGCTCACAGGCTTCTACCTGCGCTTGCGGCTTGCGCCGCCCAAAATGAACTTTGAAGATATTCTCTTTTCGCTTAAGCGCCCGGAACGACAGACCGTTTGGGTGTTGCTTTCGGATAGAACCGCCAACACGATTTTTGTGGACCCGCGCTTGCCGGCCGCCGCCGAAAAAGAGGTGGGTAAACTGGTAGGCGAATCGGTGGAATCCATCCTGCGCCTGCCTTCCAGCGGGCTGGGAAACATCCTGGAAACGCTGCAAAATCAAAAAGTGATGGACGCGCCCGTCAAAATCCTGCTGGGCAAGGAAGTTTACGCCCTGTACGCCATCCTGGACGGGGACGACGCCGACGCAAAGATTTATTGGATTATTTCGCCGTGGCAAACAGGCGGCAAACTGAATCTGAAAGAAACGTCCTCCCCCGAAAAGCTACTCGGCTACGCCATGCGGGGCATGCCCGTCCCGTTTTCTCGCGCCGACGCCGAAACAGCCTACGTTCAAAGCGCCCTCTCCTTTCTCACGCTGACGGCGGCGCACTTCGGCGGCGCGGACGTCGCGCGTCAGTTTGCGGCGGAGTTCGGCAAGGCGGAAACAACGCAAGACCGCCGCGCCAGCAAAGAGATTTTGCAAGAAGCGCTGAAAAGGCTGCTGCCGCTTGCGTCCCCCGAACAGATTCAAGAATCCTCAAGCGCGTTTCACGCAAGTTTAGACGAGCAAATCACGCAGGCGGCAAAGGAAGCGGGTATATTTCTGGACGTCTCCGCCTGAAGCGAGGCGATATAATATTCGCATGGCTTCTATTCTCCTCTCCGCGCAAAATCAAGCCGAAACGCGCGCGCGTCCGCTGAACGTCTTACGCGACCTGCCCGCCGTGGCGGATTTAATCGAGGTATGCTTTTCGCCCACGATGGACAGCGCGGGCAAGCGCTACGTTCAAGAAATGCGCGACGCGAGCCAGGATAGCGCGTTCGCCAAATGGGCGAACCGCGTTTCAGAATCCGCCTCGCTGCCGCTGACGGGGTTCGTCTGGGAAGAGGATGGGAAAATCGTCGGCAACGTCAGTTTGATTCCCTATCGTCATAAGAAAGAGCGCGTGTATCTGATTGCCAACGTCGCCACCCACCCCGATTATCGCCGCCAGGGAATCGGGAGCGCGCTGACTGAACGCGCTTTGAAGCACGCGCGAGAAAAACAAGCGGCGCAAGTCTGGCTGAACGTGCGCGAAGAAAACCGCGAAGCGCGACGCATTTACGAAAGGCTGGGCTTTGTGGAACGCGCCTTGCGCTCCTCCTGGTCGGCGGTCACCGACGCCCGCGCCGAGCCGCTCCCGGCGGAAATCCGCCTGACGCGCCGCCGCCCGCAGGATTGGGAGACTCAGCGCGGCTGGCTGGCGCGGCTGTATCCCGACGCGCTCGCATGGCGCCACCATTGGAACTTCGACGCCTTGCAGCCGGGGCTATGGAATCAGTTGCGCCTCTTCCTGCTGGATACGAGAATCCGCCAGTGGGCGGCTTATAAAAACGAACAATTTCAAGCCGCCCTCGCGTGGGCGCCCGACGGCGGCGGCGAAACGCTCTTCCCCGCTCTGGGCGAAGAATCCGACCCGACGGCGATGACCGCCCTGCTGGTTCAAGCGCGGCGCGAACTCTTTTACGTTTGCCCCAAAGTCTGGCTGGAATTTCCCGCTCATCAATTCGATTCCGCCATCCGCGAAGCGGGCTTCTCGCTTCATCGCACGCTGGTCTGGATGCAGGCAACCTTTTAGCGAGCCTTGCGTATTTAAGTCAGGCTTTGAAGACGGTAAAAAAGGAGATCACATGACAAAGTTTCTCACCCGCTGGGTTATCAACGTCGTCGCGTTATACGCCGCGCTCTGGCTGTTGGAAGGAAGAATCAACTACGCCGGCGCGTGGACGGGCGTGCTGTGGCTGGCGCTCATCTTCGGCTTATTGAACGCGCTCGTGCGCCCGGCGCTGAAATTACTCACCTGCCCGTTGATTATTCTCACGCTGGGGCTGTTCACCTTCGTCATTAACGCTTTCATCTTCTGGCTGGCGAGCCTCGTCGGTCAGTCCTTCGGATTCGGCTTGACCATCTCCGCGCCGGTGTGGTGGAACGCTTTTCTCGGCTCGCTGGTCGTCAGCCTCGTCAGCGTCGTCCTGAGCGTGTTCTTGAAAGACGACAAAAAAGATTAACCGTAAACGCCTTTGATGGAATACAATTCGGACGCGCTTTTTCGCCGCGTCCGAATTTTTTATTTTCGCAAAGGCACGAGACGATGAAAAACATTTTTCGTAACCTCGCCGAAAAGTTCTCCATGACGGAAACGGAGCTGACGCTCTTGCTGCTCATCCTGCTCGTTGGAGCCGTTGCGCGGCTCTGGCGCTTTGGGGTTATGCCGCCGGGGATTAACGTGGACGAAGCCTCCATCGGAATCGAGGCGTACGACCTGTATAAATTCGGCGTGGATCGAAACGGCTTTTCTTACCCGATTCACCTTGCCTCGTGGGGCAGCGGACAAAACGCGCTGTACGCATATGCGCTGCTGCCGCTGATTCCCCTGCTGGGGTTGAACGCGGTCAGCATTCGCCTGCCGATGGTTCTGGCGGGCATACTCTCGCTGCCGCTGGCTTACCTTGCGGGCAGAAAAATCATCAACCGCAAATACGGCTTGGCGGCGGCTTTCTTCATGGCAATTTCGCCGTGGCACGTTGTGAATTCGCGCTGGGCGGTGGAATCGAACATCATGCCGTTCCTCTTCCTCGCGGGGTTTGTCGCGCTGCTATATGCCTCGCCGAAAAACGGCTGGTTCGCCGCCTCTGTCTTTTTCTTCGCATTATGCTTATACGCATACGGGACGACCTACGTCGGGGTCCCGGTTTTCTTGCTTATCGCCGTTCCCTTGCTGCTTTCCGCCGGGCGCGTCACGTTCAAACAAGCCGTCTTTGGCTTGAGCCTGTTCGCGCTGCTCGCCCTGCCCATCTTTTTATTCATCCTCGTCAACACCTTCCAGTGGGAATCGATTCAGCTTGGCACGGTCACTATTCCGCGCCTGCCGGCGAAAGCGCGTTACGAGGCGATGGCGGCGGTTTTCGGCAACCAGCCGCTGGTCGCCTTCGCGGAAAATCTCCGCGTCATGCTGCGCTTGCTCTGGTCGCAAGAGGACGCTTACGCCTGGAATTTTGTCGCGCCTTTCGGCTATTTTTACAAGGTCACTTCGCTTTTTATTTTGATTGGCTTTTTTTTGGTTTTTTCCGCGCGGCGGACTCCCGAAACGCAAACGGAGCGCGGGCTGCTGCTGGCGTGGATTTTCGCCTCCCTGGCAGTAGGAATCGCTCACCCGACCAACCTGACGCGCCTCAATCTGATTTTCACCCCGCTGCTGCTGTGCTTCGCTTTCTTTGTCTTTGAACTGGAAAAGCGTCTGCCCGCCGCGCTGCCGCTTTCCGCCGCGGCGCTTTCCATCGGGTTTGTTTTGTTTATGTCGGCTTATCACGGAGAGGAATATCAAAAACGGGCGGGCGGAGTCTTCAATGCAGGTATCTTGCCCGCCGTCGAATACGTCCGCGAAAGAAGCGCCTCAAAAATCTGCTTCACCGAAGGGAGCTACTCGCTCTATATCTACGCCCTCTTCGCGGAAAAACCGAACCCGGCGGAGTATCTCGGCGGGTTGGAGTGGATTTCCCCCGCCGACCCGGCCGACCCGGCGCGCACGCCGCGCCAGATCGGGCGTTACTACTTCCGCCTCGCGGATTGCGCCGACGACCCGCAAGCGGCTTACATCCTGCTTTTGAAAGAAACGCCGCCCAATTCAAGCGTGGAATATAAAAGCAGAAAATTTGAAAAGTTTGAAGCGTTTTTGCCAAAGTGAGAATCTCAGCGCGTTAAATGCGGAACGGAAAGCCGCAGGATGGTCTCGAACAACGCGGCGTTGTTCCACATCAGCAAAGCGAGCAAAGCCGCGAAGGCGAATTGAAACGGCGCGCTTCGCAGCGGTCTTTTCCACGCCAGACCGAGCAGCAGGGCGACGGCGTAGGTCCAATTGGGCGAATATAAAAAGAGTTCCTTGCCGTAATGGAGATGAAGCAGCCAGTTAAATAAAACGCAGCCGACGAGCGCGAGAGTCAAGCCCGGCGGATGCGATCTGAAATCGCGGATGAAAAAAAACGCCGATAGCAGCAAAAACGCCAGCCAAATCTTTTCGGCGAGCGCTTGCAGCGGAGTCGCGTAGCGGCTGAGCGTTCCGTCTTCGGCGCGGTAAAAACGAAATTGCGTGAAGGGGACGTCTTTATAAGAAGTCAGCGGTTCGGGCGCGGCGAAATTATTGAAAGCGAAGGCGCGAACCAGCGCGACGGCGCGAGTCCTCGAAACCGGGCGGACGTTCTGCCTTTCGGCAAGGAAGGTGGACGGGACGAAAAAGTAGGGCGCGGCGTTCGGATAAAATACGTTGCCGAGCAGAGTCAGCGAAATCGTCAGCGAAACGACCGTCGCACCGTATCGAATCGCGCGCTTAAAATTCGGTTTGAGCGAAAAAAAGGCGAGCAACGTTTGAGCGAAGTTGGTGAGCGTGATTCCCATCGTCAAGGCGCCCGCCAACGCCCACAGCGCGGGCGAAAGATTCTTGCGTTGAGCGAGGACGAAGCCAAAGAGCGAAGCCGCCGCCAAAAAGATATAGGTTTCAATCAGCGAGCCAAAGAGCAAATGCGAAGCGGAAACGCCCAACAGCGCCGCAATCAACAGCGCGGCGAGGGAATCTGCCAGCGCGCCGCGCAAAAACATCCACGCCAGAAAAACGCAAGCCGCGCCCGCCAGCGCGTTGAGCAGAATCGCCGCGAAATGCAAGTCGCCGTTCAAAAAAAGGGAAAGGAAATTGACCGACGGTTTGAGCAAAATCAGCGCCAGCGGATGCACTGAGCGCCAGTAAAAATCGCGCCAGGCTTCGGTAGTCAGACGGAAACGCCAGATAAACCCGTCCGAATCGAAGAAAATATCGTCCACGTCGAAATCAGGGAAGTTCAGGACGGCGCCAATCAGCAAATAGAGATAAAAAAACAAGGCGGCAAAAGTCAGCCCGGCGAAGTTTTCGCGCAGGAAGGCGACGAAACGGTTTTGCGTCAGCCTTTCGGCAAGCGGCGGCTGTTGAAGGCGAAACAAGCTCCACGCCAGCAAGGGCAGGGAAAGCAGCCCCGCCAGGAAGAAAGCGGGGAGTTGCGCGGATTCCAGCAGAAAAACGCCCGCTTCAAACACGACGGGGAATTGCGAATTGAGCAGGAAAATCTTCGCCTCAAAGGCAATCAGCGCAAGGAAAAGCGCCAACGCGGCGGCGAACCTGGTCGGGCGACGGCGGGCCAAACGGCGCGCCCTGCCCAGCGCGTAAAACGCCAGCGCGCCGAACAGCCATTGCCAGAAAAGGCTGAGCAAAAAGACCTGAACGGGCAAAGGGTAAAAGCGGGAGGAGAATCCCGTCGCAAGCGCGGCGGCTGCCAACCCCAAGAGCCAGCCGCCCAGCCAGCGGGCAGGGTTGATTTGAGAGGCAAGGCGGGCGAGCGCCGCGCCCGAAACGTCGTCGGGCAAGCGCGAGAAAAAGGCATGAAACAGAAACGTTAAAGAAAACGCGGGAACGACCAGCAGCGCGGCTTTATCGAGAGGGACGTATTTTTCGGCGTTCCAATACGGCAGGGCGAACGCCAACGTCAAAGGCAGGCTGAACGCAAAGCTGAGAAGAATTCGCAAGGCGGACGCGGGACGGTTCATGCTTATTTGATAATCAAATATGGGCGGATGGTTGCAAAAATAAATTGAAAGAACTGAATCTGATTGAGCGTCAGCAGCGCCAAAAACGCGAGCAGCCCGCCGCGCAGAATCCAATTTCGCGCCAGCGGCGCAAGCGCAAACGCGACGAAGAGAACCAGCGCGTACGCCCAATCGGGCGAATAGAGGAAAGGCTCGTAGCCGTAATTAACGTGCAGCAGAAAATTGAACAGGACGCACAGCGCGAAGGTCAAAGAAAGGTCTGCCCGGCGCGCGCGGAACAGGCGGACGAGGAAGGAGATTCCGGCGGCAAGCAGCATAAACGCCCAGACAAAAACCAAAACGTTCCCCAAGCCGTCGTAGGCGCTGAAAGAGTAAGTTCCCGGTTCGATTTTGAAAAAGTTGAAGCGCGGGAAGTCGCCGCCGACTTCTTTGTAAAAGACGTAAGGCTTGGGGGCAATGACCGCGTATAGTAGCGTGGCGCGCAGCAGCAAAATCACGCGCCCGACGGCGCGCCATGAAGGCTCGGCGAGAATCGAATAGGCGAAAGTCCCTTCCGCTTGCGCGTCGGAAGGGAGGAAGAATATCTTGCTGGTCGGGTAAACCGCCGCGTGAAGCGCGGTCAGCAAGATTCCAAACGCGGAGACGGAACCGACAAAGCGGGCGATTTCTTTGAGCGCTTCTTTAAAGTTCTTCGCGCCGTCCAAAGAGCGCAAGGAAAAGGCGATAAAGTTCTGCGCGAAATTAGTGAGCGTAATTCCAAACGTGAGCAGGCTGGTTACGGCGAGGGCGAAAGTCGAGCCGTTCGCTTGAAGCAGCAAGACGAAAAAGAGCATGACGGCGGCGGAGAAGATATACGTCTCTATCACCGCGCCGAGAAAGAGATGCGCGGCGCTCAACCCCAGCAGGGAAGCGAAGAGCGCGGCGTAAACCGAATCGCCGAACTGACGCTTGAGAATCATCCACGCGAAGAGGACGCACAGCGCGCCGGCGAAGGCGTTCAGCGATAGCGCCGAAAGGCGCGGGCTGCGCGTGAAGAAATTGAGAAGCAACCCGAAGGGGCGAAAGATGAAATACGCGAAGGGGTGGGGTCCGCGCATGTCGTAGCGGTATCCCAGCGGGTCGGCGATGCGCTTCATCCAGGGGAAGTTGTCCGCGTCGAGGAAGTTATCGGTGGTATCGTTGTTAGAGAAGTTTAACCCCAACCCCAGCCAGAGATACGCCGCAAAAAAAAGCGCCGCCAGCAAAACGCCCGGCGCGTTCTCTTTGAAAAACGTTCGCGCGGAGGAAAGGTCGGCGCGCGGCAGGCGGAAGTTGCGCCCGTTTCGTCGCAGCCAGAAAACGGCGTAAGTCAGCGCGGCGGCGGGAAGCAGCGTGAGCAAAATTTGGTCCGCTGGCGGGCGCTCGTCCAAACGCAAAAAAAGCGCGTTAAAGGCGAACGTCAGCGCCAGCGGGAAAAAAGCGGCGAAAAAAATCTTGTAAGGCGGTCTCATATAAAGCGGCGCGCGGCGATTAGAGCAGCTCGCGGACAAGATCCAAAAACTCGCGCCATTCCTCTTCAAAGAAATGCAAGGTGACGTTATTGACTTCAATGTGGTAGGTGGTTTCGCCGTCGGGTTCTTCGGCGCGCCACGCCATAAAGTTTTCGGTCTCGGCGAGGGTGAAAGTGCGGGGGTCGTTGTGATTGTCGTTCATGGCAGGTTCTCCTTTTTAAGAATAGATTGAGATTTTTTAAGACGTTTATTTTCGCCGGGGCAGTCTGCGCTTTAAATTTTCATAAGACTCGCGGAGCGATTGCGAAAGGGAAACAGGCGGCGGGGGCGGCTGAATCTCCTGCCACGGGTCGCGGTCGAGCATTTTCGCCATTACATATTTCCACAACAGCAAAGCGGAAGCGAGAATAGGCGCGGCGACCACCACGCCCAGCACGCCGAACAAAGTGGCGGCGACAATCGCGGCGACCAGCACGGCGGCGGGGTGGACTTGCAGCGTGTCGGAATAAATGCGCGGCGTGACCATGTAGTCAATCACCATATCGAGCAGCACGGTAATCGCCAGAACGAGGGCGGCGTACCAGAAGGGAGAAAGCCCAAAGGGGTGCTGCGCCTGAAAGTAGGCGATGAGAATCAGCACGACCCAATTGACGGCGGGGCCGACGTAAGGCAAAAAACGCGCCAGCCCGGCGATGAACGCCAGCGTAATGGCGTAGTTCACGCCGAGCAGTTCTAAAACCAGGATATAAATGATCACAGTGATGAGGAACAGAATAATCTGTCCGCGCAAGAAAGCGTTCCAAATGCGGCTGAGTTCGCTCATCAGCCGCGCGGCGTCCGCCGAATAGCCGGGGAGGTCCACTTCCAGAATCTTGCCGCGCGCGCCGCCGCTTTCGGCGACGATAAAGTAAGAGACGAAGAGGACGAAGAGGGTCCAGCCGAGGAAGTTGGCGGCTCCGCCCGCCAGCGAAGCGAGCAGCGAGCCGGTTTGATTGATGAGCGGATTAACCAGCGCCAGCGCCTGTTCGCTCAGCCAGGTCAGGTCGATCGCATTGAAATCAATTTGCGTGAAAATCAAGTCGTATTTTTTGTTGGAATATTCGGCGACCCATTTGGGCAAACTTTCGACTCCCTTGCGAACGACTTCCAAAACGCCCTGTCCCTGCTGCACAAGGCTGAATCCGCCCCAGGCGAGCAAGCCAAGCAAAAGAGCCAGCAGCAGGGCGTACACAATAGAGACGGAACAGCCCCAGCCGGCGCGCGGGAATCGGGCGCGCAGGGCTTCCGCCAGCGGGTGCAGCAAGTACGCCAGCAGCAGCGAAATAAACAGCGGCGTAAGAATAAACTGGAATTTAACCAGCAACGCGCCGACGACGAAGACCATCGTCAGCCCGACAATCAACTTGGTGTTCGCGCTCCATGCGGGAGAAGCGGTGGCGGGTTCGTGCGGTTGGTTCATCATGAAGATTTTACAACAAAAAGCCCGCGAGGGCGCGCGCAAACGCGGCTCGCGGGCAAAAGCGTTTCACAGGCTTAAGGGCAGCTTGCTCCGAACATCATGGCGATCATGTTGAAGGGGAACATGCACCAACGCGCGCCCGTTACGTCGGCGTCCACCCAGAAGAGGACGAGAACAAAGCACAGGCACAAAAAGAGCAGCGCGCCCACGATAGCGATAATGGGAACGATGTTCTTCTTGGGGACGGCAGGTTCGGCGGCTGCGTAAGCGGCAGGCGGAGGCGGAACATAAGCGGGCGGAGCGGAAGGAACCGCCGCGCGCGGCGCGGGTTGAGCGAATTTGCGCGGCGAAGCCATCGTGGCGCCGGGGTCAACATTGACCGCGTCGTACATCAGGACAATCTGCTCGCCGAGCGAAATCACGTCGCCCGGCTTCAAGACGACGGGACCGGAAAGCCGCTGTCCGTTGACGAAGGTACCGTTGGTCGAGCCGAGGTCTTCCAGCACGTATTTGCCTCCCTGAAAGGTCAGGCGGGCGTGCTTGCGGGAGACTTCGGCGTCGTTAATCGCCACCGCGTTGGAAGCGTCGCGCCCGATGGTCAGCTGGTCGCCTTCCAACGGAAAGACGACTCCCGGGGTGGGGCCGGAGCGCATGACAAATTGAAATTGCGACATCTCATCCTCCAAAAAAAAAGAAGCAGAGCTTTGAAAACACGACGTTTAACAGACGTAGTGTACAGGTTTGGCGGTAAAAAGTCAAACCGCTTTAAGTCCCTGTTCGGATTTCTTCCGGCTCGTCCGCGGCGGAACGCGGGCGGGCGGCGCGCTTAGGTAAAAAGACCGAAAAGACCGTCCCGACCCCGACTTTGCTTTTCACTTCCACGCGCCCGCCGTGTCCGTTGATAATCTGCTTGCAGATGGAAAGTCCCAGCCCGGTGCCGGAAGCGCGCGCTTCGTTTTCGCGCACGCGATAGAACTTCTCAAACAAGCGGGGCAGGGCGTTTTCGGGAATTCCCACGCCGGTATCCTGCACCTGAATATTGACTTCCTGGCCGTCGCTGGCGGCGCGAATGACGACGCTGCCGTTCGGGCGGTTGTACTTAATGGCGTTGCTGGTCAAGTTGAGCAGCACTTGTTTCACTTTGTCGCGGTCGGCTTCCAGCGTGAGGGTTTCGTCCGGTGGTTCGACCGTCAATTGAATATGCTCCTCCTGCGCCTTAGAGAGCATCACCTCGCGGCACTCGCGCAGCAATTCCGCCACATGGAAAGACGATTTATGAAACTGCGCGCGTCCCGATTCCAAACGCGCCAAATCCAAAAAGGAGGAAGCCAGCGCGTTCAGCCGCATGGTCTCGTTGTGAATGTTGGAGATAATTTGATTGCGCTGTTCTTGCGAAATTTCCGGGCGCAGCAGCAAATACGTCGCGGCGCTGAGCGAAGCCAGCGGGGTTCGCAGCTCGTGAACGAATTCGGCGATCAGGTCGGATTGTTGAAAGAGGCGCGAGTTTTCAATGGCGACCGCCGCCTGCGCCCCCAGCACCAGCAGCATTGATTCGTCCGATTCGCTGAATCCTTCCATCTTGTTCAAAGCTTCCAGCACGCCGACAACTTTGTTCTTGGTCACCAGCGGAACGCCCAACAGCGAGCGGGTGAGGAAGCCGGTTTTCTTTTCCACTCTGGGGAAGAAGCGCTTGTCCTGATGAACGTTATCCACGCGCACGGACTTGCGGTTAGTCACAATCCAGCCGGCGATGCTGCCTTCCAACGGGATGAGCAAGCCGCGCTGCATGGTTTCGTCCATATTGGTCGAGACCTGAAAATATAATTGTTTGGAAGCGTCGTCGTAGAGCAGAATGGAAGCGGCTTGCGCGCCGCTGATTTCCGCCGCGGCGTGAACGATGCGCAAAAGCAGATCGTCGAGGTCGAGAGTCGAGGCGAGGTCGCGGGCAATATCCACCAGACGGCGGTAGCCGTCCAACTTTTCGGTTTTTATCTCTGCCATTTCACGCACTCCAAAATCGCGGGGATGACTCTCGCTACGTCTGCGAGAATCACGGCGTCCGCGCGAACGTTCAGATAAGTGGGAGCGTTGTTTACAATGACGAGGTGCGCGCCGCGGTCCAGCGCCTGCATGGGAAGCCCGGCGACGGGCAGGACTTCCAAAGAAGAGCCGGCGACCAACATCAAATCGCAAGCGCGGGCGGCTTTTTGCGCCTGAGCCCAGGCGGCTTGCGGCAGCTGTTCGCCGAAGAGAATGACGTCGGGTTTGAAGAGACCGCCGCAGCGCGGGCAGCGCGGGATGAGGTTCTCTTCCACAAACGGTTTGATGTACGGCTCGGATTCGACGCGCAGGAAACATTGCGCGCAGGAGAGGGTTTTCATCGTGCCGTGCGTCTCCACCACGCTGCGCGAGCCGGCTTTCTGGTGAAGCATGTCTATATTCTGCGTAATCACCGTCTTCAACAAGCCGGCTTGCTCCAATTCCGCCAGCGCGAAGTGGGCGGGATTGGGCTGGGCGTAAAACAATTGATTCGCCAGCGGGCGAAACCACGCGAAGAATTTTTCCGGCGCGGTGCGAAAAGTGTGAAGCGAAGCCACCTCTAAAGGTTCGTCGCGCGCCCACAGCCCGGAGCCGGTGGAACGAAAATCGGGAATGCCCGAAGGGGTGGAAATGCCCGCGCCAGTCAGCCCCACGGCGTAACGCGACTGGCGAAACAAATCCGCGACAAACTCAATGGTCTCCTGAATCTGCGAGGTGAAAGAAGTCATCGCGCTTTTTCGCGCTCAAGGAGCGAATCGGCCAGTTTAAAAATCTGTTGAACGGCGACGTTGGAAGGCTGAGCGAGGACGGCGGTCGTTTTCATGCGCGTCGCCTGCAAGAAGAGCTCGGGCGCGGGGATCAGCGTCACGGCGACGGGGTGACCCAACATCTCCTGCGCCTGCGCCGCCGCAATTTGGGCTTCGGAACGCTGGCGGTTATTCAACGCCACGCTCACGCTGCGCCGGTCTATTTGCAGCGCAGCGATGGAATCAATCAGCAGCTTGCTATGGAAGATGGCGTTGGGAATCGCCTCGACCACCGCCACGCGTTCGTTGCATAAGGGCAAAATCTTTTGCGAAAAAGGCGGCAGCCCCGCGCCCAAATCCAGCACGACGTAACGGGCAAGCGCGGACAGGCGGGCGGTTATCGCCTCGAAGCTTTGGGTTTGCGAAATCAAGCCGACGTCGCGCGGGTTTTCGGAAGCGAGCAGCAGTTTCAAGCCGCTGCTGTGCGCCGCCAGCGCCGATTGCACCCGGTCGCGCGTGATTTGCGTGGGGTTGAGTTGCAGCAGCTCGCTCAACCCTTTCTGGTTGGGAACGCCCAAATCCAGACCGATGGAGCCGACGCCGGGCGTAAACTCCGCGAGGACAACGCTGGCTTGCGTGCGGGAGTAAATTGCAGCCGCCAGATTGAGCGCGACGGTGGAAACCCCCGTCCCGCCGCGCGCCGCCAATACGCCTATCACAAATCCTTTTTGCTCCTTCGCGGAGGCGGAAGCGGCGGCGCCGCCTTCGCGCTTGGGCGAACGGGCGAGCAGCGCCCGCACATGAGCTTGCAGCTCGGTCGGGTGAGTCGGCTTGGTGAGGTAATCGTCCGCGCCCGCTTCAAAGCCGGTCACTTTATCGTCCAGCTGCGTCTTGGCGGTGAACATGAGAATCGGGATGGCGGAGGTGACGGGGTTGCGGCGCAGGCGGCGCGTCACCTCGTAACCGTCCATATCGGGCATCATCACGTCGAGCAAAATCAAATCAGGGCGTTCTTCCAGCGCTTTTGCCAACCCCAGCGCGCCATTGGAAGCGGCGCTGATTTCATACCCCTGCTTTTGCAGCATCAATCCCACCAGTTTGAGAGTATCCAAATCATCGTCTATGATGAGAATTTTATCAGCCATTTTGCCTCTGCTTTGCGTGTGACTTTAATGCAATTATAACGGATAAGCTCGCGCGCGGCGCGGCGAATCCCGTGTTATAATGAATCTGCATGGCACGACCATGCCATTCGGGGATGACAGGCTTCGACGGGAGAGGCTGGTCCCGGAATGCGAGCCGAGCGGCGCCGAACTCGATAACTCAGCGCAACCAATTAAGCGCCAACAACGCTTCTTACGCTGCTATGCCCCTCGCCGCCTAGGCGAGACGTAACAGCCAGTCTCCTTAGATGAGACTGCGTCCGCCGTCGCCGTTTTCCGCCGGGCGACGGAGCGGGCGTGACAAAGGCGGGATGCGGCGCGCGAACTCCGCTACGCGCGCTTAAGACCAGCGGATACCCGCAAAAGCAGCCCGTCTGCCGGGCGTTTTGCGGCGAACTGAACGGCAGACTACGCTCGTAGATTTCCGAGGGTCGAATCTTTCGGACCCGGGTTCAATTCCCGGCATCTCCACTCAACCAGCAGAAGGTTCTGCTGGTTTTGTTTTTTCGGCTACAATCCCCGCCAAACGCGCCACGGAGAGACTTCATGAAAAAAATTCCGCTTATCGTCTTGTTGATTTTCTTCGCCGTTTCCTGCAACCTGCGCGCCGCCCCAACGGAGCTTCCCACGGCGACGGCGGAAAGCGCGCCCGCCGCGACGCTTCCGCCCACGCCGACCCCTTCCCCCACTCTCCCGCCGCCCACGCCGACTCCCGTTCCGCTTTTCTTTACCGAAGAGTTTGAAGGCGAGATGGGCGCGTGGCGTTTCTTTCAAAGCGGCGGCGCGCAAGAAGCGCAATTTTCGCTGGAAAACGGCGCGCTTCAAATCTTAATGAACGCCCCGCACACATGGAGTTACGCCGTCTTTTCCGCGCACGATTACGAAAGCGTCTTCGTCAGCGCGAAGGTCTCCGGCGCGCCGGCTGGTTCGCTGGGGCTGGTTTGCGGTTTCAGCGAGGAAAACGGCTGGTTTGAGTTTAACATCTCGCACGAAGGGACGTACAGCCTGCTGCAAGGCAAATGGCTGGCGGAAGGAATCGCCGAATATCGTCCGATTCTGCTGGAAAGCAGCGAATATCTGCAAGCCGGGTCGCTCGATTACGAGCTCGGGCTGACCTGCAAAGGAAACGCGATATTCATGAGCATTAACGGCAAGACGTTCCGCAAAGCGGACGTTTCGCACATTGGGCTATTTCCCGGCAGGGCGGGAATCGCCGCCGCCGCTTACGATTCCGTTCCCATGCGGGCGGCGGTGGAATGGTTCAAAATCGCGCCGCCTGAATAGCGGGCGCGCTCTATTTCAAATTCTATAAAGCGTTAATGGAATTCTTGCAAAAGCAAGGTACGATAAGCGCATCGAAAACTGTTTGCAAGGAGAATTTGTCATGGGCAAAATCATCGGTATTGACTTAGGCACGACCAACAGCGTCGTCGCGGTGATGGAAGGCGGGCAGCCGACCGTCATCACCACCGCGGAAGGCGGACGTTTATGCCCATCTGTGGTCGCCTTCAACAAGAACGGCGAGCGCATGGTGGGACAAACCGCCAAACGTCAGGCGGTTATTAATTCGGATAACACCATCTATTCCATCAAACGCTTTATTGGTCGTCATTACGAAGAGACGGAAGAAGAGCGCAAGATGGTCCCGTATCAGGTCGTTAAGGGACCGACAGGCGACGTGCGGGTGAAAATCCCCGTGACGGGGAAGGAATATTCCCCGCAGGAAATCAGCGCGATGGTGCTGGCGAAATTGAAAGCCGACGCGGAAGCGTATCTCGGCGAACCGGTCACTCAGGCGGTCATCACCGTTCCCGCCTACTTTAACGACAGCCAGCGTCAGGCTACGAAAGACGCGGGCAAAATCGCGGGGCTGGACGTGTTACGCATCATCAACGAGCCGACGGCTTCGGCTTTGGCTTATGGTCTGGATAAAAAGAAGAACGAAACCATTCTGGTCTTCGACCTCGGCGGCGGCACGTTCGACGTGTCCATTCTGGAAGTGGGCGAAGGCGTGATTGAAGTGAAAGCCACCAACGGCGATACGCATCTCGGCGGCGACGACTGGGACCAGCGCATCGTTCACTGGGCGGCGGACGAATTCAAGCGCGAGCAAGGCATTGACCTGCGTCAGGACAAGCAAGCCTTACAGCGTTTGCGCGAGGCGGCGGAAAAGGCGAAAATCGAGCTTTCCACCATGATGGAGACCGAAATCAACCTGCCTTACATCACCGCCGACGCCAACGGACCCAAGCACCTGCAATTGAAGCTCACCCGCGCAAAATTCGAGCAGATGACCGAAGATTTGCTGCAACGCTGCCGCAAGCCTTTTGAAGCGGCGCTCAAAGACGCCGGCTTGACGGCGGATAAACTGGACGAAGTCGTCCTGGTGGGCGGCTCGACTCGTATGCCGATGGTGGCGGAGCTCGTCCGCAAACTGACCGGCGGCAAAGAGCCGAACAAGGGCGTGAACCCCGACGAAGTGGTGGCGGTCGGCGCGGCGATTCAAGGCGGCGTGCTGGGCGGCGAGGTGAAAGACATCCTGCTGCTGGACGTGACCCCGCTTTCGCTCGGCGTGGAAACAATGGGCGGCGTGATGACGGTGATGATTGAACGCAACACCACCATCCCCGTCCGCAAGACGGAAATCTACTCCACCGCCGCGGATAACCAGACCGCCGTGGATATTCACGTGCTGCAAGGCGAACGCCCGCTGGCGGCGGACAACATGTCGCTTGGGCGCTTTCGCCTCGACGGCATCCCGCCGGCGCCGCGCGGCGTCCCGCAAATCGAAGTGACCTTCGACATCGACGCCAACGGCATCCTGCACGTCACCGCGAAAGATAAGGCGACGGGCAAAGAGCAGAAAGTCACCATCACCGCTTCGACCAATTTGAATAAATCGGACATCGAGCGCATGGTGCAGGAAGCCCGCCAGAACGAGGCGGCGGACAAGAAACGCCGCGAGACCATTCAAGCCAAGAACGACGCGGATAATCTCGTCTATCAGACCGAGAAAGCGCTGCGCGAGCTGGGCGAAAAAGTTCCCGCAGCGGAACGCGGCGCAATTGAAGCGCAAATCAACGACTTAAAGCAAGCCGCGCAAGGCGAGAACGTTGACGAAATCAAGAAAAAGACCGAAACGCTGCAAAACGCCTTCTACGCCCTCAGCCAACAGCTATACGCGCAAGGGCAGCCGCAAGGGCAAACCGCGCAAGGCGGACCCGCCGCGAGCGGTCCCGCCGACGGCGACGTAATTGACGGCGAAGTGAAAGAGTAAGCGGTTTTTCAAGACCTCCGCGAGCAAAACGTCGCGGGGGTCTTTTTTATTTCTTGAGGTTACGCGCCGTTTCGAAGGTTTGGGTCAACGCCCACGCCGAATGCAAGCGACCTTCGGGCAGTTCTGTATTGCGCCGCCGACAAAGTCTTTCAAACCCCGCTGACAAATTTAGGCGGAGTGTGGTTAAATCGGGGGTATGCAAAAGTTCCTTCCCATTTTGCGCGCGCGGCGCGAAAGAAGGCTGGCGCGGCAAAAAAAAGCCGCCAGCCGAGCGCGCGCGCTGGTTATGACGGCGGGGATGCTGGTTTCGGGGCTGGCGGGCGCGCTCATTTTGCTGCTCGCCTTCGCTTACGCCGACCTCACCCGCGATTTGCCTTCGGTGGAAATTCTGCCCCGTCTGCTCAACCCGCCCGACGGGCTTCTGCTTGAACCGACGCGCCTCTACGACCGCACCGGCGAGCATGTCCTCTTCACGTTTGCGCCGACGGACGCGCCGCGCCGTTACATTCCGGTCAACCCGCAAAACCCGCAGCACATCCCCGAAGACGCGCTAAACGCAATCATCGCCGCGCAAGACCCGCTGTTTTACGCTCATCCCGGCTACCTGTGGCAAGGATACAACGACCCGCAAGCGCACCCGACTCTAGCGCAAAAACTGGTTTACGATTTCATCCTCTATCAGGAAAAGCCCTCGCTACGACGGGCGCTGCGCGAACGGATTCTCGCCGCGCAAATTACGGCGCAATTCGGGCGCGCGCAAATTTTGGAATGGTACTTAAACAGCGCCGACTTCGGCAATTACGCCTACGGGCTGGAAGCCGCCGCGCAACTGTATTTCGGCAAGAGCGCTTCCGCCCTGACTCTGGCGGAAGCCGCCATCCTCGCCGCGACGAACGAAGCGCCGGCGCTTAACCCGCTGGACGCGCCGCAAGCCGCTTTGCAGCGCGGGCGCGAATTGGTTTACACGCTCAGCGGACTGGGACGCATCAGCTCGGAGCGCGCCGCGCTCGCGCTGATTGAAACGCCGCAGATTCAGCCCGCCCCGAAAGGAACGCCGGATTACGCGCCCGCCTTCCGCATTCTGGCGATGGCGCAGCTTTCCAAAGTTTTACCGCGCGAGCGCCTGGAACGCGGCGGCGTAAAAATCACCTCAACGTTGGATTACAACATGCAGCGCGAAACCCGCTGCGTGACGGAACTATACGCGGCGCAGATTGCCGGTCTGCCCGACCCGCAAGGCGAATGCAAATCGGCGCGGCTGCTGCCCGCGCTGGCGCCCGCCGCCCCACTGAACGATTCCTCCGCCGCCGCGCTGATTCTCGACGCGCAGAGCGGACAGATTCTCGCCATGACCGGCGAAACGCGGGACGCCGTTGAGACTCCCCTCGCCCCCCGCAAGCCCGCCGGCTCGGCGCTCGATACGTTTACCTACCTTGCCGCCTTCGCGCGCGGGTGGAATCCCGCCTCGCTGGTCTGGGATATTCCCTCCCCCGCCAACGTCCAAAACTTTGACGGCAAGTTTCACGGTCCCGCGCGGATGCGCGTCGCGCTGGCGAATGATTACCAACCCCCGCTGGAAAATTTAAAAGCGCAAATCGGAATCGAAAACGTTCAGAAAATTCAGGAGGCTTTTGGAATTTTTTCGGACGAAGTCGGCATGACCGAGCTGGCGGGCGCGTATAGCGTCTTGGCCACGCAGGGCGTTTACTTCGGGCGCGAAATTGAAGGCAAATTCACGCCTTACGCCGCGCTGCGCGTGGAAGACCTCAACCGCGCGGTCCTGCTAGATTGGTCGCTGTCGCAAAGCAAGCCGGTGCTGCCCGCGACTCTGGCGTACCTGACCGCGCACGTCTTAAGCGACGAATCCATCCGCGCGGACGCCGATTCATTTCACGTCGGCAAGCCCGCCGGGGTGAAAATTGGGCAAACGGCGGAAGGGAAAGACGCCTGGGTGGTCGGCTTCACGCCTGCGCGCGTAACGCTGGCATGGACGGGAACTCGCGGCGAGGGGACAAGCGTTCGCCCGCGCAGCACGGCGGCGCTATGGAAAGCGCTGACGCTAGCCGCGACGGCGGATTCGCCCGCTAACGGGTGGAGCGCGCCGCCGGGAATCTCCGCCGTCGCCGTGTGCGACCCTTCGGGGATGCTGCCCACGCGCGAATGTCCGCGTCTGGTGAGCGAGGTTTTTTTGAGCGGCAACGAGCCAGTTCAGGCGGATACGCTCTACCGCGAGTTTGAAATTAACCGCGAAACCAATCTGCTGGCGACGGTATTCACCCCGCCGGAGCTCATTGAAAAGCGGGTGTATCTGATTGTCCCGGACGAAGCGCGCAGCTGGGCGCTGGCTTCCGGCGTTCCCATTCCCCCGACGTCATACGACGCCATTCAGCCGCCGCCAACTCTGCCGACGGCGAACATCGCCTCGCCCGCTTTGTTCGCCGAGATTACGGAAGACGCGGTGAAAATCATCGGCACGGCGGCGGGCGAAGATTTTCAATACTACCGCGTGCAGGTTGGGAAGGGATTGAACCCGCAGGAATGGATGCAAATCGGCGCGGATTCGACGACGCCCGTAGAAAACGGCGTATTGGCGGAATGGGACGTAAAAGAATTAAGCGGGCTGTACGCCGTGCGCCTGCTGGTCGTCCGCCAGGACCAGCGCGTGGATACAGCCATCATTCAAGTCACCCTCAAATAAGTTTTTGGAGCGCGCGAATTTTCATGGAAAATCAAAGCTACGAACTGAACGTTTCCCCGCGCCGCGCGGCTTGGGTCTTGCTGGCTTTCGCGGCGGCGATAACGATCTTTTCCCTTGTCGGCAAATATCTAACGCTGTTCTCGCGGGCGCTGCGCTCGCTTTCTCCGCTTGCCAAGTACGCGGTGGAAAATTACTTCATCCGCCAGTTTCAAACAAACGCCCAATCGAACGCGGTGATTTATTTCACGGCTTTTATCTTGCTGGCGGAGTCGGCGCTGTGCTTTTTGCTGATTGGGCTGCAAAAGCGCCGCGTCCAGGATAGATTTTACGCGGGCTGGCTGGCGCTGGCGGGTTTGAGTTTCTTCCTTTCGATGTACGTCGCCGCCGCGCTGCCGGACAAGCACGTCAAGTTTTACTATCTCGGCTGGACGACGCGCAACGGCTGGTTTCTCTTCCGCTGGGCGGCGACGGCGCTGACGCTGATTTTGCTGGCGCTGGCGTTTCGCAAGTTTTTGGCGAGCCTGGAAGGCAGAACAAAAACCCTTTTGCCCCTCGCGGTTCTGACGTATTTCGTCGGTCTCTTTGGGATGGAAATTTTCAGCAAACGCTACGCGGCGTTCTTCGCCAAAGAGACTCCCGCACTGGTTTGGGCGGAAACTGCTGGCGAAGCGCTGATGTTCGGCGGGTTGATTCTGCTGCTATACGCCGCGCTGGATTACATGGCGCGAAACATGCCGCAGATTCGCTTTGACCTGCGGAAAAACCCGACTGGGGAAGAATCCGTTCAGCCCGTTCGCCCGGCGCGCGTATTCTGGATTCTGACCGCCGTCGCCGCGCTGTTCGCCGGGCTGAGTTTCATCGGGCAGGTCTTCCGCCTTTCTCCCAATTCGTATTCCATCAACACGCCGCTGGAAGAATCGCTGCTGGATATTTTCATCTTTCAATTCGACGTGAACACCGAAGCGAATCTGGCGACGCATTTCAATACGCTGCTGCTGGTTCTCGCCGCCGCGCTGCTGCTGATCCTCGCCGCCTTGAAGTTCCGCCTCAAGGATAAATATCGCTGGGGTTGGCTGATTCTCGGTCTCTTCGCGCTGTATCTTTCGATAGACGAACAATGCGTGCTGCATGAGAAGCTCGGCAAGTTCTTTGAGGGGTGGTCAAGTTACGGCGGCTGGCTGGAATACAAGTGGCTGATTCCCGCGCTGTTCGGCGTGGGCGCGCTGGCGATTCTGTTCATCCCGTTCTTCTTCCATCTCGAAAATCGCTTTAAGATTCTGTTCGTCGTCGCGGTTGCGATGTATTTGAGCGGGGCGTTCGGCGGAGAGATGTTCAGCGGACGCTGGGCGAGCGTTCACGGCGTAAAGAACATCGTTTATTCGACGATGACCACCTTTGAAGAGATGCTCGAATTTAGCGGAATCAATCTGCTGATTTATTCGCTGCTGCATTACATGGAGATATATTTTGGACAAGTCGCTTTGAAGGTGGAAGAGAAAAGCAAGCCTCAATAGCGAGCCCGCCTCAACAGCGCGAGATTTATCGCGCTACAAGCCCGCTCTTGCGCTTTAACACAATAATCCGCCAATCGCGTAGCGCGAGATTCTTGCCCTGCCTGCGCCAGCGCCGCAGGCACAGGTGAGCCTGTCGAAGGGGTTCTCGCCTTTGACGCAGACGCCCAAGATATGAGAGGCGACATAAATCCCCATTCGGGGACGATGCGTCGCGGTACGGACGCCCATATCTGGATTGTCACAATAATTCGGAAAAGCGCAAAAGCGGGCTTGACTCGCCGCGAAATCCGCGTTCATCTGCGGCCGTTTCGCGGAATCAGAAAGATGGACGGGGAAAGCCCCGTCCATCCTGTTTGCAACGGATTTGCCGTTTCGCTACGCCAATTGCTCGTAATTATCCGGCAGCCAGCAGCATAAAATCAAATCGCGGGCGGCTTTCACCTCGTCCATTCTTCCAAACGGGGTGATATGCGGCGCGTTATGCAGCAATTCAGGCTGGGTCTTCGCCTCTTCCGCAATTTTGATGAGCGCGTCGGCGAAGCGGTCGAGCGTGTCTTTGTTCTCGGTTTCGGTCGGCTCAATCATCAACGCCTCATGCACAATCAGCGGGAAGTAGTTCGTGGGCGGATGGAAGCGGTAATCCATCAAGCGCTTGGCAATATCCAGCGCGCGGACGTCGCTGCCCTCGAAGCGTCCTTCCGCGACAAATTCGTGCATGCAAATGCGGTCATAGGGGATGTGATACGTCCCGCGCAGTTTGGCTTGCAGATAGTTGGCGTTTAGCACCGCGTATTGCGAAATATCCTTCAAGCCGTCGGGCCCGTGCATGGCAATATAAGTGTAAGCGCGGACGAGGCCGCCGCCGAAGTGACCGTGGAAGGCTTTCATACGCCCGATAGTATGCTTAGGCGTGACCAAGCCATACAGCGGCGCTTCGTCCTCGTCGCCTTCCTCGACGATTCCCACCAGCGGGGCTGGCAAAAAGTCGAGCAGGCGTTCGCTCACGCCGACGGGACCGGAGCCGGGTCCGCCGCCGCCATGAGGGACGGCGAAGGTCTTGTGCAGGTTGATGTGCATCACGTCGAAGCCGAGGTCGCCGGGGCGGACGACGCCCAGCAGCGCGTTCAGGTTCGCGCCGTCGCCGTACATCAAGCCGCCGCAATCGTGGACGAGTTTAATCACCTCTTCGATATGCTCGTCGAACATGCCAAGCGTGTTCGGGTTGGTAAGCATCATGCCGACGACGGTATCGTCGCAGGCGGCGGCGAGGGCTTTCAAGTCCACGTTGCCGCGCTCGTCCGAAGGGATGGTGACGACGTCCAAGCCGACCATGGCGGAAGAAGCGGGGTTAGTGCCATGCGCCGCGTCGGGGATGAGCATCTTCTTGCGCTTCGTATCGCCGCGATGTTTGTGATAGGCGACCATCATCAGCACGCCGGTAAATTCGCCGTGCGCGCCCGCGGCGGGCTGCAACGTGACGCCCGCGAAGCCGGTGATTTCCCTCAGCCATTCCTGCAATTCATACATCAAGGCAAGATTGCCCTGCACGGTTTCAATCGGCTGCAAAGGATGGGTGAAAAGATAGCCCGGCAAGCGGCAAGTATCCTCGTCAATCTTCGGGTTGTATTTCATCGTGCAAGAGCCGAGCGGATAGAAGCCGCTATCCACGCTGTAATTGAAGGAGGAAAGGCGCATGTAATGGCGGACGACGTCCACCTCCGCCAGTTCGGGGATAAGCAAGTCGGAGCGCAGCAGCGCGGAATCGGGCAGCGCGGTTTCAGGAACGTCGGGCGCGGGCATGGCGACGCCGGTTCGTCCGGGCGAGGAGAGTTCGTAAATGGTAGGTTCGACTACGGTAGCCATGTTTACATCTCCTTCAACAGTTCGACCAGCTCGTCAATTTCTTCGCGGCTGTTCATTTCCGTCACCGCCACCAGCAGATGATTTTCCAAAGCGGGATAGTCCTTGCCCAGTTCGTACCCGCCGAGAATTCCGTTTTCCAACAGATATTCGTTCACTTCCGCGGCGGGTTTGGGGCAGCACAGCGCGAACTCGTGGAAGAACGGGGCGGAGAAGCACAAGCCGAAGCCGTCAATCTTGCTCAGCTCGGCGGCGGCGTAATGCGCCTTTTGATAGCACAGGTTCGCCACCTGCTTCAAGCCGGTCTTGCCGAGAACCGACATATACACGGCGGAAGCCAGCGCCAGCAAGCCCTGATTCGAGCAAATGTTGGACGTGGCGCGCTCACGCTTGATGTGCTGTTCGCGCGCGGTGAGAGTCAAGACGTAGGAGCGTTGTCCGCGATTGTCCACCGTCTCGCCCACCAGGCGCCCTGCCATTTTATGAATGTAAGATTTCTTGGTGGTGAAGAAACCGAGATACGGTCCGCCGTACCAAAGCGGAATGCCGAAAGGCTGCGCTTCGCCGACGACGATATCCGCGCCCATTTCGGCGGGCGTTTTGAGCATGACCAGCGCGGTGGGATTCGCCACGACGCAAACCAGCGCGCCTTTGCCGTGCGCTTCGTCAATCAACGTTTTGTAATCGTAAATGCGCCCGAAGAAATCGGGATATTGCACGACGACCAGCATGGTCTTATCGTCAATCAGCGCGCCGAGCGATTCGGGGGAAGTTTCAAGGTCGGCTTTCGGGTCGTCGCCGACGACTTCGACTCCCATGCCTTGCGTGTATGTGCGAAGCGTTTCGCGGTATTGCGGATGCAGGGCGGGAGAAACGACCACTTTGCGGCGTTTTCCGCGAAACTGCGCGAAAGCAAGGTTCACCGCTTCCGCCGCAGCCGTCGCCCCGTCGTAATGCGAAGCGTTGGAAACATCCATACCGGTCAGACTGGTCATCAGCGATTGATATTCAAAGATGGCTTGCAGCGTGCCTTGCGAAATTTCGGGCTGATAGGGCGTGTAAGCGGTGTAGAACTCGCCGCGCCGCAAGATGTGATCCACGACGGCAGGGATGTAATGATTGTACGCGCCCGCGCCAAGAAACGAGACGAGATGCTCGCGCACGTTCTCGTTGCTGGAAGCCAAATCCGCCAGACGCGCGGCGGCTTCCATCTCGCTCAACGCGGGGGGAAGGTCCAATTTAGGGAAACGATGCTTGGCGGGGACGGCTTCGAACAGCGCGTCGAGCGATTCCACGCCGATAGTCTTCAGCATCTCATCCCGCTCTTTTGGAGAGGTGGGGATGTACGTCATGGCAGTTTCCTAATGCGCTCGCTCTTCGCAATACTTTTCATACGCCGCGGCGTCCATCAAGCCGCTCGCATCGCCGCCTTCGATTTTCACCATCCAGCCTTCGCCGTAGGGGTCGCTGTTGAGCGTTTCGGGCATATCGGAAAGCGCCTTATTGACGGCGGTCACTTTGCCGGCGACGGGGGCGTAAATTTCCGCCGAAGCCTTCACCGATTCGACGGAAGCAATCGCCTTGCCGGGGGCGACCTCTTCGCCTTCTTCCACCAGCAGTTCCACAAAGACAATATCGGAAAGCTGATTTTGAGCGTAATCGCTCAAGCCGGCGGCGCCGGTGGCGGCGTCGAACCATTCATCGGATTGGGTATATTTAAGATTCGCAGGGGCGTTCATTTTTTTATCTCCTTTTTGCGTTTTGGGAATCGCGCCGTCAGGCAGGCTGACTCCAACGGGATGAAATTGGCGAATCAAAAGAGGACGCGCGATTCAAGAATCACGCGTCCTCTGTAAGGGAACCTGAGAGATTCATCTGCGAGTCGGCCAGCGAGCCGGCGACTCACAAACTTACACCGTCGGTATTCCTTGCGGAAATTTTCCAGAGGTCTCGATCGCAGGGTCCTTTTGCCTGAGAGTTTCATCTGGTTTCGCCTACCCAGATTTGCACCTTCGGCGTCCCGCCATAGCGGAATCTCTTCCCTATCAATCGTTGAGTTGTAGCTCGATTCTAAATTTGACGGGGATGAGAGTCAAGTGTAGAAGGTCACTAAATCGGCAAGTCAGGATTTCGCTATCTTGCGGATTCGTTTCGGCTTGGCGGGTTGTTCCGGCGCAGGCGCGGATTCTTCAAGAGCGGGGGCGGGTTCTGCAGGGGCGGGCGCGGGTTCTGCAGGAACGGGCGGCGCGGCGCCGCGTCTGGCAAAGTATTCTTTGACGGCGAGGTCGTTAAAGAAAATCAAATTCAAAATGCCGACGACGGTGGAAAAGAAATTGCCGTAAAGAAAGGTCGCGGCTTGAAAGACGGCGAGAGTCGGGGCGGGTTGAACCGGCTGCGGTTGCGCGCTGAACAGCTTCGCCGCGTAGATAATTTCAAACACGCCGAGAATGGTGGGCAGGATGGCGATGGGCAGGCAAATCACGCCGACGATAGTTCCCAGCGCGGTGGCGGAAGCCACAAATCCCCAAAAGAGATTGATGATTCCGCTGAGCAGCGTGGTGACGGCGATTACCGTATAAAGCGGGGGCTTTTGTTCGAGGTTCATTCGTCGCTCCTTTTTTGCGAACTTACAGGATATACCGGTCGCAGGTCGAACGTCGCGTCAATGCACAGCGCGCGTTTACGCGACGATTGAGGTGCATCCGATATAACGAATCAACCGCGATTGAGTTGCAAAGCCTCGTCACGGCTGTTGAAAGGAAAGCGAAATCCCGCCCAAAAACTTCACGCCGTTGGGGTCGGAACACAGCGGCGCGGACAAATTGGAAACGAACGCGCCGCCTTCGCCGACGCGCGCGCTATAACTAACGTTTTCCTTCATCACAAAATCGGCGTACCCCGCGCCCAATTCCGACTTAAAACCGGTAAACAAATGGTCTTCGCCCTCGACGGAGATGACGACAATCTCCACGCCGGGAATTGGTCTGCGGCGGGAATCCGCCAGCGCGAATTGCAGCAAGCCGGGCTGGAGGCTCGGGTCGCAGGTTTCGTCCCGCCCGACGAGGAGAAACGCGCCGTTCAAGTTCGGGGTGGCGGTGGCGGTAGGGTGCGGCGTGAGCGTAACTTCGAGCTGGTCAACGGGAGTCAAACTTTCGATGGGCGGCTCAAAAGGAAAGGACGGCGGCGGAACGGGCGTGAAGGTCGGCATGAGAGTAAAGGTCGGGGTGGGAAGCGGAGTTTCGGTCTCAAAGGCGGGCGCCAAAGCGGGCGCGGGAGAGCGGGTGGGCGGCAGAGAAGCGACTCCCTTTTCCAAATCGGCGGCGAGCAGAGTGAGCAGTTCGGCGTCGGCGGCTCTTTGAGTCCCAACCAGACGCTGCGCCTGCGCCTTGACGTCGCGCAGCGGGTCGGGGCTGAGCAGCAAAAGGCGGGCGCGCGCGCGGGCAAGGTCGCGGTTGGCGGCGTAAGCGGCAGCAATTGCAATGCGGTATTGGTCTTTGAAATCGGCGCGCAGCAGGTCGGGGCTGGCGTCCACATACTGGACGGGCGCGATTCCCCACGAATAGGCGAGTCCGCCCGCCAATCCGACAAGCAGCGCGAAGAGCGCGAGGAGTAGATTCTTCATGGGAGGCTTCCTCCCCTCGCCCGATAGGTTTGCATCGCGGTCAGCAATCCCTTTAAGGCGAGCATTTCCGGCTGGGTGAATCCATTTTGGGCGGCGTAAAGCAGCGTATCTTCGACCATTTTGGCGGGGTCTTCGCCGCCGAGCATAGCGAGCCGCCGCGCGCTGAGTTCCGCGTCCTGCTCGCGGACGTGCGCTTCCGCCACCATCAAAACGTAATCGGCGCGATAATCGGCGCGGAGGAGGTCGGGCGTGACGTCCACGTATTGCACGGGGTCAATCGCCCAGCCATACGCCAAGCCAAGCCCCAAGCCAAAGGCGAGGGCGATGAAAAAGATAATCCAGTTGGAGGCTTTCATGGGGAGAATTATAAGTCGGTCGGGGGGAAAATATCCGGGCAGGGTTCCGGCGGCGCCCAAAGGCTCTTCCTTACCGTTGCTTCCTTTCGGACCTGGCGGGGTTCGAAAGGCTTTGCCGCGCCGGTCCTGCCCGGACAGGTCAAGGATACACGAAGACGGGGCGGGCGTCAAATGGGGTTTGCGGCGGCGGGCGTATCAGAGTTTTATAAGAATTTCCGCAACGCGCTTGACGCGGCTCTTTTAAGTGAGTAAGATTTTAGCGCTCGAACAATTTGAGCGCTAATTTGAGAAAATTATCGAAACCACCCATTTCACATCAGGAGAGAAGAACTATGGCAAAAGTATCATTCAAACCCTTGGGCAGCCGCGCGCTGGTAGAACCGATTGAACAGGAAGAGGTCACCGCCGGCGGCATCGTCCTTCCCGAAACGGCGAAAGAAAAGCCCCAACAGGGCAAGGTGTTAGCCGTTGGCCCGGGCGACCGCAACGACAAAGGCGAACGCATTGAGATGGACGTCAAGGTCGGCGACGTGGTCCTTTTCGCCAAGTATTCCGGCACGGAAGTTAAGATGGACGGCAAGAAGCTGCTCATCTTGCGCGAGAGCGACATTCTCGGAATCGTTGGATAAACCCGCCTTCAAACGCGAAGCGCGCCGCAAGGGGCTTTGCGTTGAACGATAATCAACAGAAAAAAAAGAGGAAAATTAACTATGGCAGCAAAACAAATCGTGTTCTCTGATGAAGCGCGACGCAAACTTAAGAGCGGTATGACCGTCGTCGCCAACGCTGTTTCCGCCACTCTCGGTCCCAAAGGGCGCAACGTGGCGATTGACCGCAAGTTTGGCTCCCCCACCATCACGCACGACGGCGTTTCGGTAGCGAAGGAAATCGAGCTGGAAGACCCCTTTGAAAACATGGGCGCGCAGCTGCTGAAGGAAGCCGCGCAGAAGACGAACGACATCGCGGGCGACGGCACCACCACCTCGACCGTCCTGGCTTACGCGATTGTGACCGAAGGCTTGAAAGCCCTCGAAGCCGGTTACAACCCCATGCTGCTCAAACGCGGCATCGAGCTCGCCGCCGATTCCGTCGTGGCGGAATTAAAAAAGAACGCGGTTAAGATTGACACCAAAGAGGAAATCGCCTCCGTCGCCACCAACTCGGCGGCTGACGAGGAAATCGGCAAGCTGATTGCCGAAGTGATGGACAAGGTTGGCAAAGACGGCGTGATTACCGTTGAAGAATCCAAGTCCATGCAGTTCGAGCAGGAATACGTCGAAGGGATGCAGTTCGACCGCGGCTACATCTCGCCCTATTTCATCACCAACGCCGACCAGATGCAGGCGCAAATCAGCGACGCTTACGTCCTGATTTACGATAAGAAAATCTCCGCCGCGCAAGACATCGTGCCGCTGCTGGAAAAACTGGTGCAGATTGGCAAGCGCGAGCTGGTCATCATCGCGGAAGACGTGGACGGCGAAGCGCTCGCTACGCTGGTGCTGAACAAACTGCGCGGCATGTTGAACGTGCTGGCGGTGAAAGCCCCCGGCTTCGGCGACCGCCGCAAAGCCATGCTGCAAGATATCGCCACCCTGACCGGCGGTCAGGTCATCTCGGAAGAGACCGGGCGCAAGATTGAAACCGCCACCGTTCAGGATTTGGGACGCGCCGAGAAAGTGGTCGCCGATAAGGAAAACACCACCATCGTCGGCGGCAAGGGCAAGAAGAGCGATATTGAAGCCCGCATCAAGGAAATTCGCATTGAGATTGAAAAATCCACCAGCGATTACGACCGCGAGAAGCTGCAAGAGCGCCTCGCCAAGCTGAGCGGCGGCGTCGCCATCATTCGCGTGGGCGCGGCGACCGAGACCGAAATGAAGGAAAAGAAGCACCGCGTGGAAGACGCCCTCTCCGCCGCGCGCGCCGCGGTTGAGGAAGGCATCGTCGCCGGCGGCGAAATCTCCCTCATCAACGCCGCCAACAAGCTGGATAAACTCGCCAAGCAGCACGCCGACGACGAGAACGAAGAAATCCGCGTGGGCATTAACATCGTCAAGAAAGCGCTGGAAGCTCCCATCCGCAAGCTGGCTGCCAACGCCGGACAGGACGGCTCGGTCATCATTGACACCGTGCGCCGCACCGCCGCCGAGAAGAAGAACTTCAACATCGGCTACAACGTGCTGACCGGCGAATATACCGACATGATTAAAGCCGGCGTGATTGACCCGGTGAAGGTCGTGCGCGGCGCGCTCGAAAACGCCGCTTCCATCGCCGCGATGATTCTCACCACCGACGTGTTGATTACCGATATTCCTGAAAAGGAAAAAGCGCCCGCCATGCCCCCCGGCGGCATGGATTACTAAACCGCCCAAAATCGGTAAAAAGCCAACGACGCAAACCGGTAGGTCGCGTTTGTAACGCGACCTACCTTATTTATAGGCGCTCAAAGCGCGCCCTACTTTTTAGGTATAATGCTGGCGATGTTTTCCAGACTCCGATTGATCAATTTCATGCTGCTATGGATTTTCGCCGCGGGCTTAAGCGCCTGCGTTTCCGTTTTTGCGCCGCCCAACACGCCCACGCCGCAAATTCCCACGTTCACCCCCGTCCCGCCCACCCCCACCCCGCCCCCCGCGGCGGCGATTGTGAACGGCGAATACATCCTCATTTCCGAGTTTGAAGCCGAAACGCAGCGTTATCAGGCGGCGCAAGCCGAGCTGGGCAAGAGCGTTTCGCTGGAAGAAGCCAGCGTCGCCGCGCTGGAAGATTTAATCGCGCAGACTCTTCTGGCGCAAGCCGCGCGAGCGGAGAACTTTAAAGCGACGGAGGCGGATTTGCAAACGCGCATCGCCGCGCTGGAAAGTCAAATCGGGGGAGCGGAAGCGCTCGCCGCGTGGCAGGCGGCGCACGGTTACAGCCCCGAAACCTTCCGCGCCGCGCTCAAACGCTCCGTCGAAGCGGCGTGGATGCGCGACAAAATCACCGCCAATGCGCCCAAAAGCTTGGAACAAATTCACCTGCGCCAGATTTTGACCTATAATGAAGCCAGCGCGCGCGCGGCTTACGAACAACTGCAAGCAGGCGCGGATTTCGACGAACTCGCCGCGCTCTACGACCCAATCACAGGCGGCGAACTCGGCTGGATTCCGCCGGGCTATCTGCTCGACCCGCAAGCCGACGCGGCAGTCTTCTCCTTGCAGCCGGGTCAATATACCCCGGTCATCGCCACCGCCGCCGGCTTTCACATCTTCAAAGCGCTGGAACGCGGCGAACATCCGCTCTCGCCCGACGCGCTGACCAGAATGCAAGAGATCGCCTTAAAAAAATGGCTGGAAGAAAAACGCGCCGCCAGCAACGTTGTTTTAGCCCCTTGAAATTTGGAGCGAAGCATGAGCAAATACGATTACAACTACGGAGAAGAAACGCCCAAGCCCAAACAGAAAGCGGCTTCCGCCGACGCGGGGTTGGATATTGAAATTTGGGACGTGTTGAGCGCCCTGACGCTGTTGTTCACCGTTTTTCTAGTTTTTTATTTCGCGGCGGTTTTTATTTCGCCCGGCGCCGCTTACAACGTTTTGAAACCGCGCCAGTTCAAAATTACGCCCACCGTCACGCCCACGCCCCTGCCGCTGACTCTGCCGCCGACCTGGACGCCGACGGTCACGCCGGTTCTCAGCGAAACCCCGACGCTCTTTCCAACCTTTACGCCTATTCCCACCGCCACGCCTTTCTCTTTAATCCCGCCGACCAAGACGCCGACCGTCACCAAGACTCCCAAAGCGCCTTACGCCATCACGTTTGAAGGGATTAAAAGTTCCATCATCCATCCCGAATTCGGCTGCGATTGGCAGGCGGTGGGCGGAACGATCGTGGACGCCAACAACGCGGACATGATTGGCATGATTATCAACCTGACGGGATATTACAACGGCAAAGCGTTAAACGAATTGACCGTCAGCGGAGTCGCGCCCGCTTACGGCAAATCGGGGTTTGAGTTCTATCTCGGCAATCAGCCGGTTTCCCTCAAAGGGCAGTTGTATTTGCAGCTGCTCGACCAGGCGGGTTCGCCGCTTTCGCAGCGCGCGCCGATAGACGTTTACGCGGATTGCGGTCAAAACCTGACTCTGGTGCGGTTTGTGAAGAATCCGTAGCCGTCAAGCGAAGAATCGAAAGCCCGCCGCCTGAGCGCGACGGGCTTTTTGTTTCTAGAAGTCATGCCGCCCTGAGCCAAAGCGGCGAAGGGTCTCTACGCCAAAGCGCGAGACTTTTCACTCGCAAACGACGCTCCCTCAGAGCGGCGCGCCGTCTTTAAGACAGGTTCTATACTTCCACATTCCACAAGCGGTATTTTTCATTTCTAGCGCGAACGACGTCGTCAAACAGCGCGCGCAGTTTGCGGGTAATTTCGCCCATCTTGCCGTCGCCAATGGGACGATGATCCACCCGCGTAGCGGCGACAATTTGCGCCGCCGTGCCGGTGAGGAAGAGCTCGTCCGCCACGAAAATTTCGGTGCGGTCAATCGGGCGTTCTTCTACTTCAAGCCCCAGCTCGGCGCGCGCCAGCTCGATGACCGAACGGCGGGTGATTCCTTCCAGGATGTTATCGGTGACGGGAGGCGTCGCCAGCCTGCCGCCGCGCGCGATAAAGATATTCATCGCCGAGCCTTCGGAAACGTGACCCTGCTGATCCAGCACAATCGCCTCGTCGAAGCCCGCACGGTTGGCGTCGCTCTTAATCAGCGCGGAGTTGACGTAAGAGCCGGCAATCTTGCCGCGCGCAGGAATGGCGTTATCGTCAATCCGCCGCCAGGAAGAGAAGGTCAAATGCGCGTCGGCGTCGTTAGAGAGGTATTTATCAAAGCCCATGACGAACATGCAAAACTCGTCGCGTAAATTATGCAGCCGCACGCCGATTCCCATATCCGCTTTGTAGATGGTCGGGCGCAGATAAACGTCCTGCCGCCAGCCGTCCAGCCGCAGCAGTTCGAGCGTTAAATCCATCAAGCCCTGCTCGTCGTAAGGGATTTGCATGGAAAGTATCTTCGCTGAATCCAGCAGGCGGCGGAAATGCTCGCGCGGACGAAAGACATACAAACGCTCGCGTTCCGCGTTCCAATAGGCGCGCATGCCGCTGAAGACCGCCGTGCCGTACATAAAGCCGTGCGTGGCGATGTTGATTTTCGCCTCGCCCCACGGGACGATTTTTCCCTCAAAGAAAGCGTGCTTGGAAAGGTCCACAATTTCACCTCCGAAAGTTGGAATGGGATAATTATAAATCCCCTAAAAAAAACAAGCGGCGGAAAATCCCCCTTGACGTCGGCCGCCGCAACCGGTGAAATTTAATTCGATATATATCTAATTGATTTTACAGGAGTAAACATGAGCGGCGACGACAGAAAAAACCTGCTTAGAGAGCGTTTTATAAATCGAGATTTACCGCAGATAAACGCGGATGAACGCTGATTCTGATAAAAAACGCGGTGAATTTACCTATAAA
>DAOUBR010000007.1:0-2163 GCA_034432535.1 Anaerolineales bacterium | reverse complement strand
TGGAAGAAACCCGCCGCGCCCTCAAAGCGCTGCGCGCCAGTCCGCTCGAAGACCTGGGACTGGGGCTGGCGCTGCGCCAAATGGCTGAATCTGCCGCCGCCCGCGCCGCGCTGGACCTCGAACTTGCCCTGCCCAACCCCATGCCGAATCTCGCCCCCGACGTGGAACAATGCCTGTACCGCATTGCTCAGGAAGCCGTACAAAACGTCATCCATCACGCCAACGTTCACGGCGAGGCCGTAGAAATAGGCTGTCTGCTTTACTCCCGCCGCTTTTGAGAGCTGCGGGAGTTTTTTTAAGGAAACGCAGAATGCGGAATGGGGAATGCAGAATGCGGAATGCGGAATGCAAAATCCTTAAAAAAATTACCGCTTGCAAACGTTGGCGCTATGATAAGCGCATCATCAAGCGGAGGGCAACATGCGCCAACCAACCAACCAACCAACCAACCAACATACATACAATTCATCTAGGGCTGCCGTTTGTAGCGTTTTTTGCAATGCTGGCAACCGCGGCGTTCATCTTGCTGCCGCCGCCGCAAGCGGAGCAAGCCTCCGGCTTGCCCGCGCCAGCCGCGCTGGTTTGCAAGCCCGAATGCGAGATTGAAATTTGCGTGAACTGGGATCCGGGACCCTCGGACACATGCCCAAACCCTGGTCCGGGCGGCGGATGCTGCGTGGAGTATGGCGTTGGCTGCGACAAAGAATGCAACGAACCCAAGCCGCCCGTCCTCAACGCCGCGTGGAACTGCTCGGCGTGGGGAGAGAACGGCTGGTGCAAAGGAGACTTATCGCTGGCGCTCTCCGCGTCTGACCCGCAGGGAGAAAGCGTGAGCCTTAGCGGCAGTTTAGACGGAGAAGCGTTTGACTGCGGGGCTGCGTGCGAAATACCCGTTGGAAACGAAGGGACGGGCGCGGCGCAATATCGCGCCGATTCGAGCGGCGGGCTTTTCTCCAGCGGCAAATCGAATTACAAACGCGACGTCACGCCGCCGCAAGTGAACAGTTCCTTGAGCGGCGCGGCGGGGCAGAACGGCTGGTACGTTTCGGAAGCGCAGTTGAGCGTCAACGCGGAAGACGGGACGAGCGGCATGGGCGGCGTAGTTGTCAACATCAACGGGGCGGCGCAACCCTATAACGGCGAAATCATCTTTCCCGAAGGCGCGTATGAAGTTCTCATCACGGCAAAAGACGCAGCGGGCAACGCCGCGCAAGAAACGCGGCGCATCCAGGTGGACACGACCTCGCCGACGCTAAACGTGCAAGCGAGCGGGAAGCAGCGCAACGGTTGGTATGTGAGCGCGGTCACGCTGACGGCGAGCGCAGAGGATGCGACCAGCGGCGTGGCGGCGATACAAATGAACCTCAACAGCGGCGGGTGGCAAACGGTGAACGGCGGCGTTGTTTTACAAGACGGCGCGCATACGCTACAATTTCGCGCGATGGATACCGCGGGCAACCTGACCGAAACGGCGGAACTTCCGCTGGCGGTGGATACAACCCCGCCGAGCGTAGAGATAGCGGCGCGGATTGGTTTGGGAGAGGCATTGATGTATGACTTGCGCGATAGCGGCAGCGGGTTGGCGAATCTGCGGGTGGTGATAGAGGACGAAGACGAGCGCTACCCAAAGGTGGCATGGGACGATGCGTTGAGCGGGTCTCCCCGCGAGAGGGGACAATTCACCTGGGACGGGCGTTTTGCCGATGGAACGAAAGCGCCCGCGGGAGAATATTTGATTACGCTAAAAGTGAAAGACATAGCCGGTCACGAAACGCAGGCGCTGACGCTGGTGGACGTGACGATGCTCAACTCTTTCATTCCCCTCCCGACCTTTTTGCCGCCGCAAGCGGAGCAAGTCTCCGGCTTACCAAAGGAGAACGTAGGGCAAGCCTCCGTCCTGCAAAACGAGAGCCAGAACGTGGAGCAAGTCTCCGACTTGCCGCACCTCATCAGCGCGGGCGGAGAATCCACAGCGCGTTTCCCGAACCTGAGCGTTCCGCTTGCGGCGTTAGCGTTGATTGGCGGCACGGGAGCGCTGGTTGCAGAGTCCAAGCGGAGGAAGGGCGAAGGGCTGACCGAAGCCCAGCGGCGGCATCAAGGCAAAGTGGAAAAGCGCTGGAAGGAAGAAGCGGAGAAAGAAGCCGCGCGCAAGAAACTCGACTC
>DAOUBR010000006.1:0-69419 GCA_034432535.1 Anaerolineales bacterium | reverse complement strand
AGGTCACGAATACTCGAATTTTCGTTCCAGCATTCGTTTATTCGTGAAAATTCGTGGACGGTTTGAAAAAAAACGCGAACCGTTGGCTTCTGACAGAGCCAGAAACTTTGAATTTGGAATTGCTGGAGTCATCTTGAGAGATTGCGGCGAGGGCGAAAATCTAGTGTATAATAACAAAACCTTAAAGAAAGTCCATCTTGAAAAAGAAAGCCGCCGCGCGGCGGCTGAAGGGTTCATCAGCCGGTTTTCAGCATGAAGACTTCCACGCTTTTAGTCATCGAATCAAAGCACGCCGAAGTTCCTTCCTTCGCAGCCGAACTGCAAAAGAAAGGGTTCGACGTGCAAATTGCGCAAAATGGAAGCAAAGCGCTCGCGCGCTTGAAAGACGTCAGCCCCAGCCTTGTGGTGGTGAACGCCGCTTCGCTGCGCAGCACCGGGCTGCGGATTTGCCAATCGATCCGCGAGAAAGACCCGAAGACGCCGATTGTGCTAATTGTGGAAAATGAAGAAGACGTGAGCAAAGACGCGGCGGATGCGATTTTAGGGTTGCCCTTCACCGCGCAAAAATTGGTGAACCGCATCAAGCCGCTGCTGCCGGGAGACGGAAAGAACGTGCTGCACGTGGGACCCATCCGCCTCGATTTGGAAAAACGCCGCGTGCGCTGTTTGGGCAAAAGCTCCAAACTGACTCCGCGTCTCGTCACTTTGCTGCAATTGCTGATGGAAAAGCACGGCGAAGTGGTGGAGCGCGAGCCGCTATTCAAAAAAGCGTGGGAGACCAATTACACCGGCGATACGCGCACGCTGGACGTTCATATTTCATGGCTGCGGCGCGCCATTGAGATTGACCCCAACAACCCCAAGTTTTTGAAAACCGTTCGCGGCGTGGGATACCGCTTAGACGTTTAATTCGATTCGCCCGCCTTCCGTGGTCGTCAGCCGGACGCGCGTTTTGCGTCCGGTTTTTATTTTTAATTCAAGCGGCAGTTCCGCGTTGCGCGTGATACGTCCCGCCTGCGCCGCGCTGCGAAAGGTCTTGCCGTCCCAAGATGGGTCGGCTTCCCAAAAATCCACATCGAGCGCGGATTCCAGGCGGATGGAATCAGGCGTTTTGCGGAGGCGTAATTTTTTCGCGCGCGGCGCGGACGCAATTTTCGCGGAAGAGGCGGTTTCAAACGAACAAACGGCGGAAGTTTGCGCCAGGCGGGCGCGCGCGGCGTTCACGGCGCGGGGCGACTCGTCGCAGGCGATGAAGCGCCGCCCGTGTCTGGCGGCGACGGCGGCGGTCGTGCCGGAGCCGCAGAAAAAATCCGCCACAAGGTCGCCGGGATTGGACGAGGCGAGTACCATCCGTTCCAGCAGCGCTTCGGGCTTTTGGGTGGGATAGCCCGTGCGCTCCCCATGCAGACGCGCTACGACGGGGAAATACCACCAATCTTCGGGAACCTTGCCGCGCTCTAAATCGGGGATTTTGCCGAAGCCCGCCTTGCGCGAAGATTTGAAAGTGTTCACCGTGCTGGGATTGTACGGCTCGCGCACCGCGTCGGCGTTGAAGACGTAATCGCCGCTCTTGGCGTACATCAAAATCGTGTCGTGCTTGCGATTAAACGCCGTGCGAATAGGCGAAGGGCCGTGATACGCCCAAATGATTTCATTGACGAAAACGCCCCGCGCGCCAAAGAGCTCGTCCAGTATGACGCGGGCGTAAGAATCGGCGTGCCAATCGAGATGCAGGTACAAAGTTCCGTTGGGCGCCAGCAGCCGAATCATCAGGTCGAGACGCTCGTATAGAAATTGCAGGTAGGAATCCAAATCCGCCCAATGGTCGCGGTATCCTTCGGCGAGCTTCCATTGCTGCGGCTTGCGGGAATCTTCGCCCCTGCCGACGCGGGCGTGAAATTTGCGGTTGGTGAAGAACGGCGGGTCGGCATAGATGAGATTGACGCGGTTTTCATATTGCGGCAGCAGCGCCGCCATGATGGCGAGGTTCTCGCCGAGAATGACGCGCCCGACGGGAGCCGCATCGGGGTAGCCGATTCCGTTGGGGTAGAGAATCGAATCGAGGTCGAGGGAAACAGGCGGAATGGAATCCAATCCGCGCCGCTTTCCGTTCCAATGAAGGGTTGGCATGGGAGGGGGTAAATTCCGAAATCAATAATGAATTTCGACGCGCGTGCCGAGTCCGCGATTGTTATAGACGGCTTCGGGCGTGTGAGGCGGCTTCGTCCAGCGGAAAATCCAATTGGCTTCATGGTTGCGCATGTTGACGCAGCCGTGGCTCATGGGCGCGCCGAAGTTTTCATGCCAGTATGTGCCGTGAAAGGCGTGACCGACGGGCGTGAAGAAGCTCGTCCACGGAATGCCGGGCAGCACGTAATCGTTGGCGTCCGCCAGCAGGCTGCCCGACCTGGAGAAGCTGAAATAACTATACCCCATGTGTTTGGACGGGACCTTATCGAGGACGTTGAACTTGCCTTGCGGGGTGGTGGTGGAAAGCCCTTTCGAGCCGCTTTGCCCGCCGCCGGGAATGCCGGATGAAATGTTGGTTTGAAAGACCAGCTTGCCGTATTCGTAAGCCATGAGGGTTTGCGTGGTAAGGTTGACTTCAATGAGTTTTTCGCGGTCCGGCACGTCGGGTGAGATGGGGTCGAAATATTCCGTTGGGATGAGGCGCGCGTGAATGGCGGGGATGTAATACGAGACGTTGGAATCCAGCTCGTCGTAAATGCGATACCAGGGACCGTCGTAATCGGCAGTTTTTGGACCTTCCGCTAGACCGTCCGCCCAGTGAACCGAGCTGTAATAAATTTTTGGGGAAAGGGCCTTCCAGCCATAGGCTTTGGAATACCAATACGGCGTGGTGTAAGGGACGGCGACTTCAATCAGGCGGCGCTTGCCTTCGGGAATTTCCGTCGGAGTCTGGTAAACCGTGCGGACGCGCTGCAAGCGCCCGCGATGCAAATATCCGCCCCACACGCGATACCAGACGGGGTTGTGTTTCGGCTCCTGCGCGACGACTTCCTCGTAAACATGCACGAGGTCGTCCCGATACCACATCTGGTAAATGCGGGCGTCGTCGCTTGGCTTGACGCGCACGGGCATTTCGTCGGTGGCGATGCGGACGTAAACGCCGCTATCGAAGTCGGTCAACCCCGGCAGGAAGGGAGTAAAAGCCAGACCGCCAAGCGCGAGTCCGCCGAGTTTGAGGAAATCGCGGCGGGTGAAGGTTTCTTTCATGGGTTAGATTTTACCCGAAAAACGAGGGCGTCTTCGCGGCAAAAAATTCAGCCGCAAATCGCGCAGATTATCGCGGGTTGTTCTTTTATCCGCTTTAAGTCTGCTTCCATCTGCGGCTCAAAATTCACGCCGAACGGAATGAAAACGAATCGGACGAGCGTTATTGCGGGAAAAATTCTTTCGTGACAATCTGCCCGTCTTCGGTTTCGTAGGTTATCGCCGCCTTGATGACGCGCTTGACTCCGTCGTTGGCGGGCGGCGGGACGACTCCGTTGTCTTGCAGCGAGCAGTATTCCTTGCCGAGATGAATAATCGCCATCCAACCGTCGGCGGGTTTTCCGTCAATTTCCTTAACGTGCAGCCATTTATCGCCCGCCTTCGCCGTGTTGGTGGTTTGCGCGGCGACCCACAAATCGTCGCCCTTGGCGACCTTGCCTGGGTCCATCGTGGCGATTTTAGCGGCGGCGGTGTTATGGTCTTTTCGCAAAGACATGACAAAAGTGGAAGTGATGGAGTATCTCATTTTAAAATTACCTCGCTGTCGTTGGAAAGTTTGACGGAGACGCTCTCGATGGTCACTTTCGCCGTCGGCGGCTGAGGCGGGGTCGGCACGTCGTCCACGCCCGCCCAAACCCGCATCTGGTCCACCGTGCCGTTGAAGACGTTGAGGTCGGGGCTACCGTAACGCCGCCAACCTTGCGCGTTTTTCGAGTCGCCCTTGTCGGTGTATTGCCAGATATCCCAATCGCCGCGCAAGGCGGGAGTAGCGGGCTGCTTATTCGGGTCGGGAGTCCACCAGTATTGCGCCAACCACATCGGGTAATCGAATAGCCAGCGGACGCCTTCCTGCCCAAAGTTTTTAAGCATCAGCGGGTGGGCGATGTTGAAAACGTCGGGGTTGATGTAAAGAACAATGCGGCGGTCGGAATTGACCGAGAGATATTCCAAAATGCGCTTGCTATCGCTGAAATAGGTCTTATCAAGCGTGTTGTTGATTTTTTCCACGTCCAGCGCGATGATGTGAATGCGGGGCGTGACGCGCTCGACCATCGCCAGAATATTATCCGCCTGCGCCTTCCAGCTGACGCCAGAGCGCTGGTAGTGATACATGCCGCGAATGGCGACTTGCGAAGTTCCGTTATCCCACAAAGCGCCGTAATTCTGGTCCCACCAGGTTCCTTCGGTCATTTTCTGAATGACAAAATCCACCTGTCCCCAAGTCTGATTGTAGTTGTAAGTTCCCTGCCAGTGGCTGATATCAATGCCATGCGCGCGGGTAGTGATGACTTCTCTTGCCATAGGGGGCTCCTTGTTGAAAAACGATTCATTGCGCCGATATTTTTATCATACTCGAAAGGGAGCGAATATTCAATCGCGGTTATTGTAAAACAGCCATCTGCCCGCCGCTTCGCCAAAGAGGACGAGGGAAAACAGCGGCGCAGGAGGAAAGAACGGCAAAACGGCGGCAAGCGCGGAAATCAGGCTCAGGGCGATTCGAGCGGCGCGGGCGAATCCGTCCTTCGGGCTGTATTGGCGCGTCGCCGCCCATTGCGCGAGAATCAGCGCCGCCGCAATATACCGCCACGGAAAAGAAACCGGCAAAAAGGCGGCCATGCTCGTCGTTCCCAGCAGCGCGGCGCTGATGAAAAACGCCGCATTGGTCTTCCATGTATCCCACGCCGGTCTGGCGCGCAGGCGATACGCCATGCCCATGCTGAAAATCAGCGCGAAGCCCGCCAGCGCGGTCAGCCACAGGAGCGGGGACGAACTCCGTCCGAAGAGCAAACTCTCCCCCGTCGCCGCCAGCCAGCCCGTCCCGAAGAAAAGCGCGAAAAGAATCTCGCGGCTGAGCCACGATTTCTTCAAATGAAAAATCGCCCGCCATGCGTTTCTTTTCGTTCCCAAATGAGCGAAAGAAGCCGCCATGCCAAGCGCCAGCGCAGCGCCGATAGCCAGCAGCGGAAGAACATCCAACGGCTTGGGGAGAAAGAGCGCGGCGAGCCAAAACGCGCCGACGGATAATTGCGCGAGCAGCGTAAAAACGACCAGCGGAAATTCCGACCACGCGGATTCTTTTTTCGGGCGAATCTCTTCGACGTTAGCAAGCCTTTTTTGCGTTTCAAGTTTCATCGCCGCGTGCGGCTTGATTGCAATATGCGGCTGCGTACGCGAGCGCGGATACATGGGAAAAGGATGCTCGCTGGCGGGAATTTTCCACAAGGGACGGTAGGCGGAAGACGATTGACCGCCGTCCGCTGTCCGCCATCCGCCGTCTATATCCACATAATTCAACGCCCGCAGCGGACACGCCGCCACGCAAGCGGGCGGATTTCCTTTATCAATTTCATCGAAACAAAAATTGCATTTGGTCATGCGCCCAATTTCGTGATTGTATTGCGGCGCGGAATAAGGGCAAGCCCACGCGCAATAGCCGCAGCCCATACATTTGGAAGAATCAATGTAAACGATTCCATCCGCGCGGACGACGAAAGCGTCGGTTGGACAAACGCCGGCGCACTTGGGGTGTTCGCAGTGGTTACACGCAATCGAGAGATTGTACGCAAAGACCGTGTTCGTCCACGCCGCGCCGCGCTTTTCCCACCCTCCCCCGTTGACTTCATACACCCGCCGCCACAACACGCCGACGGGCAGCTGATTCTTATCTTTGCACGCGGCTTGACACGCCTTGCAGCCCGAACAAGCGGAAGCGTCAAACGTAAATGCGTAGGTCATGTAGCCGCCTTGCGCCTTGCGCCCTGCGACGCCTTTTCCACCTCCGCCATAATGGTATGTTGCGCAGTTCCAAAAGCGAAGGGCGTCCAGCGATGGGAAGTCAACACATTGACGCAGCCGCCTCTATCCACGCCGTTCTCGTCGGGGTCGTACCACGCGCCTTGCGGAATATCAATTACGCCGGGCATAATGCGCGGGGTGACGCGGCAGGGCAAGACCGTCTCGCCTCTATCGTTGAAAACTCTCACCTCGTCGCCATCCTGAATGCCGCGCGCTTCAGCGTCCAAGGGGTTGATGAAGACGCGCTGCGGAAACGCTTCTTCCAGCCAATCGTTGTTGTCATGCGTGGAGTGAACGCGATGCAGCGTGTGATGACCGACGACTTGCAACGGATATTTCCCGTCCGCTTCAAACGGGCTTTCCCATTCTTGAATGTATTTCGGCGCTGCGGGAATCTCAGCGGGATTGTTCAAGTCGTATAACTGTTTGGAGAAAATTTCAATCTTTCCGCTCGGCGTATTCAGCGGATATTTCTGCGGGTCGCGGCGAAAATCTTCAAAGGCGATTTTTGGCTCGGTTGCGGGGCGGGTCCACGCGCCGAGATTCTTTTCGATGAATTCATTCAACGTCGGCAATTCCGGGAAACGCAGGCGGCGATATTCGTTCAAGCAGTATTCCACCCATTGTTTCTCGTCTCGCCCTTCGGTGAACGCCTCGCCGATTCCAAGCCGCTCGGCGAGTTCGGCGCAAATGCGATAATCGGATTTCGATTCGCCCAGCGGCTCGACGAGTTTCGGCTGCAAGATGACTTCGTCGCCGTATTTCCAGCCGTCTTCCACTCCCCAAGTCTCGAACTGCGTGCAGGCGGGCAGAATAATATCGGCGAATTTTCCAGTCGGAGTCAAAAAATTATCTTGCGCAACGATAAACTCCACTTTGGACTCGTCTTCCAAAATTTTGCGCGTGCGATTAATGTCCGCGTGCTGATTGATTAAGATGTTCGTCGCTACGGCGTAAATCAATTTAATATCGTTATCGAGTCGTTCCGCCCCTATCACGCCGTCGCGGGCGGTCATTTCCTTTCCGCGCAAGACCGCTTCGGCCCACAAGAAGACGGGGATTTTCGCGGAGACGGGATTTTCGCCCATCGGGAAGACCGTCCAGGTCCCGCCGCCGTCTGAGGCTTGCAGAGCGAGACCGCTCGCCCAGCCGCCATGCACGCCCACGTTGCCGGTGATCGCCGCCAGGACGCACCCTGCGCGGACGACTTGTTCGCCGTAGGCGCGGCGCTGCATTCCGTAGCCTTGATATAAGACTGATGGTTTTATCGTCGCGTATTCGCGGGCAATGCGCGCAATGGTTTCGGCGGGAACAGCCGTTATCGCTTCCGCCCATTGCGGGGTTTTCGGCGTTCCGTCGCGCGTCCCCAAAATGTAATCACGGTAGCTTTCGGCGCCGGGGACGGTCATCTGCGTTTCGTCAAAGCCGACGCAATGCGTCCGCACGAATTCGGCGTCGTAAAGATTCTCGGTAATCATCACATACGCCATCGCGGACATGAACGCGGCGTCCGATCCCGGGCGAATGGAAATCCACTCGTCGGCAAGCGAAGCGGCGCTGAGCGTGTGGCGCGGGTCAATGCAGACGACGCGCGCGCCCGCCTCTCGCGCGAGTTTCACAAAATAATCGCTGTTCGTGCCGTCGCGCATTTCGGCGGGATTCCAACCCCACATCATAATGTATTTCGCGTTGAGCCAATCCTGCCGCTGATTGCCTGTGACAAGCGTGCCGTATACCGTCGGCGTCGCCGCGTTGATTGCCGCCCATGAATATGAGTTGTAAAATCCCAGACAGCCGCCAAAGAGATTCATCAGCCGCCGCGCGACGTGCGAGCCGTTCAGTTGGTTGTACGAGCCAGTGCCATACGGGACGAACAACGCCGAAGAGCCGTATTTGCGCTTGACCCGCAGCATTTGAGCGGCTACCTCGTCGAGCGCTTCCTCCCATGAAATTTCGCGGAACTTTCCCTCGCCGCGCTTGCCGACCCGTTTCAGCGGGGCGGTCAATCGGTCGGGGTGATACTGGCGGCGCAAGTAGGAACGTCCGCGCACGCAAGCGCGCAACTGCGGAGCGGCGAGCGTATCGGGGCGGTCGTCCGTTTCAAGGCGGATGATTCTCCCGCCGCGGACGTGGGCAATCAGCAGGCAGCGTCCGCCGCAGTTGTGGGCGGGACAGCCGACGCGGATTTTGGTAACTGGTAATTGGTCATTGGTAACTGGTTGAAAGATAAAACGGTTCATAATTGCGCGGACTTCACGTTGACGTCAACCCATCGCCGCCAAAAGTTTCTTCGCCAGTTGAGACATCTCTCTATCCGCGCGATTCGCGGCGACTTCCTTCAAAGCAAGGAGAGCGGCGGGAGCGCGGAAACGTCCCAGCGAAATTAACGCCTGCTTGCAGACGTTTCGTTCCGCGTCGCTCAGCGCGCCAATCAGCAAAGCCGGGACGCGCGGGTCGTCTATCTTGCCCAGCGCGCAAGCCGCGTTCTCGCGGACGTCGGGTTCGGGATGGCGCAAGGCTTCCACAAAGTAATCCACTGCCGCCGCGCCAAGTTCCGCCAGCGCTTCCGCCGCGGCTTTGCCGACTTCGCTATGTAAGTCGTACAACGCCACGCCGAGCTCCTCCACCGCCTCCGGCTCCTTCAATCTGCCGAGCAGCGTCGCGGCGTATTTGCGGACGTTGGCTTCTTTGTCGGTCAGGGCTTCAATCAAGAGCGGCGCGGCTTCCTTGCCTACGCTTTCAATCGCGGCGAGCAGGTCTTCAATCGCGTTATCGCGCTCATACCACCAGAACGAAGCGCGCAGCGCCTCCATCAGGTAAGGCAGCGCGGCGGGGTTTTTCATTTCGGCGAAGGCGCGCGCGGCGGCTTGCCGCGCCTCTATCTTCGGGTCGTCCAACAGCACGTTAGCGATTTCGTCAAAAGTAGAAGGGTCGCGGAATTTCGCCAGCGCGGCGCAAGCGTAACGGCGCACCTCGCACTCGCGATCTTTGAGCAAGGGCAGCAAATGAGGAACGACGCGCGGGTCGCCCATATTGGCAAGCGCCATCGCCGACCGGGCGCGAACGGTAAAGTATTCGCCTTTCAGCGCGTCTAGCAAGGCGGGCATGGCGGCTTTATCGCCGCTGAAGAAAAACGTCTCGGCGGCGCGCGCGCGCATGATGGGATGCGCCGTTTTGAGTTGTTGAATCAATTGCGGAGTCGCGGCGGGAATCCGCGCCAAAATTTGTTCGTAATACGGAATCAGTCCCGCCTCAGCCGAAGCAAGCGCGGCAATCAACGGAGCGACGGATTCCTCCCCCCGATGAATTAACTCCCACGCGGCGGAATCGCGCCGGGCAGGGTCCGCCAGCAAGGCAATCAAGTTTTTAATTTCCGCCTGTTTTGAAGAGCCAGTTAGCCAATTCATGGCTTTATTTTACTCCAATGAGCGCCCGCCTGCGAGACGGCAATTGAATGTGAAAAAAAGACTCAGATCTCAAAGACTCTCGCGTTTTATTTTGGACGCTTTTTGTCTGATATAATCTCCGCCCGGTTTGCAAAGCGGCGAAACCGCGCAAGCCCCAACGGTGTTGTATAGCCAGTTTACACAAACAGGAATCAACTTTTTTGGAGAGAGTTTTGTAATGAACAAAGAACAACTACTGAACCTGTATTATCAAATGGTTCTCATCCGCCGCGTGGAAGAACGCGGCGCGGAACTGTATCAGGCTGGAAAAATTGGCGGTTTCATGCACCTGTATATCGGGCAAGAAGCCGTCTCCACCGGCTTGATTGCGGCGCGCGAGCCGCGCGACCGCGTCATCACCGCCTACCGCGACCACGGCGTGGCGCTCAATTGCGGCATTTCAGCCAATGAAGTCATGGCGGAATTGCTCGGCAAAGCCACAGGCATGTCCAAAGGCAAGGGCGGCTCGATGCACATGGCGGACGTCGGCAAAAACATGTGGGGAGGTCACGCCATTGTGGGCGGACATTTGCCCATCGCCTCCGGGCTGGCGCTCGGCGACCAATACGCCGGCAACGACAATGTGACGATTTGCATGTTCGGCGACGGCGCGACCAACATCGGCTATTTTCACGAGGCTTTGAACGTTTCCAAACTTTGGGGGCTGCGCGTGTTGTGGGTTTGCGAAAACAATCAATACGGCATGGGCACCGCCGTCGAGCGCGCTTCCGCCGTGGATGAAATCCGCCAGAAAGCAGAAGGCTACGGGATGAAAAATTCCGCCGTGGACGGCATGGACGTGATGAAGGTGTACGAAGCCGCCAAGAAAGCAATAGAGTACGTCCGCAAGGAAGGTCAGCCCTACTTGCTGGAAATCAACACCTACCGTTTTCGCGGACACTCGATGGGCGACCCGGAACGCTATCGCAAGCAGGAAGAAGTGAAAAAATGGCAGGAAAGCGACCCGATTGGCGTTTTCAACAAATACCTGCTGGATAAAAAACTCGCCTCGCAAAAGCAGCTGAATGAAATCGAGGCGCGCGTAGAAGAGGAAGTCGCTAAAGCGGTAGAATTCGCCGAAGCCAGCCCCGAACCGGCGCTGGAAGAATTGTTTGCGGACGTGTATGCGGAGTAGGATGGTTGGCGACTGAAAGTCGAATTGTTAGCGACTAAAAGTCGCCGTAACAATTGCGAAGTCCGCCTACGCGGACTTAAATCGAAAGGAATAAACGATGCGCGAACCTTACACTCAGCTCTACGTTCATCTGGTTTGGGCGACATGGGACAGAGAACCTCTGATTACGCCGGCGCTCGAACCGCGCATCTACGCCGCAATCGCCGAGAAATGCCGTGAGTTGAAATGTCTCCCTATCGCCATTGGCGGGATCGCGGACCACGTTCATCTGCTGACTCGCTTCCACGCCACAACCGCCATTGCGACGCTGGTCAAGGAAGTGAAAGGCATGTCTTCGCATCTGGTCACGCATGCAATCATGCCTGAATCCTTCTTCAAATGGCAAGGCGCGTATGGAGCGTTCACCATTCGCAAATCGGAGGTCCCGACGGTGAAAGCGTACATTGAAAATCAAAAAAAACGTCATGCGGCGAACAATCTCACCCCTGAATTGGAAGAGGTGTTCGAGCAGGATGAGTGATGGTTTGCGACTGAAGTCGCCGCAACCATTAGGAAGTCCGCCTTCGCGGACTTCGGAAGACGACGAAGGTCGTCTTCCCAAATGTTGACGCGGTTTCAACCGCCAACATTCACCATTCAAATTTAGAGGAAAATACATGCCCAAAATCACCATGCGCGAGGCAATCTCGCAAGCATTAATTGAAGAAATGGATCGCGACCCCGCCGTTTTCATCCTCGGCGAAGAGGTCGGCGTGTGGGGCGGCACTTACGCCGTCACCAAAGGTTTTTACGACAAGTACGGCGCGATGCGAGTTAAGGATACGCCTATCGCTGAAAACGCCATCATCGGCGCGGCGATTGGCGCGGCGCTGGTTGGTCAGCGCCCCGTTGCGGAACTGATGACCATCAACTTCGCCTTCTCGGCGATGGATTACATCGTCAATCAAGCCGCAAAGTTACGCTATATGTTCGGCGGGCAATTCACGCTGCCGCTAGTCATCCGCGCCGTGGGCGGCGGCGGACGTCAACTCGGCGCCACGCACTCACAGACTCCCGACGCCATCTTCGCGCACTTCCCTGGTCTCAAGGTCGTCTCGCCCGGCACGCCGGAAGACGCGAAAGGACTGCTCAAATCCGCCATCCGCTCCAACGACCCGATTTTATTCATCGAACACGCCACCATGTATCAGACGCGCGGCGAAGTCCCCGAAGGCGAATACACCATCCCCATCGGCAAATCGAAGATTCAGCGCGCGGGAAAAGACGTGACGATTGTGACGTATTGCAAAGGACTGGAACTTTCGATGAAAGCCGCGGACGAGCTCGCCAAAGAAGGCGTCGAAGCGGAGATTGTAGACCTGCGAACCTTGCGCCCGCTGGATATGGAGCCCGTCCTCGAATCGTTCAAGAAGACCAATCGCGCCGTCGTGGTCGAAGAAGGCTGGAAATCCTACGGCGTAGGCAGCGAAGTGGTCAGCCGCATTTACGAAGAGGCGTTCGATTACGTGGACGCGCCGATTCTGCGCGTGGCGCAAAAAGAAGTCCCGCTGCCCTATAATCGCACGCTGGAACAAGCCGCGCTGCCGCAAGTGGCGGACGTGGTCGCCGCCGCGAAGGAGGTGTTGAAGTAATGGCTGAAACTATCAAGATGCCCAAACTCGGCTTCGACATGGCGGAAGGTCTGCTTGTCCGCTGGGTGAAGCAAGTAGGCGAACAAATCAACAAAGGCGAAGTCCTCGCTGAAATCGAAACCGACAAAGCCACCGTGGAAGTGGAATCCCCCGCCGGCGGCGTGGTGTTGCAGCACATTGTGGAGCAAGGGACGGTCGTCCCTGTGAACGCGCCGATTGCAGTGGTTGGAGCAAAAGACGAAAAAACTGCCAGTGAACCAGCAGCCAGCCATCAGTCGCCAGCGACCAGCGGAGACAAGCCGCAAGATACGGGTTACGCTTCGGCTTCGTCTAACGCAAGCGAACCTCCAATTGCCAATCGCCAATTACCAACCGTCAAGGCGAGCCCGCTGGCGAAGAAAATTGCCCGTGAGCAAAAAGTGGATTTATCCAAAGTGCAAGGCACGGGCCCCGGCGGAAGGATTGTAAGAAGAGATATTGAGAAATTAGTCGCCGGTCGCCTAGTCGCTAGTCAACTAGTCGCCGACCAGCCGACAAGCCAACTAGCAGACAAGACCGCTAGCGCAACCAAACTTCGCCAAGCCATTGGGCGCAGATTGGTGGAATCTAAAACTACCATCCCGCATTTCTACGTCAGCCACGAATACAAGATGGACGCGCTGATGGAAACGCGAAAGCAGATTAACGCGGTTTTGCCCGAAGGCGAAAAACTCTCGGTGAACGATTTTATCGTCAAGGCGGTCGCGCTCGCGCTGCGCGCATTCCCCAACCTGAATGCGACTCTGCGCGGCAGCGAAATCATTCAATTCGGGCAAGTCAACGTTGGCGTGGCGGTCACCGTCCCCGGCGGGCTGATGACCGTCGTCGTCAAGGACGCGGACGCAAAACCGCTGCGCCAGATTTCAAGCGAAATCAAGGCGATGGCTGCGCGCGCGCGCGAAGGCAAAGTCAAGCCGGAAGACGTGGAAGGCTCGACCTTCTCCACCTCCAATCTCGGCATGTACGACGTGGAGGACTTCACCGCCATCATCAATCCGCCTGAGGCGGCGATTCTGGCTTTGGGCTCAGCCAGAGAAGTCCCCGTCGTGGAAAACGGCGCGGTCAACATCGGCTGGCGGATGAAAGCCACCATCTCCGTTGACCACAGAATCAGCGACGGCGCGGAAGCGGCTCAGTTCATGCAAAAACTGGCGGAGTTTTTAGAAACCCCCGTGAGAATGTTGGTTTAGAAAAGCGTAAAATAAAAAATCCCGAAGCCGCGCGGTTTCGGGTTTTTTTTGCGCCTTATCGCTCCTCGCGCATTTCGGCGAAGCCGGTTTGATACAGTTGAAAATACTTTCCGCGCTTTTGCATCAATTCGGCGTGCGTTCCCTGCTCGATAATTTTTCCGTCCTCGACGACGACGATTTTATCCGCGCGGGTGATGGTGGACAGTCGGTGAGCGATGACGAAAGAGGTCCGCCCTTTGAGCAGGGTTTCGAGCGCTTTTTGAATCGTCTGCTCGGTCTGCGTATCCACCGAGGAAGTCGCTTCATCCAAAATCAAAATGCGCGGGTTGGCGAGCAGCGCGCGGGCGAAGGAAATCAACTGCCGCTGCCCCACGCTCAGGGTAGCGCCGCCCTCCTCCACCGAAGTATCATAGCCGTTCTTCATATTGACGATGAAATCGTGCGCGCCGACGGCTTTAGCGGCAAAGACGACTTCTTCGTCGGTCGCGTTCAGTTTGCCGAACAAGATATTTTCTTTCACCGTGCCGTTAAAGAGAAACGGGTCTTGCAGCGCCATGCCCATTTGTCGGCGCAGGGAAGTCTGAGTCGCGTCGCGCAAGTCGAAGCCGTCCACCGTCACCCTGCCCGAGGTGGGATCGTGAAAGCGGGCGAGCAATTTGACGATGGTGGTCTTGCCTGCGCCCGTCGCGCCGACCAAAGCGATCGTTTGTCCCGGCTCGACTTCCAGATTAATGCCATCCAAAACCAGAGTCGGGTCGTCGGGGTAATGAAAGGAAACGTTCTCAAAGCGGACGCTGCCTTGAAGGCGCGGCAGATCGCGCGCGGCTTCCGCGTCGCGCACCTCGACGGGCGTATCCAACAGGTCGAGGATTCTTTCGCCGCCCGTCAAAGTAGATTGCAGCGTGTCAAAGCGGCGGCTTAAATCGCGCAGCGGCTCAAAGTAACGGTCAATATACAACACAAAAGCGACCAACTCCCCCGCCGTGATGGATTCGCCCAGCGTCGCCGTTCCGCCAAGGTAAATCACCGCCGCGGTCGCCAGCGCGCCAAGAATATCCACCACCGGCAAAAACGAAGCGACGACCTTCGCGGCGTGGACTGCCATTTGCAGATAATATTTGTTCGTGTAATTGCGAAACAACTCGTAGTTTCGGTCCTGGCGGCTGAACGCTTGCACCACGCGAATCCCGTTGATGTTTTCCGCCAACACCGAATTGACCCAAGAAACCGCCGCGCGCACCCGCCGATAAGCGACCCGCGCGGCGCGGCGATAGATGGAAGTGGCGAGAATCATCAGCGGAACGGCGAGGAAGACAATAAACGAAAGTTTGGCGTTCAACGACGCCATAGCGACCACGACGCCGACCAGCGCGAACAAGTCGCGGGCGATGGCAAGCGCCGCCCAGGTGATAAATTCGCGCAGGGTCTCCACGTCGTTGATGACGCGCGTAATCACCCGCCCCACCGAATAACGGCTGTAAAAGCCGAGCGAAAGTTCCTGCAAATGAGCGAAAAGCCGCTTGCGGACGTCGTAAATGACCGATTGCCCGACCTGCGCCATGATTTTGACGCGCCAGTAGATGAATCCCCAGCGGATAACCGCCGCGGCGAGATAAATCAAAACCGCGTTCAGCAGCGCGGCGCGGTTTCCGCCGACCAAGCCTTCGTCAATGGCGACTTTGACGAGGTAAGGTCCCAGCACAGACGAAGCCACTGCAATCAACATCAAGAAAGCGGAGAAAAGCATTTGCCATTTGTACGGGGCGATAAAGCCAATCAACCGTTTGGCGACTTTCGGGTCAAGCGGCTTGTCGTAAAACTCTTCCGAGCGGGTGACGTAAGCGGGAGGGGCGATGGTCGTCATAATGGAAGGGTATGGGAAAGGAATGGGTTTAATGAAAATCTTTTGAACAATAGATTTTCACTTCTTCTTCGCGGCGAAAGGCGAGCGTATCTTCAAAAGAAACGTTCTGCGCGAGCTGCAAATCGTGAATTTCTTTATACAAGCCGTTGCGCGCGAGCAATTCTTCGTGCGTTCCGCGCTCCACAATACGCCCGGCTTCCATCACGAGAATCAAATCGGCGCGGCGCACGGTGGAAAGACGATGCGCGATGACGAAGGTCGTGCGCCCCGCCATCAAATTATCCAACGCCGCTTGAATCAGTTTTTCGGTTTGGGTATCCACGCTGGAAAGCGAGTCGTCCAAAATTAAAATGCGCGGATTCATTAACAACGCGCGGGCGATGGCCACGCGCTGGCGCTGACCGCCGGAGAGCGTGATTCCGCGCTCGCCGACGACGGTTTGATAACCATCGGGGAAACTTTCAATAAACTCGTGCGCCTGCGCGGCTTTGGCGGCGGCAATCACCTCCTCGTCGCTCGCGTCCGGCCTGCCGTAGGCGATGTTCTCGCGGATGGTATCGGAAAACAAAAGCGAAGTTTGCAACACAATGCCGATTTGCCTGCGCAGCGAGGCCAGATCCACGTCTCGCACGTCCACGCCGTCCGCCAGAATCGCGCCTTCGGTCGCGTCGTAAAAACGCGGAATTAAATTGACGAGCGAGCTCTTTCCGCTGCCCGTGCGGCCAATCAGCGCGACGAGCTGATTCGGCTGGACTTTTAGGTTAATTTCCGTGAGCGAAGCGCGCTTTTCATCCACATATCGCAGCGAAACGTTTCGGAATTCCACCTCGCCGCGCAGGACGGGCAATTGAATCGCGTTGGGCGGCGAGACAATTTCGGGCTGAGTCTCCAACACTTCGAGGACGCGCTGCGCGCCCGCGCCCGCTTCGCCCGCCGCGTTCACCAGCCAGGTGAGCTGCTGCGCCGGCGCGGCAAGCATCGCCACATAAGCATTAAAGGCGACAATTTCGCCGACGGTGAGCGAGCCGTTTAAGACCATCTGCCCGCCGAACCAGAGAATTAAAATGGCGCAGAGCGTGACGAGAAAGTCCGTCGTGGGCATGACCTTCGCCCATTCGCCAATCACCTTCAACCGCGCTTGATAGTAGGCGCGGTTCGTCTCGTCGAAGCGCTTGATTTCGTAAGGCTCGCGGGCAAAGGCGCGGACAACTTGCGCCCCCGTGACGTTTTCTTGCAACCGCGCCGAAAGCTCGCCCAGCAGCGTATCCACTTTGAAAAATAAATGCGTCACGCGGTCGCCGAAATTCAAAGTGATCCACGTCAACGGAAACAAGGGCAGGATGGCGATAAGAGTCAATTTCCAATTCGCGTTAATCATAATGAACAGCGCGCCGAAAAGAATGTAAATCAATTGCGACAATTCGACGACGGAACCGCCGATGAAGGTTTGCGTGGAGCGCACGTCTTCAATGCAGCGCGAAATCAACTGCCCCGTTTGAGCGTGGTCGTGATAAGAAAACGAAAGGCGCTGAATGTGGTCGTATAGCTTGTTTCGCAGGTCGTAGCCAAAATGCGCGCCAATCCACTCGGCGGTGAAACGCTGAATCGCGGCGAGCGCGGCGGCGGTAAACCCCAGCGCCAGCAGCAGCAGCGAGGAGCGAATCAAAAACGCCCCGTCGCGGGAAAGCAGCCCCACGTCAATCACGTCGCGGATGACGCCCGGAACGTACAAATTCAGCGCCGTCAGCGCCGCCAGATTGATAATGGAAAAGAGAATTTGCGGCAGATAGGGTTTGACGAACGAACGCAGTTTGAACAGGTGAGTCATAAGTCGGGAGTTTGAAAGGCGAAACAGAGTTGAAGAGCAATCAAGATGGGTCGAACGCGCGGCGCAAAAGCGGAAGCGCCCGGCGCAGCAGCGCCTCTTCTTTCGCGGAGAGGCGGCTAAAACGTTCCGCCAGCCACGCTTCCGCCTCGGCGTACACGGCGACCAGCGTTTTTTCGCCGAACGGCGTGAGCGAAAGGCGGACATGGCGGCGGTCGCGCGCATCGGTCTGGCGCGCCACCAATCCGCGACGGACGAGGATCTCGACGGCGCGGCTGGCTTGCGAACGGCTGACGCGCCCTTCTTCCGCCAGCGCGCTGACCGTATCATATCCGCGGCGGATGCGCCGCAGCGCCTGAAACTGTTCCACCGTCAGGCTGAAGCGTTCGGCAGCCACGGCGCGAATTTTCGTCCGCGTCTGCCGCCAGACGGACGGGACGGTTTCCCAAAAGGCGTTGATGAGTTGTTCGGACATAGGCGCGCCCTCTTTTTAGTTGCAAAATGAAACAGTTGCATTATACAACTATTTTGCCGGCAGGGCAACCGCGGCGCGTCGTCCCCGACTGAACGGCTGGCGCTTAGCCGTCTTCAGACGGCTTTGCAAGAGTAGCCCGGACATTGAATGTCCGGGCGGGATTGGCGGAAACAAGCGCCTGCGCCAAAGGCGAAATACCCTTCGACAGGCTCAGGGCAAGAATCTCGCGCCACGCGATTGCTAACCTGCAAAATCTCGCGTCGTTTTTCAAAAGCGCGACAATTCACGATATGATTTTCGTCAGTTGTTCAGACGGCTGTTTCTTTATATACTATAAGGCAGAAGGTTGAAACAGGGCGCGCCGCCCTGCCATTTCTCTATTTTCACAAGGAGCAAGAATGACCGAAAGGAAAAAAATCACCCTGCCGTATTTGTTCAAGAAAGTCGAGGACAAAGAACCCATCACCTGGCTGACCTGCTACGACTATCCCACCGCCTACCTGCAGGAGCAGGCGGGCATCGAGATGATTCTGGTCGGCGACAGCCTGGGCATGACCATGCTCGGCTACGACTCTACGCTGCCGGTGAAGATGGACGACATGATCCGCCACGCGCAGGCGGTGCGGCGCGGCGCGCCGACGGCTTTCCTCGTCGGCGACATGCCCTACATGACGTATCAAGATTCGGTCGAAAACGCGATTCGCAACGCAGGCAGATTCATGGCGGAAGCGGGTTGCGACGCGATTAAACTCGAAGGCGGCGCGGCGATGGCAAGCCGCATTAAAGGAATCGTGGACGCGGGAATTCCCGCCATCGGGCATTTGGGTCTCACGCCGCAGTCCGTCGCCGCGCTGGGCGGATTCAAACTGCAAGGCAAATCCGCCGCGATGGCGAAGAAAATTGTGGACGACGCGAAAGCCCTGCGCGACGCCGGCGCGTTTTGCATCCTGCTGGAACTCGTTCCCGACCGACTGTGCCAGCTCATCACCGAGACCGTCAGCGATTGCATCATCATGTCGCTCGGCTCCGGTCCGCACGCGCACGGGCAGCTGCTCATCTACCACGATATGTTCGGCTTGTATCCCAAATTCACGCCAAAGATGGCGAAGGTGTACGGCAACGCCGGCGAAGTGATTCTCAACGGGCTGAAGAACTATCACGACGAAGTAATTGCCGGAAAGTTCCCCGAACAGAAGAACTATTTCGGTATGCCGGATGAGGAGTTTGAAGAGTTGAAGAAGATGCTTGGGTAAAGCAGCGTTCGGTAAAAGCAGTGTTCAGTGTTCGGCGAGGAGGCGAAATGGGCAATTTGCCGCGAGTGGCGACCTTTCGCGGTTTGACGGTCTGTCAAAAAGCGCGTGCGCTGGCAAGCGAGATATTTGAAACAACCAGGCGCTTCCCGCGAGAAGAAAGATACTCGCTGACCGACCAGGTACGACGTTCCTCGCGTGCGATTGGCGCTCAAATTGCCGAAGCCTGGGCAAAGCGCCGTTACGAGGCGCGCTTTATCAACAAATTGACCGACGCAGACGCCGAAAATCAGGAGACACAACACTGGATCGAAGTTGCCCTGGATTGCAAGTACCTCGCGCCTGACGAGGCGCGCGCGCTGCCCACTGCGACGAATGAAATCGGCCGCATGATAGGCAGCATGATCAGCAAAGCCTCTCACTTCCGCCATCCATAAGCCCTCACCCTCCGCGAAGACCAAGCCAAATACTTCACCTTCCCTGACCACTGACCACTGAAAAGGAGCCCCCATGCCCCCCCTCCAAAAATCTCTCAAAATTTCTCCCGATAAACTCAAAGCCGTCAACGCCGTCTTCCTCGACCCCGATTCGCAAGCGATGAAAGACTTCCTCGACGTCGTGGCGAAGTACGGCACGCCGGAGGAAATCAACCGCAAACACAAAGCGGCGCGCAAAATGGAAAACCTCTTCCGCCTCGCGCAGGAACGCAACCCCGAAGCCGTCAAAGACTTGCAATGGCTTCTTGAACAGCGCGATAAGGGCGCGTTCATCTCCGTGGCGGATTACCGCAAAAGCGTGTTGGGCGCGAAAGCCGCGCAAACGAAGTTCAAAGATAAATACGCCGTCACGCTCGAAGTCTCGGCGCTGCAATACTTCCCGTGGATTCGCGTCATGGCGGAGCAAGCCATCGCCAACCGGACTCTCATCCCCGGCCGCTTCATCGCCGTCCGCAAGATGAAAGAATCCGAAGCCGACGGCGACCTGCCCGCCATCGTCGCCGCGCTCGATATTATCGGCGCGTCCTTCGTCGAAACGCTGGATACGAAAGGCACGGACGGGTCGAACCCGCATCTCGGCGGACCCGCCACCATCACCGGCTATTTCGGCGGAATCGGTCAGCCCAACGAACACGCGCTGCAATGGCTGGACGAATTCCTGTATTACTACGCCAACTACGGCGTGCAGCACGTCTTAAACTTTAACGCCGGGACGATTCTGCTCGGCTTCCTGCTCTATCGTTTGGGCGTGGATATTCAATTCAAGATTTCGGTCTTCTTCGGCTCGGACAACCCCTATCACGCCCTGTGGATTCTGACGATGGCGAAGCTGTTCAGCCGCGAAGACGGAACCTCCCCGCTGATTGGCTTCAACTGGTCAAACTCGGTCAATAACCAGACGATGGAACTGACCGCCGAATTTCGCAAAGCGCTGGGGCTGGAAAAGGTCGTGCGCTTCGAGCATCACATCACCGAAACGTGGAAGAGCATCGTCGTCCAGCCGTACAACCGCCGCGCGGAATTGCTCGAACTGGCGGATCACGTCGCCAACATCGCCGCCAAGCATGAAGGCGGCGACCCAGAGGTGGATTCCGCTCGCGCGCACCCCTCCGACATCCTCGACTATTTCCGCGAAAAGAAAGAAGTTATCGAAAGCGGCGATTGGGGTAATTTGCAGCAAAACTTTTTAGACAAAGTGGACGCTGCAAATCGCACCGCGCGAGCGCTGACAGAGCGCGGTTTGAGCTTCGTCGCCGCAAAGAAGCTGCACAAGTAGATTTCCAAAGGGCAGGCAAGAAAAGACCTCCGGCGGCTCGGCGGAGGTCTTTTGCATTGATTGTTCGCGCGGCGAAAACGTTCACAAAATCTTCACAAAGTTTTCGCGCGAGCGTTGTATACTTTTTCAACCAAAAAATTATGCGTATTCTCATCATTCATCAGGCTTTCGCTTCTTTAGAAGAACCCGGCGGGACGCGGCACTACGAGTTCGCGCGGCTGCTCGCCTCGCGCGGGCATCAGGTGACGGTGATTGCCTCGCCGGTCAGCTACCTGACAGGGAACGAGACAAAGACGCAAAAAGAAGAGCGCGAAGGCGTGACGATTTTACGCGCGGCGGCATATCGAGCGCATCACAAATCCTTCTTTCACCGCGTCGTCGCCTTCGTTTCGTTTATGTTCTCTTCGTTCTGGCTTGGGCTGCGCGTCCCAAACGTGGACCTGGTGTGGGGAACTTCGCCGCCCATCTTTCAAGCTCTCGCGGCGTGGAAGCTGGCGTGGATAAAACGCGCCCGATTTTTATTTGAAGTCCGCGATTTGTGGCCCCAATTCGCCGTCGCCGTCGGCGCGCTCAAAAACCCGCTGTTGATTGCGCTTTCCGAATGGCTGGAAAAATTTCTCTACTCGCAAGCCGATTGGGTGATGGTGAACAGCCCCGGGTTTGTGCGCCATGTGAAGCAACGCGGCGCGGCGCGCGTCGCGCTGATTTCCAACGGGGCGGACCCCGCCATGTTCGATCCGAATCAAACGGGCGAAGCGTTTCGCGCGCGGCACGGGCTGACGGGCAAATTCATCGTGCTGTACGCGGGCGCGCACGGCATGTCCAACGATTTGAGCGTCGTCCTCGAAGCCGCCCGCCTGCTGGCGGATTCTTCCAACGTTCATTTTGTCTTCGTCGGCGACGGCAAGGAAAAACCCGCCCTGATGGAACGCGCCCGCGAGATGAATCTCTCCAACGTCTCGTTTTTGCCGCCCGCAGCCAAAGCCGAAATGGCGGAAGTTCTCGCCGCCGCGGACGTCTGCATCGCCATCTTGAAACCGCTGGAAGAATATAAGCTCACCTACCCCAACAAAGCGTTCGATTACATGGCGGCTGGCAGACCCATCGCGCTGGCGATTGACGGCGTTATCCGCGAAGTGACGGAAGCGGCCGGCTGCGGAATCTTCGCCCAACCCGGCGAAGCCTCCGCGCTGGCGCAAGCCGTCGCGCAATTGGCGCAAGACCCCGCCGCCGCGCGAGAAATGGGCATGAAAGGGCGGCGCTACCTCGAAGCCCATTTCAGCCGCGAAAAAACGGCGGAAGAGCTGCTTCAACTTTTGGAACAAATGACAGGAACGCGATAGCCTATGGAAAAAATTCTGCTCATTGGCGCTTCCGAACACGCCAAAGTGGTCATGGATATCGTCGAGAAGGAAGGCAAGTACGAAATTCTCGGCTTGATTGATTCCTATAAACCCGCCGGGCTAGAGCTCTTCGGCTATCGCGTTCTCGGCGCCGAAGACGAGCTGGCGCGGCTGTTTGCGGCGGGCCAAATCGCGGGCGGAATCGTCTCCATCGGAGACAATTGGACGCGCGGACAAGTCGTAGAACGAATCGAAAAAATCGCCCCGGGCTTTGCTTTCGTCCGCGCCGTTCATCCCTCGGCGATTCTGGCGCGCGGCGTGGAAATCGGCGCGGGAACGGCGGTGATGGCGGGCGTCGTCGTCAACAGCGACAGCAAAATCGGCGCGCATTGCATCCTCAACACCAAATCTTCGCTCGACCACGACGGCGAAATGGGAGATTTTTCCAGCCTCGCGCCGGGAGCGACGACGGGCGGCAAAGTGACCATCGGTAAATTTAGCGCCATCGGGCTAGGCGCAAGCGTAATACATGGAATCAACATTGGCGGGCAAACCGTGCTCGGCGCGGGCGCGGTCGCCGTCGGCGATATTCCGTCTTATTGCGTCGCTTACGGCGTGCCAGCCAAAATCATTCGCAAACGAGAAGCCGGAGAAAAATATTTATGAAGCAATCCATTTTTTCAGAACTCTTCAGAAGCGGCGCGACGCGTCGCGCCGTTCTCACGGCGGGGCAGGTCGTCCCTGAATCTTCGCGCTGCGTGCAATGCGGCATTTGCTCTTACAACTGCCCCATCGGAATTGACGTGCGCGCGCATGCCTGGCGCGGCGAAGCCGTCGTTCACAGCGAATGTTTAACCTGCGGCGAATGCGTGGCGCGCTGTCCGCGCGGGGTGTTGCGCTTCGCCCAAACCAATCTATTCGAGGGCGAAAGATGACCCGCTACGTCATTCTCGGCTCAGGGGTGGCGGGCTTTTCCGCCGCGGAAGCGATTCGTCAGGCGGACCGCGCGGGCGAAATTTTCATGGTCAGCGAGGACCCGCACGGCTTTTATTCGCGTCCCGGTCTGGCGTATTACCTGACGGACGAGCTGACTGTTTCGGCTTTGTATCCGCAAAAGCGGGAAGCGTACCGCCGGCTGGGAATCGTCTTCGTTCAGGCGCGGGCGCGGCGCATCTTGCGGCAGGAGAAAAAACTAGAATTGGAAGGCAAGCCCGCGCTGGCTTACGATAAGCTGCTGCTCGCCACAGGCTCGCGCGCTATTTCGCTCAACGTCCCCGGCGCGCAAATGGAGGGCGTGTTCAAATTGGACGACCTCCACGACGCGCAAGCCATCGTCAAGCAAGCCCGGCGCGGCAAGACGGCGGCGGTCCTCGGCGGCGGCATTACCGCGCTCGAACTCGTCGAAGGATTGACGGCGCGCGGCATGAACGTTCATTACCTGCTGCGCGGCGACAGATATTGGAACTCGGTGTTGGACGCGGAAGAATCGCGGATTATCGAAACGCGCCTGCAAGAAGAAGGCGTCACGCTGCATTACCGCGCGGAACTGGCGGAGATTCTCGGCAAGAAAAACCGCGTCGCCGGCATTCGTCTGGAAAGCGGAAAAATCATCCCGTGCGAAGCGGTCGCCTACGCGGTGGGAATCGCGCCGCGCACGGAGCTGGCGCGCGAATGCGGGTTAGCTTGCGAGCGCGGGATTCTGGCGGACGAATATTTGCGAACCAACGACCCGAATATTTACGCGGCGGGCGACGTCGCTCAGGTGTACGACCCGCTTTCCGGGCGCGCCGTCATTGACAGCTTGTGGAATCCCGCGCGCGAACAAGGACAGGCGGCGGGCTGGAACATGGCCGGCAACGTAGCCGCTTATCGCAAATCCGCGCCTTTTAACGTCACCCGCCTCGCCGGTCTCACCGTCACCATTATTGGCGCGGTAGGGCGCGGACGCGACGAAGACATATATGGCATTGCGCGCGGCGACAGCGAAACCTGGCGCGACCTGCCCGAAGCGCTGGCGGCGCAAAGCGGTTTCGAGATCAACCGTCTGCGGCTGCTGATTGGCAAAAGGAGTCTCCTCGGCGCGGTTCTCATGGGCGACCAGAAACTTTCCATCCCGCTGCAAAAACTGGTGGCGCATCAAGCGAATATTTCTTCTATCCGCGAAGCGTTGTTGCAGCCCGAAGCGCCCATCGCCGATATTATCGCCGACTTTTGGACGCGCTGGCGCGACCAGACTTCGCCGAACGGGAAGTTCTATTAACGGACGTTGCGCGCCATCTCGAAGGTTTAAGCCAGCGCCCGACTCGAAAAACCTTTGAGACGTTGCGCGTTTCGCAAGCATCTTCATTACTTTGACAAGGAGGAAACGTTATGTTACGCGGAAACATTGAACTCTGGTCGGCTTTTTTTGTAAGCGTCGTCATTACCGCGCTATACGCGGCGGCGATGTTCTTCACTCGCGCCATTCCGCCCGCCGGGGAGTTCTTCGGTCACGCGTTGGGGATTCTCGGCTTTATTCTAATGCTGACGACCGAAACGTTATACAGCCTGCGCAAACGCGCGCGCGGCGCAAGTTGGGGGCGCATGTCTTCGTGGTTGAAGTTTCACATCTTCACCGGGTTGGTTGGTCCCTACATGGTGTTGCTCCACTCTTCGTGGAAGTTTAACGGTCTGGCGGGCGCGGTGACGCTGCTGACGATTATCATCGTCTTCAGCGGAATCATCGGGCGTTACATCTTCACCCGCATTCCGCGCACGCTGGACGGGCTGGAAATTGAAGGCGCGCTTCCCGAAGCGGCGTTGCGGCAGGCGCGCCGCGCGCTGGCGCTATGGCACGCCGTTCACATCCCAATCGGCATGGCGTTGTTCATTTCCGCCTTTACGCACATCGGCAGCGCACTGTATTACTCCACGCTGTTAAAGTGAGGCCGCCATGCAAAACAACAAGCTTGGATGTTTAAGCGGTTCGGGAATTTTCGCCGGGCTGCTGACCGTCGTGATTTTGATCGTCACGGGGCTGACCGGCGGGGGGCAAATTTTTTCCGCCGGCGCGCTAAACGCCCAACCCGGCGAGCCGCTCGGCGGCGTGACCTCTCACGCGGAAATTAGCGAGTGCTCCGCCTGCCACGTCCCCTTCTGGTCGAGCGAACGCATGTCCGATCGCTGTCTGACGTGCCATCAAACCGTCGCGCTGCAGATGTTCAACCCCCAAAGCCTGCACGGCGCGGTCATGGCGCAGAACCCCGGCGCGCAATGCCGCGCCTGCCACCCGGAGCATCGCGGCGCCGCAGCCTTGCTCACCCGTTTTGATACGGCAAGCTTCCCGCACGAAGCGCTGGGCTTCTCGCTCGCGGGGCATCAAACCAACGTTCTGCAAAAGCCTTTCGCCTGCAAGGATTGTCACCGCGAGGGCTATGATTTTTCCGTCTCCACATGCGACGAGTGCCACCGCCTCATCAACGCGGACTTTATGACCGCGCACGTCAATCAGTTCGGCGCGGAGTGTCTCGCCTGCCACGACGGCGTGGACCGCTTCGGCAAAAACTTCGACCACGCGGCTTTCTTCGCGCTTGAAGGCAAACACGCTCAGGCGGAATGTTCCGCCTGTCACCTCGACCCGCGCGCGCCGATGGATTTCAAACTCGCTTCGTCGGATTGCGTCTCCTGTCATCAAAAGGACGATAAGCACGAAGGGCGCTTTGGGACGGCTTGCGGCGTGTGCCACTCCCCCGACGGATGGAAGCCCGCCAAGTTCAACCACGACCTCGCCGCGTTCAAATTGGAAGGCAAGCATGTAGACGTCGCCTGCGAACAATGCCACGTCAACAACGTCTTCAAGGGAACGCCGATGGCTTGCGTCTCCTGCCATCAAAAGGACGATAAGCATCAAGGAAGATTCGGGACGGCGTGCGAAGCTTGCCACACCCCCGCCAGCTGGGAAGGCGCGACCTTCGACCACAACCTCGCCGCGTTCAGGCTGGATGGCGCGCATGCTCGAGTCGCCTGCGAGCGCTGCCATATCAACAACATCTTCAAGGGAACGCCGACGACGTGCGCGGCGTGCCACGCCGACCCAACCTTCCACGTCGGCGCGTTCGGCTCGAACTGCGCTTCATGTCATTCTACCGCCGCCTGGTCTCCGGCTGGGTTTAACCTCCCACATCCTGAGCCGCGCACCGACGAAGGCGGCAGCGGAATTCACCACGGCGGCGCAACCTGCCGCACATGTCACCCCGGCAGCGTCTTTGTCGCCACCTGCGACGCCTGCCATAAAAACGGTTTCGAAGGCAAAGAAGGCGACAAAAAAGACGACGATTAATTCAAAAACGCCAGCGCGGCGCGCAGCAGAGCCGGCAAGGCGATTGAAGTCAGTTCGCCCGCGATAATTTTCGCCGCCGTCGAGTTGAGCGCCGCGCGCGCGTCTTCCCACGTCAGGTCTTGCGCGTTCTTTTTCAGAAAGTCCTCCAGGTCTTTCACCTTTGAACCGCGCAATTTTTTCAACGACTTTTGGATTTCGGGAAAGTCATTCAACAAGTCGTACTGCCGCGCCAATTCAAACAGCGTTCGATAGTGGACGAGAATGACTTGCGGGTTGCGCTCGTAAATGGGAATGCCTTCTAAATTCTTAATCGCCTCTTCCATCTCGGCGCGGTAATCGGGATGTTCAATTTGCAGCGCCAGAAAGCCTTCGCTCTTCTGACGCTCCGAAGCGTACAACCCAGCGCTGGCGAGTCTTTTCTCAGTTAGCGTTTCGCGTAAGACGCGCCGAATCATCTCGCGCGAATCAAAGTTAAGCAGCGGGCGCCAGCGGGCGTAAGAATCGCGGCGTAGCGCGGCGACTTTTGAAGGCGTGAGGCGCAACTGTTTGGCGACGGCGTGATTGGAATCAAAGCGTCCAATCGCGCCGTCCTGTTCCAGCAAAATGTAAATCAGCAGTTCCAAATCGCGCTTGCTGAGCGATTGCCAGCCCTGCTCTAAAAAATAATCCAGCAGGGTTTCGCTGAAAACGGCGGGATTGTTGAGTTTCATGGGCGTCTCCTTTCTTGCAACGCAAAAACTCGGCTTATTTTTTAATCAATTCCGCTTCGCGCGGCTCAAGCATTCCCCAGCGGCTCGCGCCAAGATAAAGAATCTCCAATATCAAATCTTCGTACCTCATGCCCTCCGCTTTGGCTTGCAGGCACAAATCGCTGTAATTCGGAGTCAAGCCCGGCAGGGTGTTAATTTCCATCAGGCGCGGATTTCCCTCCTCGTCCAGGCGGACGTCGGTGCGCGAAACGTCCAGCGCGTTAATCAGCAAGTGCGCGCGCAGCGCCAGATGTTTGAGTTTTTTCTCGAGATCCGGCTCGATGTTCGCCGGGCAAAAGAAACCGGGAGCGTCTTCAGGACCGACGTCCTTCGACTTGGCTTCGTTGGTGTAAATCCAGGGCCCTTCGGAAGCGCCAGTATCCAATTCCAGCACGGGAAAGCGATGAAAGCCGTCCTTTTCGTACCATTCGGGGTGACGCGAGTATAGCTTTGCGTCGGCACGCCCCAGAATTCCGATAGTAAATTCGCGTCCGGGGAGAAAAGTCTCCACCAAAGCGGGCTGGCGATACATGGCGATAATGTATTGCACGCGCTCGCGCAATTCCTTTTCGCCATAGACGACGGCTTTCATATCTACGCCCATGCCCGTTCCCTCGCGCGCGGGCTTGACGAAGAGCGGAAATTTCAAATCGGGTCGCAGGGCTTCTTCCCCCGTCAAAAATTCTTGAAAGGGCGCGACGGGCAGCTTTCTATCGCGCCAGATGCGTTTGGTGAGAGTCTTATCGAGAGAAATTCCGTTGGTCAGCACGCGCGAGCCGGTGTAAGGGATTCCGAGCAGTTCCAACAAGGCGGGGGTCTGCGCTTCGCGGGCGTCGCCGCCCAACCCTTCCGCCATGTTAAAGCAAATGTCGGGCTGCTCGCGGCGCAGCGCGAAAGGCAAGTCGCGGTTCGCTTCGATAAAAATAGCGGTATGCCCGTCGGTTTCCAGCGCGGCGCAAATCGCCTCCACCGTTTCGATATGGTCATAGTCGGCGAAGGCGTCCGGCGGGACTCCTTCCGGTTTGGGTTGGTTTTCGTCCTTGATGTTCGCCAGCACGGCGACTTTCCAACGCTTTTTCATATCAGGTTGGCTCTCTCCTCGAAGCAGTTTGTATTTCTTGAATAATCATAGCGCAACGGCGCGAAAAAAAATTGCTTCTTTAAGGTGAAATTTACAACTAGACAATCCCTCTCCTTTCAGGTATCATTGCGGCGTTTATGCCCCTTTTCACAAGGGAAAGTTCTTCAGACACGCGCCCGGAAGCAGCGTCCGGGTTCTTGTACGTAATCAAGAAATTTTGCGGAGGCTACTTAGATGTCAGACCTGATTCAGCAAATCACAAGCGATTTGCAAAAACAAATTGAAAGTTTCAAGCCTGAGCTCAACGTCAGCGAGGTTGGCGTTGTAACGGAGGCGGGCGACGGCATCGCCCGCGTCAAGGGTCTCGCAAACGTCCGCGCGCAGGAGCTGGTGCAGTTTTCCAACGGCGTGATGGGCACAGCGTTCAACCTGGAAAAAGACAGCGTCGGCGTCATCGTCATGGGGTCGTATGAAGGAATTGTGGAAGGCATGACGGTGCGCGGCACGGGACGCATCGCATCCGTGCCGGTGGGCGACGCGATGATTGGCCGCGTGGTGAACGCGCTGGGCGAGCCGATTGACGGCAAGGGGCCCATCGCCACGACCGGCTTCCGCCCCATCGAGCGCATCGCGCCGGGCGTGGTGGAACGTCAGGACGTGGATACTCCGGTGCAAACCGGCATTAAATCCATCGACTCGATGATTCCCGTCGGACGCGGACAGCGCGAGCTCATCATCGGCGACCGTCAAACCGGCAAGACCGCCATCGCCATTGACACGATTATCAATCAAAAAGGCAAAGACCTGATTTGTATTTACGTCGCCATCGGGCAGAAGAAAGCCGCCATCGCGCGCACGCTGGGCATTCTGGAAAAATACGGCGCAATGGAACACACCATTATCGTGGTCGCCTCCGCGGATGAATCCGCCGCGCTGCAATACATCGCCCCTTATGCGGGCTGCGCCATCGGCGAAGAATTTATGGAAACCGGGCGCGACGCGCTCATCATCTACGACGACCTTTCCAAGCACGCCTGGGCGTATCGCCAGGTCTCCTTGCTGCTGCGCCGCCCGCCCGGACGCGAAGCCTACCCCGGCGACGTTTTCTACCTCCACTCGCGCCTGTTGGAACGCGCCGCTCGTTTGGCGAATCAATACGTCATCGTCAAAAAAGATTTCGCCGGCGAGCTCGCCGAAGCCAAAGACGGCGTAGACGGCAAGACCTACGGTGGTCCGCTCGGCAAACACGAAGCGACGGAAGCCGCCAAAGCGCTGGGCGAAGAATACAAAGCCGTCAAAGTGAAAGGCACGGGTGGTTCGCTCACCGCGCTGCCGATTATCGAAACGCTGCTCGGCGACGTTTCGGCGTACATCCCCACCAACGTCATCTCCATCACCGACGGTCAGATTTATCTTGAAACCAACCTGTTCAACGCGGGCATTCGTCCGGCGGTGAACGTGGGTATTTCGGTCTCCCGCGTGGGCGGCGACGCGCAAACCAAAGCGATGAAGCAGGTCGCCGGACGTTTGCGCCTCGACATGGCCGCTTACCGCGAACTGGCGGCTTTCGCGTTGATGGCTTCCGACCTCGACAAAGCCACCCGCGCGCAATTGGAGCGCGGTCAGCGTATGCAGGAAATCCTCAAGCAGCCGCAATATCAGCCGGTGGAACTGGAAAATCAGGTCATCGTCATCTTCGCCGGGACAAACGGCTTCGCGGACAACGTTCCGCTGGAAAAGATGGCGCAATGGCAAAACGACCTCATCCGCTACATGGCGACTTCGTATCCCGAAATCGGCAAAGATATTGTCGCCAAGAAAATGATTACCGACGACACGCGCGCCGCGTTGACGAAAGCCCTCGAAGCGTTCAGGGCGAGCTGGGCGGGGTAGTCGGATAGTCACATAGTCAAATGGTCGAATAGTCAGAAAAGGCTACTCGACTAAAAGACAAACGACTAATAGACTGTTAGACTAAACGACTAAAGGACTAATAACTATGGCTTCCGCTCGTGAAATGCGGCTCAGAATCAAGAGCGTCAAAAACATTTCGCAAGTCACGCGCGCCCTGGAGACCGTCAGCGCCAGCAAGGTTCGCAAGGCGATTAATGCCATGATGGCGACCCGCCCTTACGCGACGAAAGCGTGGGAGGCGCTGCAGCACATCGCCAACCAACCCGGACGCAATAGTATGCATCCGCTGCTGCAAAAGCGGGAAGAGACGAAAACCGCCCTGGTGGTGGTCGTCACCGGGGATCGCGGGCTGGCAGGCGCGTATAACTCCAACGTGATTCGCTTCACCGCGCAAAAATTCGACGGGTATCCCGCGCCGGTGAAATACATCGCCGTCGGGCGCAAAGGACGCGACCTGCTCATTCGGCGCGGGAAAAAAGTAATCGCCGATTTCAGCAACCTCCCCGCCGCGCCCAGTTTTATGGACGTTTCGGCGATTGGAAGGCTGGCGGTCAAGGAGTTTCTCGAAGGCGGCGCGGACGAGGTGCATCTCGTTTACACCGACTTTATCAACATGGGGCGGCAAGTTCCCACCGTGAAAAAACTTCTCCCGCTGGAGCTCGAAAGCGAAGGCTTGGTGGAAGACTTTGGCCGCAAGCAAGCCGCCCCGCCCGCGGCTTACGAATACGAACCCGCGCAGCGCGAAATTCTGGATGAAATCATTCCGCGATTTACCGCGCTGCAAGTCTATCAGGCGGTTTTGGAATCGCTGGCGAGCGAACACGCCGCCCGCATGGTCGCCATGCGGAACGCGACGGACAACGCGAAAGAATTGGTTGGCGCGCTGCAACTGGCGTATAACAAAGTCCGCCAGCAGAGCATCACCAACGACATTTTGGATATTGTAGGCGGCGCGGAAGCGCTTGCCGCGAAATAAACGGAGGATGATAAATCATGGCAAACGCAAACGGCCGTGTAGTTCAAATTCTTGGCGGCGTGGTGGACGTGGAATTCCCCGAAGGCGGCGTCCCCGGGCTGTATGAAGCGATTGAAATCGAGCGCCCCGGCAAAGAGCCGCTCGTTTTGGAAGTGCAAAAACATTTGGGGAACAACTGGGTGCGCACCGTTTCGATGGATACCACCGACGGTTTGCAGCGCGGATTGCCCGCGCGAGCGACCGGCGCGCCCATCATGGTGCCGGTGGGACCCGCCACGCTGGGGCGCGTTTTCAACGTGTTGGGCCGCCCCGTGGATAACAAAGGCGAAGTGGAAGTCGGCTTGAAATACCCCATCCATCGCCCGGCGCCCGCCTTTGAAGAGCAATCCACCCGCGTCGAAGTCTTCGAGACCGGCGTCAAAGTGATTGACCTCATCGCGCCCTTCACCAAAGGCGGCAAAACCGGCATCTTCGGCGGCGCGGGAACGGGCAAAACCGTCATCATCATGGAGCTCATCCGCTCGGTGGCTTCCGTGCATCAGGGCAACTCGGTGTTCGCCGGCGTGGGAGAACGCACCCGCGAAGGCACGGGCTTGTACCGCGAAATGATTGAATACGGCGTGATGAAAGACACCGTGATGGTTTACGGGCAGATGAACGAACCTTCCGGCGTGCGCTTGCGCGTGGCGCTTTCCGCGCTCTCGATGGCGGAATACTTCCGCGACCAGGGCAAAGACGTGCTGCTCTTCATTGACAACATCTTCCGCTTCTCCATGTCCGGCTCGGAAGTTTCAGCGCTGCTGGGGCGCATGCCCTCGGCGGTCGGCTATCAGCCCACCCTCGCCACCGAAATGGGCGAATTGCAAGAACGCATCACCTCCACCCGCACCGGCTCGATTACCTCCATGCAAGCCGTGTACGTCCCCGCGGACGACTACTCCGACCCCGCGCCGGTGGCGACCTTCACCCACCTCGACGCGACCATCGCGCTCGAACGCTCCATCGTGGAAAAAGGCATCTACCCCGCCGTGGACCCGCTCGCTTCCACCTCGCGCATCCTCGACCCGAACATCGTCGGCGAGGAACATTACCGCACCGCGCGCGAAGTGCAGCGCATGTTGCAGCGCTACAAAGACTTGCAAGACATCATCGCCATCCTCGGCATTGACGAACTTTCCGAAGACGACAAACTCGTCGTCTCGCGCGCCCGCAAAATTGAGCGCTTCTTCTCTCAGCCCTTCTTCGTGGCGGAACGCTTCACCGGCATTCCGGGACGCTACGTCCCCATCAAAGAGACCGTGCGCGGCTTCCGCGAGATTCTCGACGGCAAATGCGACGACCTGCCTGAACAGGCGTTCATGATGGCTGGGACGATTGAAGACGTTCGCGCGAACGCAGAAAAATTGGCGAAGGCTTAATCTGTGTCAAGTGTTCCAGTGTCAGGCGCCACATTCCCGTGGCGCTTGACACATGACACTGGAGAACTCCTATGACCATTCGTTGCGAAATCGTTTCCCAAGACCGCACCGTCTTTTCGGGCGAGGCGGATATTGTCGTGCTGCCGGGAGCGGCGGGCGAGATGGGAATCTTGCCCCGGCACGCGCCTGTGCTGACTACGCTCAAATACGGAATCATCAAAGTTCGCAAAGACGGCAAGGAAGAAATTTTCACCGTGGCGGGGGGAATCGCCGAAGCGCTGCCGGACCGCGTCACCGTGCTGGCGGACGCGGCGGAAAACGTGGAAGAGATTGACGTCGCCCGCGCCGAAGCCGCCCGCGCCCGCGCCGAAGAAGCGCTCGCCAAAGGAGTCCCGCCGGATACCGACGCCTACCTCAAGATGGAAGCCGCGCTCCGCAAGTCCAACCTGCGGTTGGACGCCGTGCGCCGTTACCGCAAATCTTCCCGCTCGCCTTATTCGGAACAGTAAACTCTCGTGGCTCTCTTTTCAAAAGACCTCGGCGTAGACCTGGGTACTTCTTTCACGCGCATCGCCGACGGCGCGCAAACGCTGCTGGACGAGCCGACCATCGTCGCCATTGACGTGGCGGACCAAAAAATGGTCGCGGCGGGCGCGGAAGCGCGCGATATGTTCGGCAAAGTGCCGGAAAGCATAGAAGTCGCCCGTCCGCTGAAAAACGGCGTCATCGCCGACTACGAAATCACCGAAACGCTGCTGGCTTATTTGCTGCAGCGCGTAAGCGGCTACATGCGCATTTTTCGCCCGCGCGTGGTTATCTCCGTCCCCTACGGCGTGACCAGCGTCGAGCGCCGCGCGGTGTACGAAGCCGTGCTGGAAGCGGGCAGTCACGAAGCGATTCTGATTCAGCAATCGCTTGCCGCCGCCATCGGAATTGACCTGCCCATCAACTCCCCCTCCGGCAACATGGTGATTAGTCTCGGCGGAGGCTGCACCGAATCGGCTGTGATAGCGATGTACGGCATTGTCGCCGCCGAGACGCTGCGGCTAGGCGGCATGGATTTAGACGAGGCAATCATCACCTACGTCCGTAGAAAATACGGCGTGGTCATTGGTCAGCCGACGGCGGAACAACTCAAATTGCGAATTGGCGCGGCGGTTCCGCAAGATATAGAAAACAGCATGGAAGTTCAAGGGCAAGACCAGGTGACCGGCTTGCCGCGCCCGGTGACTTTAACGACCGGCGAAATCGTCGAAGCGCTGCAAGACCCGCTCAAACAAATCGTCGAATCCAGCAGGAAAACGCTGGAACGCACGCCGCCCGAATTGGTCTCCGACGTCATTGACCGCGGCGTGGCGCTATGCGGCGGCGGCGCGCTGCTGCGCGGCGTGGACAAGCTGCTCACCAAATCGCTCGGCGTCCCCGCCTATTTGGTGGATAACCCGCTGACTTGCGTCGTGCAAGGAACGACCAAAGCCTTCGGCATGTTGAACGTGATTCGCAGAAACCTGCCGCAGGCGTAGACGCCGCCCGCCCTTCCACGCGCTCGACCGCTTTCTTAATTCTGATATAATTCCCCTGCGCGCCGGTTTTCAAGACGGCGCGCAAATTTGCCTTGAATGGATACTATGCAAACTTTTATCACTCTCGCTCAAATAGACGAAGCCGCGCAAGCGGTGAAACGTCGAATCTCGATTCAACCCGTCGTGGGAATGATTCTCGGCTCCGGCTTAAACGGATTGGCGGATTCAGTCAAGAACGCGGTTTACATCCCATATGGCGAAATTCCCGGCTTCCCCGCTTCCACGGTGGAAGGTCACGTGGGGCGGTTTGTCGCCGGCGAATTGGAAGGCAAACCCGTTCTCGTCATGCAAGGACGCATTCACTACTACGAAGGCTACTCCATGCAACAAGTCACCCTGCCGATTCGCGTTATGCAGCGGCTGGGAATTCCCGCCCTGATTGTGACCAACGCGGCGGGCGGCGTGAATCCCAGTTTTACGCCGGGCGACGTGATGCTTATCCTCGATCAACTTAACCTCGTCGGCATGACCGGGCTAAATCCGCTCATTGGGCCCAATCTCGGCGAAATAGGTCCCCGCTTCCCCGATATGAGTCAACCCTACGACCGCGAATACGCGGAGCTCGCGCGCAAAACCGCCAAGGAACAGGGAATCACATTGCAGGAAGGCGTGTACGCGGGCTTAAGCGGACCTTCGTTTGAATCGCCCGCCGATTTGCGCTTCCTGCGAATGATTGGCGCGGACGCAGTCGGCATGTCCACCGTGCCGGAAGTGATTGTAGCGCGTCACGGCGGGATGCGCGTGCTGGGCATTTCGGGAATCAGCAACAAGGCGAACCTCGACGGCTCGACCGTCACGACGCACGAAGAAGTCATGGAAGCGGGCAAGGTTATCACTCCCAAAATCGAAGCGCTGACGCGCGGCTTTTTGCGGGCGTTATAACAGGCGACGCCCATGCAATATGACTGCGTTTTACAGATTTCTCATCGCGTATGAATTCTTTATCTACGTCATTCTGGCGGCAGGCGGATTATTTGCCTTTCGCTGGCTGTTGAACTCATGGAAAGAAACGCGAGTCGCCGTTTATCAGTTAGAGCGCGAATTTTCAGCGCGCCGCCTGGCGCAATCCGCCGCCATTTCGGTTTTGATTGTCGCGCTGTTTTGCACGGAGTTTTTTCTCGCCACCTTCATCGCTCCGAATCTGCCCGCTGCGCAGTTTCTTTCCACGCCTACGCTCAACCTGCTTGCCACGCCGACGGGAACGCTTTCGCCCGCGATAATGACGCAATACGCAAACCTGCCGGCTGCGGCGCCGACTCTTGGCGCGACGGGCTGCGCGCCCGGTCAGGCGATAATCACTTCGCCGCAGCCGGGCGAGGAACTGAAAGGAACAGTGGAACTGATCGGCACAGCCAATTTGCCCAATTTCGGTTTTTACAAACTGGAAGTTGCGCCGATAGGCGGCTCAAACTGGGCAATTTTTTCAGCCGGCAGCAAAACGGTCAAAAACGGCGCGCTGGGCAAATGGAACACAACCGCCATCACGCCGGGAGAATATCAATTGCGGCTGGTGGTGACCGATAATCAAGGGCTGCCGCAGCCGCCGTGCGTTGTGCCGGTGCGCGTTATCCCGACTCAATAAACAAGCGCTTATGCCACCCGCAATTGAAATTCGCCCCCCCGTCGCCGCGGATATTCCGCGCCTCATCGCGCTGGACCATTCGCTCTCAAGCGAAGCCGTCTGGCAATTGGAGCTGCGCCGCGATTCCGCCGAGCAATTCTCCGCCTCGTTTCGGGAAGTGCGCCTGCCGCGCCCGACCGCGGTGACATTCCCTTACGACCCGCGCGCGCTCGCCGAAGAATGGACGCGCGCTTCCATGATGCGCGTCGCCCTGACGGAAGGACGTCCCGCCGGCTACCTCTGCCTGCAAGAACGCCCCGGCGCGCAAGCCGCTTGGGTCGCCAAATTGGCGGTGGATTATCCTTATCGCCGTCAAGGCATGGGCGGCGCGCTGCTGCAGGCCGCCGAAACGTGGGCGGCGCAAAAGCCGCTTCGCCGATTGATTTTAGAAACGCAATCCAAAAATTTGCCCATGATTCGCCTCGCGCAAAAGTTCGGGTACGAATTCTGCGGGTATAATGACCGTTACTTTCCGACGCTGGACGTGGCGCTGTTCTTCGGAAAGGATTTAAAATAACCCAACGCGCCTTTACATAACGACTCGCGCGCTTGATCGAAACATTTTTTAGCGGAAGGGCATATGATTAACGGTTGGGCTGCGACTTTGCTGGGCGGGATTAAAACTCTCAATCAAATTTTCACGGCGGGGATTGCCATCACGGCGTTTTCGCTGTTTCTTTACGCGCTTTCCTTCAACCTGCGCGACCGGGTGGCGCGCTCTTTCGCGTTAATTTTGCTGTGCGTGGCGTTCATCTTCGCCACCGACGCCCTGCCCGATAAAAACATGCCGCCGCAAATCATTGATTTGTTGCTGCGCTTGCAGTGGTTTGGAATCGTCTTCCTCCCCCCGGCGTATCTGCACCTTTCCGACGCGCTGCTCGTCACGGCGGGAAAACCTTCGCGCGGACGCAGACGTTTCGCCGTCCGCGCCATGTACCTCGTTTCGGCGGTCTTCCTTTTGCTGCTTTCGCTGAATCTGCTGGTCGGTCCCCTCGTCCCCGCAGGACAGCCCGCCCCCCATCTCACCCGCACCGTTTGGACCGAAATTTTCACGCTGTTTTACGCCGCCGTCATGGTGTGGGCGGGGGCGAACTTCTTGCGCGCCTATCGGCTGATGCTCACCAGCTCGGGCAGGCGGCGCATGGCGTACCTCATGGCGGGAGCTACAGCCCCCGCGCTCGGCTCTTATCCTTTCTTGCTTTTCGGCTCCCAAATCGCGGCGCAACATCCTTTCATTTTTTGGAGTTCCGTCGCGTTAATTAACGCGGCCGTCGGCGCGTTGGTGGTGTTGATGGCTTACGCGGTGGCGTTCTTCGGCGTTTCCTGGCCCGACCGCGTCATCAAAAGCCGCTTGATGAAGTGGCTGATGCGCGGGCCCTTCGCCGCCTCCGTCGCGCTTGGGGCGATGACCGTCATCCGCCGCGCGGGGGAAATCTTCGGCTCGCCTTATAACGCCTTCGTGCCGCTGGCGGTGGTGCTTTCGGTGCTGGTGATTGAACACGCCATCACCTTCGCCGCGCCGGTGTGGGAGCGTTTGCTCTTCTTCGGCAAAGACCGCGGCGAGCTGGCCTTCCTGCAAAACGTGGAAGAACGCCTGCTCACGGAAAGCGACCTGCGGCAATTTTTAGAATCCATCCTGGCGGCTGTGCGCGACCATTTGCAATCGCCCGCGGCCTTCATCGCCGCGCTGGACGACGAGACCCTCTCGCCCATCGTCATGGCGGGCAACCGCTCCCTGCTGGAAAAAGAAAACCTGCCCGACGCGCTGGAACAAATTGAAGACGAAACACGCCGCGAATTTCGCTGGGGCGAATTTTGGATGCTGCCCCTGCGCGCCCGCAAGCAAGCTTCCATGGATCGCGACGAAACGCCTCCCTTGCTGGGCTTGCTCGGCGTGGCGCGTCCAAGCGGCGAACCGCTGGAAGGCGAACAGCGCGACGCGCTCTGGCTGCTGGCGGACCGCGCCGCGCTCGCTCTCGAAGACCGTCAAATGCAGCAGCGCCTTTTCCGCTCCCTCGCCGATATTCAACCGCAAGTGGAAATGATTCAGCGCATCCGCGCGGAAGGACGTTACAACGCGCGCGCTCCTCTCGCAGAAGAACCAGCCCCGCCCGAAAACGACCTCGCCGATTGGGTGAAAGACGCGCTCGCGCATTACTGGGGCGGACCCAAATTAACCAACAGCCCGCTGATGAAGTTGCGCATTGTGCGCGAACTGGCGGAACAGGACGACGGCAATCAGGCGAACGCCCTGCGCGCCCTGCTGCGTAAGGCGGTGGATCAGATAAAACCCAAAGGCGAAAGAAAATTTACCACCGAGTGGATTTTATACAACATCCTCGAAATGAAATTTATCGAAGGGCGAAAAGTGCGCGAGGTCGCCTCGCGGCTCGCCGTGTCCGAAGCCGATTTATATCGCAAGCAGCGCGTCGCCGTCGAAGCGGTGGCGAAAGCGATACTTGAAATGGAATCGAACAGCAAAGAAAATTCATAATTTTCACATTTAAAGAGAGGCTTGTTTTATGGTTACCCAAAAAGTCCGATATGAAAATCCGATGCCCGTCATAGACGAGGGCTGGTGGTCTTCGGTGCTAGCGGATGAAGAGCGCTTGTTCGCGCGAACCGAGCCCAAAGCCGCGCCGCCTAAACGGGAGGAAGAAAAGCCCGCCCTGGCGTCCAAAGAATCCGCGCCGCCCGCCGAAAAAGAAAATCACATGCGCTGGATTCAGTTGAAAGAATTGTACATGCGCGATGAAATCGTCAGCCTGAAAGTGACCGGCTTCAACCGCGGCGGGCTGCTGGTGGAGGGAAACGGCTTATACGGCTTTGTGCCTTTTTCGCATCTGGTAGATTTGGCTGGCAAAGAAGCGGAAAACGGCAAGCGCGATAAAGAGTTGGAAATCTATATCGGGCGCACGCTCAACTTAAAAGTCATCGAATGCGCGCCGGAAGACGGGCGGGTGGTCTTTTCCGAGCGCGCCGCGCAAGCCGAAGCCGGGCGGCGCACCGAAATCTTCAACTCCTTGCAGCCGGGGCAGCGCGTCTGCGGCACGGTGACCAACATCACCGACTTCGGCGTGTTTGTAGATTTAGGCGGCGTGGAAGGCTTGATTCACATCTCCGAACTTTCGTGGGGGCGCGTCTCGCATCCTTCTTCCATCGTCAGCATGGGCAGCCGGGTGGAAGTGCAAGTGCTGGATATTTCAATGGAGCGCTGCCGCGTAGCGCTGAGCCTGAAACGAATGCAGCCCAACCCCTGGCAGAACGCCGAGCAATCTTTCCCGCAGGGCAGCGTTCAGGGCGCCACCGTCACCGCCGTTCTTTCTTACGGCGTCTTCGCGCGGCTAGACGCCGGCGTGGAAGGGCTGGCGCACGCTTCCGAAATTCCGCAAGCGGACGGAGGCAAACCGATAAAAGAACTCTTTACCGAAGGGCAGCGAATCAAAGTGCGCGTGTTGCATCTAGACGCGGAACGACAGCGCATGGGATTAAGCATGAGGCTGGAGTAAATGCAGCGCGAGTACCATCAGGCGGAATCGCCGCCCGACGATTTTCTCGATAAACTGGCGCGATTCCGCGCGCGCTTCGGGCGCTTTTCCCGCGACGCAGGCGGCATATTGCTGCTCGCCTTCGCGCTGACTCTGCTATTGGTCTTCGCTGGAGTCATTGTCAGCCGCCCCGACCAAAACGGCAGAATCGCCGAAGCGCGGCTGGCGACCGGCTTGTTCTACGCCCTTTCTTCGTGGTTCGGAGCGGGCAGCCTCATCGTCATCTTTGGAATCGGCTATCTGGGATATTTCCTGCTCAAACGCGAAGAGACCGAAATCCGCTGGATGCGGGTCATTGCGTTGGAGATCGCCGCGCTGCTCACCCTGGGGTTGCTCACCATCTACGGGGCGTTCTGGTATTCGCCCGAAGAATTGGTGCTGCGCGCCCAAAGCGGATTAGACGGCGGGAAAATCGGCTGGGGAATCACCGCGCTGACGTGGAATTTGCTGGGAGCGCTGGGCGGCTCGCTGGTCTTGTTTTTCCTGTGGCTATTCGCCGCCATAAGCGGCTTGGGATTGTGGAGCAAACTGGAAGCGTGGCTACTGCGCGTGGCGCAAGAAGCCCCGCCCGTCGCGGAAGAGAGCGCGGCGCCGCCGGCCGTCGAGCAAAAAGCGGAGCCGCCGGCGAAAACTTCCGCGCCCAAAAAGAAACCGCAGCCGCTTCCGCCGGAGTTTCGCACTTCCCTGAAAGCGGCTGAACCGAAGAAAGAAAGCAAGCCCGCCAAAGCCCCGCCGCGCGGAGAAGACCTGCCGCCTTTGAGCGTGCTGCTGGGCGATACCGCCATTCGCGCCGACGAGCGCACCATCAACCAAACGGCGGGATTGATTATGAAAACCCTCGCCGAGTTCGGCGTGCCGGCGACGGTCATCGGCTATCGGCAGGGACCGACCGTCACGCAATTCGCCGTGCAGCCGGGGTTCATCAAAAAGAACGGCACGGATGAAGTGGACGCGCAACAAATGAAAGTGCGCGTGGCGCAAATTGCGGCGCTGCAGAAAGACCTGGCGCTGGCGCTTTCGGCGCAGCGATTGCGCATTGAAGCGCCCGTGCCGGGCAAACCCTACGTTGGAATTGAAGTGCCAAACGCGGCGAATACCGTCGTGCGCCTGAAAGGTCTGCTGGAATCCGACGCCTTTTACAAAGTCGGCTCGCCGCTAACGCTGGCGCTGGGACGCGACGTCTCCGGTCACCCGCTGGTGGCGGATTTGGCGCGCATGCCGCACTTGCTGATTGCGGGAGCGACGGGTTCGGGCAAATCGGTGTGCATTACCTCCATTGCCGCCTGTCTCGCCATGAACAACGCGCCGGAAGATTTGCGAATGGTGATGATTGACTCCAAGATGGTGGAGCTCATTCGCTTCAACGGGCTGCCGCATGTGTACGGCAAGGTGGAAACGAACATCGAGCGCATTCTCGGCGTGCTGCGCTGGGTGGTGGTGGAAATGGAACACCGCTACCGTCTGCTGGAATCCGCGCGCGCCCGCGATTTAGATTCCTACAACCGCAAAGTCACCCGCAAAGCCGATGGAGTCGCTCTTCCGCGGATTGTGGTGATGATTGACGAGCTCGCCGATTTGATGATGTCCGCGCCGGACGTGACCGAACATAATCTGGTGCGCTTGGCGCAAATGGCGCGCGCGACAGGCATTCACCTCGTCGTCGCTACGCAGCGCCCCTCCACCGACGTAGTGACAGGTCTCATCAAAGCGAACTTCCCCGCCCGTCTGGCGTTCGCCGTCGCTTCCAGCGTGGACAGCCGCGTGATTTTGGATTACACCGGCGCCGAAACCCTGCTCGGCAAGGGCGATATGCTCTTCCTCAACCCCGAAGTGGGAACGCCCGTCCGCGCGCAAGGCGCGCTGGTGACGGATATGGAAATCGAGCGCATCATCGCCCATTGGCAAAAGAGCGGCGTCAAAACGGACGACGTCCCGCCGTGGGAAACCTTGCTGCAAGAAAGCGAAGACGCCGACGAAGACGAGGGCTTGATTGAGCAGGCGGTCTCTATTGTGCGCTCAACGCAGCGCGCCTCCGCCTCGTTGATTCAACGCCGTCTGCGAATCGGCTATCCGCGCGCGGCAAGGCTGCTTGACCAGTTGGAAGAAATGGGGGTGGTGGGGCCCTCGCAAGGCGGCGGAAAAGAACGCGACGTGCTGCTTCCCCCCGAAGACGAAGAAGAGGAAAACTCCGAAAAATCATGAATCTCAAACCAACCTTCACCGACTCGCTACGAAAACTCTTCAAAGGAATCCTCGACCCGATTGGCGCGTTCCTCAACCGAACAGGCTTAAGCCCCAACACCGTCACCCTGCTGGGCTTGGCTGGCGCCTTCGCCGGCGCCTATCTGCTCGCGCAAGGCAAGATGACGCTGGGCGGAATCGTCATCTTTTTATTCGTCATTGTGGACGCCTTCGACGGCACAATGGCGCGACTGCGCGGCGAACCGAGCGACTTCGGCGCCTTCGTCGATTCGGTCAGCGACCGCTACGCCGAGTTCATCACCTTCGGCGGGCTGTTCTATTTCTTCGCGGCGCGGCAAGACCTCGTCGGCTCGCTAACGACCTTTTTTGCCACGGCCGGCTCAGTGCTGGTCTCTTACGTCAAAGCCCGCGCGGAAGGCTTGGGCTTTGAAGCCAAAACCGGCTTGCTCACCCGCGTCGAGCGTTACATCGTTTTGATTCCGTTGCTGCTCTTCAACCAGCCTTTTGCGGCGGTGACGATTATCGCCGCGCTTGGCAATTTCACCGCTTTGCAGCGCATCTGGCACGTCCGCAAGCAGGGGCGCGCGCGGATGCAAAAGGCAAAAGAGTAAGTGAACGTTTCGTTTGAAGGAATCTCGCTGGAGATTGGGTTCATCCGCTGGGCGGGCTTGCTCATCGCGCTGGGCGCGGCGGCGGGCTTGGGGCTGACTTATTTTGAAGCGAAACGCCGCGGCGCGGATCCCGCCCTCGTCCTCGCCCTCTTCACGCCGCTGGTTCTTTGGGGCTGCGTTGGCGCGCGTTTGTGGTATCTGCTGACGCCGCCGCTTTCAGCGGTTAAAATGGGGCTGACCTCCGCTTATTACTTCTCGCACCCGCTGGACGCGCTTGCCCTGTGGGTTGGCGGTTACGGCGTCCCTGGCTTGTGGCTGGGCGTTGCGAGCGCGCTTTTTGGGGGCGCGCGCCAAAACAAAACCCAATTTTGGGAACTGGCTGACGTCTTCGCTCCCGGCTTCGTTCTTGCCCATGCCATCGGGCGGCTGGGCGATTATTTCAATCAACAACTGTATGGGCTGCCGACTCGCCTTCCCTGGGGAATTTTCATCGCCCCCCAAAATCGTCTGGCAGGATTTGAAACAGCGGAACGATATCACCCGCTGTTCGCTTACGAAACGCTCGCGCTCGCCGCTCTTTTTATTTGGATAATGAAGCGCTCGCGCCGCGACTCGCCTCCGGGTGCGCTGATTCTCGCTTATCTGGCTTTTTATTCCGCCCTGCGCTTTGCGCTGGAATTCCTGCGGCTCGACGTCGCGCTGGCGGGCGGCTGGAACGTTAATCAGGTTTTCTTTGGGGCGGCGTTTGCGCTGACGGCCGCGCGGCTGTATTGGATAAGCCGAGCGACCAAACGCGGAGGCGACGCATGATAGAAACTTTCGATTTAAGCAAACAATTTAACGACTTTACCGCCGTAGACGGAGTGACGCTCTCGGTGCAAGCGGGAGAGATTCTCGCCCTGTTGGGCCAAAACGGCGCCGGCAAAACCACCACCATCCGCATGTTAACCGCGCTGCTGCGCCCCACGCGCGGATGGGCGCGCATTCACGGCCATGACGTGACCCAGGAAGCGAATAAAGTCCGTTCCATCGTGGGCGTTTTGACGGAACAACACGGGCTGTATACGCGCATGAACGCCTACGAATACCTCGACTTTTTCGGCGAAGCTTATCGCCTCGCCCCCGCCGTCCGCAAAGCCCGCGCCCAAACGCTGTTGGAATACTTCGGCTTAAGCGAAGCGGCGCAGCGACGCGTGGGAGAATATTCTAAAGGCATGAAGCAAAAGCTCGCGCTGGCGCGCGCGATGCTTCACAACCCAGCCGCCCTGTTGCTGGACGAGCCAACCTCCGCCATGGACCCCGAATCGGCGCGGCTGGTGCGGGATGAAATTCTGCGGCTGAAATCTTCGCAGCGCGCCATCGTCCTTTGCACGCATAACCTGAACGAAGCCGAAGAGCTGGCGGATAAAATCGCCATTATCTATCGCGGCAAAATTTTGATTCAAGGATCGCGGGAAGAGCTGAAGCAAAAAACGCTGGGCGACCCGCTTTATGAAGCGCGCTTTTCCGAAGCATGGAACGACGCGCTTCCGCCCGCGCTGCCGCCGAAGGCGGAAATCGTCGAAAGAACGCCAACGCGCATCGTCTTTCGCGTCCACAATCCGCGCCAAGAGAACCCTCAAATTTTACAAGCGTTGGCGCAAGTCTCCGCGCCGCTGACAAGCTTTCAAGAACAGCCGCGCGAACTGGAGCAAGCGTATTTGAAAGCGATGGCGACAGCGAAAAGGAGCGAGCATGTCCAATGATCTGAAAGCGGTCTGGCTGGTGGCGCGGCGCGAAATGAAAGACCAGATTCGCGATTGGCGCGTCACGCTGCCGATGATTACGCTGGTTATCTTTTTCCCGTTTTTGATGAATTTCTTTTCCAGGCAGGCGGTGGATTTCCTCAATCAATACAACACAAATTTTATTCTGCAACGGCTCGTGCCGTTTTCCATCCTCATCATCGGCTTCTTTCCGTTGACGGTTTCGCTGGTGATGGCGCTGGAATCGTTCGTTGGCGAAAAAGAACGCGGCTCCATTGAGCCTTTATTGAGCGCGCCGCTGGAAGACTGGCAGCTCTACTTCGGCAAGCTGCTGGTCGGCGCGTTGACGCCGCTGATCGCCAGTTATATTTCCATCGCCATCTATCTGCTGATGGTCGTCTGGCAAGAGCGGCTGGAGTTGCCGCCGTGGGACGCCGTCGCGCAGCTGCTCGTCCTCACCGCCGCGCACGCCTTTTTGATGGTCAGCGCCGCCGTTGCAGTTTCGGCGCAAGCCACTTCAGTTAAAGCCGCCAACCTGCTCGCCTCGTTTATCGTCATCCCCGTCGCCATGCTGATGCAAGGCGAAACGGCGACTCTAGTGTGGGGCGACCGCGCCAGCCTGTGGATGATAGCCGGAAGCGTGATCATCCTTGCCTTGCTGCTGATTCGGCTGGGGCTAGCGCACTTTCAGCGTGAATATCTGCTGGGGCGCGAAATTGACTCCCTCAACCTCCGCCGCATGTGGCAAATCTTCGCCCGGCGTTTTTCAGGCGGAGCGCGCTCCTTGGGCGAATGGTATCGTTTGCTTTTGAGCGAAGTGGCGCGGCGGCTCGTTCCTTCTCTGATCATCGTCGTCCTGATAGCCGCCGCCAGTATATGGGCCGGCTATCGCTGGACAAAGCAAAACGCGATGAAATCTTTCGCCGACGCCACGCCCGAAAAGACAGTCAAAGCCAAAGAACGTCTCGCCCGTCTTTTCCCTGAACTATCTGAAAAATCCTTCACCCCCGCCTCCCTCTTCGTCAACAACGCGCGCGCCACCCTCGCCATCTTCTTCATGGGGCTGATTTCCTTTAGCGTGGCTGGGATGTTGGCGTATGTCGTCAACGTCGCTCTCATCGGCGCGGTATACGCCGCGCTGGAATTTCTGCGCGACGCGCCGCTGCCAATCTTTCTGGCGGGCGTCCTGCCGCACGGAATATTCGAGATCCCCGCTTTGGCTTTAACCGCCGCGGCGACTCTCTATTTCAGCGTTTTGCTGTTCACGCCGCAAGCCAATAAACCCATGAGCGATATTGTCATCGAGCAAATCGCCGATTGGGCGCGCCTGTATCTTGGGCTGATTCTCCCGCTGCTGACCATCGCCGCGCTGATTGAAGCTTACGTCACGCCCGCCCTGCTGGCGCTCGTTTTGAAGTGACGAGCAAGATAAACGAAACGCCCTGCGGTTGCGACAAAATCGCTTGTTTCGTTTGTCTTGCGCCGTTCATGGGCTTATAATCTCGTTTATGGCGAAAGTAATCATACTTGGCTCGTCCAACGCGGTGCCAACGCCCGGCGCGGAAAACACTCACTTTGTCGTCGTCGGCAAACAGCGGACTCTGCTGGTCGATTCGGTCAGCAACCCCGTCGTGCGGCTCGAACAGGCGGGCGTAGATTTCAACCGCCTCACCGACGTCATCATCACCCACTTCCATCCCGATCACGTCTCCGGGCTGCCGCTGCTGCTCATGGATATGTGGCTGATGGGGCGCCAAAGACCGCTGAACATTTACGGGCTGCATTACACGCTCGACCGCGTGGAAGGCTTAATGGGATTTTACAACTGGGCAAACTGGCCCAATTTTTTTCCGGTCGTCTTTTACCGCCTGCCCGCCGCCGAAATGACGGTGGCGCTGGATTGCCCCGATTTCACCGTGTACGCTTCGCCCGTTCATCACATGGTGCCAAACATCGGCTTGCGCGTTGAATTCAAAGACTCGCAAAAGGTCATGGCGTATTCGTGCGACACCAGCCCGTGCGAAGAAGTCGTCCGTCTGGCGGAAGGCGCGGACGCGCTACTGCACGAAGCGACGGGCGAACAGTGGGGGCATTCTTCCGCAAAACAAGCGGGCGAAACCGCCCGGCGCGCGGAAGTGGGACGGCTATATCTGATTCACTACGCCACCGGAAAATACGCGCAAGGCGACCTCGTCGCCGAAGCGAAAAGCGCCTTTCAAGGCGAAGTAATCCTCGCCAAAGATTTTACGACTCTGGAGTTTTAAGAAAATGTCCGAAGAATCTCGCATGTACGTTGAAATTGGGGTAATTTTAGGCGTAGGCGTTTTATATTTGTACCTGCGCGATTCCCTCAAACGCAAAGACCGCCTGTTCCGTTGGATGGCGTACTGCGTCTTCTTTTCTTATCTTTTCTACACGCCCGTCGTTTTATTCGCGCGGGAAATTCCCGCGATTGGGATGTTGATGATTCCCAAGACGGTGATGTACGTCGCCATTCAATTCCTCGCCTATTATGGCTTGTGGAAGCGCGGCGAGTCGGTCGCCGCCGGGTTGGCGATCTGATGTTAAGGAAGGACGCGCACGTCGTCAACCCACAGCGTTCCTCGCGCGCCCGCTTCGGCGGCGTTTACGCCAAACCACAAACCGACGACGCGAAGCGGAATCAGCGGCGCGCCCGCGTTTTCTTCCCATTCGGCGCGGAGAAAACTCTCCCACGGGATGGTTACTTCCCGCCAGCCATCCGCCGCAAACGCCGCATATAAATAATTTTGCTCCTCCCCATGCGCGCCGGTCACCACGCTGACTTCGTATTCCAGATTCGGCGCGCCGGAATAAACGCGAAAAGCGATTCCCTTTCCCGCGCGCCAATCTCGCGCCACGTCAAAAGGCAAGCCGCAGCTCGCCCATGAATCGGGGGCGATTTCAAAATCAAACTTCAAGGCGAAGGCGCTTTCCTGCGCGGCGGGCTTTTCGAGAACGCAAGAAAATTGATTCGGCTTCCCCTCTTCGGCGTAGGCTTCGAGTTTCGTCCATGCGGGGTTTTCAAAATCGTCAAAGAACAAATCGGCGGCAGGATCGGCGGGGGCGAGCGCGCTCGCCAGACTCAGATTATCCACCCATAGAGCGCCCGTTTGCGTGGCTTCGCCCGCCACAACCTGCAAGCGGAAGGACTGAACTCGCGCAGGGTCAATCGGCTCTCCACCGTTTTCTTCCCACTCCACGCGCAAAATCTTAGACCAGGGGATTTCCACCCGCGTCCAGGAATCTACGGCTGCGGCGGGCACGCGCGTTTGAAAAAGGTACATGCCGTCCGCGTCGTCAAAGAGCAGGACCTCATAAGGCAGGTTGGCTTGGTCGGCGCGTAAATCAAACGCCAACCCCTGATACGCCCGCCAGTCTTGCGGCTGTTCGTAATCAAATCCGCAAGTCGCCCAGACGCCGGCGGGAACGCTGAACTGGAAGTTCAAGTATTTGGAATCGCGCAAAGCGCGTGATTCGTCCACGCGACAGGCGACGGCAACCTGCGCCGCGTCGTCAAAAGCGGCTTGCCAATAATTTTCGCCTTCAAAGTCTTGTAAAACGACGTCGGAACGGGATTCGGGCTGATGGGCGGGCTGACCCGGCGCCGGCGGGACGTTTTCACCGACGGTAAATTGATAAGGCGAGCCTGCGCACCACGGCGGCTGAGCCCAAGGACCCTGCGGCGGGCAAATCTTAAAAATCGCCATGCCAATCACCGCAGAAAGAGGCAAACACAAACCGAGAATGATCAAGAAAAGGAGGAGCCGATACAGCCCTTTGAAGAAGCTGCCGACGCCCTTCAAGACGACGACGGAGGCGGTCTCTCCCTGCGGTTGAGGCTGCGGCGGCGGCGCGAGAGGAACGACCGGAGGAGTGGAAACGGCTTGCGCGCGCGATTCGCTCGAAGTCAGGCGAGCCAGCGCGTTTTCCATCGCCTGCGCCATCTCTTCCGCCGTTTGAAAACGGTCGGCGGGATTCTTCGCCGTGGCTTTGAGAATAATCGTTTCCAGGAAGTCCGGCGTTTCGGGGTTCACCTTGCTGGGCATGGGCATTGGCGCGCTGATGTGTTTGATAACAATCGCCATCGGCGTATCAGCGCGAAACGGAACTTCTCCCGTGACCAGCTCGTATAGCACAATGCCGAGCGAGTAAATATCGGAACGATGATCCACCTGTTCGCCCTGCCCTTGTTCGGGCGACATGTACATCGGCGTTCCCATCCCCACGCCCGATTCGGTCAGTTTGCCGGAAGCCTGCGTCATTTGCGCCAAACCGAAATCGGCGAGCAGGGGCCATTTTCCATCTTCGGCGATGAGGATGTTGCTCGGCTTGACGTCGCGGTGAACCACGCCGCGCTGATGAGCGTACCCCAGCGCCCGCGCAATGGGAATCAGCAAGCGCAGCGCTTCCTCGAACGAGAATTTCTGTCCCTCGTGTTTGAGCGTGTCGCCGACAACGAACTGCATGGCGATGTAAGTGATTCCGCTCGATTCGCCGTAGCTGTAAATGGGAACAATATTGGGATGATTCAACTGCGCGACGGCTTTCGCTTCGCGCCGAAAGCGCTGCACAAAAATCGGGTCGCCGGCGAAAAATTGCGGCAAGACCTTGACCGCCACGTAACGGTCGAGCGCGGGTTCGTAGGCTTTATAAACCGTCGCCATCCCGCCCTGACCTAAACGGCTGACGAGCCGATAAGGTCCCAGCGTTTGCCCGACGAGGGAATCTTCCATGCTCAGCGGCGAGACGCCGGGGAGCGTGGACGCCGCGCGGCGAATTTCATCCACCTGATTGAGGAATTCCGCCGCGCTTTGAATCCGCTTGGCGGGATTGGGGTGCAAACAACGGGAGACGAGCGCGTCCCATTCGGGCGAAACGCCCATCCGCAGGCTGCTGGGGCGCAGGTCTTCGGCGGCGGCGGTCTTTTCGCTTTCCAAACGCAGAGCGGGCTTTTTGCCGGTGAGCGCCTCGAATAGCAGCGCGCCCGCCGAATAAAAATCGGCGCGCTCGTCCGCCTTCCCGCTTTGGAGCAATTCGGGGGCGAAGGAAGGGCGCGCGGGAATCTTATCCGCCGCAAGCAAAGCGCCCAAGTTCACGCCGGAAGCGATTCCAAAATTGGCGATATAAAATGCGCCGCCTTCGGCGATGAGAATATCTTCGGATTCAAAGTCAAGTTGCAGCAAACCCGCCCGATGCAGCGCGTCGAGATATTCCCCTATTTGCTGCGCGAGTTCCAGCGCCATTTCCAAAGCGAGCGGCTGCCCCATGTCCAGCGCGCTTCGCAAGGATTGACCTTCGATATATTGGCGGATAATCGTCGCCTGCCCGTTCACGTCGCATAGCTCTATCAAAGCGGGCAAGTTGCCGGAATGCTGGCTGGAAAATTTTTTGCTCGCCGGCTCGAAACGGGAAAAAAAGTCGGGCGAGGGAACCGCATGAACAACCGTCAGGGCGACGTCTCTACCTATTTTCGTATCTTCGCCCCAATATTCGGAAAACAGTTCGTTTTCCCTGATTTTCTTCTTCACCTCATAGCGCCCAAGAACGACGGTATTTAACATGGGGGAATCTCCTCGCTGGGTTGGACAATTATAGCTACCGGGAAACTGCGTCACGCCAGTTAATTATACATCCTGAGTAGCTGCTCAGGCTATGTGTTTTTATCGCCCGACTCGGCGGGCTGAAGCCCTGCCTCATGACATGAAAGCCCTTCGGGCGGCGTCATAGTCGGATTTTGCGCTTTAACAAAATAATCTGGCAATAGCGTAGCGCGAGATTCATCTCGCCTTTGACGCAGATACCCCCAGATATGGCAAGCGACATGAATCCCCATTCGGGGACGATGTGTCGCGCCGCGGATACCCGTATCTGGATTGTCGCAATAATTTGGAAAAGTACAATATCCGACTTTTTTGAATTGAGGCAAGGATTTATCCCGCAAAGAAGGGGCGGGAAAGCAAAAAAAACGCGCCGGATTTCACGGCGCGATTTCGCCTTTGAGCGTTTCTCCATCGAGCGCGAGCAAAGTCACGCGGTCGAACTCATTCCAGCGCGGAACGGAAGCCGCCGCCCGCACGCGCAGATAATTGCCCGTCAGCCCATCCATTTGCCAGCCCCATTCCCCCATCTCGGCGACGGATTCCCACAAGACGGTCAAAGTCCTGCCGAGGAAACGCGCGCGGTAGGCTTGCGCGGATTCTTCCAACGCTTCGCGCAGGATGCGGCTGCGTCGTTTTTTCTCTTCGGGCGGAACTTGTCCCTTCATGCGGGCGGCTGGGGTTCCGGGTCGGGGCGAGTAAGTGAAAACATGCGCGGCGGCAAAATCCATCTCGCGGGCGAAGGCGAGGGTTTCGGCGAATTCCGCTTCCGTCTCGCCGGGGAAGCCCGCGATTATATCCGTCGTCACGGCGACTTCGGGAATCAGCTCGCGGGCGGCGCGAACCAGAGCGCGGAAGGAAGCCGTATTGGTTTTGCGCGCCATGCGCCGAAGGGTGGCGTCGCAGCCGCTTTGAAGAGGGAGGTGCAATTGCGGCGCGAGCCGCGCGTCCTTCCACAGCGAGAAGAAATCCGCGTCCAGGTCCCACGGTTCAAGAGAAGAGAGCCGCAAGCGCGGGACGTCCGTCTCGCGCAAAACGGCTTGAATCAGGTCGCGCAAATGTTCGCCGCGCTCTTTGCCCCACGAGCCGAGATGCACGCCCGTCAGCACAACTTCTTTAGCGCCGCCCGCCACAGCCGCTTGCGCGTCCGCCAGCGTTTCCGCCAGCAAGCGAGAGCGCCCCTCGCCGCGCGCGACGGTGGTGACGCAAAATGTGCATTGATTATCGCAGCCGTCCTGCGCTTTGACGAAGGCGCGCGTGCGATAACGCAGCCCCGGCAGCGGAACGCGCGAGATTGGCTCGGTTTCAAATTCGGCGCTTTCAAGCCCCAGCGCGGCGTTTAAGTCAAAGCGGTCTTTTTCTGCGTTGGGGACGACACGCAGCACGTTGGGCAGTTCCGCCGCTTCTTTGGGATGCAAAGTCGCCCAGCAGCCGGTGGGGATGATTTGCCTGACTCCCGCGCGGGCAAGGCTGCGAATGACGCCGCGCGAATCGGCGGCGGCGGCGGAAGTCACCGCGCAGGTATTCACCACCGCGGCGTCCGCCTCTTGAGGCGAAGCGGCGATTTCATGTCCGGCGGCGCGAAACCGCCGCGCCAGCGCTTCAATTTCCGCTTGATTTAAGCGGCAGCCGATGGTATCGAAATAAACTTTCACGCGAAACCTTTAAGGTTGAATCACAAAAAAATTATCGAAGATGACGTCCACGCCGGGCTGGTCGAAAGTTCCCGCCAGCAAGCCCACGTCGCCGGAAGGCAGCGAGCCGTCCTGCATATTCACGAGTTCCACGCCGTTGACGTAAAACGCCAGCCGGTCTCCGGCGCAATCAGCGCGCAGGTGATTCACCGCCATGCCTTTGTTGATAGCCGCGCTCGCCAGCAGTTCGTTTTGTCCGAGCAAAATCGCTTGCCCGTTGAAATACAGCCCGACTCCGTAAAAACCGTCGCTGGTGACGAGGAAGAAATAGTAATTGCCGCCGAAGAAACGGCACAGCAGCCCGATGCGATTCTCGTCGGGACCGCCGAGTTTGCCCGCGTCCACTTCCAGGCGCACGTCTTTGAAGTCCTTGCGCGGGGTCGCCCAAAAGTTGGTGTTCAGCGCATTCACCAGAATGCGGTATCCCCCGCCGTCGTAATCCATCACGCCTTCGCCGCCGGGACCCATAAAATGGTCGAAGCCGGAAGCAGGGTTGGAAAAATCGTCCTGAAAGAGAATCGCGCCGGAAGGCAGGTTTTGCGGCGGCGGCGCGGGAGCGTTCATGTCGGGCAAGGCGCAAGAGACAAGCAGCGCGGCAAGAAACGGAAAGAAAAAGAGCGTCCACTTCATCATGCGCTTAAGGCGTGGGGGTGACGGTGACAATGGCGGGCGGGACGGGCGTAGGCAGCCCCAGCAAGCGCGAATATTCCGTTTCGTATTGATACGCCGCCAGTTCGGCTTGCGCGTAAAACGGCGCGAGCTGCTGGTCGAGCAGCCTTTGGTCGCCGTTGGGACCGTATAGATTGAGGAAAGATAAAGCGACGCCGAAGACGTCAATCCGCGCGTTCATGTGAATAATTTGATACTTCTTCAAATCTTGCAAACAGGCTGGCACGGTTTGGTCCTCCGCCACGCGGCGAATGCGCTGCAATTCTTGAACCAGTGGCACGCTGGTATCGCGGAATAGGGTGGAAGTGAGAATGCGCGCGTTATCCTCAAATTCGCGGGTTAGCGAATGAACGCGCGCCACCTGGTCGGGGATGCTCTCCGGCGCGCAAGGGTCGGGCGTGAAGGTCGGCGCGGGAGTCGAGGTTGGCGCGGGAGTCGAAGTCGGGGCGGGCGAAGATTCCGCCTGCGGCTGGCTTACGGCAGCGGGCAACCCGGCTTGAAACACTATTGAGGCGATTAACAAAACGGCTATCGCAATCACCGTCGCAATCCAAACGTTTTTCTTCATTGAAACTCCAAAATATACTTATTTGCGTTTCCTGAGCGGGAAGACAAGACGATGAGATAACAAATCTTATTTTAACCGCGAATCGGAGAAAGTCACGGGAAATATTTTTGCAGCAACGTTTCAGCCGTCGCGCCGTCCGCGCCTTCGAGGTCGGAATCGCGGACAGAGCGCAGGACGCGGTAAGCGGCGGGATGGTTCCCCTGCGCAAGGTAATTCATGGCGAGGTGAATCTGCGCGGAAAAGGCTTGCGGAAACCGCGCGGCGACGTCGGTTAAAACCTTTTCGGCGTTGGCGTATCTGCCGGCGACGTAATACAGGTAGCCGAGCGCGTCCAAAGCCAGCGGGTCGTCGGGCGCGAGCTGCGCCGCTTTTTCGGCGGCGGGCAAACCGATTTCTTCTACGTTCACGCCGTTCTCAGCGCAAAACAAAGCCAGCTCGCGCCAGTAGGCTGATTCGTCAGGTTCAAGCTCCGTCGCGCGCTGATAAGCCGCCAGCGCCGCCGTCAGGTCTCCGCTTTTGGCGTAAGCGCCGGCGAGGAAAGCATGCCAGACGGGGTTTTGCGGGTCGGCTTGCAGGGCGAGCAAATATTCGTTCAGCGCGCGCCGATATTCGCCGCGGCGCTCCCAATACAGGGCGCTCAACCCGCGCGCCATGGCGGATTGCGGGTCGAGTTTGAGCGCGAGGTCAAGGTCGGCGCGGGAATCTTCGCCGCCGTGTTGTTTCGCCTCTCCCAGCCAGGCGCGCGCGGCGGCGGATTGCGGGTCGAGTTCGACGGCTTTTTGAAAAGCGGCGCGAGCGAGATTCCATTCTTCAATCAAGCTCAAAGCCCGCCCGATGAAAACCATCCGCGCGGAAGAATCCGGCTCGACAGCGGAGAGATTGAGCGCGGCGCGCAAGGTCTGAACGGGAGGATCGAATCGGCGGTCGAGGGAAGCCGCCAGCATCGCTTCAGAGAGAGCGGATTCGGGTTCAAGCACAGAAAGTAAAACCGCCAGCCGATAGTGCGCGAAGGCGTTCCCCGCGTCCAGTTGAATCTGCTTTTCGAGGGCGCGGCGCTCCGCCTCCCAATTGTTTTTCAGGCGATACGTTCGGGCGAGCGCTTCATAAAAAGGCGCGGAAGCGTAAAGGTTGGCGCCGCGCTCAAAGGCGGCTTGAGCCGCCTGCTCGTCGCCGAGGGCGGAATAAGCGTAGCCCAAAGCCAGCAGCCCGCGCGCGGAAAGGCGCGGGGCGCGTTCCAGATAATAGGCGGCGGTGGAATACTCCTGATATTGAAAGGCTGCCAGCCCGGCTCGCTCCAAAAGGTCGGCGCGCCAGAACAAGAGCCGCGCGGCGGCGGCGTACTCTTCCGCCGCGGCGCGGTATTCCCCCGCTTGCGCGGCGCGCTCAGCGCGACGCAGCGCGAGCGTGCCTGTAATGAAAACGAGAGCGACAAAGACGAGGATCAGGAGTACGATAAACGACGCAAGCCGTTTCAGGAAAGACATTCTTTCATTATACCCATGACAATTTTTTTCAAGTGGCAGTATAATCAGGTTCAATGAGCGCATTCCCCAGTCAAATCCTTACGCAACTCACTGTGCCGCCGGGGGATTTAATTTATTACACCGTGCTTGTCTTTGCGGTGGCAAGCGCGTTGCAATCGGCGCTGAATCACTGGCGAGCAAGCGAATTTCCGCAAGCCCAGCGCGCTTACATCGGGCTGGGCGTCCTGCTGCTGGCGCAGATTGCCATGTTTGTGTTCAGCGGGCTGGGCTGGCAAAAAATAATAGACCCCGCCCTGACTCTGCCGCCAATGGACCGCGCTTTCGTCTTTTTTGGAATCATCTGCATCGCCTGGCTGTACGCCTTCCCGGAGCCAAACCGCGTGGGAGACGCGGTCGCGGTCTTGTTGGGGTTTTTAACGCTAACAGGGCTTGGGTTGAGCGTGGCGCTGTGGAGCCCGGAAATGGCGCAGCGCAGCTACAATTACAGCGCCGGAGATTGGTTCTGGCAAATCGCCTCGCTCATCGCCGCGTGCGTCGGCGTCATTGTCATTTTTGTCCGCAAGCCGGACGGGATGTGGTACGGCGTAATGATTCTGGCGCTGGGCGCGCTGGGTCACGCCGGACATTTGCTGACGAACATTGAGGGGAATTATTCGGGCGTCGTCCGTCTGGCGTATATTGCGGCGTATCCCATCCTCTTGACTTTGCCGCAGCGTTTCGCCTACCCCGTCGGACAAAGCGCCGTCAGCGCGCCAATTTCGCGCCCGGCGGCCGGCAAAAAAGAATCCGCCGAAAGCCAGCCTGCGGAGCGCCGCAGATACAGCGCCGACCCGAAGACGTTTCAATCGCTGCTGGCGCTGGCGGCCGAATCGAACCCCGCGAAAATCAGCCAGCTCATCGCCCGCGCCGTCGCCCAAACCATGCTGGCGGATTTATGTTTCATGGTGTATTTCACCGACGCCAGCGACCAAATGGTCATTGCGGGCGGATACGACTTAATCCGCGAAGACAATTTGCCGGGCGGCTCGCTGAGTAAAAACTCGATTCCAATGCTCAGCAACGCCTTGCAGCGCGGGCGTCCCTTGCGCATGCCCGCCAGCAGCACCTCGGCGGACGTCAAAGGGCTGGGCGATATTCTCGGCTTGACCAATCCCGGTCACTTGCTGAGCGTGCCAATCGTCACCCCCGATAAAGAAACGCTGGGCGGCTTGCTGCTGCTTTCCCCTTATTCCGATAGAAATTGGACGGCGGACGACCAGGCGTTTTTGATGAACGTGAGTTCTTCGCTCGCGCCGATTATCCTTCACAGCCAGAAAATCTCCAAGCTGGAAATGGAGCATGAATCGGCAAAACGGCAAATTGCCGAATTAGAGCGTCAGGATCAGGAATTAACTCAACAATTAAGCGCCGCCCGCGCCGAAATTCAAAAGAACGCCGCCGCCGACGTCGCCGCGCTGCGAGCCTCGCTGGAAGAAGCGCAGCGAAGGGCGGAACAACTGCAAATTGAAAACGCCGAGCTGCTGGCGAAAAAGAGCGCGCCCACTTCCGCCGCCCAATTGGAGCGCGAATTGCGCGGCGCGCTGCAAGAAATCGCGCGGCTGCAAAACCAGATGGCGGAAGCCAACATGCGAGCGCACGAAATGGCAATGGAAAAAGCCCGCATCACCAACCCCGAAGAGGCGGAGCTCATCACCTCTATTTCGCAGGAGTTACGCCAGCCCCTGTCTTCCATCACCGGCTACACCGACCTACTGTTAGGCGAATCGGTGGGCATCCTGGGCGCGCTGCAACGGAAGTTCGTCGAGCGCATCAAAGCCTCCGCTGAAAGGCTGGGCAGTCTGGTGGACGATATGATTCGCCTCGCCATGCGCCAGACCGAAGCGAAAGACCTCAAAATTGAAGCGGTGGACCTGAACGAAGTGATTGACCACGCGATGTCCTTCACCAGCGCGCAAGCGCGGGAAAAGAACATCTCGCTGCATCTCGACCTGCCGAAAAAACTGCCCGTCATCCAGGCGGATAAAAAAGCGTTGCAGCAAATTTTCATTCACTTGCTGCAAAACGCGGGCGCGGCGACGCCCTACGAGGGCAGCATGTCGGTCAAGGCGCAAATGCAAACCGAAGGCGGGCTAGAATATGTTTTGATTCAGGTGACGGACACGGGAACGGGAATCCCGCCTGAAGATTTGGGGCGCGTGTTCAACCGCCTGCACCGCGCCGACAAGGCGCTCATTCAAGGCGTGGGAGATTCCGGCGTCGGCTTGTCCATCGCCAAAGCGCTGACGGAAGCGCACGGCGGGCGCATTTGGGTAGATAGCAAAGTAGGAGTCGGCTCGACGTTTAGCATGCTGCTGCCCGTCGTCGCCGTCGTAAAACCTTCTTCCGAAGGCAAAGAACAAGGGTTGAAATAAATGCAAGGTCGTTCGTTTGGACAAGCGTTCGCCGCCGCGCTGCTTTCCATCGGCTTGATGCTCGGCGCGCTTTCCATTTCTCTGGTGGAATACGCGCCGCAAGCGACCTTTACGCCCACCTTCATCCCCCTGACTTTGGCGCCCTTTACGGAAGTCTCGCAAGCGACGGTGGACGTCCCCGCTTTTATCGCCGCGACCGAAGTTCCACTGGTTACGAATACCCCGACGCAGACCGTCGTCCTCATCCCGACAGAGACCGCTACCGCGCCCAGCCATTGCCCCATCCCGCCCGGATGGACGTTAACAATTGTGCAGCCCAACGAAACGCTCGATACGATAGCCGCGCGCTATCGCGTCTCAGCCCAACAGCTGCTCGTCGCCAATTGTCTGCTCGCCCCGAACTTGATCGCCGGAAGCGCGCTTTACGTTCCGCCCGTGCCGACCAACACCGCCGTCGCCTGCCGGCCCGGCATGGCAGGCTGGTCGCCCAGCTACATCGTGGCGCGGGGCGATACGTTTTATTCCATCGCCTTGCGTTACGGGGTGAAGTATCAAACGCTAAAAGCGGTGAACTGCCGCCAGAAGGACGATATTTACGCCGGCGAGATTTTATGGGTTCCCATCATCGCCGCGACCAACACGCTGCCGCCGACCCTCACGCCAGCGCCGGGCGACACGCTGATTCCCTATCCTACCGACCCGCTGACGTCCACGCCGCTGCCCTTTACGGCGACGACGGCGCCCAGCCCCACGCCCCCGCCGCCGGATACGCCAACGCCGTACCCCACGCTCACGGCAAGCCCGACGGCGTTCCCATAAAACGGTCACGTCCCGCAGAAAAGAACGCTGCGGGACGTTGCGTAAAGCCTTTATGAAATTATTCTCGCGGCGACGCCTCTACCTTTTGCTCGCCTTGCTTCTCTCCGCCTGCGGGCAAGCGACGGCCGTCGAGCCGACTCGTCAGGTTTACGCGCCGTTTGTTTTGAACGCCGCCGCGCCCCAAGCCTCAGTCACCCCCACGCCTTTTCAGCCCTCGCGCGGTTCGAGCGTATACGCGCCTTTCTTGCTTAATCATCCGGGAACGCCGCAAGCCTCCGCCGGATTGCCAAGCGAGACCCCTTCCGCTACGCCGCCCCCTCCCGCCAAAATCACATCCACGCTCGATTTACGACAGCTCTTCCCCACCCTTGCCGCGCCGCCCATCGCCGAATCCGTCTCCATCAGCCCCACGCCTCTGCCGCCGTTAACTCTGCCCAACGAGACGGTCAATTTTCTGCTCATCGGCTCGGATAAGCGCCCCGGCTCCTCCTACCGCACCGACACGCTGGTCATCGCCGTCGTCTGGCTGAACGAGGGGCAGGTTTCGCTCATTTCCATCCCGCGCGATTTGTGGGTGTATATTCCCAGCGTGGGGATGCAGCGCGTCAACACCGCTTACCAGAGCGGCGAGACCACAGGCTACCCCGGCGGCGGTCCCGCCCTGCTGAAAGATACGATTGCCTATAATTTGGGACTCCGCATTGACCATACCGCGATGGTGGAATTTGACGGCTTCCGCCGCATTGTGGATACGCTGGGCGGCATAGAAGTCCCGGTGGCTTGCGCTTACACCGACTGGCGGCTGATTGACCCGAGCTATAACCCCGAAGACGAAAACAACTGGCATTTATACACCGTGGGACCGGGGCAAATTCACATGGACGGCGACCTCGCTCTGTGGTACGCGCGCTCGCGCTCGAAATCTAACGACTTTGACCGCGGCAGAAGGCAGCAAGAAGTCCTGCGCAGCATTTTCAACAAGGCGCTGCAAACCGGGACGTTTAACAAAATCCCGCAGTTGTATAACGATTTTTCCAGCGCCGTCGCAACGGATATGGGGCTGGGCGAAATCGTCCGCCTGGCGCCTTACGCTCCGAAGTTCACCAACGCGGATATTCGCGGGTATTACATCCGCCCGCCATATGTAACCTCGTGGACGACTCCGGGCGGCGCGGCGGTGCTGCTGCCCAATCAGGAAACGCTGCAACAACTTCTGGCGGAAGCGACGACCCTTTCCCCTTACGCCGCCGCGCGGGAAAACGTGGTCGTTGAAGTGCAAAACGGCGCGCCCTTCGATTCTTACGACGCGCTCGCCGCCGCGCGCTTGAATTACGCCGGCTATCAAACGCGCGTCTCCCCCGCCGACCGGCGCGATTACGGCTCCTCGGTGTTAGTGGATTTTACCGCCGCGCAAGACCCCGCCCCACGGCAGACCATCCTCGCGGTTTTGAATCTGCAAACGGCGAGCGTGCTTTCCATGCCCGCCGAAAACGCCTCCGCGCAATATCGCGTGATTCTCGGCTACGATTACAACCCGTGTTTTCAGCCGCAAGACCTTTCTCATTAAAGGCGGCTGCGGAACAGAATTGCAATTATTTCGCAATAGCGCATTATATTGACAGCCGGCGCAAAATTCGCTAAACTATACGAAATAGACTACGCGCTTCTCAACCGCTTGCGTACGCGAAGGAAATCATCATGAAAAAAGACTCACCCCCCGCCGCCGCGCGCCTGAGCGCCAAAAGCCTGCTGCCTGCCGCCATCAACGGCTGGGAAATGTTTATGCAAGACCAGGGGCGCTCGCGCCACACTCTTAAAGCCTTTCTTTCAGACGCGCGCTTGCTGGCGGCGTACCTTCCGCCCGATAAAGCCATCGGAACCATTTCCACCGAAGACTTAAACAAGTTCTTCGCGTGGATGGAAAACGAGCGCGACGTTCCATGCAGCCCAAAGACTCTCTCGCGCAGAATCACTTCGGTCAAGTCTTTCTTCCGCTGGCTGACTAAATATGGCGTTCTCACCGTGGACCCGGCGGAGAAAGTTGCGCAGCGCTCGGTCATCAGCCCGCTGCCGCAGGTCTTGACCGAATCCGAATATGAAGCTGTGCTGCTCGCCGCCGACCGTCACCGCCGCGAAACCAAGCCCGACGCGCGTTATTACGCGCTGGTCGCCCTGCTTTTACAAACCGGCATTAAAAAGAACGAGTGTTTGGGAATTCACCTGAATCACATTGACCTGAACTCCCCAAAAAGCCCTTACGTTTTCATCCGCTACGCCAGCCCCGCCTATCGTTACAAAGAACGCAAAATTGAACTCACGGAAGATTGGATCGCCGCCTATAAAGAATATCTGGCGCAATACAACCCCGTGGATAAAGTCTTCCCCTGGTCGCAGCGGCGGCTGGAATATTTGCTTGAAGATATTGGCAACGAAGCGGGCTTGACCAAGCACCTATCCTTCGACATGTGCCGCTGGACCTGCGCCCTGCGCGATTACCAAAGCGGCGTCGAATCGGACAAGGTGCGCGAAAAACTCGGCGTGTCGAAAATCCAGTGGCGCGAGCTGTTCCTCAAATTGCGAAAATTAAGCGGGGAAGTAAAATAACGCCCGGCGTTTTCGGCGGTCGCCTGCGGCGGCCGCCTTTTTTATATTACAATTCAGCCGCGATGAAACGGCTATCCCTCCAATTCTTAAACAAGCCATTGAAAATTCTCTGGCTGGGAACGCTCTCCGCCGCGATTCTTTCCAACCCCATGCTTTCCTACCCTGGACGGGATAGCGGAATCTTTCTATATATCGGCTGGCTGATTCTCAAGGGCAAACTTCCCTATGTGGACGCATGGGAAAACAAGGGGCCTCTGGTGTTTTACCTCAACGCGCTGGGGTTGTGGCTGACGGGCGGCTCGCGCTGGGGAATTTGGCTGCTGGAATTTTTCTTCGTTTTTGGGGCGGCTTACCTCCTCTACCGCGCAATGAAATTCCTGCCAGGCGAAGCCGCGGCGCTCGTCGGGGCTTCGGTCTTCTTCGTTGCGGCGGGCAATGTCTTGCAGGGCGGGAATTTTTCGGAAGAATATTCGCTGCTATTCAGCGCCGCCGCCGTTTTCTTCTTCCTCAACGAATCGAAAGGAAAAACAAGCTGGGGCGCTTTCTTCGTTGGCATAACGCTGGGGCTAAACCTGCTGCTACGCCCAAACAACATCAGCGCTCAGGCTGCCATTGCGGCGACTTACGCTCTATGGGCGGCGCTCTTCGGCGAATGGAAAGCGCTGCCGCGGCGGGCGTTCCTGATGGCGGCGGGCATGTCGGCGATTCTTGCGCCCGTTCTGCTTTACTTCCATTGGAAAGGCGCGCTCACCGAGATGATAAACGCGGTCGTCGTCTTCAATTCGCAATACAGCGAAGGCGTTGACCTGCGCCGCGTCGGCGAGGGAGCCTTCAGCGCCGCCAACGGAATCGGTTTCGGCTGGGTTGGGCTTGCCCTTCTTGGCTACGCGCTGAGCGCCTTCCAATTTCTCAAAAACAAACAAACCGATTCGCCCCAAGCGCGTTTTTTGCCCTTCCTGCTGATTGGCTTCCCCGTTGAAGCGTTGTTCAGCGCCGTTTCAGGTAAAAATTACCCGCACTATTTCATCGGCTGGTCGCTGTATGTAGGGATGCTATGCGGGTACGCGGTTTCGCTGCTCGTCGTCCAGTTGCGAAGCCGAACCCAACTCGACGCAGAAAAATACGGGTTTTCTCTGGCGTTGATTCTTATCTTCCTTACGGTTTTCGCCAGGCTTGAAACATGGCAAAACTACGCCGCCGTTCTCGCAGCACGCGCCGCGCATCGTGCCCCCATCGAATACCGCGACCCCGTCGCGGACTATATCGAGCAGCATACCTCGCCCGGCGATAAAATTCTCGTGTGGGGATTCCGCCCTATCGTCAATTTTGCGGCGCGGCGCGAAGCGCCCGTCGTCTATTTGCCCTATCCCCTCTCGCATGTGGAGTCGCCGCTGGCGCGCCGCTGGGCGGACGAATTTTACGCCCAATTACAAGCGAACCCGCCCGCGCTGATTATCAACATGATTGAGGAGGCCGACCGCGAGCGCATCCCCGACCTCGACCCGCAAGTTCGCAAAAATCAAAAAATCAAGTGGAAGGACGTCGTTCTTGCGCATAACTACCAGGAAGTCGTGGAATTCATCGCCGAGCGTTACCTTAAAACGGACGTCGTGAACGGGTATGACGTTTATCGGTTGAAAGACGGCGGACAATAGGCGGCGAAGGATTGAGGTGGGAAAAGCCGCAAATTCGGTTATAATTCAGCGGCTGAATTTTGGATATGGAATCGACAAACGACGAACTCCGCGAGCTGACCCTGCTCGAACAAATCGAAAACGACCCGAACGTGAATCAATCCGCGCTGGCAACCCAACTGGGGGTGGCGGTCGGCACGGTCAACTGGCATTTAAAGCGGCTGATAGCCAAAGGAGCGGTGAAGGTCTCGCGGGCGGAGCGCAAGAAGCTGCGCTACATCATCACGCCCGAAGGACTCGCCCTGCGCGCGCGTCTGGCGGTGGATTACGTCGAGCGTTCCTTTTCTGTCTATCGCCGCACGCGCCAGCGCGTCAAAGACCATATCAAGAAGATTCGACTGGCGGGTCGCGACCGCGTAAGAATTGTCGGCAGCGGCGACGTGGCGGACGTTTGCAAGCTGACCTGCATGGAACAGGGAATCCAAATCGTCCATGAAGCGAACGCGCCCGCGCTGGTTATTGAAGGCTACAAAGTGACATTAAGGTTGGAAAGCGAAAAATGACCGACCGAAAATCCGCCTTGCTGCTGCCGGCGCACGGGCACGCGCCTTACATTTTGGGCGTCCGCATCCTCCAAGACCTTGTTGAAGAAATTTGTCTGCCGCATTATTACGGCGAAACGCAGCTCAAAATTTTACGCGCCGATTTCGGCGAATACGCCGATAAGATTTATTTTTCCGAAGCGCTGGACGCGCTCTTCCATCCATTGCTGCGCGATAAGGCTTCCGCGCCGACTTTCGAAACCTTCGCCGCCAACGTCAACGCGCGTTTTGAAGAAATCAGCCGCAAGCTGGAAGACCTGCTGCGCGAAGGAATCCCGTCCGTTTCGCTGAGCGGCAAAACAAAAACTTTTACGAAGTTTAATTTCGCGCTGAACACGGGGCTGCCTGTTTTTTCTCCCATTCAACCCGTCTTCTTCGCTTTCGTCGGCAGGATGTCCGCCGTGTATCGTCTTTCTCCCTATCAAGGGGAAGACGCGCTAACGCTCGCGCGGAACTGGATTCAAGTGGAGCGAACCTTCGCCCGCGAGTTCATCCCCCGCTTTGGCTCGCTCTCGCATCTCGGCTACGAGGCGCAAGACGTCGTCTTCACGCCGCCGTTCACCCGCCCGGTCCCATTGGACCATTCGCCCATCGCGCCGGGAAGCTGGCTGGTGGTCGCCAGCGGCACGGGTATGGATTTGGAAAGGCTCGGCGCGCTCGCCGCGACCGCGCCCGTTCCGTGCGTCGCCTTTCCCGAAGCGCCGCAGCAGCTCAAACTTCCGCGCGTGGCTTCCAGCGCATGGGGCAGTCCTAACATCGCCGCCGTCCTCGCCCGCAGCGGATTGGGAACGATTTGGGACGCGATTGTGAACGAAAAACCGGTCGGCGTGTTGGCCGCGCGGGCGGAAGACGACCCGGAGGTGTACCACAACGCGAAAACCGTCGCATGGTCGGGCGTAGGCAAAATCCTTCAAGAAGACGCCGCGCCGCTGGCGGAGAGCCTGCTCGCCTGTTTAGAAAACATTCGCGTCTGGCGCGAAAAATTTTTGCAAGAGTTCAAAACCGTTGACGGAATCCGCTTCACCGCCGAAGAAATTCGGCGCGCGCTTTCCTAAATTTTAGAAAATCACGTTTACGAAGGAGTCCGCCATGTCAACCGCAAAGAAAAAGACCGCCGCGCCCAAAGAAGACGCCGACTTCATTAAAATCGTTTATCAGCAACTTTCCGAAAACGCCCGCTATTACGACGGTCACGTCTGGCAAATTCCCAGCGCGGCGGTCGCGGTGAACGCCTTCTTGCTGGGGCAGGTTTTTTCGGATAGCCTGCAAGGGCAAAAGCTCATTCAAATTCTGGTGGCGCTCAGCGGCGCGCTATTGACCTTTGTGCTGCTGGTGGCGCTGGTGAAACACCGCCTGCACAAAGACGCGCAAGACAGAAACATTCACAAAATTGAAGAATATTTCGGACTGGACCCGCGCTTGCATTACCGCTACAACTTTACGGACACGCAAGGCGCGGATTTCAAAGAAGTGGAAGGGGAACGTTCCTTCTGGATTGTTAAAGACCTCGCTCCCTTCGGCGCGAACAAATGGCTGATGGGCGTTATGGCGGTCACCATTTTGATGGATTTCGTCATCGTGCTTTACATCGCTTTCGCGTAAGGCAAGCCTATTTCACAAAGAGAGAAACAGATATGAGCGCCTTCTGGAAAAATAAAAAAGTCATCGTCACCGGCGGAGCGGGCTTTCTCGGCTCGTTTGTAACCGCCAAACTGAAAGAGCGCGACGCGGGAGAGATTTTCATCCCGACGATGGAAAACTACAATCTGGTCGAGCCATCCGCCGTCGAGCGCATGTACGCGGACGCGCTGCGGGGCGCTGACCCGCAAAACGTCCTCGTCATCCACCTTGCCGCCAACGTCGGCGGCATCGGCGCGAACCGCGAACGTCCCGCCGAATTTTTCTACGACAATTTAATGATGGGCGTTCAACTCATGCATCAGGCGTGGAAGAACGGCGTCGGAAAATTCGTCGCCATCGGGACGGTGTGCGCCTACCCCAAGTTCACGCCCGTGCCATTCAAGGAAGACGACCTGTGGAACGGCTACCCCGAAGAGACCAACGCGCCCTACGGGCTGGCGAAAAAGATGATGCTGGTGCAAGCGCAGGCGTACCGTCAGCAATACGGCTATAACGCCATCTTCCTGCTGCCCGTCAATCTTTACGGTCCCCGCGATAACTTCAATTTGCGAACCTCGCACGTCATCCCGGCGCTGATTCGCAAAGCGCTGGAAGCGAAAGAACGCGGCGATAAGGAACTGCCCGCCTGGGGCGACGGCTCGCCCACCCGCGAGTTTCTCTACGTCGAAGACGCGGCGGACGGCATTGTGACCGCCGCTGAAAAATACGACGGCGAGCTGCCCGTCAACCTCGGCTCCGGTTTTGAAATTTCCATCAAAGATTTAACCGAACTGGTCGCTAAACTGACCGGCTTTGAAGGGAAAATCGTCTGGCAGACGGATAAGCCCAACGGTCAGCCCCGCCGCGGGCTGGATGTGACCCGCGCCAAGCAGCTCTTCGGTTGGGGCGCCCAAACCCCGTTTGAAGAAGGCATGCGGCGGACGATTGAGTGGTTCAAAGAAAACAAAGCCGCTATTGAAGCCGCAGAGAGAAAATAGAGAATAAAGAATGACAGCGCACGAACCGCATACCGTTTACATCAAACCGTCCAATGGATTGGCGGCGCTAAACCTGCGCGATTTATGGCGCTACCGCGAATTGATTTATTTCATGGTCTGGCGCGACGTTAAGGTGAAATATAAACAGACGCTGCTCGGCATGGCGTGGGCGGTGATTCAGCCCGTGATGACCATGCTAGTCTTCACGTTTCTGTTCGACCGCGTAGCAAAACTGCCCACCGAAGGAATTCCTTACCCCATCTTTTCCTTCGCCGCGCTGCTGCCTTGGGGCTTATTCGTCACCGCGCTCAATCAGGGCAGCCGCTCGCTGGTGGCGCACCAAAACATGGTGACGAAGATTTACTTCCCCCGCCTGATTCTGCCGATGGCGAGCGTTTTCGCCGGGCTGGTAGATTTCATCATCGCCTTCTTCATCTTCGTCGGCTTGATGTTTTATTACCGCGTCTCGCCCGCGTGGAACCTGCTGTGGACGCTGCCGCTATTCTTGCTGCTGGCGCTCGTCACCGCGCTCGGCGTGGCGCTGTGGCTTTCGGCTATTAACGTGCAATACCGCGACGTGAATCAAGCCCTGCCGTTTCTCACTCAGTTCTGGCTGTTCGCCACGCCCGTGGCTTACTCGGCTTCCGTGATTTCCGAAAAATGGCGGGCGGTGTATTCGCTCAACCCGATGGCGGGCGTGGTCAACGGATTCCGCTGGGCGCTGCTGGGCGCAGGAGCGGGACCCGACCTCTCGCTGTGGATTTCCGCCGGCGTTTCGGTTTTAATTTTCGTTTCGGGTCTCTTCTATTTCAGAAGCATGGAAAAAACCTTCGCGGATACCATCTAACCTTTCAACCTTTATGACCATTGCAATTAGCGTAAAAAATCTCGGCAAGCAATACAAAATCGGCGCGGCGGAAACCAAATTCCGCTACAACATGCTGCGCGACGTCATCGTAGATACGGTCTCCGCGCCGATCCGACTCGCCAAAGCCGCCATCGGCAAATCGGAGCGCCGCATGAACAAGAACTTCGTCTGGGCGCTCAAAGACGTTTCCTTCGATTTAGAAGAAGGCAAAGCGCTGGGAATCATCGGCAAGAACGGCGCGGGCAAATCCACCCTGTTGAAGATTCTCTCGCGGGTGACCGAACCGACGACCGGCGCAGTTACCGTGCGCGGGCGAGTCGGCTCGCTGCTGGAAGTCGGCACGGGCTTTCACCCCGAATTGACCGGGCGCGAAAATATCTACATGAACGGCGCGATTCTCGGCATGAAACGCGCCGAAATTGACGCGAAATTCGACGAGATTGTGGAATTTTCCGAAGTCTCGCAGTTTATAGATACGCCCGTCAAGCGCTATTCTTCGGGCATGTATCTGCGGCTTGCCTTCGCGGTGGCGGCTCACCTGGAACCGGAAATTCTGGTGGTGGACGAAGTGCTTGCCGTCGGCGACGCCGAATTTCAAAAGAAGTGTCTTGGCAAGATGAGCGACGTGGCGCAGCAAGGGCGGACGGTGCTGTTCGTCAGTCACAACATGTCCGCCGTTTTGCGGCTGACTCAAGAAGCGATTGTGCTGCAAAAAGGGCAAATGCTCATGCGCGCCCCTTCGCAAGAGGCGGTGGATTATTACCTCTCTTCGGGGCAATCGCAAGCGGGAGAGCGAGTTTGGGAAGCGGAAGAAATTCCCGCGTCCAGCGCGCCCTTCCTTCCGATTCGCGCGCGCATTACGGATAAAAACGGAACCCCCGTCGAGACCATCCGTTCGACCGAACCCTCTTACATCGAATTGGAGTATCAACTCTCCGCGCCCCTCACCGGCTTGCGCGTGGGCGTGTACGTCAGCTCGATGCGCGGCGATTACGTCTTCACGTCGTTCGACGTCGATTCGCCCGCGATGTACGAAACCTTCGGCGCGCGTCCCGCCGGACGTTACCTCAGCCGCGCCGAATTGCCGCCCGATTTCTTCAATGAAGGGCGCTACTTCGTCGGCGTGAACGCCAGTTCCTTCGGCGTGCGCCGCTATTTTATGGACGAAAACACCCTCGCCTTCAACGTGGATATTTCCGGCGCGCCCGGCACGCAATGGGCGGAGCCGCGCGTCGGTCCCGTGCGTCCGAGATTGAGCTGGAAGATTGAGAAGTTAGATAAATAGAGATTGGAGATTTGGTAAGTAGTAACTGGTAATTACCAATCTCCAATCTCCAATCTCCAACCTCGAATTACCATTTACCAATTACCACATGCCCAACCCCATTCGCAATTTACTTTCTGATATTCCCTTCGCCGCCGAAATGGATTGGATGTTGCGCTCCAGAAATCGCGCGCGCAAAGACCATTTCAACCTGACGCGCCTGCAAAAATCCCTACCTGCGGCGGCGGAATTCGTCAAGCCGCTCGCGCAAAAAGCCCCCAAAGGCAAAAAGGTTTTGCTCTTCGCCACGCTGCATTATTGGATTGAGCAATCCGCTTATCTGAGTCTCGTTTTGGCGGGCATGGGACACGATGTGACGCTAATGACGCTACCCTACGCCGAATGGCGCAAGGAAAAAGATAAATTTACGCAGCGGCAAAGAGTCCTTCACGCCAAAGACGCGCTCAAGGCTTTATCGCCGTTGGTCAAACACATCTCGATGCTGGATATTCAGCCTTCCGACCTTCCCGCCTCCCAACCTCCCGACCTTCAAGCCGACGTTCAGCAAGTTTCGCTATGGGACGCGCAATATACGCTCATGCGCGAAGAAGTGGACATGAACAACCCGTCCGACCGCGCGCTATACGACCTGCGCATAAAGCGCAACGCCTTCGCCGCGCAAGCCGCGCTGAAATGGATGACCGAAAACAAGCCCGACGTGGTTTTAATTCCCAACGGATTGATTCTCGAAATGGGAATCGTCTTTCGCGTGGCGCGCCATCTCGGCATTGACGCCGTCACCTACGAATTTAATGACCAACGCGAACAAATCTGGCTGGCGCAAAATTCCTCCATCATGCAGCAGGATACCGATTACCTTGTCGAGGCGCGCTGTCATTTGCCGGCGACGGAAGAAATGTTTGAAAAAGTCGCCGACCTTGAAAACGCGCGGCGCGGCGCGCGCGTGTGGGGAAAATCCAAACGTTTGTGGCAATACGTTTCGGCGCAAGGCGCGGAAACGACCCGCAAAGCGCTCAATCTGGACGAACGCCCCGTCGTCATGCTCGCCGCCAACGTGCTGGGAGACAGCCTGACGCTGGGACGCGATATTTTCGCCTCATCCATGACCGAATGGATTACCAAAACCGCGCGCTATTTCGCCGACCGCAAAGACGTCCAGCTTGTCATCCGCGTTCACCCCGGCGAAAAGCTTGTGCCGCAAGCCAAATCTATGGCGACGGTGGTTAAAGAAGCGCTGCCCGAAACGCCGCCGCACATTCACGTCATTGGCGCGCTCGACCCAATCAACACTTACGACTTAATCGAAATCGCCAACGTCGGGCTGGCTTACACCACCACCGTCGGGCTGGAAACCGCCATGAACGGGAGGCCCGTAATTTCATGCGGCAAGACGCACTATCGCGGGCGCGGCTTCACCCTCGACCCGAACTCGTGGGACGAATATTACGCCACCCTCGAAAAAGTCCTCGCGGATATTCCCGCCCGCCAATTGAGCGAAAAACAAATTGAATTTGCGTGGAATTACGCCTATCGTTTCTTTTTTGAATACCCGCGCCCCTTCCCATGGCGCTTAATGAACTTCTGGGACGACCTCGCCGAATATCCGCTGGAAAAAGTTCTCAGCGAAGAAGGCATGGCGCGCTTCAAAAAAACCTTCGATTTCCTCGTCGGCGAACCCTTCACCTGGGATTAACGACTACCCGACTACTCGACGATCCGACTATATATGACCAACACCAAACAAAAAGTCCGCGAATTTTACGACGAGATTGGCTGGCGGCAGGAAGAAGACGGCAATTACCAAAACGCCCGCTACGAAGACCTGCGCCCGGTCTCGCGCGAATACATCCATAAAACGCGCCTGCGCGTGATGAACGGAATCTTCCCGACCGGAAAATATCTGCTCGACGCCGGTTCGGGTCCCGTGCAATACGAAGAATACAAAACCTACTCGCAGGGATATGAAAAGCGCGTCTGCCTGGATATTTCCATTCAGGCGCTGCGCGAAGCGAGAAACCGAATTGGCGAACATGGCTTCTTCGTCGTCGGCGATTTGGCGAACCTGCCCTTCAAGCCCGAAGCCTTCGACGGGGCGGTCTCCATGCACGCCATCCATCACCTCGCACTGAGCGAACATCCGCGCGCCTACGCGGAGATTCACCGCGTGTTGGCGAAAGGGCGGACGGCGGCCATCGTCAACGGATGGCACAACCCGCGCCTGATTCTCATGGCGGAGCCGCTCATCGGGCTGATGCGAAAGCTCGCGGGGAAATCCGCCAAGAAGAAAAAAGAATGGCTGAGCGCGGAAGACCCCGAAGGCACGTTCGTCGAGAAAATGACGCCCGAATGGCTAAAAAAAGAAGTCGGCTCGAAGATGGAAATCGAAATCAAGCCGTGGCGCAGTTTAAGCACGCGCATTCTGCGCTGGTTCGTGCGTCCCTTCGGCGGAAGAATCTTTTTGAAATTCGTATTCTGGCTGGAAGAGGCTTTCCCAAAATTCTTCGCCGAAAACGGGCAATACCCGTTGATTATCGTCCGCAAATCATAACTCTCAACGGACCGCCCGTTTACTATGAAAAGTCGCCTATCGCCCATGCTGTTTTTACTCGCCGTCGTCGCGCTGATTTACCTTCCCAAAATCGGCGAGCTGACCTACTTCAAAGACGATTGGTACTACGTGTACGACAGGCTGCTCGGCGGCGCGAAGATTTTCCACGAAATGTTCCGCATTGACCGCCCCGCGCGCGGATATTTCTTTGAGTGGTATTTTTCGCTGCT
>DAOUBR010000005.1:0-6096 GCA_034432535.1 Anaerolineales bacterium | reverse complement strand
GGCTGCTCGGCGGCGCGAAGATTTTCCACGAAATGTTCCGCATTGACCGCCCCGCGCGCGGATATTTCTTTGAGTGGTATTTTTCGCTGCTGGGCGTAAAACCGCTGGCGTGGCACGTCAGCGCGTACCTTTGGCGAGCGTTGAGCGCGCTTGGCGCGCTGTGGCTGTTTAACCTCCTCTGGAAGGAAGAAAAAAAATTCGCCCTAACCTCCGCGCTGCTCTTCGCCGTTTACCCCGGCTACTATTGGTGGGTCAGCGCCGTTGAATATCAACCGATGATAGTCAGCCTCGCGCTACAAGCGTTTTCGATTGCGTTTACGTTAAAGGCGATACAAGACGCAAGATACAAGGCGCGGGTTGCGTACGCAATCGGCGCAATTCTCACAGGCTGGGCGTACATCGCGCTGGTGGATTACGCAATTGGGATGGAAGTCTTTCGCTTCCTCGCCGCGCACATGACGATTGCGCGGGACGAAAAAAATCTTTGGAAGAGCATCCGCGATTCTGTCTACGCGCTGATCGGTCAGCTGCTCATCCCCGTTGGATTCCTCGCCTGGAGATTCTTCTTCTTTCAAAACGAGCGTCAAGCCACCGACGTAAGTTTACAGCTTGGCGCGTTTTTCAGCAGCCCCATTTCCACCGGCGCGCGCTGGGCGCTGCAAACCCTCAACAGTTCGCTGAATATGACCGCGCTGGCGTGGATAAATCAATTTCCGCGCTTCTTCTTCGATTTGCGAATGCGCGAGATGGCGATTGGATTGTTCTTCGCTTTGCTGACTCTGCCCGCCCTGTATCTCGCGCGCAAAACCGCGGGCGAAGATTCGCCCCGACCCGCCGAATCCGATTCGACGTTAAAAGAATCCGCGCTGCTGGGCGGAGCGGGATTGTTCTTTGGAATCATGCCCGTCGTCATGGCGAATCGTTTCGTGAATAACGATATATTTTCGCATTACGCGCTGCCGGCTTCTCTGGCGGCGGCTTTGCTGGTTTCAAGCGGACTTCGTTTAATCTCGTCGCGCCGCGTTCAATCCGCCGCGATACACGCGCTGGTTTTATGCGCGGCGCTGGCGCACTACGGAATCGCGTCCAGCGCGGCGAGCGAAGAGCGCGCGCTGGAAACGTTCTGGCGGCAGGTGGGCTGGCGCGCGCCGCTAATTCGCGCTCAAACGCTGCTGCTGATTCGCTATCCTTCCGCCGACATGGGCGACGACGGCAACGGGGCGATGGAAGCGGCGAACGCTTTTTATTACCGCGAGCCGCAGACGGAGGTTCCGGTCGCGTATCCGTTGGCGGCATTAACTTTAAACGACGCAAATTTGCAAACGGCGCTCGCCGGCAATCTATACGACGAGAAGATTTATCGCAGCCACAAAATGATTTACGATTACGACAACGTTCTGGTCCTGAGTCAGCCCGCGCCGGATTCGTGCGTTCACGCGATAGACGGCGCCAGCCCGTTAATTTCGACCCGCGACCCGGGCGTTGTAATTCTCGCCGCGCCGCTTTCCAACATTCAAAATATCGAAGCCGAAGCGGAGTTTTCCGCGCCGCCCGAATTCATGTTCGGCGCGGAGCCGAAGCGCGGCTGGTGTTATTATTTTGAAAAAGCCGAGCTCGCCCTGCAATTGGGCGATTGGCAAGGCGCGGCAAATTTAGGCGAAGCCGCCATCCGCGAAAATCTCTCCCCCGAAGACCGCAGCGAATGGCTGCCGTTTTTATACGCTTACGCCATGACCGGCAACGCGGCGCGAGTGAAGCAAACCGCTTCCAAAATTAACGCCGAGCGCCCGCTGCGCCTGCAAGCCTGCGACAGGCTGACGAAGATGGGAGACGCGCTCGCGCCCGAAATCCGCGAGCTAAACGCCGCGTTGTTTTGCAAAACCAAGTGAGGAAACCGTGAATATCCGCGAACGATTGCCGGAGGCTTCTCAAATCGCGCAAGTCTTTGGCGCGATTGTTTTAATGACCTACGGCTGGACGTTATATTGGTACGTTTGGAAAGTTCCCAGCTGGCTATATTACCTGACGCCGGGCGAGATGGCGGGCGTTTACGCTTACGCCGCCAGCCTCAATCTGTTAGAAAGTTTGCTCGCGCTGGCGGCGCTGCTGCTGGCGGCGGCGCTCTCGCCGCGCGCGTGGCTGAGCGATTGCTTCGCCGCGCGGGGAACGGCTTTCATCCTTCTGACGCTGGGATATTTGATGTATCTTTCCAATTCCTTTGCCACCGTATCGGAAAAAGACTATCCCGCCGAGCTGATTCGCTGGCTGCCGTTGGCGCTGGCGGCCGCGCTGTTTGCGGCGTATCTGACGGGAAAGTGGACTCCGCTGCGGCGCGCGCTGGAAGACTTCTCGGCGCGGACGGTGATTTTCCTTTACATTCTTCTGCCCGTCAGCGGGCTTTCGCTGATATACGTCTTAGCCGTCAATTTGCTACGGAGTTTCTAACATGGCTAAAATCACCCGCCGCGATTTTTTGAAAGCCGCCGCGCTGACCGCCGCCGGAGCGCTGACTCCTTCCGCCCTGCGGCGCGGATTGGCGCGCGCGCAAAGCAGCGCAAAGCCGAACATCATCATCCTCGTCTTCGACGCCATGTCGGCGCGCAACCTCTCCGTTTACGGGTATCCGCGCCGCACAACGCCCAATTTTGAAAAGTTCGCGCAGCGCGCTTTGGTGTATCACGCCCATCAATCGGCAGGAAACTACACCATCCCCGGCGTCTCTTCTTTGCTGACCGGCTGCTACCCGTGGACGCATCGCGCCTTCAATCATGGCGCGAAAGTCGCCAACCGCCTCGCGCAACGCAACGTCTTCAAGGAAATCGGGAAGGAATATACGCGCTACGCTTTCGGTCAAAACTCTTGGGCGAACATTTTTCTCAACCAGTTCGCGCAAGAGATTGACGTTCACTTCCCCACCCGTTCCTTTGGGGCGATTTCCCCCTGGCTCACAGGCGAAACGCTGCCGGACGGCAACATGGGCTATCAGGCGTTGGATTCGTTTCTTTTCAGCAAAAGCGACCCGGCGGCTTCGCTGCTTATTGGACTGGCGGACCGCCTGCGCGGGTATGCTCGCGCCCAAAAGTTGAAAGATAAAAAATATCCGCGCGGCTTGCCCGAGGTGGTCACCGCTTCGTTCTATTACGACATAACCAAACTATTCGACGGGCTGCAAGCGCTCAGCGCCGAGATGGAACCGCCTTTCTTCGCTTACCTGCACCTGCACCCGCCGCACGAACCGTACCGCCCCACCCGCGACTTTTTGCAGCTCTTCAAAGACGACGGCTACGTCCCGCAACCCAAGCCCGTTCACCGCTTTGTGCAAAGCCCCGATTCCGACCAGCGCTTAAACGACGGGCGGGCGAACTACGACCGCTTCATCGCCAACCTTGACGCGGAGTTTGGGCGGCTGATGGAAACTTTTGAAGCGGAAAACCTCTTCGAGAACAGCTACATCATCCTCACCTCGGACCACGGCGATATGTTCGAGCGCGGCGAGCGCGGACATTCCACCGCGCTGTTATACGACCCGGTGATTCACATCCCATTGCTAATTTCCACGCCCGGCAGGCGCGAGCGCGCCGATATTTACTCCCCCACCAGCAGCGTGGATTTGCTGCCCACCCTGCTGCGCCTCGCCGGGAAGGAGATTCCCGCGTGGAGCGAAGGGCGGATTCTGCCGGGCTTGGGGAGAGAAGAAGACCCCCAGCGCGCCATCTTCAGCGTGGAAGCCAAGCGCAACTCCGCTTTCGCCCCGCTGACCGTCGCCAGCGTCGCCATGCGCAAAGGAGCGCATAAACTGATACACTATCGCGGCTACGAAGCGAACGATTCCTACGAGCTGTACGATATGGAAAACGACCCGGAAGAAATGAACGATTTATACGCGGAAAACGACCCGCTGGCAAACGCGCTAAAAGAAGAACTGCTGTCCGCGCTGGAAGATTCCAACCAGCGGCTAAAAGAAATTTATTAAGGAGTACTCATGGACTGGAAAAATCAAGTTGTACTGGTCACGGGCGGAACAGGCTCGTTTGGCAAAAAATTTACAAGAATCCTTTTGGATGAATATCAGCCGAAGAAAGTCATCATCTTCAGCCGCGATGAATTGAAGCAGCACGAGATGCAAGTCGGCGGATATAACGACCGGCGTCTGCGCTACTTCATCGGCGACGTGCGCGACCGTGAAAGGCTGCTGCGCGCCATGCACGGCGTGGACGTGGTAGTTCACGCGGCGGCGTTGAAGCAAGTTCCTGCCTGCGAATATAACCCGATGGAAGCCATCAAGACCAACATCATGGGAACGGCGAACGTGGTGGAAGCCGCGCTCGACGCAGGCGTGAAAAAAGTCCTGACGGTCAGCACCGACAAAGCCGTCAGCCCGGCAAACCTGTACGGCGCAACCAAGCTGGCTGCGGAAAAACTCACCATTCAAAGCAACGCTTACGCGGCGGGGTCTTCCACGCGCTATTCCTGCGTGCGCTACGGAAACGTGGTCGGCTCGCGCGGCTCGGTCGTGCCGCTCTTTTTGAAAATGCGGGCGAGCGGCAAAATCACCGTCACCGACGAGCGCATGACGCGCTTCTGGCTTTCGCTGGAACAAGGCGTGCGCTTCGTCATTCAGTGCATCGAGCAAATGGAAGGCGGCGAGGTGTTCGTGCCGAAGATTCCCAGCACCAAAGTCACCGACCTGGCGCGCGCCATCGCCCCCGAAGCCGAAATCGAAATCATCGGCATTCGTCCCGGCGAGAAACTTCACGAAGCGCTCATTTCCGAAGACGAGGCGCGGCACACCGTCGAGCTGGAAAAGATGTTCGTCGTTCAACCCGCCGAGGCAATCTGGTTCGGCTATTCATGGAAGGACAAAGGCAAGCCGCTACCCGAAGGCTTCTCCTATTCCAGCGACAACAACACGGAATGGCTGGACGAGGAAGGAATCAAGCGCTTCATTGCGCCTTTTGAAGAATTGTTCAAAGCGGGGAAGTTGGAAGGATAGGAAACCCCGAAGAAAATTTTCTGGGCGGCGTTTTTTTTCATTACCTGTCATCCTTCAAGACATCGTAGACAGCCAGGAAAAGATATGAGCGAAAGCCCGAACGGTCAGGTCAAACCAGGCGGGTGGTTGGCGTTGGGGCTGGAACTCTTTCGCCAGGGGCGCGACCTTTTCTTTGAGCGGGAAGGGATATTGAGCCAGGCAGGTGCGTTTGGCTGCATCGGGAGCGGCGTCGAACACCAGCAGGGTTGCACCTTTGAGGGTGACGCGCAGGGTCACCCTCACGCCTTGCTGGGGTTGCGCTTGGGGGACCTTCCAACGCAGGTTGAGAACCTTGACCTGGCGCTGTTCATCCACGGCGCGGATAAAGTGCACCTGTCCGGCGGTCAAAGGTAAGCGCTTGGGCAACTGAAAGCCGGCGGGAATGCGACGTACAGCAGGATGAGCGCGATGGATTTCGCTTGGGGAGTGTCCTTGCAATTAGCTATGATGACGGCTGAGGCGATAGTTGTGAAAGAAGAGCGCAGAGCGCTGCTTTACCGCAGCCAAATCAGACATCCCTATCTGCTCAGGAACGTCACAGCCGCCCATCCCAACCACATCTGGGGCATTGACGTCACCTACATCCCCCTGAAAGCAGGCTGGCTGCATCTGGTAGCGGTCCTGGATTGGTTTTCAAGGTTCATCGTTAGCTGGCAGTTGAGCCAAACGCTCGCACTGGATTTTGTGCTGGCTGCCGCCGTGCCGCACATCTGGAACAGCGACCAGGGCAGTCGCTTTACCAGCTTGCAATATCTCGACCGACTGCTGGCCGCCCAGGTCCAAATCAGCATGGATGGGCGTGGGCGAGCGCGAGACAACATCTTCACCGAGCGACTGTGGCGCACGATCAAGTACGAAGAAGTTTACTTGCACGAATACAGCAACCCAAAGGAGGCTTATCGCGGTTTATCCCAATACATCACTTTCTACAACTACGAACGCCCACATCAGGCGCTGGACTATCAGCCGCCCGTACACCTGTGGTAGACTCTACCCAAACCTTAACAAATCAGTACACCTTAACCTGACCCTTTTTCAACTCTAAAAAACCTTTACCACCTCAA
>DAOUBR010000004.1:0-7857 GCA_034432535.1 Anaerolineales bacterium | reverse complement strand
TCGTCCGTCGAAACGTCGTCCAGCAAAGTGGGGAAGGGCGCGACGAGCGCGTAAGTCCACGTCGAAGCGGAATCGGCGGGCGCGTCTTTCGTCGCGTCCAGATACAGCGCGGTTTTGCTTTCCGCAATCTCCGCGCCAGAGTCGGCGAATTTCTGACGCAGCGCCGCCGGAACCGCCGGGCTAAAAGAGAGCCGCGGCGCGGGCGGGGCGGGAGTCGCGCTCGCCGCCGTCTGCGGAATCTCCGCCTGCACGGAAGCGGGCGATTGAGCCGTCGGCGCGGCGGGCGCGCCGCAAGCCGAAAGCGTTAAAGCGAGAGCCAAAGTCAAAAGCAGAAAGTTGCGGTTCACAAAACCTTCCTTCGATTCAAAAAAATATCGCGGTCATGCTTCTTTCCAAAGCGCGGCCCGCGACTTCATTATAAGACAATCCCGCGCGTTCGTCAGGGCTGGCGCGCCTCAATGCACGCCAGCGCTTGCCGCAATACTTCCGCCGGCGTCAGCGGGTCGGTCTCAATCACGCAATCCGCGTGCGTCAGCGCGTGCGCCAGCCGCCGCAATTGCTCTTCGTAATCCGCGCGCGTCCAGTTCAATTTGCGCCGCGCGGTGGAAGTTTCAAACGAGCATTGCAAAAAGATTAGCAAGTCGGGGTTGGTTAATTTGCGCCACATAGTCGGGACGTAAGAATGTTCCTGCGCGATGTGACGGCAGCGATAGCCGCGCGCTTCCAACCCGGCGATTAAAGTGGATTTCCCCGAACCGCAGGGGCCAACGACGCCAATCAACAAACGGGAACGGTCAGACTCGCTCATTCTCGCGCAGCAAACGGTGAAGTTCGTCCGGTCCGCCCAGCACGGCGAGCGAATCGCCCGCGCGCAGCGAAACGTCTTCCGCGGGGTGCATCTGCGATTTGTTTCCGCGCCGGTGCAAAACGACGGTGACGTGATATTCGCTTTCCATTTCGCCGATGCTTTTTTGCGCCAGCGGCGAAGCGGGCTGAACGGCGATTCTCGCCAGACTGAGCAGCTCGCCTTCAATGGAAATAGGCGAGGCAATATCGGTCCCGGTGGCTGCGGCGGCGAAGACCGGCGCCGCCATTTCCGTCGCGCTCAAAGCGATAAACCCAAACTGCTCTTGAAGCGCGTGCGCGAACTCTTCGTCGAAAATGCGGATGACGACTTTAAGGTTCGGGTTCATCCCGCGCGCTTTGAGCGCGATTTGCAAGTTCATCGAATCGTTTTGGCTGGCGAGGATGATGACGCGCGCGTTCCGGACGTTCGCGCCTTCCAGCGCGGCGGCGCGCGTCGCGTCGTCTTGAATCACCGGGATTCCCATGCGGCGCGCCGCGTTCGCCGTGTCGGAAGTTGGGTCCGCTTCAATCACCGCCAGCGGTTCGCCCGCCTCGTGCAGTTTGCTCGCCACGCGGTAGCCGAGATGTCCCAGCCCGACCAGCACGATGTGTTTGTTTAATGTGGATGCGACAGCCATTTCCCATTCCTTGCTGCGCGCGCGGCGGTTGAAGAACAGTCTTCCGAAATCCGCCAGCCCTTGCGCCAGTATCGCCAGTCCGATGACCGGCATGACAAAGTAGAATAATTGCAAAGCGAAGTGATGCGGAAATTCGCGGTTGGGCGGCTGAAAGAAAGCGATGGTTAAAACGGTGTAAATCGCTTCCGCCAAACTATCCAGCGGCTCGCCGTATAAGCGCGAAAGCCAATCGTATAAAAGCCCCCCGCCCAAAACGGCGAAAGAAAACCACAGCAAGGGCGCGCGAAACTCGCCCAGCAAAATGGCGGCGTCGCGCAGCGAGGCTTGCAGCCAACGTCGGAAATGTTTGAAGGCTTCGCGCCGGCGTTTCCTAGCCATGAATGGGGAGTCTCACGCTCATCCTGCGCGCGTCGTCGCCCATGCGTTCAGAGACTTTCAAAACCACCACGCTCACGTCGTCGGCGGGGCGCTTGTCGTCGAGGTTGATCGCGTGTTCGAGCAGCGCGTCCGCAATTTGCTGCGGGGCGGGGGCTTGGTCTTCGAGGAGGGCGCGCAGAGTCTCGCCGACGTTCATGGGCTGACCGCGGCGTTCGCCCGCGTGGGTCACTCCGTCGGTGAAGAAGACGACCATCAGCCCGGGCTGAATCTCCAACTCTGTGATGACCGGGCGCACGTTGCGCGAAGTTCCCAATGACGCGCTTTCTTCGCTGTGCGCTTCGATCCTTTCCCCCTGACAGATAAATACGGGCGCGGGATTATTGCGCGTCAGCACGATGGTCATGCTGTGCAAATCAACGGAAGCGATGTTCAACGTGCAGGTGACTTTTCCCGCCTTGTCGGTGAACAGCGCGTCCGAAGCCGCGCGCGCGGCGGCGCCGTCGCGGACTCCTTCCGCCAGCAAGCCGATGACCTTCCGCGTCACCAGCTGCGAGACGGCTTTCGCGCCGCGCCCCGAAGTCTGCCCGTCCGCCAGCACAACGGAAAGCCCGCCGCCGGGACGCTCCACCACCTCCAGCGTGTCCCCGCTTTCGGAGACGGCGTATTTGTTGACTTTCGCGACCGCGATTTGAATTTCCATAATTCGATTTTACTATGTTTTCGGCTGTCGGATCTTCCTTGACAAAACGCGCGGGGGGGGGGTAATATCGGCGGCGTTCGGAAAACCAAATATCACGCAACCACAGAAAGGCGGGACAGGTTATGCAGAAAAACAAAACCATTCCCCAAAAGATGTTTTTCCCGATTTTTGCAGTATCATTGTTGTTGACGTCATTTGCGCTCAACAACCGCAGGGCGTATGCCGTGACGGATACGCCCACGCCGACCGAAACGCCGACGTTTACGCCAACCCCGACTGCGACAAGCATCTATGAAAATTCCACGCTCTCCGGCGCGCTTTCATGCAACTCTCTTCATGTTGACAAGGACCATCCGGAGACATGCGCCCTGACGTCCGGCGCTTGCGTGTGGAACGACGCGCTCAAGAAGTTGACCTGTGAGGGGACATGGAAGGCAAGGGATACTTATCCGGGACGGGTTCAATATATTCGCCCCAAAGTAATTGTGAGCGGCGCGAATATGACGCAGGGGATGATGATTGGATGGCGGAATTCGATTTCCAGCAGCGGGAATTACAACGTTTTCAATTACTGCGTGGACGGTTCGGGAGACAAGGGCAGGGTGGGGTCGCGCTTGTGGGGCAGCGGCGGGTCGCTGTGTTTTCGCCAGGTGGCGGCAATGACCCCGGAGGGGGAAACGAGGGGAGTTGATGGGCGAGTTTGCCTTTGAGTTTGACTTCTACCCGACCTACCTGACGCCGACTGTTACGCCCAGCTCAACGCCTACGTTGACTCCCACTTTGACCTTCACCCCTACGGCGACAATGACCTCTACTCCCACTGCGACGGCGACGGTTACGCCTATTCCCACCGATACGACTGTTCCAGGTCCCACTGCGACGCCGTATTGTTATGGCGATAGTTGCACTGGATTGTATCCTCACCCTGACACAGGCTGTAGCGGCGATACGCGCAACTGGAGATATATCCGCGACGCAACGACAAACAACGTGATAGGGCAAATACAGAACAGACATTCAATTATTTGTTCAGCGCAATGGGAATTAACGCTAAACACATCCGGGGGCGATATGTTTGCTGAGGGCAGCATACGCTGGGGCGGCGTTGGATACTATAATGGCAATTGGATGCGACTTCCCATTGAAGGAGCGCAGCCAGAACCTGGGACGATAGAAAGCGGGCAAAAAATATATACAGCCATGTATGGCGTTGCTGACCCGAATCCCTATGATGAAATTCACATAGTAGAAGATGCTCCATCGTTAGGCTGTGGAAATCTTCGTTTCGATCCTCTGGACCCACAACCAATATATCCCCCGCCATTGGATAGTCTTTCCGCGTTAGATCCGTATGTTTTAGACCACTGTCAAGCAAGATAAATATTTGTACGAAAGGATGTAGTAATGAAAAAAAGATTTGCCGCTTTTGTAGCGTTGTTGGTCATGGCTTCGTCAATTGCCTTGTTTGCTGTCTTTTATCGGGCAAAACCCGCCTCAACTGTTTCAGCCGAGCCGCTCTTCAAAAAATTGCCCACTGTTACCCCTTATGCAACTTCCATGCCAAGCGTATCTGTTCGTATGCTTCAAAAATACGCTAAGTCAGAGATTCTAACCAGTTCCGCGCATGGATTTGAAATAGGCGTTGCAAACTTCCGTATAGAAAACAATGAGTTAAAAGTAGACGTTTGTCACGAAAATCCAAATAGCAGGGAATGGTGGATTGGGGAGGCTATAATTCAATCAGGCTCGGAAAAACTATATGTCACAAGTGGAACAGCCCTTGAGTCTGCGCGAATATTGAAGGATGGACGGCGACAAACTATTCTGTATCAAGAAGACCGCGTGGAATATGGATTGGCAACAGGCGGCGGAAGCGATAATTATCAGTGCTACACACTGAGTTTTCGCTTGCCTTCTGAAATAATGCCGTCGCATGTCAAATTAACCATTGAACACATTCGCGCCAACTTGTATGAAAATGAGTGGTGCTATGAAAACCGAGAGGCTGTACAAAGTATTCTTGACGCCAAAGGCATCCACATTAAGATTGATTGTTCCAAGAATGACGCTCCCGGACAGTCCTCTTCAAAATTTGTCGTAGTTGAAAAGCCCAATGGCGTGAGTCAAGAAGAAGCTATGAAGCAGGTGACGGACGCCTTTTCCGAGTCGCTGATCATCAAAGGTCCCTGGGTCTTTCAAGGCGAAGTCATGAACATGACTGACCCCGCTGCAACCATTGAGCCGCTGGCAACCGAATTGCCTGTAGATACCACTATGCCGCCAGAGGAAACCATCGCGCCGACGCCGTAACATTTTCACGCCGCCTGTCCCCGCAGGCGGTTTTTTTACCCAAAATTTGCTTGACTTTTCCCCCTCGTTTCATATATAATGTGAGGTCGCTGTCCGTAGAGGACAGCAAAATTCGTTTTTTCGTCCTCATCTAGTCCGTCCAATTCTTCAGGAGCGCAGGATGCCTTCTTTGTCCCCCAAAAGTTACGCCCGAATCCCCGTAAATTTAGACCTCCCCAACTTAATCGAAGTCCAACTTGATTCATTTGAAAGGCTCAAACGCGAAGGCTTAGGCGACCTCTTCCACGAGGTCTCGCCGATTGAATCGTATAACAAGGGGATGAAACTGTTCTTCCCCAGCCGCAGCCCCGAATCGCAGCAATGGGGTTTGAAATATTGGTTTGGCGAACCCAAACACACCATCGAAGAGTGCGTCGAGCGCGACCTGACCTACGCCAGCCCGCTCTACGTCTCCGTCTTGCTCGCCGGACCCGACGTCCCCGAACCCGTCAAGCAGGATATTTTCCTCGGCGACTTCCCGGAGATGACCGACAAAGGCACCTTCATCATTAACGGCACGGAGCGCGTGGTCGTCTCGCAGTTGATTCGCTCGCCCGGCGTGTATTTTGAAGCCGCCGCCGAGCGCTCCACCGGACGCTCGCTGGCGATGGCGAAACTCATCCCCGACCGCGGCGCGTGGATGGAGTTTGAAACCCGCAAATCCGACTACATCATTTTGAAATTCAACCGCAAACGCACGGTGCCGATTACCGTGTTCTTGCGCGCGCTTGCCGCCGTCAGCGACGGCATGAAAGATTCGCCCTTAAAGACCGGCACGGACGAGGAACTGCTCTCCATCTTCAAAGACGTGGATAACAACCCGGAGCGCATGTTCATCGCTTCCACTTTAAAGCAAGAGCCAGACTGGGGCGATACCTCCAAGCAGCCGATAGCCGAGCAGGCGCTGATTGAATTCTTTAAGAAAATGCGTCCCGGCGACCCCGCCACGCTGGAAAACGCCCGTCAATTCCTCGAAGAGCAGCTCTTCGACCAGCGCCATTACGACCTGGAGCGCGTCGGGCGTTACAAACTTAACCAAAAGCTCGACCTCAACATCCCCATTCCGCACCGCACGGTGACGAAGGCGGATATTATCCGCCTGCTGCGCCGCATGATTCAAATCAACAACGGCGCGGAACGCCCCGACGACATTGACCACCTCGGCAACCGCCGCGTCAAGACGGTGGGCGAGCTCATTCAAAACAAATTACGCATCGGCTTGCGCCGCATGGAGCGCGTCATCAAGGAGCGCATGTCCATCCGCGACCAGGAACAGCTCTCCCCGGTGACGCTGGTCAACATCCGCCCGGTAGTCGCCGCGCTGCGCGAATTCTTCGGCTCTTCGCAGCTTTCGCAATTCATGGATCAGACCAACCCGCTTGCCGAGCTGCGCCACAAGCGCACGCTCTCCGCGCTGGGTCCCGGCGGGCTGCGCCGCGAGCGCGCGGGGTTCGACGTCCGCGACGTGCATCACTCGCACTACGGGCGCATCTGCCCGATTGAAACGCCCGAAGGTCCGAACATCGGCTTGATTGGGCGTCTGGCTTCCTTCGCGCGGGTGAACGAATACGGCTTCATTGAGACGCCTTACCGCAAGGTGTATAAAACCATGTCGCCGACGGACGAGCGTCTGGAAGGGCGCATGTTGCGCGAGAACGCTTACGACAAAAACGGCGAGCTGATTCTGGAAGCGGGAACGCGCATTGACGCCAAAGCCGCGAAGAAGCTCGCCAAATCGGCGCAAGATATTGCGATTGCGCCCTTCGTTTCCGAAGAAGTGGTTTATCTCTCCGCCGACGCGGAAGATAAATACACCATCGCGCAAGCCAATTCGGCGCTGAACGAACACCGCGAGTTTTTGAAGGAACGTATCTCCTGCCGCTATCACTCCGGCTTCTTGTTCGGCGTCCCCGAAAACATTGACTTCATGGACGTCGCGCCGCATCAGGTCGTCGGCGTCAGCGCGGCGTTGATTCCCTTCCTGGAACACGACGACGCCAACCGCGCGCTGATGGGCTCGAACATGATGGCGCAGGCGGTGCCGCTCGTCCGCCCGCAGATTCCGCTCGTCTCGACCGGCATGGAAGCTCACGCGGCTTTAGATTCGGGTCAGGTGGTGATTGCCGAAGCCGACGGCGAAGTCGTTTCGGTCACCGGCTCGACGATTACCGTCAAGGAAAAGCGCAGCGGAATCCGCACGTATCAGCTTCGCAAATATCAGCGCTCGAATCAAAGCACGTGCATTGACCAGCGTCCCACCGTCGTGAAGGGGCAGATGATTAAAAAGAACGACGTCATCGCCGATTCTTCTTCCACCGAAAAAGGCCATCTTGCGCTGGGGCAGAACGCGGTGGTGGCTTTCCTCTCTTGGGAGGGCGGCAACTTTGAAGACGCCATTTTGCTTTCCGAGCGGCTGGTGCAGGAAGACCGCTTCACTTCCGTTCATATCGAAAAGTACGAAGTGGAAGCCCGCGACACCAAACTTGGACCCGAAGAAATCACCCGCGATATTCCCAACGTGGGCGAAGACGCGATTAAAGACCTCGACGAAAACGGAATCATCCGCGTCGGCGCGGAAGTCGGTCCCAACGATATTCTCGTCGGCAAGATTACGCCGAAGGGCGAAAAAGAACTCACCCCCGAAGAGCGCTTGCTGCGCGCCATCTTCGGAGAAAAATCCCGCGACGTCAAAGACACTTCGTTGCGCATGCCGCATGGCGAGCGCGGCAAAGTGGTGGACGTTAAAGTTTTCACGCGCGAAGATAACGCCGACCTTTCGGCGGGCGTGGATATGATGGTGCGCGTCTCCGTCGCCCAGCGCCGCAAAATTACGGCGGGCGACAAAATGGCGGGACGGCACGGCAACAAGGGCGTGGTCTCCAAAGTCGTGCCGGTGGAAGACATGCCCTTCCTGGAAGACGGCACGCCCGTGGATATGATTTTGAA
>DAOUBR010000003.1:0-47038 GCA_034432535.1 Anaerolineales bacterium | reverse complement strand
ATACATCATGCTCTCTGCCCAGGGCTTTTCATGGCTCATCCTGGTCAGTTTCCGGGTGATTTTTGCGGCTTGCTCAGACAGGTGTTTCTCGGTGGCCATGTCGAGATCGAGTTGGAACTTCTCTTCCTCGGAGAGATCATCATCCTGCTGCCAGGCGGTGTTCTTTTCGTTGAAACGCTTGCCTTTGGGGTGGATCAGGTGATGGCGATCGCCCAGACGAGATTTCACCGAGCAACCAAGTAACACCACGGATGGTGAACGTTCAGGTTCACTCCCATAGGCGGCGTCGGTCTGCCCTGATGCTCCTGCTCCGAGCAGCATCCCCGGCGAAGCGTCATGCTGCTTCCAAGGATACCACTCGCCAGACCCCACGCTTTATATTCTAGTAACGCCGCGAGCAACGCCGCGAGCAGCGCGGCAAGAGCCAGGATATAAAAAGCGGAAGTTGAAGAACGCATGGTCGCCTCCGCCCAAAATGATAACAGAAAATCCATCGCGCCCGTTCGCAAGCGAAAGCGCGTAGTAAAATAAGCGAACCGAATCTCAAGCCTCCTCGCGTATGTTCAAGAAAAAATTTTTCCCTCCTCTTTCTGCTTCGCCCTTTCTCGCGCTCGCTTTGGCGTACCTGATTTGGGCGTTGAGTTACATCTACGGCTCGTCGTACGTCGCTTCCGACGGGCGCGTTTACTTTAATCTCTTCGACGACGCCATGATTTCCATGCGTTACGCCTGGAACTTCGCGCACGGCGGGGTCCTGGCATGGAACGTCGGCGAGCGCGTGGAAGGCTACACCAATCTATTGATGACTCTGTGGATGGCGGCGGCGGCTTTCTTTTTCGAAAAACGCTACGCCGTCCTCGCCGTGCAATTGAGCGGAATCTTTTTCATGCTCGGCGCGGCGTTCTTCGCCATGAAAATGTACGAAACCAAAAGCGGGCGCGGCGTCTTCGCCGTCCTGACTTTCGCGCTCGTTCTCTTGTATTACCCGCTCAACTTCTGGGCGCTGATGGGCATGGAAACGGGCTTGCTTGCTTTTCTGCTTGGCGCGGGCGTTTACGCCTCGCTCTTATACGACCAGACGCGCGCCCCCCAAAGATTATGGCAGACCGCGCTTGCCTTTGGGCTGGCGCATCTGGCGCGCAACGAATCCATTCTGTTCGCCGCGCTCGCTTTCCTCTTTCTGCTGCCCTCCGCCCTGCGCGACAAAAAAGACTTTCAAAGATTCTTGCTCGCGGGCGCGCTCTATTCGCTCTTCGTCGCCGCGCAACTGGGCTTTCGTTACTTTTATTACGGCGCGCTCGTCCCCAACACCTACGTTCTGAAACTCGTCGGCATGACGCTCGCTCAACGTTTGCAAAACGGCTTGGGCTTCATTCAGCCTTACCTGCGCGAAAGCGCCGCCGTAATTCTGCTGGCGCTCGGCGGCGTTTTGCGCAACCCGTCCCGACCCAAGACCTACCTCTTTGGTTTTTGGCTCGTTGCGGTTCTTTATCAAATTTACGTCGGCGGCGATTCATGGAATTACTGGCGGATCATGGCGCCCGTCACGCCGTTTATGTTTGTGATAGCGACGGACGCCGCGCGCGCTCTCTTCGGGCGGAGAGAATCTTCCGCGCTGCGCGCCGGGGCGTTTCTCGTTCCGCTGTTGTGTTTGCTCGTCGCCGACTGGCGCTTCCTCCCCGAAATGTCTCTGCGCGCCAGACCTTACCAAAACAATTACGCCCGCGCCCATGTGGAAATGGCAATTGCCCTCAACGAACTGACCGACGAACAGGCGACCATCGGCGTCTTTTGGGGCGGAACGCTGCCTTATTATCTCGATCGCTACGCCATAGACTTTCTCGGCAAGTCGGATCAATACATCGCCAGCCTGCCGCCGGACTTAAGCGGGCAAAGCGCCGGCTTCGGCATGAACAGCATCCCGGGCCACAACAAGCACGACCTGAATTATTCCATCAAGACTTTGCTGCCCGATTTCGTGGAAGAGTTTGATTACGGGACGGAAAAACTGAGCGGATGGGCGCAAACGCGCTATGTCCGCGTGAAATACGGCGAAGCCAAACTCTATCTGCTGAAAGATTCCCCGCATGTGCGCTGGGAAAAAATCCGCGATTACCTGCAGTGGTGAGTTGCTCGCTGACGCCCGGCAGCTTTCCCCTAGCGCGAAATTCCTATTCGCCTGGCGACGCGAGATGTTGCGCCTTTCTGAATTATTCCGACAATCCAGATATGGGCTTTTGTGCCGCGACACATTGCCCTCGCAAGGGGATTCATGTCGCCTTCCCCCATATCTTGGACGCCTGCGCCAAAGGCGAGATACCCTTCGGCAGGCTCGCCTCTGCCTGCGGCGCTGGCGCAGGCAGGGCGAGAATCTCGCGCTACGCCATCGTCAGATTAATTTGTACATTTGCAAAATCTCGCGCTGCCGCGTCAGGCGAGTTGCTCAATCGCCGCTTTTAAGGTCCGCGCCAGCGCTCCAAATTGCGGAGTGTAGCGCGCTTCGTCGGCGCGCGGGCGAGGCAGGTTGACCTGCACGTCGGCTTTAATTCGTCCGGGGCGCCGGGTTAAAACCAGCGCGCGGTCCGCCAGAAACAGCGCTTCGTTAATCGAGTGCGTCACCATAATCACGGTCTTTTGGCTTGCCTGCCAGATGTTGGAAAGCTCCACCCACATGCGCTCGCGGGTGATGGCGTCCAACGAGGCGAAAGGCTCGTCCAGCAGCAGCAAATCGGGGTCGTGAATCAGCGCGCGGGCGATGGCGACGCGCTGCGCCATGCCGCCGGAAAGCTCGCGCGCCCAGGAGTCTTCAAAGCCGCGCAAGCCCACCATCTCCATCATCTCCCGCGCTTTTTGGCGCGCTTCGGCTTCTTCCCAGCCTTCCAATTCCAGCGGCAACTTCACATTGTCCAGCGCGCTGCGCCAGGGCATCAGGTTGGCTTGCTGAAACACCATGCCGATTCTCGGGCGCTGATTGTTGAAGAACTTCACCTCGCCCGAGTCCGGCTGAATTAAACCGGCGATGCTTCGCAGCAGCGTGGTCTTGCCGGAGCCGGAGGGCCCGATAAAGCACAGAAACTCGCGCGGCTTGACTTCAAAAGAAACATTATCCAGCGCGCGCAAGCCGCCGTTGTTATCGGGAAAGACGACGGAGAGATTCGTAACGGTGAGAGTGGGGTGAAAGATGGGCATGTTCCTGATCGCCGCGGACGGTTTTTGTTCCGTCCGCGGCTTTCCTTGCGTTTTGTTACGGCAGAAATTCGTTGGTGAACGCCTTGGCGACGTCCTGCGGTTCGGGAATCAACTTCATGCGGACGAGCAGGTCGTTCATGTTTTCCCAGGCTTCCCGGTTCGATTGCCCCGGCGGGTCGGTCTGCCAGAATTCAATCGAAGTCTTCAAGACCTGCATTTGAATTTCTTTATCCTGCTCGGCGAGATTTTCCACATACTTCAGGCTGATTTGGTACGCCTCTTCGGGGTTCGCGGCGGCGTCGGCGACGCCTTTGGCGAGGGCGCGCGCCAGCGCCTGCGCGAGCTGCGGCTCGTTCTTAACGACCATCTCGTTGGTCACGATTCCGTTTGCGACCAGATGTTGAAAATCCGCCACGCGCAGCTCGTTGAAATCGAAGCCTTTGGATTTCAGCACAATCGGCTCGTTGGCGGCGTAGCCCACGACGATTTTTTGCTGCCCGCTGGCGAAGGCTTCCACCTGATTGAAGCCGATGGATTCCATCTTCACGTCGGAGTCGCTCAGCCCGGCGGAATAGAGCAGCGCTTGTAAGCCGATGTAATTTGCGCCGAAGAGACCCGGCAGGGCGATGGTTTGTCCGCGCAAATCCGACGGTTCTTGAATATTCAACTCCGACGCAGAAACGACCGAGATGGGAAATTCGCGGTACCAGGCGTAAACATACACGACGGGGAGACCTTGCGCGCGCGCCAGCAGAACCTGCTCGCCCGAAGCGATAGTGAACGCCAGCTCGCCCGCGCCAGTCAGGGCGATTCCATCCGTCTCGCGCGAGTAATCCAGCTCTACTTCCAGCCCTTCCTGGGCGAAGTAACCCTTGTCAATAGCGACGTAAAACGGCGCATATTGAACGTTCGGAATATACCCCATCGGCAGGCGGATTTTTCGCAGTCCCGCCGTTGGTTGTCCTGCGCCGCCGCAGGCGGTTAACAGCAGCGTCAGCGCGAGGATGAGCGTAAACGTTTTTTTCATAAATGTTTTCCTTGTCTTGTGTATTGAAGTCTTCAGCGTCAATCAACGCGAAGCGAACCTGTTCAGCGCTGCCAGCGCAGCAATTTTCGTTCCAGTAGCGTCACTGCGCCGTATAGCGAGAGCGCCAGCGCAATCAACGCGAAGACCGCGACGTACACCATCGCGGTATCGTATTGAAAATCGCCGAGTTGCAGCAGATAGCCCAACCCTTCGTCCGCGTCCACCAGCTCGCCGACAATCGCGCCGATGACCGAAAGCGTCGCGCCGATTCTCAGCCCGCCGAAGAAAATCGGCAGCGAAGCGGGCAGCTCCAATTTGAGCAGAATTTGCCAGCGGTTGGCGCGCATCACGCGCATCAAGTCGTATAGCGCCGGCGGCGTCGCGCGAATTCCTACCACGGTGTTCACCAGCACGGGGAAGAAGACAATCAGCGCGCAAATCACCGCTTTGGAGAGGATTCCGCTCCCCAGCCAGATAACCAGCAGCGGCGCGATAGCGACGACGGGAATCGCCTGACTGGCGACCAGATAGGGCGCCAGCAGCTTTTCCAGCGCGCGCGATTTGGCGACCAGATAGCCTAAAAAGGTGGCGAAACTCACGCCCGCCAACATGCCCAGCAGCACTTCGGTCAGCGTGATGGCGGCGTGATAGACCAGCTTGCCGCTGGCTAACGACCTGACGAGGCTGCGCCATACGTCGGCAGGGGCGGGGAAGATGAAGCGCGGCAGCCCGCCGTAACGGGCAATCAATTCCCAAGCCAGCAGCCCGGCGGCGAGCGAAAGAACGCCCCAAACGGGAAAGCGATGAAAGAGAGTCTTTTTTTGAGTCATGGCAAAAAATACGCCTCGCAGAATCAACCGCGGGGCGCAAGAACACGCCCGCCTTGCGTCTCAAGCGCGGAATCGCTTTGCGAACAAAAAACCCGAAAACAAGGAAGTTTTCGGGGCGCGAATCCGCGCGACCGGCAAGGTCGCGTGCTTTTACCTTCTACCATCCAGACTATACTGTCGGCTTTGGAATTTCACCAAATCATGCCTGTTTGCGTCGAAGCGCAAACCTGCGCGGCGCCTGTTCCTCAAAGGAGAAACTGTCACTGCCCAAAAAGGCTCGTGGGCTTTACCACCGATCGGGAATTCGCCTTGCTCAGGCGTCACCCTGCCCCGAAGGTTGAATTATTCAATTGCGGAAATTATAACACACTTGCGATCGGGTAGTCGTTAGTCTGATAGCCGCTGGACGGCGATGCGGTCTGCGGTCCACGGTCTACGGTCCACGCTCCGCACGCGGCGAGGAGGGTTAAAGTCAGAAGGAGGATGAAGTGTTTGTCGAACAACGCCAGTACGCCGCTATGCTTTGATGTTTGTTCGTCAATGGCAGCCAGCATGGCAAGCGCGGCGTAGAACATCGCGTAATAGGCGCGGTTGACAATGCTCGCCGTATCCGCGGTTTGGTCATGCAGGAGCAGCGCCGCAGCCAATGTTTCGCGGGCGCGCTCCATGCGGTATTGAATCAATTCCTTCAAATAAGGATGCTCGTTTTTCACGCAGGAATCCCCTCTTTTTTTACATTCCTATAAAACGGAAGGAAGCCGTAACGTTTTATTCTTTCCTGCGTGGTCGGAATGACCGAAATCACTTTGCCTGCCTCGAAACCAGCTTCCCAGGCGATGTCGGATAACAGGAAACGAGTCTGGTCGTCCAATTGGGGCAGGATTACCAGTAGATCAATATCTGAGTCGCGGGTCGCATCCCCGCGCGCCTGTGACCCGAACAGAATCACATTAACAGGCTGTCCTACTGCCTGTGTCAGCCGTCGGCGGACTTCAACAGCCAGTTTCAAAGCGCGGACTCGAGGACCAAGAGACATAGTTTAAATTATACCGCCGGCGTTTTCACTCTTGCTTTTGCATGAATCAACGAACGCCGCCCCGCCAGGCGGGCATTCGCGGACAGTCTGCGGCACAGAGGGGGAGCGATGGAGCGATCAGGCTTTTTTAGTCGCCTGGTTTTTGAACGCCTGCCTTGCGTTTGCGCGAAAGACCCGAAAAAAGCCGAGAATTTGCTCGCCAAAATTTCTTGACGCTTTCCGCATGGGGTGATAAAATCCGCCCGCTTAAAAAAAGCCCCCATCGTCTAGAGGCCCAGGACGCAACCCTTTCAAGGTTAAGACCGGAGTTCGAATCTCCGTGGGGGCACTCGTCAAAAGGAACCCCGCGCGCAGCGGGGTTTTCTCTTGCAGAGGTAAAAGTGAAATCGCTTTCGCGCTCTTCCAAAGGCTTTCTCATCGCGCTGCTGGGCGCTTTGCTCTGGTCCACCACGGGACCCCTGATTAGCTACATCGTCAAGACGTACGCGCTCTCCCCGCTGGTTCTCGCCTTCTGGCGCGATTTGTTCGTCTGTTTAGGAATGCTGGTTGGGCTGGGGCTGTTCAGCCGCGCGCGTTTTTTTCTCGCCCGCGCCAATTGGCTCTTCATGCTCTGGTATGGATTCGCGCTGGCGGTCTTCAACTCCATGTGGACGCTTTCGGTGCAATACAACGGCGCGGCGGTGGCGACGGTGATGGCGTTCAGCTCGCCCGCCATGACCGCCGTTCTCAGCTATTTCTTTTTGCGCGAGCGTTTCAACGCCTTCAAAATTTTTTCCATTGCGCTGAGCTTCGGCGGCATTGCGCTGGTCTCCGGCGCGTACGACCCCGCCGCGTGGAACTTGAACGGGCTGGGCATTCTCTTTGGGCTGCTTTCTGGTCTGCTTTTTGCGGTGTATAACCTGCAAGGCAGATACGCCGAAGCGCGCGGAATCGATTCGTGGACGGCGATGTTATACAGCTTCGCGTGGGCGACGCTCTTTCTGCTTTTCTTTGTCGCGGGGGTAAATTTTCTGGCGGGGGAATCTCCCCTCTTCGGCATGACGCGGCTGGGCGGCTCGCTTTCCGGCTGGGGGTGGCTCTTCTTTCTTGCCGTCGCGCCCACGCTGGGCGGCTTTGGCTTTTACACGCTGAGCATTCGCTACCTTTCGCCTACCGTCTCCAACTTAATTGCCACGCTCGAACCGGCGTTCACGGCCGCCTGGGCTTACTTTTTCTTGGGCGAGCGCCTGACTCCCGCGCAGCTGGCGGGTAGCTTCGTGTTGCTGCTGGGCGTGGTCTTGCTGCGTTGGAAAAGCGACGAGACAATCGAAAGCCAGTAAAAGGCGTTACGCCAAAATCGCTTCCCAATCCAATTCTTCAAACGCTTTATGCAGCCGATGTCCGTCGCGGACGACGTAATACGTCAGGTTGGAGAATAGCGCCTGAGCCGTTTCGCGCGCCGCTTCCAACGGGACGACGTCGTCCTCTTCCCCATGCACCACCGCCGTCGGGACGGAGACGCGCGGCAGGTTGAGATATTGCCCGAACGGCTCGCGCAATAAGGCGGGCGCGAGCAAAACCAGCTTGCGAACTTGACGCGGATGTTCGCAGGCGAAGACCGCCGCCATCAGCCCGCCAAAAGACGAGCCGATGAGAGTCCAACCGCTTTCTTCTCCCAAAATGGGCAGCAATTGCGCCATGCGCTCTTCAAACGTTCCGGTGAAATCGGGCGTGAGCATGCCGGGAAATTTTTGCGCGAACTGGCGGGCTTTGCCGCTCTGGCTGTTGGATTCTAACCCGTGCAGATAGATGATTTTTGAATGGTCCATAACGTCTCTTCGCTCATTTTTCTTTTTCGGAGGGCGCGTCTTTCGCGCGCTGCAACGGCGCGGTTTTCTTTCGCGGGCTTGTCTCTTGCGATTGGGCCTTGCGCGCGGCAGGTTGGCGCGGCTTCTTCGGTTTCGGCTCGGCGGATTCAATCGGTTCGGCGGCGAAGAGTTTATCCACCAGACGCTCCATCTCTACCGGCTTGGGCGGAGCGGGACGCTGAGGCGGGCGGAGCAGCTCGCGCAGCTCCTTTTCCAACGGCGACGGAAAAGCGGAGGCGATGCGCCGCAGCGTGACGGCGGTCATCGGGTTTTGCGAGTTCTTCAAAACTTGTTTGAGCAGGAAGGTCGTCTCGTTGGGCGAGGCGCGATACAGCGCGGTGATTAATTCCGCCAGCTCGTTTTGCAGGGTGGAGGGCGCTTCTATGAGAATCGGCTCCGCCAGGTCCAAAATCGTCGGCAGGCGCGAATCGTCTCTTTCGGCGATCATCGGCAGCAAAGCCTGAATCCCGTTGCCCCACGAGCGAATGCGCGCCGGATGTAAATATTCGCGGATCAGATTCAAAAACTGTTCGGGCGCTTCTTTCCTCATGCGGGTCAGGCTGGTGGAAAGCAGCTCGGCGCGGACTTCGGGGTCGCGCACCTGCCCGGTCCACAGCGTCAGGCGCGGCAGCAGTCGTTCTTCGCGCGGGGGAATGCGTCCCAACAAGTAAGCGGCGAGCAGCGAGGTTTCCAGCGCGCCTGCTTCCCACAGCGCGTCGGCGAGCTCGAGGGCGGCTTCGGGGTTGGCTTCCGCCAGCGGGCGCAGCTCGTATTCAATTTGAGTCAAGACCGCCGGCGGCGTGCGGTAGGTCTTCAAGTTCGAGCCGGGCGCCACGTTCTCTTTCGTCCGCAGCGTGTAATTGACGTAAAATTCCAACGTCTCCCGCAGATGTTTCATAAATTCTTCCGGCAGGAAGAAAAAATTGGCGAGGCGGTTGGCTTGCTTACGCAGCCGGGCGAGGTCAATGGCGGGCATAATGAACAAGACCCAGCCGCCCAATCGCGCTCTTTGGGCGGCTGGGCAATTTCTTAATAAGCCTTTGCGAAATAAACTTTTCTCTTGGAAGGCTTGCCGCACACTACGCAAGTTCCTTGTTCGTCGGGCTGGTCGAAGGGGATGTTGCGCGTCGTGGCTTTGGTATCTTCTTTGACTTTGGCTTCGCACTCGCGCGATTCGCACCAGTAGGCGAAAGCCCAGCCGTCCTGAACGATTTGCTTCAAGTGTTCGTAATCGCGCGGGGCGTGAATGTTCGCGTCGCGGAATTCCGTCGCCCGTTTGAGCAGCGCGGCTTGAATCTCAACCAGCAGGTCGCTGACCGCGTCGGCGATTCCTTCCTGCGAGACGAAGGATTTGCCTTCGCGTCCGGGCTTATCGCGGCGGGCGAGCGCGACGGAATTCTTTTCCACGTCTTTGGGGCCAATTTCCACCCGCAGCGGCACGCCGCGCATTTCCCAATCGTTGAACTTGAAGCCGCTGGTGAGGTTGTCGCGGTCGTCTATCTTGACGCGAATCCCCGCGCCTTTGAGCTGCGCGAAGACCCGTTCCGCCGCTTCCATCACCTTGCTCTTTTCCGCGTCGGTCTTGAAGATGGGAACGAGCGCCGCCTGAATGGGCGCGAGGCGCGGGGGCAGAATCAACCCCTGGTCGTCGCCGTGCGTCATGATAATCGCGCCAATCATGCGCGTTGAAAGACCCCACGAGGTGGTCTCGGCGAATTGCAATTGATTGTTCTTATCTAAAAATTGAATCTCGAAGGCTTTGGAGAAATTCTGTCCGAAGTAATGCGAGGTGGCGGATTGCAACGCCTTTTTATCTTGCATCATCGCTTCGATGGAGGTGGTGATTTGCGCGCCCGCGAAGCGTTCCGTCTCGCTTTTCGCGCCTTTGAAGGCGGGAATGGCGGCTTCGTTTATCGCGAAGTCGTGATACAGGTCGAGGATTTTGTACATCTCTGCGAGCGCTTCTTCTTTGGAGGCGTGCGCGGTGTGACCTTCCTGCCAGTAAAACTCGGCTGTGCGCAGGAAGAGCTTCGTCCGCATTTCCCAGCGCATCACCGAACCCCATTGATTGATGAGGATGGGCAAATCGCGCCAGGATTTGACCCACTTGGCGTACATGTGGCCGATGATGGTCTCGGAAGTCGGGCGGACGACGAGCGGCTCTTCCAGCTTCTCTCCGCCGCCGTGAGTCACCACCGCTAGCTCCGGCGAGAAGCCTTCGACGTGCTCTTTTTCCTTTTCAAAAAACGACATGGGAATCAGCATGGGAAACGCGGCGTTGACGTGACCGGTTTCCTTGAAGCGTTTATCTAGCGCCGCCGTGATGTTTTCCCACAGCGCCCAGCCGTAAGGTTTAACGACCATGCAGCCGCGCACGGGGGCGTAGTCCGCCAAATCCGCGCGCACAACGAGTTGGTTATACCACTCCGAAAAATCTTCAGAACGGGGGGTGAGTTTTTCTTCAGCCATTGCGACTCCAGGGTAGTGGTTGGTAATTGGAGATTGTATAAATCTCTAATCTCTAATCTCTAATAACTTTACGGCAGTTTTCGCGTCTTCGGCAAAGCGCAGCAGGTCTCTTTGTTTTGAAGACGTGTAAGACTCGAAGGAACGGAAAAACTGGTCGAAAACGGGCTGCCAACCGCTCCCGACCAGTATCAATGGCCTCGGGGGCAGCGCCTCCACGACGAGCAGATTCCATGTCAGCGTGATTTCCGCCAGCGTGCCGACTCCGCCGGGCAGGGCGATAGCCGCGTCCGCCGCTCGAATCAGCGCCGTCATGCGTTCGACCAGCGTGGCGCGCTTGCGCTCTTCCTTCACCCAGCGATTCGCCTTCGCAGGACGCCACGCTTCGATTTCCTCGCAGGTAATTCCGACGACGTGACCGCCGTTTTCGTGCGCTCCGCGCGAGACGGCTTCCATCGTTCCCATGTAGCCGCCGGTCAGGACGGTATGTCCGTTTTGGGCAAGGAGCGCGCCCAGCTCGCGGGCTTGCTCGTAAGCCGTTTCGCCTTCTTTGGGTTGCGCGCCGCCGAATACTGTTACGTTCATAAGTTTCCTTGTGGCAAGAGATGATTGGAGATTGAAGAACAATTGCGCCGATGCAATGATGGCGCGTTTCTCTACTCGCCTACATCCCATTTTCTCTTCTTGTTCACTTCAATCTTTTTCAACGTCGCTTCTTCCAGGTCAATGCCTGAAACCGAAGCGAGTTGCAGCAAATACAAGGTCACGTCCGCGAGTTCGCCGCCGAGTTCGTCTTTATCCTTGATTTCCTCGCCGAACTGGAAATGCTCCAAAATCTCCGCCGCTTCGATGGCAAGCGATACTGCCAGGTTGCGCGGCGTCTGCGGACGTTTGCTATTCGCCGCATACCAGCCTTTGGATTCGACCAGTTCGTGCATTCGCGCGGTCAATTCTTTTATCGTCCAACCTTTATCGTCCATCGTCTTCATCCATCGTCGAAAAATAAAAACGGCTCGCCAAGGTCTGGGAGCCGTGGGGGCGCGTTAATGCGAACCTAGCCAGACCTGGCGGATCGGCTGAAACGAGGGGACGGGTTTGGGTTGCGTTGCATGGCGGCGATTATAGCGGGGAGCGGCGCGTTTCGCAAGTGCAAATTCGGTTATAATTTTTCCCGCAGTCGCCGCGGGGCGGCTGTTTTTGACGAAATGAAACGCATAATCATCGCGCAACGTAAAAAGGAGCGGCGCCGCGAGACGCCGCTCCTTTTTTATGCGCGGAAATTGCGCGGCATTTTAGCGCACTAATTCGATAGTCGGGTCTTCGGGGGGACGGTAGTTTTGCGTGTCCCTATAATCAATAATGAGATCGGCGGTGCCGTTGCCGGTGATGTTATAGCCAATGATCTGGCTTTTAATGGTGGTCTCAGCGTTGCCGCGCCAGTCAATGCAGGCGGTCGGCGCCAGGATGGTTCCATAAACCATGCCGCTGCCGTTGCCGCGATACCACATATACTGGTCGCAATTATTCGCGCCAGCAAGGCTCGTTTGCGCCACGACCATATAGAGTCCCGCGTAGGGACCGGTGTATGACGGCGTTCCCGAAAAACCGCCGCCGCCCGCGAATTTCAGGCTGAAGTTCATGTCCGTCACATAAAGCGTGGCGTTAGATAGAACAATGTCTTTCTTGGTAAGCGAATCCATATCAGAGATGCAGTAAACGCCGTCGCTGAATGTGGTTTGTCCGGGGACCTGGACTATGCCGCCGCCCGCGTATACGCCATTTTTGATGGCTCCCGTGCATGGGTTGGGAGGCATAATAGAGTCAATATAATCTTGAGTATATGGCGCGGGAGTTCCCGGGCATTCTTTACCGACAAAGCCGCCCATTGCGCCTTTAACGGCGGAGACGCAATAACCGGGGTCGAAAGTAACCGACGCGGCGTTTTTGGAAAAGGCGCAGCCGTTGGAATGCAATCCGCCATTTTTGATAATCCATTTTGTCGAGTTGCTGTTTCCGCTATCATAAGCGCAATTAGTTCCGCTGCTGTTGAGACCCACAACCGCGTTGCCGCCAAATATTCCCGAGTGTCGGATTCCGCAGGCGCGGGTGATGGCGGCGACGGTATTGGTCACCCTTTCCACGCCGATGACCGGCGCAAAAAAAGTGTCCACATACGAGTTGATGGTCACGGTAATCTGGCGGTTTGGCGACGCTCCAGCCGGACACAGCCCTGAGGGGTCGTCTATCACCTCCACCGTAACGTCGCTGCGGATACCGTCGTCCACGTATCCATTTTGGTCGGCTACGTCCATGGCGGCTTGCGCAATATCCGCGACCGATTCGCCTCTGGAATTGGCGAGACCCGCCGCCCAGGCGGCCGCGTCCGCCGCGCCTTGCGCGCTGCGCCGGTCGGCGTAAGCGATTCCGCCGTCCACCGTTAGCGCGGTCAAGCCGATGATACCGATGATTGAGAAGACAATCAGGATGATTGCCTGCCCCTTTTCTGATTTCGTGCGTTTCATAAGCGATTATTCCTTTTTTATAATAAACTTAAACTTTTTACGAAAAAAGATAGCGCGTCGTAATTGAGACGCTGAAAAAAAAGAAACCCAACCGGAGCCGGGATGGCAGCCAGATTCAACGCCGATAGCGCTTTCTTCGATACCGGGCGGGCTTGTAGGACCTGTTTCAATTATGACGCGAAGACCAACATCCCAGAGAGCAAGCGCAACCGCAAGAAGAATGACCTCAATATTGTAAAAACACAATTATATTTTACACAAATTTGGTCTTTTTACCACTCTCCGCAGGGATAGGAAAGGTACAGCTCATTCGGAATTCTTGAGGCAGAAAGAGGTTTTCGCGCATTTTTCAACTGGCGAGATATTTGACGTCGGTTATAATTTTCTACATAGACAGCCCCCCTATGGCGGCTGTTTTTGACGAAAGGAGGCGCGCGCCAAAAAACATTTCAGGGAAAGCAGCGCATGACCCCGCTCTTTGACTTTGCGCAGGGCGCGGGGCGACGAGGACAAGGGTTCTCCATTGCGAAATGGAGCTAATCCCGGCGACGGGAGAAAATCGAAAGTTCAGCGGAAGCCCTTCGGGCGCGCCATCGCCCGCCTCTTTCCCTCCAGTTGCAAACCATGCGACAACACGCGCGGGCAACCTCGCGGATAAAATCGCATGGAGTGGCGAAATCAAAAGGCAAAACCCGCGCGGTTTTCGCTTTGTCTATATCTCTCTTCATCTGGAGGAATTTTCTCATGTGCGGAATTGTAGGATACATCGGAGCGCGAGACGCGACCCCGATTATTTTGAACGGCTTGAAACGCCTTGAATATCGCGGATACGATTCCGCCGGCGTGGCGGTGGTGAACGAAGGCAAAATTGAAGTGCGCCGCGACGCCGGCAAATTGCAGCAGCTGATAGACCTGGTGACGAAGGAGCCGATTTCCGGCGCGCCCGGAGTCGGTCACACCCGTTGGGCGACTCACGGCGCGCCTTCCGCCCGCAACGCGCACCCGCACGTCGGCAATTCGGGCAAGGTCGTCGTCGTCCACAACGGCATTGTGGAAAACTTCATCGAACTCAAAGACGAGCTGCTGAGCGAGGGGACGACGTTCAATTCGGAAACCGACACCGAGACCATCGTTCACCTCGCCGAGCATTATCAAGCGGGCGGCGCGAACTTCGTCGAGACTGCGCGCCGCACGTTTCAGCAAATCGAAGGCGCGAACGTCGTGGTGATGCTTTCCGCCGACGAGCCGGATAAAATCGTCGCGGCGCGCATTGGAAACGCGGGCGGCGTGGTCATTGGGCTGGGAGACGGCGAAAACTTCATCGCCTCGGATATTCCCGCGATTTTGGAACACACGCGCAAAGTCATCTTTTTGGAATCGCGTCAGATGGCCGTCGTCTCGCGCGATAGCGTTCGCGTTGAAACGCTGGACGGGCGGGAAGTGAAGCCGCAAATTCACGTCATTTCTTTCGACGCGGTTTCCGCTGAGAAGGGCGAATATCGCCACTTTATGCAGAAGGAGATTCACGAGCAGGTGCGCGCGCTGACCGACACCCTCGCCGGGCGCGTGGACTTCAAGGAAGGGAAAATCCGCCTGCCCGAATTGAATCTCACCCCCGAACTCGCCAAAAGGATGCAGCGCATTTACGTCACCGCCTGCGGCACGGCGGCTTACGCCGGCATGGTCGGCAAATACCTTATCGAAAGAATCGCGCGCGTGCCGGTGGAAGTGGTCATCGGCTCGGAGTTCCGTTACAGCGACCCGATTCTCGATTCCAATACCGTCGTGCTTGCCATTTCGCAATCCGGCGAAACGGCGGACACCCTCGCCGCGATGGAAGAGGGCAGGCGCAAAGGCGCGGTGGTGTGGAGCATTGTGAACGCCATCGGCTCGCAAGCCATGAGAATCGCCGACGGCTTTATCTCCATGCAGACCGGTCCCGAAATCGGGGTCGCTTCCACCAAAGCGTTCACCGCTCCGCTGGTGGATCAATATATGCTGGCGATTCTGCTGGCGGACCTGCGCGGAACTCTCGACGAGCGGACTCGCCGCGCGCTCGTGGCGGACCTGCGCCTGACGCCCGACCTGGCGGGCAAAGCGCTGGATAGCGAGCCGCAGGTGGAAAAGGTCGCGCACCTTTTGAAGGACGTTCGCAGTTGCTTGTATTTGGGGCGCGGCATTAATATGCCCATCGCTTACGAAGGCGCGTTGAAGTTGAAGGAGATTTCCTACATTCACGCCGAAGGCTATCCCGCCGGCGAAATGAAGCACGGACCCATCGCGCTGATTGACGAGAATATGCCCGTGCTGTGCATCGTCCCCAAAGACCCGTGGCGCGAGAAGATGGTCTCGCAAATTCAGCAAGCGAAGGCGCGCGGCGGCATGGTGGTCGCTGTCGCCACCGAAGGCGACGATCAGGTTCGGGAGATGGCTGACCACGTCTTGTGGGTTCCCGAAGCGCCGTGGATGCTTTCCCCGGTCGTGACGGTCATTCCCTTGCAGCTGCTGGCGTATCACATCGCCGCCCTGCGCGGGTTGGACGTGGACCAGCCGCGCAATCTGGCGAAGAGCGTGACCGTGGAATAAGCGAAAAATCCCGCCCGTTGATGTACAATTACGGCGCGGGATTTTTCTTATGTCTGAATCTTACGCGGAATGGCGCCGCCGGACTTTAAGGCTCTTCCTCGCCGCCTTCTTTTTGCTGGCGGCGGCGATAGCGTTTTTTGCCTGCCGTTCTTACCGCAAATTTGAATCTCAATCCTTCGCGGAGATGGAAGCGCTGCTCGCCACCGTCAATAGCGCGCGGCTGCAAGCGCTCGCCGAATGGCGCGTCAATTTGTTGAACCACGCGAACCTCATCTATCGCAACGCTGCTTTTTCCGAGACGGCGGCGCGCTATTTGAAAGACCCGCGGGATGAAGCGGCGCGGGCGGACCTCCTCGCCTGGCTGGAAGCCTATGAAAAGAACGAAGAAATTGCCGCCGCCGCTTTGCTTGATTCAAACGGGCGCGCCGTCCTCTCCGTCCCTGCCGCAGCCGAAACTGGCTTTCCAGCCGCCCGCGAAATTCCGCGCGCGCTGGCTTCGCAAGAGATTGTCTTTGTAGATTTTTACCGCGCCATTGACGACGAAACCTACCTTGCCATGCTCGTCCCGGCGCGGCACGGAGACGCCGCAGGAATCGTTTTTTTGCAAATTGACCCGCGCGCGCGCTTGTATCCGCTGCTGGCTGCGCCGGTGACTCAAAACCCGCAGCCTCAATCTTTTTTGGCGCGGCGCGAGGCGAACGGGGCGGTGATTTTATCTCCGCTGAAATTCAAAGAAGACGCGCCTTTGCTGCTGCGCATGCCGCTAGGTGAGACGCAAAACATCGCCGTGCAAGCCGTCTTGGGGAAAAGCGGCTCCGCGCGCGGAAGCGACTACCGCGGCGTGGAGATGCTGGCGGATATTCAGCCCGTGCCGCGTTTCCCGTGGACTCTCGTCACTCACATCTCTATGAACGAAGTGTATGCGCCCGTGTGGGAAAACTTCGGGCGCGCGGCAGTGGTGAGCGGCACGCTCTTCTTTTATCTCGGCTTGGGCGCGCTCTTAATCTGGCGGCAGCGGCAATTGAAGTATTATCAAGCCGAAGCGCAGGCGGCGGAGGTCTTGCGAAAGACCGAAGAAGAGCTGCGCCAACTGACGCGCGAACTTGACCAAAAAGTGCGCGAACGCACCGAGCAGCTGCGCGCTCTTTCGCAGCAGATGGTGGAAACGCAAGAGCGTCAGATTAAAAATCTGGCGAGCGAGCTGCACGACCGCATCGGGCAAAACCTGACCGCCATCAACATTCAACTTTCGCTCGTCAGCCAGCTGCTGCCGAAGAACGCTTCCGCGGCGCTGCGCGCCCGTCTGACCGACGCGGCGCAGCTGGTGGAAGAAACGGTGGCGCGCATGCGCAATTTGGCGGCGGAGTTTTTGCCGCCCATGCTGGAACATTACGGGCTGGCTGCCGCCCTGACGTGGTACGGCGAGCAATTTGAAGCGCGCGCCAATATTCGGGTGGAGGTAAAGGACGGCCGAAGTCAAGCCGCGCGCTTGCCGCCCGAAGTCGAAGTCGGTTTGTTCCGCGTCGCGCAGGAAGCGCTGAACAACGTCGCCAAACATGCGCGCGCTTCGCGGGTTCTCGTTGAATTGCGCGACGAGGACGGTTTCGCGCTGACCATCGCCGACGACGGAATCGGTTTCGACCCGCAAACCGCTTTGAACGCGCCGGGACATTGGGGCTTCGCCATCATGCGCGAGCGGGCGAGCGCGGCGGGCGCTTCGTTCACGGCGGAGTCGGCGCCGGGCGCGGGAACGAAAATTACCCTGCGGATACCAAAATGAGACATTTAATTACCGTCTATCTGGTGGACGACCACCGCATTTTGCGCGACAGCCTAAAGATGCTGCTTGAACTGCAAGGCGATATGACCGTAGTGGGCGTGGCGGAAAACGGACGCAAAGCCATTGAGGGAATTTTGGAAACCCGCCCGCACGTGGTGTTGATGGACGTGACCATGCCCGAACTGAACGGCATAGACGCCACTCAAACGATCGTCCAGCGTTTGCCCGAAACGAAGGTGGTCATCCTTTCGGTGCATTCGGATACCGAGCATGTCTATCGCGCGTTTCAAGCGGGGGCGAAGGGCTATCTGTTGAAGGAATCGGCGGGCGAGGAAGTGGTTCGAGCCGTGCGCGCGGCGGCGCAGGGCAGGCGTTACGTCAGCGAGAAACTGACCGACACGCTGCCGCTGAATTATTCCTACCGCCATCCCAGCCAAAGCCCGTTTGAGCTGCTCAGCCCGCGCGAGCGCGAGGTGTTGCAACTGACCGTCGAGGGGGCGACCAGCGCCGCCATCGGCGAAAAACTGGGGCTTTCCCCGAAAACGGTGGACACCTATCGCAGCCGCCTGATGGAAAAATTGGGCGCGCGCAACCTGCCCGAACTGGTGCGGCTTGCCATTAAGCACGGTTTGACTCCTTCCGAATAAAACCTGACAACCTTGATAGCCGCCCGTCAAGGATTCCCGACATACAAGCGTTTTCCAAGATTCTATAATGCGTTCAAGAACGTAGAACGTTATGTCGCAAAACGCTTATGAGCAAGGAGACGTTTATGTTAAGGAAACCTTCAGAACGAGGACAGGCGATTATCTTAATCGTCTTCGCCATTATCGGCATTATCGGCTTGACCGCGCTGACGGTGGACGGTGGAATCGCGTACGCCGACCGGCGCAGCGCGCAAGGCGCGGCGGACGCGGCCGCCTGGGCGGCGGGGCTGGAAAACGCTCGAGGCGGAAACATTTACGACATTGAGGCTGCGGCGCGGGACGTCACCGACCAGAATGGCTACATCGGCGACGGAGTCCGCAGCGATGTGATCTTCGAGGTCATTGACGACCCTTCCGGTCTTTGCCCGCCGGAAGCCTCGCCCAATCGCCAGATTACGGTGCGGATTAATTCTTACGTCAAGACCTTTTTCGCTCCCGTAATTGGCGTGGACCACATTACCAACCGGGTCGTCGCCGTCACCCGCGCCTGCGGCACGTACCGCGACGCTATCTTCAACGGGCAGGCGGTGGTCTCTTGCGGCATGAAGCTTGGAACGGCGTGCGCTTTTGATACCGGCAATTCCAACGTCACCCGCTGGCGCATCATCGGCGGCGGCGTGCATTCCGATACTTGCGTTTATACCAAGCTTGCCAACTCGGTGACGCTCGACCCCGGCAGCTGCCTTGAAAGCGTGAACGGCGCGCAGGGGGCGGCTGGCGCGCTTGCCTGCGCTCAAGCCGGCTCGGTGACTTGCACGCAGGATTACATTAACTCCATCATGCCAGAAAACCCCTGCGACGGCACGCCCGGCGACGTCGGCGTCCCGCTCCCCAACATTCCCATGACTCATTCCGGCGACCCGGCTTATGTGTTAGACGGCGGAACGGGCAACGGCAAGGTCTTTTGCGTGAACGACGCGAATGATATTAAAGACCTGGAGCAAGCCGACGTGGAACTGAGAAACGCCACGCTGTATATCAATATGGATAGCTTCTCGCTGGATTACGCCGGCACAAACGGAGCGCTCTTTGGCTTGCCTTCGCAAGGCGGGATTTACGCCGCGCTCGCCATCGTGGTTAAGCCTAACTTTGCCAATCCTTGCACGGGACCCAGCGGACCGCAATCGCTGGATTATCGCGGCAGCTCCGGCTCGTACCTGCCGCTCTATGGCACCATTTTAGCCCCCACCGCCTGCGTCAGCTTGCGCGGCAACGCGGGCGACTCAGAGGAGAAGGTGACCATCAACAGCCAGATCGTGGGCAATCTGGTCACTTCCAACGGCGACGCCAAAATTACCGTCAATTACATCAAACCGCAGAACTATCGCCCGGTGGAAGAGCCGACAATTATTTTAGTGAAATAAAAGCCGTTTTTGGCGATGCTATGACTCGCCCCGCATTTTATCTTTCGAACTGGTAGTTGCGCATTTCGCCGATGAATACCAAAAGCCGACCCTGCTTGGGCCGGCTTTTGCTTTCGCTTTTTTATGAAGCGGACGTTCTGTTTTTGCGCTTTAACAAAATAATCTGGCAATGTAGCGCGAGATTCTTGCCCTGCCTGCGCCAGCGCCGCAGGCACAGGTGAGCCTCTCGAAGGGTATCTCGCGCGGCGCAAAAGCCCATATCTGGATTGTCGGAATAATTTAGAAAACTGCAAAATTTCGCGGTACGGACGCCCACATCTGGATTGTCACAATAATTTGGAAAGGCGTTGCGGCAAGTTTAGCTAAAACGATAGTCGCTTTTCCATCGTTTTTTGCGGAGGGAAAAACGCGGGCGGCTATTCCAGCACGGCGAGAACTTCCTGCAATTCGGGCGGCAGCTCCGCCTTGAAAGTTCGCGGCTGCTTTTCTCCCGGCAGCGTGAAACTCAATCTGGCGGCGTGCAAAAAGTGACGGTTGAGATTCACCGTCGGCTTCTTTTTGCCGTAAACGGTATCGCCCGCGATGGGGCAGCCCAAAAACGCGCAATGCAGCCGGATTTGATGCGTGCGCCCCGTCAGCGGATGAAATTCCAGCAGCGTATGATTCTTAAATTCTTTCAACGTTTTATATTCGCTGATTGCCTCGCGCCCTTTGCCTGACGGCGCGATAGCCATCTTCTTGCGCTGACGCGGGTCGCGCCCGATGGGGGCTTCCACCCGCCCGCTGGGCGTGGGCGGCTTGCCGTCCACCAGCGCCAGATACGTCTTGTGAACGGTCCGCAGACGGAACTGGTCTTGCAGCCAGCGATGCGCGCGTTCGTTCTTGGCGAGCGCAATCAAGCCGGAGGTGTCCTTATCCAGCCGATGCACTAAGCCGGGACGTTCCTCCCCGCCGATTCCTTCCATCTCCGGGTCGTAGCCCAGCGCCGCGTTCACCAGCGTTCCCGAAGCGTGTCCCGCCGCAGGATGAACCACCATGCCCGCAGGCTTGTTAACGACGAGAATGTCATCGTTCTCAAAAACGACGTCCAGCGGAATTTCTTCCGCAATCAAGCCGCTCGGCGCGGGCGGCGGGACGCGCAGCTCGACTTCCGCGCCGGGTTCAACCATCTGCCCTGCTTTTTTCGCCGGGCTGCCGTTCACCCGCGCGAAGCCTTCGGCGATAAGCCCTTGCAGCCGCGCCCGCGAAAACTCAGGCAGCCGCGCCGCGAGAAATTTATCCAGCCGTTCCGCTTGCTTTCCTTCGTGGCGGAATCTTTCCAGCCGCTCGCTCATGGCGAAGTCTCTTCCTCCGTCGGCTGATTTTCGCCTTCCGCCGTTTGCGCCTTTTGTTCCGCAGCCGGCGGCTCGCCCTCTTTCTTCTTCTCTTGCAGCCACACGCCCAGCAGCAAGACCATCACGCCCAGCGTGATGGAAGCGTCCGCGACGTTGAAAACCGGAAATCCGCCGACCGAAATAAAGTCGGTCACTTTGCCTTGCGTCAGTCGGTCAATCAGGTTGCCCGTCGCGCCGCCCATTTGCAGCCCCATCGCCAGTTTGAGCGTCCAGTCTTCCTGCTCGACGTGAGGATAATAATAAAAGATGGCGGCGATGACGACAAAAGCCAAAACGGTGAACACCATTCCGCCGCTTTGGAACATGCCGAACGCCGCGCCGCTGTTATGCCAGTGGACGACGCGGGCGTAAGGCAGCAGCCATTCCCAGCCTGCCGGCAGCCATTGCTCGGCGAAGCCGATCCGCTCGCGCACCAGCGCCTTGGTCCATTGGTCCAACGCAACTACCGCGCCCGCGACCAGAATCAAATTGAGATACGGTTTTACCTTTTGATACAAAACTCACCTCTATTCTATAAAGACGCGCGGCACGCGCGCGCTGATATTCGTCAGAACTTCGTATTCGTTCGTGCCTGCCCAATCCGCCAGGTCTTCGGGCGTGACGTCTCCGCCAAGCAAGACGACCTCGTCGCCGACGTTGATTTCGTCCTCTCCCGCGTTGATCATGAACTGGTCCATGCAAATCCGCCCGACTTGCGGATAAGCTTTGCCGTTGATAAGGACTTTCGGCTTGCCGCTCATGCGGCGGAAGTAGCCGTCGGCGTAACCGCACGGGACGGTGACGACGCGCGCGGGCTGGCTGGGACTCCACAGCGAGCCGTAGCTCACGCCGCGCCCGGCTTGGGTGATTTTGCTGAAGACCACCCGCGATTTCCACGTCAGCGCGGGGCGAACCTCCACGCTGCGTTCAATATCGCGCGCGGGATAAACGCCGTAAAACAACACGCCGGGGCGCACCATGTCGTAATAGCTTTCGGGCGCCAGCAGAATCGCCCCGGAGTTCGCCGCATGGCGCAGAGGGGGAAGCGGCGCGCCGAGCTTTTCGTAAAGCGCTAAAACCTGCTCGAAACGCTCCAATTGCTGCCGAACGGAAACCTGCGGGGCGGCTTGCTTGATTCCGCGCAGCGCCATCTCTTCCGAATTGGCGAAGTGGGTGAAGATTCCTTCCGTCTCTACATGCTTGCAGGCGAGCGATTTTTCAATGAGCGCTTGGGCTTCGTATTCGCGCGCGCCGATGCGCTCCATGCCAGTATCTATCTTTAAATGCGCTTTCAGCCGTTTGCCCGCCGCGGCGGCGTATTCTTCCGCCGCTTCCAGCAGCCGCGGCGAAGAGGCCGCAAGCGTCAGGTCGTATGCCAAAAAGTCGGGGGTCTGTTCGGGGAGCGTTCCGCCCATTACTAGAATCGGGGTTTGAATTCCCATCTGGCGGATGCGAATCCCCTCTTCGACAATCGCCACGCCGATATAGTCGGCGTAAGGCGCGATGTACGGCGCGACGCCGTCCACCCCGTGACCGTAGGCGTTAGCTTTGAGGACGACCAGAACTTTGGCGGGCGAGACTTTCGCGCGGATGTTTTGCAGATTGCGCTTTAATTGACCGAGACGAACTTCAAGGCGGGTCGGGCGCATACGCTCACGCTTTTTTGTACTCGCCTTCTTCGACTAACGTCCCGTTTTCGTCCAAAATTTTATAGACGAGCGACATGGGGAAGGCTTTGCCCAACATCGCCTGCGCGGGACAATAGCGCTCGGCGGAAAGTTCGATGGCGCGCAGCACGGCGGCGGGGTCCACGTTTTTTCCGCTCACCCAATATTCAATGACGGCGCGGGTGAAGACTTTGGGATGTTCGGCGGCGCGTTCCGCGCGCACTTTTACCTCAAAGGCGGTCACTTCCTGCTTTTTCTTTTGCAGAATGGAGATGACGTCCATAGCGGTGCAGCCCGCCAGCCCCAGGGCGATGAATTCCATCGGGCGCGCGCCGCTGTTTTCTCCGCCGACGGAGACGTCCGCGTCCATGCGCTGCGTAAAGCCGCTTTCGCTCGCGCCTTCAAAAGCCATTTTTCCTTTCCAGGTTAAAACTGCGTCCATTTTTTATTTCTCCGTTTCGTAAATGATTGGGGGAACGTATTGTTCTAACTTTGCCGCGTCAATCTCGCCAATCCACGCCAGGCGAACTCGTCCGCTTCTATCCGCCACGTAGGAGCTGGGCAGCGCGTTGGTGTTGAATTTCATCTCCGCTTCTCCCCGCAGGTCGAGCCAGACGGGGAAGGTGAGCCCCTGCTCGGCGATGAAAGCCTCCACGTCGGCGCGCGCTTCGCGTTGATTAAGGGCGAGGACGACGAAGCCGTCGTTTTTGTATTTGCGATAGAAAGCTTCCAGGACGGGCATTTCGGCGCGGCAGGGCGGACACCACGTCGCCCACAGGTTGACCAACATCACGCTGCCGCGATACTCTTCCAGCGCGACTGGCTCGCCGTCCAAGTCGGTGAGCGAAATGAGTTGCGGCGCGGGGAAGTCGGTTTGCGCCGGCGCGGAAAGGCTCGTCTGGTCGGAAGGAAAAGGGTCGGGCAAGCCGGCGCTTCCCAACCACAGCGCCGCGCTCAGCAGCAACAATCCCGCGCCGATGAGCGTCAGCGCAGGCGGCAATTTGGCAAGGGAACGGGAGCTTTTCATTGTTTCGTTTCGCGTTTGACGCGCGCTAGTATAACCGATAAGCGGGTGTAATGAAAATCAGGGAAAAATGTCGTTGAGTTTATGATATTTGATACTGGCAGCTTGTCTATGCGTTTAGTACCATAAAACCCAGAGAAAACTTCTATGTTGGAAACGATACCGAAGATACCGCTTTTTGAAGAACTCACTCCGAGGCAAGCGGAGGCGCTGCAAGCGCTGTTTGAACCCGCGCATTACCCAGCCGGAGCCGTGATTCTGGAGCGCGGAGAAGTCTCCACTTATTTGTATATCGCCGTTCAGGGAGAAGCCGCCATCCATTACAAGCCTTACGACGGGCCCTCGCTCGTGTTGAGCCGCCTGCGCGCGGGCGACGTTTTTGGCTGGTCGGCGGTGGTCGGCGGGCGTTATTACACCTCCACCATCGTCAGCGAGACGGAGATGGAGGTCATCCGCGTTAAGGGATGCGACTTGCTCGCTCTGCTCAAGACCGACCCTGAAACGGGTAAAATAGCGATGGAACGTATTGCGCGTTCGGTCTCCCCGCGCTGGCGGAACGCGCGCGAACAGGTAGAAGCCTTATTAAGTTCTCGCTGCGATAAAGGAGGTTCTTATGACCACGAAAGAGAATCAAGAACGAGAAACGCAACTGCGCGCCCTGATTGAAAAATTGAGCGCCTACGTTGAGCAATTCCACGGCGGAACGGTGGAGTTCGTTTCATTCGACGGAGAGACTCTCGGCGTGCGGCTTGGCGGCGCGTGTTTGGGCTGCCCCTTGCTGCCTTCTACGCTGCATGGCTGGGTGGAAGGGACGGTTCATCAATTCTTCCCCGAAGTGAAAGTGGAACAAAGATAAGAAAACGAACATCCCCAAGACGGGGATGTTTTTTTGCGTTTGAGATGGAAGCCGCCCTTGCGCGCTTTGAATGGGACGCTATCGAAACTTTGAGAAAGCCGCGCGCCGTTATTCGCGTGAAAAATACCGATACAACAAAAACGCTCCGCTCGCAATGAAGGCGGCGGCGTAAACGTAATTGACGATTTCCAGCAGCGAAGCGAGGCTAAACGCGCCCATCACGGCGAGGACGGCGGCGGGAATATACGCCCAGCGCATGTTCGCCAGCGCCGCCACCAGCAGGAAAGTCAGCGCCAGACCGAGAAAGAAAACCCCCGCCGTTTGAAATTCATTGTTTACGAGTTGCGCGGCGACGGTCACCGCGGCGAGAGACGCCAGCACGCCGCCGGGAATCAGCGCCCACCAGCGCTCCGCGCGCCCGGTGAGATAGACGGCGAAGAAAGCGAGCCCGATTCCGCCGAGAAAGATGGCTGCGCCGAATTCTTCAAAATTTTGGGCGACGATAATCATGCCCGCCAGCGCGCTTAATACCCCCGCCGGAATTAAAGCCCACCAGCGTTCCTTCCGCGCCGAGAAATAAACCTGCCAGAAGGATAGCGCCGCGCCGCCCAAAAAGACCGCCCCGCCGTAAGGTTCGAGCGGCTTGGGCAGCAGAATGAGCGCGCTGATCGCCAGCAGCGGATAGGCGGGAAAAGCCGCCCACCAATGCCCGCCAACCGCGAGCAGAAAGAAGGATAAACCGGCGACGAGAAAGACCGCCGCCCAAAAAACGTTTGTGGACGTTTCAAGGTAGCCCGCCTGTCGGGCAAGCGTCAGCCCGCCGCCCGCGATGAGCAGCAAGCCAAAGATGATTCGGGGGTCGAGTCGTTTCATGGGGCTGTTTCCTTTTTTTGATTATAGTCAAGACGAAGCGGAAGTTGGAATTTTCGTTATCCAAATATACGCAAAGCGGCGCAAAGCGTTTCTTGCCGGGCTGCGCCGCTCAACAAGCGAACAAAAAACGGGATAAACAGAACGCGCGGGGAAAAGGTCCCGTCCATCCTGCTTATCCCAATACGAGCCAGTCGCCTTGAAACTACGATTGGAATCCCGACCCCATGATGTAATTTTCCAGCCCGCGAATTTCGCTTTCCTTATCTTCCAGCACGGCGTACATCACATCGCGAATGGAGACCACGCCGACGAGGCGGTCGTTTTCCACCACGGGCAAGTGGCGGATGTTGTGCTGCTTCATCAGCGCCATGCACTGCTCCACGCTAGTATCCTGCGTCACGGTGAGCATCTTGCTAACCATCGCGTCCTTGACTTTGGAGTCCTTGGCGCTGCGCCCAGCCACTTCTCCTTTGTAGAGATAATCTCGCTCGGTGAAAATGCCGACGACCTTTCCGTTTTCCGTCACCAGCACGGCGCCGATATGCGCCTCCGTCATTACCTTGAGCGCCTGCATCACGGTATCGCTGGCGGCAACCGTATAATTGGCGGAAGTCTTTTTGGCTTCCAAGAGCTTACGGACAGTGGTCATAAGTTTTCTCCTTTTGCTGAAAAGTCTGGAAACAAAAAAACGAGCGCGTGAATAGTTCAATTATAACAAAGCGGGTGAAATTAACAAGGTCTGCCGCCCGCCAGCATGGGGGGGGCATGCTGGTCGAGCGGCAGTTTTTGACGCCAAAATACCAATAAGCGGGGAGGGCAGGCGTCAGCGAGTTGAATATACACTAATCCGCCCTGATTTGAATTAAAATAAAATTAGAATTTAGATTGTTTTTATCGTAATTAGTTCTCTTTATCACGAAAAAGTTTCAGCCACTTTTCCACCTCTTCGGGCGGGAGTTTTTCTTCTGCGCTTTTTTCTTTGGGAGCGGCGCGCTGCGCCCCGCGCATTTGCTTAACAAAAGATTCGGAAGTTAAACAAGCCGCGCCGCTTGACCGCGCTGCGTTTTGCACTTCGTGGTCGGAGGAGACGACGACCCAATTTTTCGCCGCCTTTCCGAGTTCGCGCAAACGGGCGCGAATCGCCGCGTCCGCCGTGCCGCCCGCGCGGACAAAATGCGCCTTCACGATTCCGTATTTTCTCGTCCCCGCCTGACCGACGGGCGCGCCGTCGAAGTAGGTTTCCACTTCGCTGCGGCTGAGACGGGCGAACTCTTGCAGCAGCCGAATCAATTCCAGCTCGTCGTCCGGCGAATCGAGCCGCAGCCCGGCTTTGGGAATCAGATTATGCCCGTCAATCAAATAGCGCATTCGCCAATTTTATCTCACCTTCGCCCGCCGGCCGCCGTCTATCTACCCTCTTTTGTCTTCCTCCCTTATACTTAACTGCATGTCCTCCCTTTCCCTTCCCGCAGAATTTACCCTGAGCCGCAAACGCGCCTATAACCGTTCTTCGCCCGTCCTGTGGATTCTTTCGCACGCCGCCCCTTACTGGTGGATTGCGTTGATGATGTTGATTGGCGCGATAGGCAACGCCGCGCTTGCCGCTTACGTTCCCGTGCTGACCGGCGACGCCTTTAACGCGATGATTCAACCGCAGCCCGATACGTCGGTTTTGCTGCCGCTGGCGCTGATTATCGGCGCTTCGCAAATCGTTCGCGGCGTTTTGCAATTGGGGCGCAACTTCGGCGCGGAGCTGCTCGCCCAACGCATGGAAAAGGACGCGCGCGACGAACTGTACCTTTCCCTGCTGGGCAAGAGCATGACTTTTCACAACTTGCAGCCGGTGGGCGATACGATGGCGCGCGCCACCAACGACGTGCGCGAAGTGAACTACATGTTCAGCCCCGGAGTCAATCTGGTCGTCGGCTCGTTCATGTTTTTGCTCATGCCCTTTTTCGCCGCGCCCCGCTATCACGTCTCGCTGCTGCTCACGCCGACTCTCTTTACCGTCGCCTATTTTATCTCGCTGGCGCGTTATCTTAAAACGCTTTCGCCCATCACCGACGAAGTGCGCGCCGCCTTCGGCGAGATGAACGCCCGCCTGTCCGAAGCGCTGGACGGGGTGGAGGTGATGAAAGGCGCGGCGCAGGAAAGCGCGGAGGTGGAGCGTTTCGTCTTCAATGCGCGCGGCGTGCGCGACGCTCTGGTGCGGCAGGGGAATTTGGAAGCGCGTTACGTCGCCATGCTCTTGCTGGGTCTCGCCTACGCGGGCGGGCTGACTCACGCCTTGCTGCTTTTCCGCGCGGGCGAAATTGACCTTGGCGCGGTGGTGGCTTACTTCGGGCTTTTGCGCCTGCTGGAATTTCCCACCTTCACTTCTAACTGGGCGTACTCGCTCATTTCTTCGGGCGTTTCGGGCGCGCGCCGCATTTTGGAATTGATGAACCGCGAATCGAACCTCGACCAGAACGAAGCCGGGCGGCGGGCGGAGATTCACGGCGACGTGGAGTTTCGCCGCGTCTCCTTCGCTTACCCCGGCGGAGAAAACGTCGTCGCCGACGTCTCTTTTTCCGTGCGACGCGGGCAGACCGTCGCCATCGTCGGGCAAACCGGCGCGGGCAAGACGACGCTCGTCAAGCTGATTAACCGCATCTACGACGCGACGGAAGGGCAGGCTTTGGTGGACGGGGTGGACGTGCGCGACTGGAATCTCGCCTCGCTGCGTTCGCAAACCTCCATCATCGAGCAGGATATATTTTTGTTCTCGCGTTCCATTTACGATAACATCGCCTTCGGCAAGCCCGGCGCGACGAAAGAGGAAATCGTCGCCGCCGCGCAAGCCGCGCAAGCGCACGATTTCATTATGGAATTTGAACAGGGTTACGATACCGTCGTCGGCGAGCGCGGAGTCACGCTTTCGGGCGGGCAGCGTCAGCGCATCGCTCTCGCCCGCGCTTTTCTCACCAACCCGCGCATCCTTATTCTGGACGATTCCACCTCCGCGATTGATTCCGCCACCGAAGATAAGATTCAACGGGCGATTGCCAACGCGGCGCGCGGGCGCACCACCTTCCTCATCACCCACCGCCTCAGCCAAATCCGCTGGGCGGATTTAATCGTCGTCCTGCGCAAGGGCAGAGTCGCCGCTATCGGCAGCCACGAAGAACTGATGAAAACTTCCGAAGCCTACGCGCGCATTTTCAGAGAATAGCCCATGCCCGACTTGATGAACCTGTCCAAAGTTCTTGAAACGTCCGCGGCGGTCGCCGGCAAATGAACCGCCGCGAAGCATGTATAATACCCTCTCGCAATTCAAAATCTTAAATTTGGAAATTCGCCTATGCACATTCTGGTCACAAACGACGACGGCGTGCAGGCGCCCGGTCTGCTGGCGCTTGCGCAGGAAATGAAAAAACTGGGCGCGGTGACGGTCTTTGCGCCCGATAAAAACTGGTCGGCTTCCGGTCATGTTAAAACCATGGATCGCCCGCTGCGGGTGAGGGAAACCATCCTCGCCGACGGGACTCCCGCCTTCACTTCGGACGGCGCGCCTTCCGATTGCGTGGCGCTGCCCCTTTTGGGCTTGGTGGAAGAGAAGATTGATTTGGTCGTTTCGGGAATCAACCCCAACGCCAACATCGGGCATGACGTGACCTATTCGGGAACCGTCACCGCCGCGATGGAAGCCGTGATTGCCGGCGTGATGGGCGTCGCCGTCTCGCTGCACTCGCCCGAAGGATTCAAAGGCGCGCTGGATTATTCCACCGCCGCCGCCGTCGCGCGGCGCGTGGCGGAACGAGCCTTGAAGGACGGGCTGCCCGAAGGCGTCGTCTTGAACGTGAACGTCCCTTACCTGAAAGAAAGCGAGCTCAAAGGTTATTTGATTACGCGGCAAGGGCTGCGCGTGTATCGCGACGCGCTCGACGCGCGCATTGACCCGCGCGGCAAGCCCTACTATTGGATTGGCGGCGAGCCGCCCACCGCGGTCGTCGAAGAAGGCACGGACTTCGGCGCGCTCTCGCAAGGATACGTCTCCATCACCCCGCTGCAACTGGATTTGACGCATTACAAGGCGATGGAGGCTTTGAGGAAGTGGAAGTTTTAACATGGAGTTCCTTAAAAAACTCTTGCGCGGCTTTTCCGCCGCCTCCAAACGCGATTACGTCTTCTTGGTCAAATGCGCCCGCTGCGGCGAGACAATCTCCGCCCGCGTGGATTTAAGCGCCGACCTCAGCGTCGAATACGAAGGCGCGGCGGAAACATACCGCGTCCGCAAGACGCTCGTCGGACAAAACCGCTGCTTTCAGCGCGTCGAAGTTGAATTGAAATTTAACGAAAAGCGCGAGCTGCTGGAAAGACGCATCTCAGGCGGGGACTTCGCCTGATTTACAAATGAAGTCTTCGGGCATAAAATAATTTCTCGCCTCCTAAAACGTTCTGGAAGGAATATCGCATGGCTTCTATTAAAGAATTGATTCCCGTCTTGCAAACCGCTATTGGGCCCGTCATCCTCATCTCTGGGGTGGGCTTGCTGCTGCTGAGTATGACCAACCGCCTTTCCCGCGTGATTGAACGCGCGCGCAGCCTGCTGGCGCAAACTCAAAACGCAGAAATTTCCACGCGCGAGCTGCTGCTCAAACAAATAGATATTCTTTGGGAGCAGGCGAAATTAATCCGCCTCTCGATCCTCTTCGGCGCAGTCAGCGTGCTGTGCGCCGCGCTGCTGGTCGTCACGCTTTTTGTCACCGCGCTGTTCGGCTTGGAAGACGCCTGGCTCGTCAGCCTGATTTTCGTCGTCGGCATGGCTTCGCTCATCGCTTCGCTGACCGTCTTCATCATAGATATTAACCGCTCGCTTTCGGCGTTCAAAGTGGAACTTTACGGGCGCGCCGAAGACCTTGCCTCCTGAATGCCGCGCCGACTGAACGTCTTTTTGCTGGGGGCGCTCGCGGCGTTTCTGCTTGTTCAAGCCGCTTTTTCTTTGCGCTGGCAAATCGCCCACGACGAAGCGCCCCTGCTTTACGAAGCTTTCTTGATGCAAAGCGAAGGGCGCATGCCCTACCGCGACCTTTTCGACTTTCAAATGCCCGGCGCGTACGCCGCGTATTACGTTCTCGGCTGGCTTTCCAACTTTGGTCCTTTTCGCCTGCGCGTCCTCGACCTGACGATTCTCGCCGCGCTGCTGGCGCTGACCTTTTTGCTCATGCGTCGCTTTGGAAAGATTCCCGCCGCCGCGTCCGCCGCCCTCTTTGGGTTGATGTATATGCAGGGCGGCGCGTTTATGGCGTTGCAGCGCGAATACCTCTTCCTGCCTTTTGTCGTCGCCGCCTATTGGATTCATTTTCGGCGCGAAGATTTAACCGCCCGCGACTTTTTCTTAAGCGGATTTCTGTTCGCGCTGGCGTCCGTGATGAAACCTCACGCCGCGCTCGGCTTCCTGCCGCTGGCGGCTTTCCACATGGCGAATTTGGGAAAACGAACCGCGCGTTTCTTGCTCCCCGCCGCCGCGGGATTCGCCCTCCCGTTCTTGCTCGTCTTCCTCTGGCTTTTCTTAACAAATTCCCTCGCCCCTTTTCTTGATATTGCGCTGAATTATTGGAGCTTATATTCGCAAATCAACGGCGAAATGGCGATTACGCCCGCCGACGCGCGCCTTTCCTTCTTATTCGCTCAAGGCTTGGAGCTGGGCGGCTATGGAATTTGGATTCTCCCCTCGTTGCTCGGCGTCTTTCTCGTCCCGCAAGAGAACAAAAAATACGCTTACTCGCTCGCCGGGCTGGCGGCTTGTTACGCCGTCTATCCCGTCTTCACCGGACAATTCTTTGAATACCATTACATCCCATTAGCTTATTCTTTTAGCCTGTTAGCCTCTTTAGCGCTAACCAATCTCCAATCTCCAATCCCCAATCCCCAATTACCAATTACCGATCTCCAATTACCAATCTTCAATTTCCGTTTACCCATTAAAAAACTCCTCCCTCCTCTCTCCTCCTTCCTCTTTTTAGCCGCCGTTCTTGTCTTCATTCGCCCGTCTAACACCTTTATCCGCCAGATTCAAGGCAAGCCGCTCTACAAGACCGCCGACCGCGCCGCCTTGATTGCGAAATATCTCGAAAACAACTTGCAGCCGGGCGATACCGTTCAGCCGCTGGATTGGACCGGCGGGACTCTGCTTGCCATGCTGCAAACTCGCGCGCCGCTCGCCACCGAATACGTCTTCGACTTTTATTTCTATCATCACGTTTCGCATCCCTATATTCAAACCCTGCGGAAAGATTTCCTCCTCCAACTGAACGAGAAAAAACCGCGATTTATCGTCGAAGTCACCGCCATTGACAAACCCTGGATAAGCGGCGAAGATACCTCGCGCGAATTCCCCGAACTCCGCGCGTTTCTCAATCAAAATTATTCCGTTCAGGTGAAAAAAGACGATTTCGCCATCTACCAGCTCAACCCCTAACCTCCAACCTCCAACCTCTCTCGCCAATTACCAATTACTAATTCCCCCCATGAAACTCCTACACCGCGTCGCCCTGTTTTATTTGCTTCTACCCTTCGCCCTCTTCGCGCTTGGCTGGCTGCGGCTGATGTTTGCGATTCCCCTGCTGATTTTACTGATTTGGACGTTCTATCAACTGAACCGCGCCATTCAATCACCAATCTCCAATCCCCAATCCCCCTTCACCGTCCCCTCCTTCCTCCTTCTTCTCCTGTGGGTCTTCTTCTCCGGTATCGGCGGATACGCCTTCCAAAACTGGGACCACAACTGGCGCAACGCCGTCTTTCATGACCTGATTAACTATCCTCATCCCGTCGTGTACGCCGCGCCCGAAGTGGGACCCATCAAGGCGCTGGTGTATTATCTCGGCTATTGGCTGCCCGCCGCCTGGGTGGGAAAAGCCTTCGGCTGGAGGGCGGCGAACTTCGCCTTGTTTTTGTGGACCTTGCTGGGAGTCGTTCTGGTCGTCAGTTACGTCAGCCGCGCTATCCGCGTCTCCTCCTTCCAAGCCGCGCTGCTGCTCATCTTTTTCAGCGGCATGGACGCGCTCGGCGTATTGCTGCGCCCAAGCGAATACCCCACCCTCTTCCCGCCGTTTCGCCATCTCGAAGTCTGGATGACGAATTTGCAATATTCGTCTTTTACCACGCAGTTATTTTGGGTCTTCAATCAAGCCGTTCCTGCGTGGCTGTGTTTTTTGCTGGCGCTGACCGACCGCCGAATCGAAGTCAAGATTCTCGCGGGCGCGCTGTGTTTCTTCTTCGCGCCGCTGGTCGCCGTCGGCTTCTTTTTTTACCTGCTGCTCGACCTGATTGAAGAGCTCCGCGCGCGAGGCGGCGCGTTTTTCAAAGAGACGCGCTGGGACGCGGTCTTCGCCGCCTTTCTGATTTTTAGCGTTTCGTTTCTTTACTTCTCTTCCAATACCGCCGCCCAAACGCGCGGATTCAGCGGGCTGCCGCTTTCGCAAACCCTGCTTTTCTTCCTGCTGGAAGGCGGAATCTTATGGCTGCTGCTCGCTCCGCTTGCATGGCGCGAGCCGCGCTGGCAATTAACCGGCGCGCTGCTGCTTTTGACGCCTTTCTTTCGGGTCGGCGTCGGCTCGGATTTCGTCATGCGCGCGTCCATCGTCCCGCTGTTTTACCTGATGCTCAAAACTGGCGAAACGCTGCAAGCCGTCTTGCCGCGCTTTCAGCGCGCCGCCATTTTTGCGGTTTTGCTCGTTGGGGCGCTGACTCCGCTGTATGAAATCAATCGTTCGGTTTACCACACCGCGCAATATTATTTCTTCATGGACGAAAGCGAGCGCGCTGCGTCCGCTTCCGAACCGGCGCTAGAATTTGAAAAGGTCAGCTTCCTGGAATATGAAAATCCCAAAAGCCTCGCCGCCGACGAGATTTACTCGCTGGCGAAATTGAGAAACAAACTTGCGAAGAACTTCGTCGCCAACCCGCGCCAATCTTTCTATTACAAATACCTGGCTCCGCATTAAATCTTGTAGGAAAACATCATGAGCGCTTCCCCTTCACGCGACTTTTTCTTCCCCCGCGTCTGGTTTGGCTGGCTGCTGGCTTTGCCCGCCGCTTATTTGACTTGCGGCTTTTTGGGGAATGATCACGCGGGCTTCTCCGCCGTCTTTTTGATTGCGCTGCTCAGCCAAACCGCATGGGCGTTGTTTTTCCGCCGCGCGCTGAGCAAAGCCGAAGCGTTGTTTCGTTCCAACCGCGCGGCTTTTTTCGTCTCGCTGATTTTGTTCGCCGGGCTGCTCGTCTTCGCGCTTGAAATGATTCTTGCCGCGGCGCGCTTTCCCGCTCTGTTCGATTCGCGCTATCTCCTTTTGGAAGCGGGACAGACTCCGCCTTATGCGCTCGCCGCGCTGACCGCTTTTCCGCTGGCAATCTATCTCCGAAACGTCCTACCGCGCCGCGCGGTTTTGCGCCTGGATTTTCATCTGGCGGGCGTCCTCGTCTCGCTCTTCTTTTTCGTCGTTTATTTTACGTTTTCTTTCGTCTTCAATCAGCCCGTTTTTGATTTGGACGATATATTTTTCGATACCGACGGGTGGATGTGGCGCGCCCGCTTTGCGACCGACGCCTATCAGGATTTTTACTGGCGGGCGGCGCATCCCTTCGTCCTGATTCTCGTTCGTCCGCTCGTGGCGGCGCTCTCCTGGCTGCTGGGCGGAGACCGCTTCGTCGCCGCCTTTTTGCTCCCGCCCCTTGCCGGCGCGCTATGCGTTTTTCTGACGTGGTATTTCGTCAAGCGGAAAACAGGCGATTCCGTTTACGCCTTGTTGATAGCTTCCCTGCTGGGAGGCTCCGCCGCGCATCTGGTATTTGGCTCGCTGCTAGAAACGTATATCTTTCTTGCCGTCCTTGCGCTTGCGACCGTCGTTCTGGCGTTAAAAGACGCCCCGACTCCCGCTTTCATCGCTTCCGGGCTGCTTTCGTTTGGAATCACCCTTTCGGCTTTGATTCCGCCCGGCATTGTGTTCGCCCTCAAAAAACGCGACTTAAAGCGCTGGCTGATTTACGGCGCGACGATTACCGCGCTGGCGTTTCCGCTCGCCTGGCTGAATAATTTTTTCTATCCCCGCGCCAACCCCTACTTCTTCGACCTTTCCGCCTACGACGCCGAAGGACGCAACACCTTCAAACCTTCGCTGCGGCGCGGCATAGCCGTCGGCAGGGTGATGTTCGCTTACAGCTTCGTCGCCCCCGACCCGCTGGTCTTTCCGCATGAAACCAATTTCCTCAAAGTGTGGATTGTGGACGTCAACCGTAAGGTTCACCGCCAGGACCCTGACCGCATGAAAATCAGCGAATATGAAACCGACTTCGGCGCCGCGCTCGCCGCTTGCTGGCTGGCGCTCGCCGCTTTCGGCATTTGGGGCTTGCTGAAGAATTGGAAAAAAGAAGACTTCTGGCTGCCCCTCTCTTTGATTTTGATTGTCCTGTTCAACTTCGTCTTCCATTTGCGCTTTGGGAAGGAACTCTTCCTGTACGCTGTCAACTGGACCTACGCCGTCGTTTTGCTTCTGGCGCTCGGTTGGCGGGAGGTCGCCCGCCGCGCATGGTTTCAAGCTGCCCTGCTGACGTTAATCTTGCTGACGCTCGCCAATAACGCGCGGCTTTTCTTTATGATGCTCGGCGCTTCGGCGCGCTACATTTATTAGCCAGCCATTTCAAAGAAACGCCAATATGCCCGCTTTTACCTCTCCTCCCAACCCGCAAGCCTTTTACGAGCAGGTCTGGAATCTCGTCCGCAAAATTCCGCGCGGGAAGGTCGCCGCTTACGGGCAAATTGCCCGAATGCTTCCGCCGCCCGACGGCGTGGAATTGGAAACGTACGCGGCGTTCGGCGCGCGCTGGGTGGGCGGCGCCATAGCCGCCTGCCCGGACGACGTCCCCTGGCAGCGGGTGGTCAACGCCAAAGGCGAAATCAGCCCGCGCCCCGGCGCGGATCAACAGCGGCTTTTGCTGCAATCCGAAGGCGTGACCTTTGACGAAAGGGGTCGGATTGATTTAAAAAAATTCGGGTGGAACGGAAAAGGCGAAGACGCGATTCAGCCCGCGTTGTTTTAATTACCCCGTCAGCTCCATAATTAAAGCGTCCAGCGCGACGTCCAGCGCGGTTTGTCCGTTCTTGGCTTCTTCGTCAATCCGCAGCAAGCGGCGATAGATGTTTTCCAGCGCCTCCATCGAGAAGCGGCTCGCCTGAGCGGTTGTCTTCTCCGCGACAAAGGGATGAACGCCCAGCGCGCGCGCCACGTCGTCCTGATTGCCGCGCGCGTCGAGAATTTCCCGCGCTTGCAGTAGCAAGCGAAACTGGCGTATCGTCATGCCCCACAAGGCAAAAGCGTCTTCGTCTTCCAACAGGCGGTGCAGCAGTTTTTGAGCGGCTTTGCCGTTGCCCTGCGAGAGCGCGTCCACAAAATCGAAGACGCTTTGCTGCGCCGAGACGATGCAAACCGCGTCCACGTCCGAGCCTTGAATGGGGCGCGCCCAATTGACGTAAGCCAGCAGTTTGGAAAGTTCCATGCCAGCCTGTCGCGTATCCACGCCGACCATCTCCGCGAGCTTGGCGGCGGCGGGCGGCTCGATTTTCCCGCCTTGATTCTTCGCTTCGTTGATAATCCAGCCTGGCATATCGCGCGGCTTGGGGAGGAAGAAACCCTGCGCCTTGAGAGCGGAATTTTTCGCCGCCTGTTTAACCAGCCAGTGTTTTTCCGCTTCTTTCGGCTCGACGGCTTCGCGCATCACAAATTTGACCGTGTCCGGCAGTTTGGCGAGATATTCGCCGAAGTTTTTTCGCGCCGCCGCGTCCTTATACTTGACGGAAGGATTGGTCAGAATCACCAGCCGCCGCGGAGCGAGGAAAGGCAGCGCGTTGAGCGCGTTGTTGAGCTCTTCGTCGCTCACGAAACGCCCGTCGAAGCGCGCGGTATTCATCCCCGCCGTCGTCGGGTCGGGAAAGTCGTTTTCAAATTCCTTCGTTTTGCGCGCGATGGCGAATTCGTCGTTGCCGTAAAGAAACAAGAGGCTGGGCATAGGCGAACAGTTGGCGGTCAGCGGGTGACGACGCGATGAACGCCTTGGCGAACGCGGAGAATATCCACAATTCGCAAGTCGCCGACGTTCGCTTCGGTGGTGACGCGCTGTTGAAGTTTGGGCCCCAGCGGACGGGCGATTAAAACTCCCGCCAGGCCGAAAAGAACCGCCAGCGGGACGAGCAAAATCCGCCCGAAGGCGCTTTTTGCCCGACTGACGACGAGCCAGCTCAGCCCTGCGCCGAACAGCGCGGCGGTCGCCAGATTGGAGCCGCAGCCTTCGTGGATGGCGAGTTCGCTTTCGCCTTCGCGCAATCTTTCCAGCGCTTCGGTGGCGGCTGACCAGACTTCCTGCGTGGAAAAATCTCCGAGCAAAAAGAAGCCCGTCGGGTTGGAATGTCCCGCCATCGCGCCTTTGTAATTGCGGGCGAGCATGTGCAGCGTGGCGTGTTCCAGCGCGTGGTTGCGCCGCGTTTCGAGGATGAGAGGGAGGTCGAGAATCATGCGATGATTATACTCTCAAGGCGCGGCGGGCGCTCCGAATTTCTTTACAATTCATGCGCGCCGTGATAAACTCACGCGCGTTGCATATTCCAGCGCGCTCGCCAGAGCGCGCCTTTTTCTGCGAGTCAAACATGGATATTCTTCTCACTGGTTCCGTCGCTTACGACTATTTGATGACCTTTCCCGGCTTGTTCCGCGAGCAGATTTTGCCGGAACGGCTGGGCTCTATCAGCCTTTCCTTTTTGGTGGACGGCATGTCCAAGCAGCGCGGCGGCATTGCGCCCAACATCGCTTACACAATGGCGCTGCTCGGCGAAAAGCCGCGCGTGATGGCCGCCGTCGGCGAAGACTTCGGCGATTACCGCGCCTGGCTCGAATCCAAAGGCGTGGATACTTCGCTGATGAAAGTGATTCCCGGCGTGTTCACCGCGTCCTTCTTCGCCACCACCGATAAGGACTCGGCGCAGATTGCCTCGTTCTACCCCGGCGCGATGGCGTATTCCGCCACGCAGTCTTTGAAGGATTTGGAGAAAAAGCCCGATTTGGTGGTTGTCTCCCCTTCCGCGCCGGACGCGATGATGAAATTCCCCGCCGAATGCCGCGAGCTGGGAATCCCGTATCTGTACGACCCCAGCCAGCAGGCGCTTCGGCTCGAAGGTCACGAGCTCGCCCGCGATATGGAAGGCGCGCAGTTCCTCTTCTGCAACGATTATGAGTTTGGCTTGATTTCCAAAAAGACCGATTGGAGCCTCGACCAGATTTTGGAACATGTGAAGATTTTGGTCATCACGCGCGGAAAAGACGGCGCGGATTTATACGCCGGCGGCGAAGCGGTTCACATCCCCACCGTCCCCGAAAAGGAGATTGTAGACCCGACGGGCGTGGGCGACGCTTTCCGCGGCGGTTTTCTCGCGGGCTACGCGCGCGGATTCGATTGGAAGTTGTGCGGCGAGATTGGCTCGCTCTGCGCGGTGTATTGTCTCGAACAGCGCGGCACGCAGAATCATTCCTACACGATAGAAGAATTTATCCAGCGCTTCCGTCAGCACTTCGACGACGGCGGGAAGTTGGACGAGTTGTTAAAGTAATTGGTAAATGGTAAATCATAATTACCAGTTGCCAATCACCAATTACCATAAGGAGTAATACATGAGCAATTACGATATTAAGGATATTGAACTTGCGGAAGGCGGACGCCGCCGCATTGAATGGGCGGAGCGCGAAATGCCCGTGCTGCGCTCCATCCGCGAGCGTTTCAAGAAAGAAAAACCGTTTAAGGGGCTGCGCCTTTCCTGCTGTTTGCACGTCACCACCGAAACGGCGAACCTGATGCGCACCCTGCACGAAGGCGGCGCGGATATTGTCCTTACCGCTTCCAACCCGCTTTCCACGCAGGACGACGTCGCCGCCGCGCTGGTGAATCATTTTGAAATCCCGGTCTTTGCCATCAAGGGCGAGGACAAAGCCACTTACTTCAAGCACATCCGCGCCGCGCTGGAACACAAACCCCACCTCACGCAGGACGACGGCGCGGACCTGGTCTCCTCGCTGTTCTTTATCGAGATGGGACGCTTCGAGCGGCTGGAGCCTTCGCTCGCCGCCTGGGCGCAATCGCTCAAAGAGGAAGAGCGCAAGCAGATGCTGAAGAACGTCATCGGCGGCACGGAAGAAACCACCACCGGCGTCATCCGCTTGAAGGCGATGGAAAAAGACGGCGTGCTGAAATTTCCCGTGATTGCGGTGAACGACGCGCTCACCAAGCACATGTTCGATAACCGCTACGGCACGGGACAATCCACCATTGACGGCATTGTTCGCGCGACGAACGTGCTGCTGGCGGGCAAGACCTTCGTGGTCGCCGGCTACGGCTGGTGCGGGCGCGGGCTGGCGCTGCGCGCGCGCGGCATGGGTTCGCACGTCATCGTCACCGAAGTGGACCCGTTGAAGGCGCTCGAAGCCGCGATGGACGGCTTCCAGGTAATGCCCATGCTCGAAGCCGCGAAAGTCGGCGATATTTTCTGCACCGTCACCGGCGACTTGAACGTGATTGACGGTCACGACTTTGAAGTGATGAAGGACGGCGCGATTGTCGCCAACAGCGGTCACTTCAACGTGGAAATCAACATTCCCGCGTTGGCAGCGATGAGCGTCGGCAAGCCGAATCTCGTCCGCCCGTTTGTCGAGCAATACACCACCAAAGACGGACGCAAGATTAACATCCTCGGCGAGGGGCGCTTGATTAACCTTGCCTCCGCCGAAGGACATCCCGCCTCGGTGATGGATATGTCCTTCGCCAATCAGGCGCTTTCCGCTGAATACATGGTCAAATACGCGGATAAACTGGAAAAGAAGGTGTATTCCGTGCCGGCGGAGATTGACGCTGAAATCGCCCGCCTGAAACTGGAAGCGATGGGCGTGAAGATTGACGTCCTCACCGAAGAGCAGTTGCACTACCTGAACTCTTGGGAAGAGGGAACGTAAATCAAAGGATGAACTCGGAAGGATGAAAGATAAAAGCAGCCTCGCGGAAACGCGAGGCTGCTTTTTGGCGTTGGGAAAAGCGCGGCGGCGGTTTGCGAATCGCGCGCGCCGCTCGTTACAACTCGTTGCGAGATAAGAAGCCTTCGATGCGGCGGATGATGCGCAACAGCCACGAACGCACGCGCGCGAACAGGCGATAGCGTTTGGGGGAAACGTGCGGCTGCTTCTTTTCGGGGACGATGGGACCCGTCCACTCGACGAGCATGGCGCCCCAGGTCAGCCCGCCGCCAAAGCCGACGAACACCACTTTATCGCCCGCCTTAAAGCGCCCGGCGTCGAAAGCTTCCACCGTCGCAATTGGTATCGAAGCGGTGGAGGTGTTGCCGTAGCGGTCCACATTAATCGCAAACTTGTCGAGCGGCTGCTTTAAATAACGCGCCGCCGTTTCGATGATGCGGTAATTCGCCTGATGCGGCACAATGCAGCGCACGTCCTCTATCTTGACGTCCGCCTTCTCCAGCGTTTCGGTCACGGCGCGCCCCATCACGCGGGTCGCAAAGCGGAAGACTTCCTTGCCGTCCATGTGGATGAAATGCTTGCCCTCGCGCACGGTGGCTTCGCTGGCGGGCAGGCGCGTGCCGCTCGCCGGAACGTTCAACGTTTCGCCGCCGGAACCGTCTGCCCGCATAACGGCGGAGACGAGCCCGCCGGGCTTTTCGCTGGCTTGCAGCACAAACGCGCCCGCCCCGTCGCCGAACAGGATGCAGGTCGAGCGGTCTTTCCAGTTCACCAGCCGCGAGAGGACTTCCGTCCCCACCACCAGCGCGTTTTTCACCGAGCCGCTGCGAATGGCTTGCGCCGCCATGTTGGTCGCAAAGATGAAGCCCGTGCAGGCGGCTTGCAGGTCAAACGCGCCCGCTTTGCTCGCGCCGATTTGGTCTTGAATTAAGCACGCGGTGGCGGGAAAAATGTAGTCGGGCGAAGAGGTGGCGCAGATGATTAAATCCAGCTCGGTAGGGGGCAGGTTCGCCATTTCCAGCGCTTTTAATGCGGCTTCAGCGCCCAGCGTGGAGGGGAAATCATGCTCGCCCGCGATGCGTCGCTCGCGGATTCCCGTCCGCTCTCGAATCCACTGGTCGTTGGTCTCCACCATTTTTGAAAGGTCGTCGTTGGTCAGAATGGTTGATGGGACGTGCATGCCCCAGCCCGTGATGTGCGCGAATGGCATTCTTGCTCCTTGTGTTGGGTCGAACCGTTAGCCGGCGAAGCGGCTGAGAATCAACGTGGCGTTATGCCCGCCGAAGCCGAAAGAATTGGACATGACGTGGCGCGGCTCGGCTTTGCGGAACTGATTGGGGATGTAATCTAAATCGCATTGCGGATCGGGCGTTTCGTAATTAATCGTCGGCGGCAGCGCGTTTTCCAGAATGGCCATCGCGCAAATCACCGCCTCTAAAGCGCCGGAAGCGCCCAGCAAGTGGCCGGTCATGGATTTGGTGGAAGAGACCGGGACGCGATAGGCGCTTTCTCCGAAGGCGGTCTTGATGGCGGCGGTTTCGCTTTTATCGTTCAGCAGGGTGGACGTGCCGTGCGCGTTGATGTAATCAATCTGCTGCGGCTGCAAGCCCGCGTTTTCCAGCGCCAGCCGCATGGAATTCGCCGCGCCCGCGCCGTTTTCCGCCGGGGCGGAAATGTGATAAGCGTCGTCCGTCGAGCCGTAGCCGCTGAATTCGCACAGAATTTTCGCGCCGCGCGCCTGAGCGTGTTCCAGCGATTCGAGAATCAACACGCCCGCGCCCTCGCCCATCACGAAGCCGTCGCGGTCTTTATCGAAAGGACGCGAGGCTTTTTGCGGCGCGTCGTTGCGGGTGGAGAGCGCCGTCATCGAGTTCATGCCGGCGATGGCAATCGGCGTGATGGCGGCTTCCGCTGCGCCGGCGACCATCACGTCCACGCTGCCGCGCCGAATCATTTCAGCCGCTTCGCCGACGGCGTTGACGCCGGAAGCGCAAGCGGTGGCCAGCGACATATTAATCCCGCGCGCGCCCAGCCGAATGGCGAGGTTGCCCGCCGCGCTATCCGCAATCATCATCGGGATCAAAAACGGGCTGACGCGGTCGGGTCCCCGCTGGCGCAGCGTTTCATATTGCTCTAAAAGCGTGCTGATTCCGCCAATGCCGCTGCCGATGAGAATGCCAACCCGCTCGCGGTTGGAATCGTCAATCTGTAATCCTGATTGCGCCAGCGCCTCCAGCGCCGCGGCGGAAGCGAACTGCGTGAAGCGATCCATCTTGCGCGCCTCGCGCGCGCCGAACAGCGCGGCGGCGTCGAAGCCTTTTACTTCGGCGGCGAATTTCGTCTTGTGCGCGCTCGCGTCAAAGGCGGCGATGTAATCCATGCCCGAAGTTCCCGCCAGCAGCTCGCGCCAGGTATCCTTGACGTTGTTGCCCAGCGGGCTGACGCAGCCCAATCCGGTGACTACGACTCGTTTTCTCATACAAAACTCTCCTCAAATAAATAAAATGCGGCGATTACGCGCGGGGTTTGCTTTTGCGAAACGCCCGTTTTGGGGGAAACAAAAAGGGACAAGCCGCAGCCCGTCCCTGCTTTGATAGTAACACGCAACTTCGGCGGAAGACACGCCTCAATCAGACTCGGCGGATGATCTCCCAAGCCTGACGGACGTGCAGGCGGTCGTGTTCGGCGATGAAGCGCGCCGTTTCCAAAAAATCGGTCGGACCAAAAATGGCGTGCCGTCCTTTGCGCTTCCAATCCGCTTCCGAAACGCCTTTCAGCAGGTTCAACGTTTCGCGCCGCGCCTCGTTAAACTCGCGCAGCGCCTTTGCGCCGTCTTCATGCTGATAATCTCTTTCGCTTGCCCACACCGCCGTATCGGGACGCGGGATGAAAGGCTGCGCCTGTTCGAGGAACAATTGAATCTGACGCAGGTGAATCTCGCGTTCCGCATCGCGCAAATGACAGACCAACTCGGTCAGCGACCATTCGTCGGGGGCGGGCTTGCGCTTCCAGCTTGCGGAATCCAATTCGCGCGCCAGCCCGTTTAGCGCCGCCGGGGTCGCCGCCAAAATTGCCAGCGTGGCGTCCGCCGATTTGAAGGAAGGAATCAACGCGGAAAGGTTCGTCTTTTCCAGCCAGCGCCGCAAGTCGGATAAAGTTCCGTGCGGAATATCTCCCGACGGGGGAGTCGTTTCGCCGTTGACGAAATAGACCGCCAGCCCCAATTTTTGCGCGGGGAGAATATCGCGCTCCCAATCGTTGCCGACCATCAGAACGGGCGAATCCGCCCAGCCCAGCCGTCCGAGCGTTTCGGCGTAATAGGCGGCGTGAGTTTTGGCGAAGGAAAAATACTCGTAGGAAGAGACCAGATCAAACTGCTCCGGGTCCAGCCCCGCCCAGCGAACGCGGTGAAGATTCGCCTTGCGCGGCAGCAGCGGGTCGGTGGCGACGACCAGACGGTATCCTTGCGAGCGCGCCCACTCCACGAAGGGCTTGGCTTCGGGGTTGGGCGAAGTCAGGTTTTGCAGGGCGGGGAAGACGTTATCGTAAAAATCTTCCACGGCGGGCAAGATTTCCTCGCGCGAGATTCCCAATTGCGGCAGAAAGACCGCGTCGAAAACTTCCGCCAGCGGGCGGGAGAAGTCTTCGCTGACGTTCATCGCGCCGACTCCGGCGAGCAGCGCTTTTATCATCGCGTCCGGCGGAGCGTATGGCGCGAGGCGTTTGGCGAGCGCTTGAAAATAGGCGGGCATGAAGGCGCTCAGGTTGGTGTTGAGCAGCGTGTCGTCGAGGTCGAGCAATAGAATCAGCGTCATAGAGTTGAAGAAGACCTGACGGATTTTTTCAGCCCGTCAGGTCGTGGTTTATTCTTTCACTTCAAAATGAAACGGCAGTTCGTGACATTCCCCGCAGCCGACTTGCGGCTCGGCGACTTCGCGCCGCGATTTTTCGCAATACGCCTTGATTTGCACTCGGCGCTGAAAGAGGGCGGAAAGCGGGCGCGCGACGCTCGCGTTCAGCCGCATGTGGCGGCAGGAATTTGCGCGCGCAATCTCCGGGACGGGGCAGGTCTTGCACAAATCAGGCGTCCACGCCTGCCCCTGCGCTTTGAGCAGGCGGCATTCTTCCACGCTGCGCCCGCGAAAATAATCGCCGTAGAAATATTCGCACTCGCGCCCGACAGGCGTTTTCATTTACACCCGCGTCACATATTCGCCCGTGCGCGTGTCCACGCGAATGGTGTCGCCCACGTTGACGAAGTTAGGGCATTGCACGGTGATTCCGGTGGAGGTGACGACCTTCTTCGTCACGCCGGTGGCGGTATCGCCGCGAATGGCGGTCTCCGCTTCCACAACCAGCAAATCCACCGAAGTCGGAATTTCCATGTCAATCGGCTTGCCCTTGTAGAAGGTGATTTTGACTTCCATGCCTTCGGTCAGATATTTCACGCCCTCGCCCAGATATTCTTTGGGGATGGCGGGCTGCTCGAAGGTGGCGTTGTCCATGAAGTAGTACATATCGCCGTCGTTGTAAAGATAAGACAGGTTGGCGAAATCCAGGGAGACGTCTTGCACCGATTGACCGGAGTTGAACGTGCGCTCGATGTTCGCGCCGGTGAGCAGATTGCGCGCCTTGACGCGAATGGTGGCGTTGCCGCGCCCGGTTTTATTGTGGGTGTAATCCAGCACGCGGTAGAGGTTGCCGTCCAATTCAAACGTGACGCCTTTGCGAAGTTCGTTTACATCTATCATGCTTGCTCTTTCCTTAAGGTTTGAAAAAAATTTTTTAACGCGAACGCGGGGCGCGCGGCGGCGCAAAGAAACGCGAAGCGCCTTGCTCATGCTTCGCGCTCTCCGCTGCCGCCGAAGGGGCGCGCCGTCCGAATGCGGCGTTTTTGATAAGCGGGCGGATTATACCAACGACTGGCGGAGATTGGGAAGGAAGGCGCGCCTTATTTCGCCGGGGTCAGCCGCAGCCGTTCTTGCGAATCGCGCTGAACGGAGTCGGCGTTCCACCACATCGGGTAATATTTCACCTCCGCCCATAGTTTCGCCATGTCGTCGTAGTGCGGGTGATAGGCGTGACCCGATTGCCCGGTGGTGTGAACCGTCAGCGAATGGTTCAGGTCGCTCAAATCCACAATCATTCGCATGGAAGGCAGCCAGTTGGTTTCGTAGCCGTCCACCACCGACCAGCCGGTGGCGTTGACGCTGATTCTGCCGCCGCCGACGGGGAAGGGCCCGCGGTTGAAGAGGTCTTCAATCAGCCCGACGCCCGATTTTCCCAGCGTGCCATTTTCAAACGTGGCGGCGTGCAATTCGCCCCAGTTCCATTTGGCGCGGTCTTTTCCAAACACGCCTTCCAGTTCTTTGATGGCGTCTGCAAAAGATTTATCGAAAATATCTTGCATGGTTTCGGTTTTGCCTTCGGTGGTCTTATCGTCCCAGAAAAAGTCGTTGGGGCGCTGCGTCATTTGCTGCATGACCAAACTGTAACGCGAGCCGCCCGTAGGCGCGTAGCGCTCAATCATATCGTCGTTGAACGTGTTTTGAACGAGACGCCGCCAGAATGCTTCAAATATCGCGGCGGCGGCAGAGTCGGAGGTCGCTTGATAATCCCAGCCCGTCAGCAGCGCGGCGTCTTGCGGGTAGGACTCTTTCAGCGGGGAAGCGAGAATCAGCGGGACGAAAACTTCCGCGTTGGCGTCGTATGAATCCGCGTGCATGGATTGAATGTAGGCGACGTCAATTTTGCCGGGCGCGGATTCAATCAAATCCACAATGCGGTTGGCGCGGAAGCCGTAATCCCAATCGGCGGTGATGAAGTAGGGATAATCGCGCGGGGGAACTTGATTGTTGGCGGTGACGATGTAGCCCTCTTTGGGGTTGAAGGCGTAGGGCAGTTTTTCAAACGGGATGAAGCCCGTCCATTCGTAATCATCCGTCCAGCCGGGGACGGGGAAGCGCCCGTCGCCGTTTTTGCGGATGGGGACGTCGCCGGGCATTTGGTAACCAATGTTGCCCTGCGAGTCGGCATAGACGAGGTTTTGCGCGGGAACGTGGAAGCCGCTGGCGGCTTGGCGGAACTCTTCCCAGTTGGAGGCTTTGTCAAAGCCCCAAATGGCTTGGAAGGGCGTGGAGGGCGTGAGCGCCGTCCATGCCAGCGAGATGACGTATTGCTGCGGCAGGTCAATGCCGGCGCGGTCTTTGAAGGCTTGAAATTCTTTGTCCTTCGGGTCGCCGCTATCTTTGAGCGGTCCGTAGGTCTCGGAGATGACCGGTCCGTGCCGCGTGCTTTTTACGGCGATGGTTACCGGTTCGCCGCCGACAACTTCGATGGTCTCTTCGCGGGTTTGGAAGTCTACCCATTTGCCATTGACTTCGTATTGATTCGGGTTTTGCGGGTTGACTTTTTCAACGTATAAATCCATCACGTCGGGACCGACGTTGGTGAAGCCCCAGGCGATGTTGGCGTTATGCCCGATGACCACGCCCGGCACGCCCGCAAAGGAAAAGCCCGCCACGTCGTAGCCGCAGCCTACGCAATGTAAAGCGATTTGATACCAAATGGACGGCATTTGAATTCCGAGATGCGGGTCGTTGGCGAGCAGCGGTTTGCCCGTGCTGGTTAAATCGCCGGAGATGACCCACGAGTTTGAGCCAATGCCATCGCTCCACTCGCCGAGCGCGTCGTTAAGGATGGCGAGGTTCGCCTGCGTTTGTTCCAATGGAGCGCCTAGCGCAAGCGGCTGAAAGGCGCTGGCGTTGTTGGGGGCTTGCGCCTCCACCGGCATTTCGTTCACAATGACGGGGTGGTCTTGCGGATAAGGCGGGTAGAGTTCATCCACTTGTTCTGGCGTAAGGGTTTTGAGCAGCACGGCGCGCTCAATTTCGTCGTTGATGTTGCCGCGCAAATCCCACGCCATCGCTTTGCCCCAGGTGAGAGAATGAATCGGCGTCCATGCTTCAATTTGATAGTCGGGGCTGAGCAGCTTCAGCACGGCGTATTCCAAACTGAGCGCTTCGCCGCTGCGGTCTTTAAGGTAGGCGTTCACGCCTGCGGCGTAGGCGAGGAGAATATCTTTTGATTCCGAGTCCAGGCGTTCCCACTCCGCTTCGGCGGTTTGCTTCCAGCCGAGCGAACGCAAGAAGGCGTCCGTTTCCACCTGTCCCTTGCCGAACATTTTGGAAAGTTCGCCGGAGCCGACATGCCGCCAGGCGTCCATTTGCCAGAAGCGGTCTTGGGCGTGAACGTAGCCCTGCGCGAAGAATAAGTCATGCGTGTTGGAGGCGTAAACGTGCGGGACGCCCATCGCGTCGCGGTAAATATCCACCGCGGCGTTCAAACCAGAGACGGAAAGTTCGCCATCCGTTTGCGGGAAAGAAAGCGGCGCTACCTTTTGCGGCAAATAACTTTTGAAGTAGTACACGCCGCCCGCGCCCGCTAACAGCGCCACAACCACTAGTAAAACCAGACCTCGCGCAAGAAACTTACCGATAGATTTCATGCTGATTCCTCCGAGTTGTGTTTTTGGTATAAGCGCTCCCGCCGAGACGGAAGCGTTTTTGCGCTTTTCCAAATGATTCTGACGAAGCGACTGCCCGCTCTGATAGAAACGGAGACCGTCCACGAAGGCCATCCACGAATTCACGAATGGTCGCGCTTTTGCCAGAGCGCTTTCGTTCTTGAAGCGCTCGTCGTGTTCAAGTATTCGCGACCCTATTCGGGGACGGTTTTGCCTGCCCAATCTGCGGCGCCTGCGCCAAAGGCGAGAACCCCTTCGACAGGCTCACCTGTGCCTGCGGCGCTGGCGCAGGCAGGGCAAGAATCTCGCGCTACGCGA
>DAOUBR010000002.1:0-4243 GCA_034432535.1 Anaerolineales bacterium | reverse complement strand
TGTGGGACCCCTTTGAGAATTGGGGCATGGGGATGGCGGCGGAATTCATCGCGGACGAATACGGCGTGACGCGCGAGGAGATGGACGAGCTGGCGCTGCGCTCGCATCAACGAGCGCTCGCCGCGCAAGAGGAAGGAAGGTTTAAAGACGAAATCATCCCCATGGAAATTCCCGGACGCAAAGGCGAGGTCGTCGTCTTCGACAAAGACGAAGGTCCCCGCAAGGATACCTCGCCGGAATCGCTGGCGAAATTGAAGCCGGTCTTCAAGAAAGACGGCAAGGTGACGGCGGGCAACGCTTCCTCGATGAACGACGGCGCGGCGGCGCTGGCGCTTGCTTCGCGCGCTTACGCCGAAAAGCAACGCCTTAAACCGCTGGCGCGCGTCGTCGCTTACGGTCACTCGGCGGTAGAGCCGAAGTATCTATTCGCCGCGCCGGGATACGCCATTCCCAAAGTGTTAAAGAAAGCCGGCTGGACTCTCGCCGACGTGGATTTGGTGGAATTGAACGAAGCTTTCGCCGCGCAAGTTCTGGCGGACGCAAAAATGCTCGCCGACCAGGGCTGGGATTGGGAGAAGGTGAACGTGAACGGCGGCGGAATCTCCATTGGGCATCCGCTGGGGGCGAGCGGCGCGCGCGTGCTGACGACGTTAATTTACGCCTTGCGAAATCGCGGCTTGAAGAAGGGAATCGCCGCGCTGTGCCTCGGCGGCGGCGAAGCGGTGGCGCTGGCGGTGGAAATAGAGTAGATTCCCTCCCCCGGAGATCAAACATGGACATAAAAAACATTTTTGTAGTCGGCGCAGGAACCATGGGCAGCGGAATCGCGCAAACGGCGGCGACTTACGGCTACCAGACGACTTGCATGGACGTGCAGCCCGCCGCGCTGGAAAAGGCGAAGGCGGCCATCGCCAAATCCGCCGCGAAGCTGCTGGAAAAAGGAAGCATTACGCAAGAGCAAAAAGAAGCGGCGGAGAAGATTCAATTCGTCGGCGAACTATCCGCAATGAAAGAAGCCGACCTCGTCATCGAAGCGGCGACGGAAAATCCCGACCTGAAATTCAAAATCTTCCGCGAAATGGACGAAAACGCGCGCGAAGGGGTCGTCCTCGCCTCGAATACCTCCTCCATTTCCATCACTAAGATCGCCTCCGTCACCCGCCGCCCGGATAAAGTGATTGGTATGCACTTTATGAATCCCGTGCCGCTGATGAAACTGGTGGAAATCATTCGCGGGCTGGCGACTTCGGACGAGACGACGCAAACGATTATGGAAGTCTGCCGAACGCTGAATAAAGAGCCGGTGGAAGCCAACGATTCGCCGGGGTTCATCTCCAATCGTATTTTGTGTCCGATGATTAACGAAGCGGTCTTCGCCTTGCAAGAAGGAGTGGGGACTCCCGAAGCGATTGACCGCGTGATGAAGCTCGGCATGAATCATCCGATGGGTCCCCTCGCGCTCGCCGATTTGATCGGCTTAGACGTGGTGTTGTTCATCCTCGAAGTGCTGCAACGCGATTTGGGCGAAGATAAATACCGTCCCGCCTACCTGCTCAAAAAGATGGTGGACGCGGGTTATTTAGGACGCAAAACCGGCAGGGGCTTTTATCAGTATTAATTGCGTAAAGGTCGCAGACGAACTTTCAACCTGCAACCCTTAACATTAAATCCGCGATCTTTCACTCTATTTCCGCCAATGCAACTTCTTCTTGGATTCCTCCTCGCCGTCGTCATCGCCTACGTCGCCTACCGCGCGCGCAGCCTGAGCAAAAGCGGAGCCATTGCCGCCGTCCTCACCGGAACGATCATCTTCGGCGTCGGCGGATGGGAATGGGCGGTTTTGCTGCTGGCGTTTTTCGTCACCTCTTCGGCGTTAAGCCGCGCCTTCAAAGAGCAAAAGCAAGGCTTGAACGAAAAATTCGCCAAAGGACACGAGCGGGACGCGGGGCAGGTCTTCGGCAACGGCGGACTCGCGGCGTTCTTCGTCGGGCTGCATTTCTTCCTGCCCCATTCCAGCCTGCCCTGGCTGGGATTCGCCGCCGCGCTCGCCGCAGTCAACGCCGATACCTGGGCGACGGAGCTCGGGGCGCTGAATCCGAGCCCGCCGCGCATGATTACCAACCCGTTCAAAGTCGTCGAAAAAGGCGCGTCGGGCGGCGTTTCGCTTTACGGCACGCTCGCCGCGCTGGCGGGCGCAGGGCTGATTGGCGGGCTGGCTGCCCTGCTTTCCCCTTTCGCCTCCCCGTCCGTCGGAGTCTGGCTGCTGATTACCCTCGCAGGGCTGGGCGGCTCGTTCTTCGATTCTCTGCTGGGCGCGACGGCGCAAGCCATGTATTTCTGTCCGCGCGAACAAAAGGAAACGGAAAAACATCCGCTGCACAGCTGCGGCGCGGAGACGATTCACGTTCGCGGCTGGAAGTGGCTGAACAACGATTGGGTCAATTTCGCTTGCGGGGCGTTTGGCGCGGCAGTTGCGCTATGGTTTGCATGACAAAAAAGCGTTCCGAAGGCTGGCGACCTTCGGAACGCTCGCGACGTCAGTCATTCACCCAAACGGTAAGCGTGGTAGAAGTTCTGACAGGGATTGCCCCACGTAATGTGCATCTCACGGGCGGTCAAGTCAATGACCAACGCGGAAATGGTCTTCTCGCGATCCAGCGGGTCTTCGCCGGCGATGTTGTGATTGCAAATCGAGTTGGGGACGTTTACATGGTCTTTTTGAATCGCCTGTAAACTTTTGATGGTGTGCTTTTCGGTCTGGCGCAGCAAGCGCGAGGCGCGGTGATAGCGCACGCGCGAAGAAAGCAAATCCTCGGGGGCTTTTTCGACCTCGCGCATCTTCGGGTCGAGGTAATGATTGGTGTGAACCATGTAACCGTCCAACCCGTAGAGAATTTCGAACTTGCGGGCGGAGACTTCGATGGAGTATAGTTCCCCGCTTTCATGGACAATCAAATGATTGTAGCCGGCGGCGCGGTGTTGCGCCAGAGTCCGCCCGATGGCGCCGGAAATCCGCCGCGAAGATAAAACCGCGCGGGCAACCACCAGGCGCGGAATCCCGATGCGCGAGTCGCTCGGATAGACAGAATCAATCAACTGCGCGATACCATAGGAATTAAATCCGACATTGGGAAGCAGCCCGCCGTACGTCATTGCAAGGAAAGGCGGTTCCCTATCCGGGCGGGCGGAGATGACAAATACATCGTCCTCGTCTTCTGGAATCCAATCTTCGTTGTGCGCGGCAAGCACGTGGCCGTCCGCCGTGCGCTGGTCGTTGACCGCCATGCTGGTGCAACGCGTCAGGTGCAGCGCGTCCACAGTGACGGCTTCCATCACATTCAAGACGACAATATCGTCAAAAGAGACATTTGCCCCCTGCGCGACGCCGCGCAATTCATCCACGTACTGCGGGTAGCGCTCTTCGGCAAAGGGCAGGTACTTGCGCGCTTGATTCTGCGCGCCCTGCCAGGTGAGTTCCAATGTGTCGTAAGCGGAGTCGATCAGGATGCGCGCATTCTCCACGCTGCGTTGAACCTGTTCGCGCATGGCTTCGCCCATCTGCTGTCCCATCTCAAGGTTTGAGCCTTTCACCTCGATGAGCGGCGGCGGCGCGTTGTGGTTGACGGTATCGGGTATTTCATTTTTAGCCATTTTTCCTCCGTAAAAAAACGCCTCGGGTTTCCCCAAGGGCAAAAATTCGGGTAATTTTACCATCCCGTCATGGCGTAGCCGCCAGTCCGATGATGATCATCCATTCCGTCCTACGCAAGGTCGCCGCCGAACGGGTGAACATTCCGGCGTGCGTGGCAGGCGTTTGATCAAGTCTTTTTCCGGCGGGTTCGCCGATAGCGCCAACGCGGGCGGTCTATAGAATGACGGTTAAGGGATCAACAATCGCGAGCGTTCCGCCGACGCTTTCACTGCGCGCCGTTCCGAGTCGCCATGCCCCCGCGCACTTGCCAAATTTCCGCCTGTTCCAAAAATTCCGGCGTGAACAAGCTGGCGTCCGTCGTTGCAAACAGGACCTGCTCCGCTTTGAGGACATATTTCAACAAGTCGGCGCGGCGGTTGGCGTCCAATTCCGCCATCACCTCATCGAGCAAGATGACGGGATATTCGCCCGCGCGTTCATTCATCCATTCCACTTCCGCAAGTTTGAGCGCCAGCAGCGCGGTGCGAATCTGCCCGCGCGAGCCGTAATCCCGCGCGTCGGCTTTGTTGATGAGGAATCGCAAATCGTCGC
>DAOUBR010000001.1:0-40803 GCA_034432535.1 Anaerolineales bacterium | reverse complement strand
GAACTGTTAGACCGTAAGGGACTCCGCGCGGAGCAGGTTGTCTACGTCGGCAACGATATGAACGACCTTCCGTGTTTTGAAGTCGCGGGCTGGGGCGTTGCGGTGGCGGACGCTTATCCCGAAGTTCTGCGCGCCGCCGACTACGTTTTGAGTAAAACGGGCGGGCGCGGCGCAGTCCGCGAATTATGCGAAATCGTATTATCGAAAATAAAATAAATCATCAATTGCCGCTTACTATTTTACCAGGTCGCAAATCAGCGATTGGTAAACGTCAATTAGTAAATAAGGAGAATCTATGGCTCGTGAAATTAAATTTGGCAAGCGAATGCTTGGCGACGGTCACCCCGTTTACATCATCGCTGAAATTGGCGTCAATCACAACGGCGATTTGGAAATTGCCAGGAAAATCATTGACGCGGCGGTTCACGCCGGCGCGGACGCGGTGAAGTTTCAAAAGCGCACGCCTGAAGTTTGCACGCCCCCCGAACAGCAAAAACAAATGCGCGAAACGCCTTGGGGCTACATTACCTATTTGGAATATCGCCGCAAGGTGGAGTTTGGCGAAGCGGAATACCGCGAAATTGACCGTTATTGCAAAGAAAAGGGCGTTGACTGGCTGGTTTCAGTGTGGGACGAGCCTTCGGTAGATTTCATGGAGCAGTTCGATACGCCTGCGTATAAGATTCCCTCCGCCTCGCTGACCGACCGCAATCTGCTCAAACACGTCCGCCAAACCGGCAAGCCGCTGATTATCTCGACGGGCATGTCCACCATGCAGCAGATTCATAAAAGCGTGGAAGCCGTCGGCTTGGAGAATCTGGTCATCATGCACTGCACTAGCGCGTATCCTTGCCCGCCGGAAGAATTGAATTTGAAGATGATTGAAACGCTGCGTCGCGAATTCCCCGATACGCCCATCGGTTATTCGGGTCACGAAGTGGGTCTCGTCCCTTCGGCGGTGGCGGTGGCGCTGGGCGCTTCTTCGGTGGAGCGTCACATCACGCTGGATCGCGCCATGTGGGGCAGCGATCAGGCTGCCTCCGTTGAGCCGGGCGGATTTGAGAAGCTGGTCAAGTATATTCGCGTGACCGAAGCGTCTCTCGGCGACGGCGTGAAGAAGGTCTACGAATCCGAGTTGGCGGCGTTGAAGAAACTCCGCCGCGTGGTGGACGAATAGACCGTCAAGGTCAGCCGCGCGGCGCGCTTTGTTCCATCCGCGCGGCTGGCGTTTTTTCCCCTCGCTCATGAAAAATTTGCGCCAACTTCTTCGCCCTTACGCAAAAACCGTTCAAGCCGTTTGGAGATGGAAGCGTTTTTCGTTTAATGAAGCGCCGCCTATCTTCGCAAACTCCAAGCCGAAGAGCGGCTCTCATTTGCTGCTGCAAATTATGGGCGGCTTTACTCAAATCATGCCTTACGAATACGTCGAGGCGGAGCCGATTCGGACGATTACAAAGGACGGCAGGCGCAGGACGCCGCAAGAGATTCAAGCGGATTTGAAGAGCGTCCCGCAGGGCGTGATAGGCTGGGGCTACGTGGACGCGACTCCGGAAAACCTCGCCGCGCTGCGCCAGCCCGGGCGCGTCAATTACTTTATCTACCGCGACCCGCGCGATATGCTCGTTTCGCAGGTGTTCTTTGCGACGGAAATGCGCGCGGACCACGGTATGCACGAATATTACAACTCCCTGCCCGATTTTAACGCGCGCTTGAGCGCGGCGATCGTCGGCGTGGAGCGCGACGGCGTGAAGATGGTTAGCGTGAGAGAACGTTACGAGGGCGTCTTTCGCTGGCTGGAACAAGACGGCGTTTTGTGTTTGCGGTTTGAAGATTTAATAAACAACCGCGACGCGACTCTTTCCGCGATGCTCGACGAGGTGGAAAAGACCGGCTATCGGATTCCGACTCCGCGCGCGGAAGCGCTGCGCGTTTTGGTCGAGGCGATTCAACCGAAGAAGAGCCATACCTTCAGGTCGGGCAAGACCGGCGGCTGGCGGCGGTATTTCACGGAGGAGCATAAAAAATTATTCAAGCAAACCGCCGGAGATTTGTTGGTCAGGCTGGGATACGAGCAAAATAATGATTGGTAATTTGAAAGAGTTTTATACTCAAACCGTCAAGCGCGGATGGACCCGCCGCGTGAACAACTTCAAAATCGCTCGCATGGCGCGGCTGACGGCGCGCATCGAGCCGCCCGCTTCCGGGCAGCCGGTCGTCTTCTTCAAAGCCTCCACCGGCGTTGACGATTTATCGTGGAACGGCGGGTTTCATTTGCTTGCCTCGTGGGCGCTGCGCCTGCGGGGCGTTCCCGTCGCCTACTTCGCTTGCGGCGCGGGCATGAGCAAGTGCGTGCTGGGGACGAATCGAGACGCGCCGCAAAAAGCCATGCCGTGCCGTTCCTGTGTTGATCAATCGAAGACGTTGTACGCGGGCGTTCCGTCCGGGCGCGATTCGCAAAAATCGCGCGTCCGCTGGTTCGACTTTCAACGCGACGCGGAACTGGACGGCGCATTGAACAATCTCGACTTGCAGGCTCTGATGAAATTTGAATGGCGCGGCGTTCCGCTGGGGGCTTTGTGCTTGCCCGGTCTGCGCTGGATTCTCCGCGTTCATCATTTGAACGACGACGAAAACACGCGCTATTTGCTGCGCGAATACATCCTCTCCGCGTGGAACGTGGCGCGGCAATTTGAAAAATTTTTAGAAGAAATAAACCCGCGCGTCGTCGTCGTTTTCAACGGACAGTTCTTTCCCGAAGCGACGGCGCGGCATATCGCTCTCAAGCGCGGGCTGCGCGTCGTTACGCATGAAGTCGGGCTGCAGCCCGCCAGCGCCTACTTCACCGACGGCGAAGCCACCGCTTACCCCATTCGCATTCCCGCAGAATTTGAAATGAGCGCGGCGCAAAACGCCCGCCTGGACGCTTATCTCGCCAGACGCTTTCAAGGCGATTTTACGATGGCGGGCATTAAATTTTGGGCGGATATGAAGGGGCTGGACGAAGCCTTCTTGCAAAAAGCGGCGGGCTTCAAGCAAATCGTCCCCGTGTTTACCAACGTCATCTTCGACACCAGCCAGCCGCACGCCAACACGGTCTTTGAAGATATGTTCGACTGGCTGGATATGGTTTTGGAATTGATTCGCCGACGCCGCGATACGTTGTTCGTCATCCGCGCTCACCCGGACGAATTGCGGGTGAGAAAAGCCAGCCGCGAGACGGTGGAAGGCTGGGTGGAGGCGCGCCGCGTCCGCGAAGAGCCGAACGTCGTTTTTGTTTCCCCGCGCGAGACGCTCAGCTCCTACGAGTTGATTCAAAAATCCAAATTTGTGATGGTCTATAACTCCACCATCGGGCTGGAGGCTTCCATCATGGGCGCGGCGGTTTTGTGCGCCGGCAAGGCGCGCTTTACGCAATACCCGACCGTCTTCTTCCCGCAAACGCCCGCGGAGGTGAAAGCCAAAGCAGAGGAGTTTTTGAGCGCGGAAAGAATCGAAGTCCCCGCCGAATTTCGGCGCAACGCGCGGCGGTTTTTGTACTATCAGTTATATAAAACTTCGCTGCCTTTCGACGCCTTCCTCGAACCTTCCGTTCGGACGACGCAGACCAAATTGAAGCGTTTCGCGCCGGGCGATTTGTTGAACTCCCCCGCGATTCAAGCCATTTTGGACGGCTTGCTGCGCGGCGGAGATTTTCTGCTGGAAGATTGAACGTCCGCCCGTGCTATAATATTTCACGCTATGACCCAACCTGACTGGAACGAACCCGAAGATAATTTTGATTCCGGCGCCGCCCAGCGCACGGAGGAACTGTATCGCATTCCGAACATCGAGCCGAACTCCGAAGGACTTATCGAGGCGGCGGTGCTGCCGCTGCGCGATATGGTCGTCTTCCCGCGCATGGTCTCGCCGATTTTTGTCGGGCGGGAGATTTCTCTGCTGGCGGTGCAAGAAGCCCAACGTAAAAACCAGACCGTCATCGCGCTCACGCAAAAAGACCCGGAGGTCGATTCCCCCGGCGTGGACGGTTTTCTTCCGATTGGCGTGGAGATGGCGGTCGGGCGGATGCTGCAAATGCCCGATGGCTCTTATTCCGCGCTGGTGCAGGGGCGGCGGCGCGTGGAGATTGTTGAATTTACCCGCGTCAAGCCTTTCTTGAAAGCGCGCGCGCGCGTCATCTACGAACCGCTTGAAGCCGACCGGCAGACTCAAGCGCTGATGCGCTCCGCTTTGAATCTCTTCGAGCGCTGCGTTCAACTCGACCGCTCCATCCCCGAAGAGACGCATTTATTCGCCCTGAACATCAACGAACCCGGCTGGCTGGCCGATATGATCGCCTCCTCGCTGGGCTTGAACTACGAAGCGAAACTGCGCCTGCTGATGATTCTCGACCCGAAGGCGCGGCTGGGACAATTGAACGCGATTCTCGCTCAGGAAGTGGACGTGCTGGAACTGGAAGACGAAATCCACGCGCGCGTGCAAAACGAAGTGGATAAAAGTCAACGCGAATTTTATCTGCGCGAACAAATGAAGCAGATACAAAGCGAACTGGGCGAGGGCGACGTCTTCGCGCGCGAGACTTCCGACTTGCGCAAAAAGATAGAGGCGGCGAACCTGCCCGCCGAGGCGAAGAAAGTCGCCTTGAAGGAACTGGAACGCCTGAACCAAATGCCGCCGATGGCGCCTGAGGTCGCCGTTATCCGCGCTTATATTGATTGGATTGTGGACCTGCCGTGGAGCAACTCCACCCCCGATAATTTAGACGTGAAAAACGCGGCGAAGATTTTGGAGCGCGACCATTACGGCTTGAAGAAAGCCAAAGAAAGAATCCTCGAATATATCGCCGTGCGTTCGCTGAAACCGAAGAAGGAGCGCCAGCCGATTTTGTGCTTTGTCGGACCTCCCGGCGTGGGCAAGACTTCGCTGGGACGTTCCATCGCCGACGCCTTGGGACGCAAGTTCGTGCGCGTTTCGCTGGGCGGCGTGCGCGACGAAGCCGAAATTCGCGGACACCGCCGCACCTACATCGGCGCCCTGCCGGGCAGAATTATTCAAACCATGAAGCGCGCCGGCACGTCCAACCCGCTTTTCATGCTCGACGAAATTGACAAGCTCTATTCCGATTTTCGCGGCGACCCGGCTTCCGCCATGTTGGAAGTGTTGGATCCGGAACAGAATCACTCGTTCAGCGACCATTATCTTGAATTACCCTTCGATTTGTCGAAGGTGATGTTTGTAACGACGGCGAACTCGCTTGCGACGATTCCTTCGCCGCTGCTCGACCGCATGGAAGTCATTGAGTTCCCGGGCTACATCGAAGAGGAAAAAATCGAAATCGCCAACCGCTATCTGATTCCGCGCCAGCTGGAAGAAAACGGCGTGGACGGCTTGGGCTTGACTTTTGAAACGGCGGCGCTGCAAAAAATCATCCGCGAATACACCTTCGAGGCGGGCGTGCGGAACCTGGAGCGCGAAATTGGAAAAATCTGCCGCAAGATTGCGCGCATGAAAGCGGAAGGCAAAAAACATCCCCTTTCCATTTCGGCGGAAATGATAGAGAAATTCCTCGGACCTCAGCAATTCTTCGCCGCCGAAGCGGAGCGCAGCGACGAGGTGGGCGTCGCCGCCGGGCTGGCATGGACCGAAAACGGCGGCGAGGTGATGCCCGTCGAGGTGGCGGTCTTTGAAGGCAAGGGCGCCTTGCAAATGACCGGGCAGCTCGGCGAGGTGATGCAGGAATCCGGTCAAGCCGCGCTGACTTACATCAAATCGCGCATGGGGCAGCTGGGCTTGGAATTGGAAATTTTCGAGCGCATGGATATTCACGTTCACATGCCCGAAGGGGGAATTCCCAAAGACGGGCCCTCGGCGGGAATTACGATGGCGACGGCGATCATTTCCGCGTTGACGGGACGCCCCGTGTTTCGGCATGTCGGCATGACCGGCGAAATCACCTTGCGCGGCAGGGTGCTGCCGATTGGCGGCGTGCGCGAGAAAACGCTTGCCGCGTATCGCGCCGGATTGAAGACCGTCATTCTGCCCGAAAAGAACATGAAGGATTTGGTTGACCTGCCGAAAGCCGTCAGGACCGAATTGAGAATTATCCCCGTCAAACACATGGACGAGGTGTTGGAAATCGCCCTGGCGGAAAAACCGGCGGTTAAGCCGCCGCGCCCGAAGAAGCGCAAAGAAAAAGAATCGGAAGAGTGAAGACGGAAATGGAGTTCCCGCGAAGGACTCCATTTTTCATAAATGTAATGAGAAAACCGAAACGCCGCGCGGTATAATTAACTTCGCTCGCTCGGTTTGAACTTAACGCATAGGAAAACCCCGCTATGATGGATCTGAAAGATAAAGTCGTTTTGATTACGGGAGCGTCTTCTGGGTTCGGCGAAGACGCCGCGCGATTGTTCGCCGCGGAAGGCTGCAAGGTGGCGCTTGCCGCTCGCCGGATTGACCGCTTGCAAAATCTGGCTGCGAAAATTCAAGATTCCGGCGGCGAGGCGATGGCTATCCCTGTGGATATTACCGTCGGGGCGGATATTGCGAACATGGTTCAATCCGTCATAGATTTATACGGGCGGGTGGATATTCTCTTTAATAACGCGGGAATCGGCAAGGTGGAATGGTTTGAAAATCACGACCCCGCGCGCGATATAGATATGCTGATGCGGGTGAATGTCGTCGGGCTGATGCAGGTCACGCGGGCGGTTCTGCCGCACATGTTGGCGCGCAGGGAAGGTCATATTATCAACATGGTCTCCGTCGCCGGGTTGATTGCCGCGCCGCTGATTTCCAGCTACTCCGCCAGCAAGTTCGCCGTGCGCGCCTTCACCGACGCGCTGCGCCGCGAGGTCGCCCCGTTGGGGATTCGCGTGAGCGGCGTGTACCCCGGTCCCGCGAAGACTGAGTTCGGACAACATGTCGGCAAAAACGAAGCGTATAACAAAGTCGGCTCGCTGCTTGGAACCCGCATGACTTCGGAGTATGTCGCCCGCCGCGTGGTAGACGTCGCCAGACGCCCGCGCCGCAGTCTCATCATCCCCTGGCGCTTCCGTTTTGCATATTGGTTGGATTTGCTTTTTCCCGCCGTCACAGATTGGTACGCTTTCCAATTTTCCAAGAAAAATCACAAACCCGGCTAGGAGATTTTTGTGAGCCTTGACCGTTTGAACAAATTACAAAGCGCGCTGAAAGCCAACGGGCTGGAAGCCGCCGCGCTGAACCCCGGCGCGACTCTGACGTATTTGACCGGAACGCAGTTTCATTTGATGGAACGTCCGGTCGTTTTGCTGATTCCAGCGGAAGGCCGTCCCGCTTTGATCCTGCCGGAGTTGGAAGCGCCGAAGATTTCGCGTTTTCCATACGAAGTCGCGGCTTTCCCTTACGGCGAAAACCCCGCCGAGTGGGACGAGACGTTTCGCAAGGCGTCTCGCGCGCTGAATCTGGACGGGAAGAAAATCGGCGTGGAGCCGCGTCAGATGCGGCTGATGGAGTTTCGTTATTTGAAGGCAGGCGCGCCCGCAGCCGAATTTCCCGACGCGAGCGCGGCGCTGAGCCTTTTGCGTTTGAAGAAGGACGCGCATGAAATCGAACTCATGCGCCGCGCGGTAAAAATCGCCCAGGAAGCGCTGGAGGCGATTCTGCCGCAAATTAAGGTCGGCATGACCGAGCGCGAAGCGGCCGCCGAACTGGTCGTTCAACTCTTCAAGCGCGGGTCCGACCCTGAATTGCCGTTCGCCCCGATTGTTTCCGCCGGCCCCAATTCCGCCAATCCGCACGCTTCTCCGACGGATAGAAAGTTGCAGCCCGGCGATTTGCTGGTGGTGGATTGGGGCGCGTCTTACGGCGGATATATTTCCGACTTGACGCGCGCCTTCGCCATTGACGACGTGGACGATGAATGCAAAAAGATTCACGCGCTGACGCTGCAAGCCAACGCCGCGGGGCGCGCCGCCGGCAAACCGGGCGTTCCTTGCGCGGAGGTGGATAGAGCCGCGCGCGACGTTATCGAGCAAGCCGGTTACGGGAAATATTTTACGCACCGCACCGGTCACGGCATTGGCATGGAAGCGCATGAAGAACCCTACATGCGCGGCGACAACCTGCAAGCGCTGGAACCGGGCATGGTTTATACGGTTGAGCCGGGCATTTACCTGCCGGGGCGAAATGGAGTCCGCATTGAAGATAATGTCGTTGTGACGGAAGACGGCGCGGAGGTCTTGAGCGATATGCCGCGCGAGCTGCGCGTGATTGGGTGATTTTTTCGCCCCATCCCAATCCATTTTCTGTGGAAATAGCTATTTGCCCTGCCAGCTTGAAAACGCGCAAGCGCTAACGGAAATTTGCATTGCCTCCAAGCGGCATTGGAAGTATCCCGAACGCTGGATTCAAATCTGGCTGCCTGCGCTGACTATTACCCCCGAATACATTTCAACGCATGAAACGTGGATGGCGGCGGAGGGGAGGGAGCCGGTCGGCTTTTATTCCCTCAAACGAGACGCGGAAGGCTTGTGGCTCGATAATTTGTGGATTTCGCCCGCTTGCATTGGGCGGGGAATCGGCCGGCGTCTGTTTCTTCATGCTTTGCAACGCAGCCGCCTGCAAAACGCCGAAACGCTCAAAATTGAAGCCGAACCTTCACGAATTCTTTAAACTACTCCCAAATATTCTTTATCGGCGAAATTTATCATTCCGCCAATGTTACGCTGCAATCACGTCGTTGCCAGATTCCGAATCCGCCTGAAATCGCTTGCAAAAACGAGAGCGCCGCGCCGCTTTTAGCGGTTGGCAACGATGGATTGACTCTTTGCGGCGGAACATTTCTTCAACTTCAAGCGCAAGGAGATTGTGTCATGAATTTTTTCAAGAATAAATTCGCCCTCGTCGTCGGAGCGCTCGCTTTGCTTGCGATAGCCGCCGGCGCGATATATTATTTCCAAAATTCAAACGCCGCCGCGCGGAATGCGGCGCCCGTCGTGCAGACCGCCAGAGTTCGCCGGGGCGATATGGTCGTCGTCTCCAGCGGCGCGGGGGTGATTGAACCAGCCGCGCAAGCGGAGCTTGCTTTTCGTTCCGCCGGAATTTTGCACGAGTTAAACGTTCAAATGGGCGAGCGGGTCTCCGCTTCTCAGGTCCTTGCGCGGCTGGAAGAAAACATCCAGGCTGATGCGGATTTTCAAGCGTTGTTTAACGAAAAGGGCGTCGCGGACGCCGAGCTTGCCGTAGCAAAAGCCCAGGACGAGCTGGATGGCGCCGTCGCTTCTTACGCTTATCTTATTGGAACGGACGCATGGTATTGGGAACGGCGGTTAAACGAGGCGGAAGAGAAACTCCGCAATCTGGATTCTTCCGCGCCGCAGACTCAAAGAGACGAGCTGCAAAAAACAACGGACGACGCTCGCTCGCGCCGCGATTACTTCATCAACCTGAGAGGGATTCCCGCTCTTGATATGACCTCCGCCCGCGCGAACGTCGAATCCGCCAAAGCCAAACTGTTCGACGCGCAAATTGCCCTGAACGTCGTTAAAGCGGGACCTTCCGCCTTAACCTCGCCTCTGGCGGCAGTCGGCGAACAAACCGCCAAATTGGAATCCGCCCGCCTCGCCGTAGAAAACTCGCGTCTGGTCGCGCCCTTCGACGGCGCAATCGTCGCGCTGGACGTTGTCGCCGGACAGGCTGTCAACACCGCCCCGGTGATGACCATCGCCAAAATGGATGAGTTGTTCGCGCGCGTTTACCTCGACGAATCCGACTTCGACAAAATCGCCGTAGGCAAGCGCGTGATTATCGTACTTGACGCCTATCCCGACAACCCGATTGAAGGAACGGTCGCGTTGGTGGAACCCGCTGTGCAAAGCGTGGACGGTTCGCCCGTCGTCGCTGCGTGGGTTTCCCTTTCGCCCGACCCCGCTTTGAGAATCATTTCCGGCATGAATTTTGAAGCGGAAGTGATTGTCGGCGAAGCCAAGGACGCGCTGATTATCCCCAAACAGGCGCTGCGCGAACTGGAACCCGGCAAATACGCGGTCTTTGTCGTGGGCGCGAACGGCAAATTGATTCTCACGCCCGTTGAAGCGGGGCTGATGGATTACGCCAACGTGGAAATCATAAGCGGGCTGAACCCTGGCGACCTGGTCAGCTCCGGCAACGTAGAGACGAAATAGGGACGCTGATGAGCGCGCATATTATTGAAATTCAAAGCGTGACCAAAATATACGGCGTCGGCGAAGCCGCCGTGCGCGCGCTGGCGGGCGTGAATATGACGGTGGATAAAGGCGAATTCGTCGCCATCATGGGGCGCTCCGGCTCCGGCAAATCTACGCTGATGAATATCCTCGGATGTTTGGACCGCCCGACGGCGGGAACCTACCTCCTCGACGGGCGCGACGTCAGCCGCATGAACAACAACGAGCTCGCCCAGGTCCGCAACCAGAAATTGGGATTTATCTTTCAGTCGTTCAACTTGCTGCCGCGTTTGAGCGCTCTGGCAAACGTCATGCTGCCCATGTTTTACAACCCGCAAGACGTCAGCGACGAAGAAGCGGAACGGCGCGCCGTCAGCGCGCTCGAATCCGTCGGGCTTGGCGCTCGCATTCACCATCGCCCCAATCAACTCTCCGGCGGACAACAGCAGCGCGTGGCGATTGCTCGCGCGCTGGTCAACGACCCCTCGCTGATTCTCGCGGACGAACCGACGGGAAATCTCGATTCAAAATCCAGCGTCGAAATTCTGGATATCCTTCATCGTCTGCACGCGGACGGCGCGACGATTGTCATAGTGACGCACGAACCCGACGTCGCCGAACACGCCCAGCGCGTGGCGTGCGTGGTGGACGGAAAAATCATCTCCGACGGGCGCGACGGTAAGAATGCTTGTTTAAATAGAGGCAGCCATGAGATTTAAAAAAATTCTTCGCGCCGCATGGGAAGGACTCATGCTGAACAAGACGCGCTCTTTCCTTACCACGCTCGGCGTCATTATCGGCGTCGCCTCAGTGATTGTCATGCTCTCCGTCAGCGCCGGAACGGAAGCCGCCATTGCTGAACAAATCAACGCGCTGGGCGCAAACCTGATTATTGTCTCGCCCATGCGCGGAATCCCCGGCGCGGGGCGCACGATGAAAATTGAAGACGCCTACGCCATTCAAGAGCAAGTCGTCGGCATTGAAGGGATTTCCGCCGAGCAGTCTCCTGCCCCGCAGACGGTCAAAGCCAACGGCGTGACTCTGGATTCAATTGCCGTCATTGGCTCCACTGCGGATTTTCCCAGCGTGCGCGATTACGCCGTCGCTTCGGGAGCGTATTTTACGGCGGAGGAGGACGCGCGCAAAGCCAAAGTCGCCGTTTTGGGCGCGGGACTCGCCAGAGACTTGTTCGGCGATTCCTCTCCGCTGGGGCAGACCGTCGTCGTCGGCTCGGTGAAACTGACCGTTATCGGCGTGATGGAAGAGAAAGGCATGGTCGCGGACGTGGACTACGACGGGCGCGTGTATCTGCCTATCAACGTGGTCTTTCAAAAATACATGACCGAAATGTCCATCGGCGGCGACCGCGTGCGGACGATTTACGTCAAAGCCAGTTCGCGCGAAAATCTTCCCAGCGTTATCACGCAAATCACCGCGTTGTTAAGCGAACGGCACGACGTCTCGCCGGACGCGCCGGACTTTACGGTGCAAACTCAGCAGGATATTATCGCTACGCAAGAGGCGACCACAGCCGCCTTCCGCGATTTGCTGGCTTGGGTCGCGGGCGTTTCTCTGCTCGTCGGCGGAATCGGCATTATGAACATTATGCTTGTCTCGGTGACGGAACGCACGCGCGAAATTGGTTTACGTCAGGCGCTTGGCGCTCGCCAATCGGACGTGCTGCTTCAATTTTTGCTGGAAGCCGTCATCTTAAGTCTGGTCGGCGGGATGGTTGGCGTGGCGCTCGGCGTCGGCGGCTCGTATCTTTTTGGCGCGTTCGGCGGCATGAAGACCGTCGTCGTCCCCGGTTCCATTCCTCTGGCGTTTGCCGCGGCGGCTATCGTCGGCATTTTCTTCGGATATTATCCTGCCACGCAAGCCGCAAGGCTCGACCCGATTGAAGCGCTGCGGCGCGAATAAAAAGCAACCCCGTTGCGACGGCGCGCCTTTCCTCCCGGCGGCGCGGAGTTTCGCAACGACTTACGCCAAAAATAAAACTCAAAAAGGATAATCGCCATGAAACGCATCTTAATTTTCGCTTTCGTTCTTTCCGCGCTTTTGCTCGCCTCCTGCGGCGCGACAGCCGCGACCCCGACGACGAGCGACGTCTATGTCAGTCCCAACCTTCCAGCCGATTACGAGAACGCCATGCCTGTGCGCAATCAGCTTGCCATCGGCGCGATGAAGCTCGACGGGACGGCGAACGCGCTCACCCGCGAACAGGCGGCGAAACTCTTGCCTTTGTATCAAGCCTTGCAGGGAACGTCCGTCAGCGGCGGCGGTTCGCAAGCGGAAATTTCGGCGCTGCTTTCTCAAATCGAAGCGACGATGACGCCGGCGCAATTATCCGCCATCCGCGAGATGAAACTTACCACGGCGGATATGCAGACCTGGGCGGCGGAAAATGGGGTTACGCTGGGGCAGGGCGGCGGTCAGCCCGGCTCCGGCGCCGGCATGTCTCCTGAGGCTCGCGCCACCAAGCAGGCGGCGGAAGGCGTAACCGGGAAAACGCCCGGCAGCTCCGGCGCCGCCGCCGTCATGGAAACAATGATAAATTACCTGAAGAAATTGGCGCAATAAACGCCCCCAAGCAAAAAGACGAGGGAAACTCCCCTCGTCTTTTTGTTTACTTTTCCGCAGTTAGATAATCGTCCAGGTTCAATCGCTTAAACAACCGCTCGCGCACTTCCTCCGGCAGGGGACCGGCGGCGGTTTCCTGCACCAGGTCTATGGTGCGGCGGGTGGTGTTGAGGACCACGCGGCAATTTTCGCATTGTTCCAAATGTTTTTCAATTTCCGCGCACAGCTCGGGGGGCAGTTCGCCGTCTATGTAATCCGATAAATCGCCCAGCAGGGCTTTGCAGTTTTCGTGCCGATGCTCCTTCATTTCTTTTCCTTTCGCAACATGCGCTCGCCATAATACGCGGAGAGTTGCTCGCGCAGCGCCATGCGAGCGCGCAGCAGGCGGGTCTTCACGTTCACTTCGGTCAGGTTCAAAATCTCCGCCGTTTCTTTAATGGAAAGGTCTTCAATATCGCGCAGAATAAAAACGGCGCGCAGGGCGGGCGGCAGTTTTTGAATGGCGGCTTCTAGCGCTTCTTTCGCCTCGCCGTTCAGCAGATGCTCTTCGGGCAGCGCGCTCCAATCCACGAAGCTTTCGGGCGTAAAGTCGTCGTCCGAATCTTCGAGCTGCGCGTCCTCGATGTTCACGTCCGCTTTGCGCTTGCGTATAATCATCAGCGCTTCGTTAGCGGCGATGCGATACAGCCACGTGGAAAGGCTCGACCTGCCCTCGAAACTCTCCAGATGGGTGAGCGCGTTGAGGAAGGTGTTTTGCAGCGCGTCTTCCGCGTCTTGCGGATTGCCGAGCATTTTCAGCCCCAGCCGATAGATGGGGGCGGAGTAAAAGTCCACCAGACGGGCGAACTCCGCGCGGTCTCCGGCGCGCAGCGCTTCAAGGGAAAAATCAGGCGTTGTCGTTTTGTTCATTGGACGCCGTTCGCTTTCAAAAGTTACACTGAAGTATACATCAAAAAACGTTTGCAACTTTTTCGCCTTTTGGGCGTCTAAAAATCAACGATTCTTTGTGAAATGGAGAACCCATGCAAACTTTGTTAAATGAGCAAGTCGTCGGGCAAGTGAAGCAGGCGTTTGCGGAACTGTCCGCTCCGGTGCGGCTGCTCTTCTTTGGCGCGAAGGAAAATTGCGAATACTGCGCCGAGACGCGGCAGCTGTTGGAAGAGGTCAGCGCCGTCGATTCGCGCATCAGCCTTTCGATTCACGACGTCCAGGAAGACGCGGCGCTCGCCGCCCAATATCGGGTGGATAAAGCCCCGGTGATTGTGATTGCCGCGCAAGACGGCGAAAAGGTCGTGGATCTTGGCGTGCAATTCGCGGGCGTCCCCGCCGGTTATGAGTTTAGCACGCTCATCAACGATATTCTGCTCGCCTCGAAGCGCCAGACGACGCTGAGCGAATCTACCCGTTCCTTTTTGCAAAAGCTGACCCAGCCGCTTTTGCTGCAAGTCTTCGTCACCCCTACCTGACCGCACTGCCCGCGAGCCGTGTTGCTCGCGCACCAGATGGCGATGGAAAACCCGGCGATGGTTCGCGCCGAGGCGCTAGACGCGATGGAATTTGAAGATTTGTCCCGCAAGTTCCGCGTGCAGGGAGTTCCGCAAACCGTGATTAATTCCGGCAAGGGAATCGTCGTTGGCGCATATCCCGAACAGCAAATGCTGGCGGAAATTATGAAATCCCTCTAACCTGTTTTCAATGTCAGGAGACGAACGGGAACGTCGGTCTCCTGTTCCTCTCCTCTCTCTTTGGGCAAACGCTATGGCGAAGAAACAAAAACGCAAACAAAAAAGAACGAACGATAAATACTTGCCCGTCGTCGTCGGCGTTGGGCTGGTTTTGCTGGGCTTCATCTTACTCGCCGTTTTGCAAAAGTCGGGCGGCGCGTCCGCTTCCGCCGAATCCCTGCCGAGCCGTTCAGTGGTCCCGCTGGCGGTGAGCTACCCCGCGCCCGAACTGACTCTGCAAACGCTGGCGGGAAAAAACGAATCGCTGGCGGATTTTCGCGGCAGCGTCGTGCTGCTAAACAACTGGGCGACGTGGTGCCCGCCCTGCAAGGCGGAAATGCCTTCCCTGCAAAAATATTACGCGGCGCATCAAGCGCAAGGCTTTACGCTGGTGGCAGTCAACGCTGGCGACCCGCAGGAAGCGGTCGGCGCGTTCGTTAAAGACTTCGGCTTGACCTTCCGCGTCTGGCTCGACCCAAAGGGCGAAGCGCTGCGTGCCTTCCGCAACGGCAGCCTGCCCAACTCCTATGTGATTGACCGTTCCGGGACGGTGCGCTACGCCTGGACGGGCGAAATCAGCCTGGACATGCTGGAAAAGTTCGTCACGCCGCTCCTCCAAGAATAGCGGCGCGCTCTTTTCAAAAAGCCAACCTTTTTAACCTGAATTCGGGATAAGCCTTGTGAACCGCCCCAAAGGCTTTGTGCGAGCGACTTCAAAGGTCAAATTTAGCCTTCGGGACAGCTTATCCCGAACTGAAATTTTTTATCCTTTTTAAAAACATCTTATTCATCCTATCTGTCCTGTTAAAAAACAAAGGGAGGAGCGAAAAGCCGCATCCCTGCGCGCTGGGGGCTTGATTTTTTAAGGTATAATCATGGCGCGAAAGCCCTTTCTGACATCAACTTTCTTAGGAGCCTCCTTTGGCTTTCAACCCTATTAATTGGCTTTTGGGCCTTTTTTCTCTAGACATTGCAATTGACCTCGGCACGGCGAATACCCTCGTCCACGTGCGCGGAAAAGGCATCGTCATCAACGAGCCTTCCTGGGTGGCGGTGGATAAAAAACTGCGCCAGCCGATTGCCATCGGCTTGGAGGCGAAAGAAATGGTGGGGCGCACGCCGGGCAACGTGCTGGTGGTGCGCCCCATCCGCGACGGCGTGATCGCCGAATTCGACGTGACCCGCGTGATGCTCGAATACTTTATCGGCAAAGTTCACGAACAAAGCATGGTGCCGCTGCCGCGCCCGCGCGTCATCGTTGGCTTGCCGACGGGCGTGACCGAAGTGGAAAAGCGCGCGGTGTACGATGCGGTGATGGCCGCCGGCGCGCGCCAAGCCATGCTCATCGAAGAGCCGATAGCCGCCGCGCTCGGCGCCGGGCTGCCCATCGGCGAGATTCGCGGCTCCATGGTCGTGGATATTGGCGGCGGCACAACTGAGGTCGCCGTGCTTTCCATGAGCGGCGTGGTCGTTTCGCGCTCGCTCCGCGCCGCAGGCGACGAAATGGATCAGGACATTATCCTGTACTTGCGCAACAAATACAACCTGCTGATTGGCGAAGGCAACGCCGAACAAATCAAATGGCAAATTGGCTCCGCTTATCCGCTGCATCCCGAAAAAACGATGGAAGTGCGCGGGCGCAATCTCGTTACTGGGCTGCCGGAAACTGTGGAAGTCTCTTCGGTAGAAATCCGCGAGGCGCTTTCCGGCTCGGTGCAGGTGATTATTGACACCGTTCGCGACGCGCTGGACGAAGTCCCGCCTGAAATCGTCGCGGACTTGATGGATATTGGCATTTGTCTCGCCGGAGGCGGCGCGTTGCTGCAAGGATTGGCGGAACGCATGAGCGAAGAACTGAAGCTGCGCGCGTGGGTCGCCGAAGACGCCCTGACCTGCGTGGCGCGCGGCGCGGCAATGCTTTTTGAAGACTTGCCGACATATTCCCGTTACATGGTCGGCTTGGAGCGCGGCAGCACGCGGCATGCGCCCGGTTCTTAAAAAAACGCGCGATAAACGCAAGTTGCGCGGCGGACGACAGAGCGCGGCGCTGTTTCCCGCGAGCCGAGTCCTTTTACCGTAAAACCGCGCAAGGTGAATTATGATCTCCCGTTCTTTACAAACCGCTATTATTTTTCTCATCGTAGGGGGAATTCTCGCCCTGGCGTTGGGCGGTTTTCTTGGGCCCGCTTCGGGGCGTTTCAACGCGGCTTTAATCGAAATTCAAACATGGATAGCCTCGCGCTATCTTGGAATACAAGACTTCATCACCGCCCCGCGCGATTCCGCTTCGCTGCGCGCCGAAAACGCGCGGCTAAAAGCGCAAATTTCTCAGCTGCAAACTCAGGTGATTGAATTGCAGCAACGCGTCAGCCAAACCGACGTGCTTGCCGCGCTGGTGGATTTTTCGCGCTCCAACCCCGAAAGCTCCTACAAAGCCGCCGCCGTCATCGGGCGCGACCCCAGCCCTTTTTTACACTACATCATCATCAATCGCGGCTCCAACGATGGAGTCCGTCGCGGCATGCCCGTCGTCACCAATCAAGGTTTGGTTGGGCGCGTGGACGCGGTGATTGCCGACGCGGCGCGCGTGCAACTCGTTACCGACCCCGCCTCGTCGGTGAACGTTTATTTGCAAAACGCGGAAACCGACGCCGTGCTGCTCGGCTCGGTGACCGGAGACCTGGCGCTCGATTTTATTTCACAAGACGCGGCGGTCGAACCGGGCGATTTGATTCTCACCTCCGGTTTGGGCGGCGGCTACCCGCCCGATTTAATCGTCGGGCAGGTGGTCACTGTCCGCCGCCTGCAATTTGAACTCTTTCAACAGGCGACGGTGCAGCCGGCTGTGGACTTCGCCCGCCTCGATATTGTGCTGGTCATCACCGATTTCCGCCCGGTGGATATTGCCCCGCTCACGCCTTAATGCTTCTTCATGAAAAACTTAATCGCCTTTCCGCTGTTGATTTTCGCCGTCATCTTACAATCCTCCGTCGTCAGCCAATTTAAACTGCTATCCGGCTTCCCCGACCTGCCGCTGCTGATTCTGGCGGCTTGGGCGCTGCAAGAGCGGGTGGAAACCGCCTGGCATTGGGCGGCGCTCGTCTGCTTGCTGACGGGTTTTATTTCTCATTTTCCCTGGTTCACGCTCAGTTATCTGGCGGTGGTCTGGCTTGCGTGCGCGCTTCAAAAACGCGTCTGGCAGGCGTCGCTGCTGGCGATGTTTAGCGTCGTTTTTGCCGGCACGCTGATTGTCCATCTGTTTTCTTTCGCGGCGCTGGCGACTTTGGGAACGCCGCTCAACCTGGGCGACGCGATGGGGCTGGTCGTTTTGCCCAGCCTGTTGTTGAACATGCTTTTTTCCATCCCCATCTATGGCGCGATGCGCGACCTCGCGCTTTGGGTGTATCCGCCTGAGGAGTACGCATGAGTTCTAATTCCACGCCGTCTTCCCCTCGCTTTGAACGCTGGCGGCTTTCTTCGGTGTATGTGATTTTCATCGTTGCCTTTGTCGCGCTGCTCTTCCGCCTGACGCGGCTGCAAGCGCTGGAAGGCGAACAATGGCTGATCCGCGCGGAAGACAACTTCACCGAGCGCGTCAGCGTCCCCGCCCCGCGCGGAGTCATCTATGACCGCAACGGCTACGTGCTGGCGCGCAACGCCGCCTCGTACAACGTCGTCATCGTCCCGGCGAATCTGCCCGACGACGAATCCGACACGCAGCGCATTTACCGCGAGCTTTCCGCGCTGTTGGACGTTCCCGTCGGCGGGCGGGCTGACGACGAGAAACTGCTGGAAGAGGCGAAACTCTACGGTCCCTGCGTGCCGGGACCGGGCATTACCCAAATGGTGGTCTTGCAGGATTCCATCGCGCCGTATAGCCCGGTGAAAATTAAATGCAACGTCTCGCAGGAAGTCGCCCGCGTGGTGGAAGAAAAAAAGAAGGACTGGCCCGGCGTCTCGGTGGAAGTCGAACCCATCCGTGATTATCCTACCGGCTCGCTGACCGCCGCGCTGGTTGGCTTTTTGGGTCCCATTCCCGCCGCGCTGGAAGAAGAGTACCGCGCGCAGGGCTTCGTTCCTAACCGCGACAAAATCGGCTACGCCGGCGTGGAAGATTCCATGCAGGAGATTCTCGCCGGGCGAAACGGATTGCGCGTGGTGCAGGTGGACGTCGCCGGGCAAGAGATTCGCAACCTCGAACCGCCGATTCCGCCCACACCGGGCAACAACGTTTACCTGACGATTGACACGCGCTTGCAAGCCGCCGCCGAAGCCTCGCTGATTCAGGAAATTAATTTTTGGAACACCTACTTCAATACCATCCGCATTTCCAGCGGCGTGGTGATTGCCATGAACCCGAAGACCGGCGAAATTCTGGCGATGGTCTCTTACCCGACGTATGAAAACAACCGTTTGGCGCGCTTCATTCCCGCTTATTATTACGAGCAGTTGAGTCAGGACCCGCGCCACCCGCTGCTGAATAACGCCATCTCCGCCGAATTCCCTCCCGGCTCGGTCTTCAAACTCTCCACGGCGACGGGCGCGTTCAACGAGGGAATCGTCACCTCCGCTTCAATTATAGACGCGCCGGGTAAACTGGAATTGTGCGAAAAGTTTAACCCCAACGACCCTTGCACGCCGCGCAACACGCGCCCCTTCGTGGATCACATTTTCGAGAAAAAGCCGGAAGGCTTCGGCCCCATCAGCTTCTATCAGTGCATTGCCTTTTCAAGCAACGTGTGTTTTTACAAACTTGGCGGCGGCTATCAGGACGAGATTCCGCAAGGGCTGGGCATTGAGCGCTTGCGCGAATACGCCCGCGCGTTAGGCTACGACCAGCGCTCCGGTATCCAACTCAAAGGCGAAGCCGACGGGTTGATCCCCACCCCGCAGTGGAAGCGCATCAACACCGGCGAAAACTGGTCCACCGGCGATACTTATATCGCCAGCGTCGGGCAGGGATACGTCCTTGCCACGCCTTTGCAAATTTTGATGTCCGGCGCGACGATTGCTAATCGCGGCAAACTCATGCAGCCGACCATTATCCGCGAAATTACCAGCGGCGACGGCAAGCCGCTGCAAGTCTGGTTTAACCCGCAAGACCTGACCGTCTCCAATTCCCCTGCGCCGGGCAGCTATCAAATCTCGCCTTTTGTTCTCAACATGAAATGGGATATTACCGAAACCCCGCTGATTCGCAGCTATTCTTGCGACGGCGGCTATTGCAGCCTGAACGAAAGCGAGATGAAGACGGTTAAACCCGAAACGGTGGAAGCCGTGCGGCAGGGAACGCGCCTCGCCGTGACCGCGCCCTTGTTCGGCACGCTGCACAAGGTGTTTCAAGATTTCCCGATTGCAGTAGCGGGCAAGACCGGCACTGCGGAATATTGCGACGACGTGGCGCGCAAAGCCGACCAATGCGACTTTGGCAAGTGGCCCACGCACTCATGGACTCTCGCTTACGCGCCTTACGAAGACCCTGAAATTATCGTGGCGGCGTTCGCTTACCACGGCGGCGAAGGCGCAAGCGTCGCCGCGCCCATTGTGGCTCGCGTCATCAAGGCGTATTTTGAGTTCAAAGCCATTGATATCGCTCAGGGTAAAACTGGCTTTGGTCAATAAACTGCTGGCGGAACGCCTCGAAGATTTCTTAATAAATTGAACGGCGCCCGACGCCGGCTAAAAATATCCGCCCATCCCGTTTTTTAACAGGATGGGCGGAATGCGGAAGATGTTTTTGCGCCGCTTGATTTTAGCGAAACGGACGGGATGTTGTTCGCGGCGCGTTTAACCCCAAAGGGCGGATTTATTTCTTTTTCGCCGCTTTCTTCGATTTTCGCGCGGGGGATTTTTTCGCCGGCTTGGAGGCTCTCACCAGCGTTTGAATTTGCTCGCGCATGTAAAGCGGAAGGTAATACAGCCCGCCGGCATTCTTGCCGCTGGAGCCGGAGCCTTTCCATCCGCCGAAGGGTTGATAACCGGGCCACGCGCCGGTGGTCGCTCCCTGTGGGCGATTGGCGTAAGTCACGCCCGCTTCAATCTGGTCGAAGAAGCGCGCCGCTTCTTTTTCCGTCCCGTAAAAGCCCGCCGTCAAGCCATAATTCACGTCGTTGGCGATTTTTAGCGCCGCTTCCATGTTTTCCACTTTGCCAAGCGTGGTAATGGGCAGGAACATTTCATGCTTCCATAAGCGATGCGTAAAGGGCAAATCGGTCACGAAGGTATTTTCGCAATAATAGCCCTTATCGTACATCCCGCCCGCGCGAACTTTGCCGCCCGTTAAGAAATTGCCGCCGTCTTGATGAATCTCCTCGCAGTAGTTCAGAAAACTTTGAAGCGCGGCTTTGTTGACGACGGGCCCGTTATACGTCGCGCGCTCCGTCGGGTCGCCTAGCGGCAGCTTTTCGGCGGTCTCTTTCAGGCGGGCGAGCATTTCGTCGTAAACCGGCGCTTCAATCAAGACGCGCGAGGCGGCGGAACATTTCTGTCCTTGCAAGCCAAAAGCCGAGCGGACGATTCCCGTCGCGGCATGTTCAAGATTGGCGTTCTTCGTCACAATCACGGCGTTCTTTCCGCCGAGCTCCAAAATCACCGGGCGAATGTAATCGCGCCTGCCGAAATCGCGGTAGAGCTTCATGCCCACGTCAAACGAGCCGGTGAAGGTAACTCCGTCTATGTCTGGATTTTCCACCAACGCTTGACCGAGCGTTGAGCCGGGACCGGTGACAAAGTTCACCACGCCATCCGGGAAGCCCGCGTCGCGGAAGCAATCCACCAGCAGCCGCACCGCCCAGGCGGTATCCGTCGCCGGCTTGACGATGACGGTATTGCCCGTCGCCAGCGCGGCGCCCATCGGCCCGCCGGTGAGCGCGTGCGGAAAGTTAAACGGCGAGATGACTAGCCACGCGCCGTAAGGGCGCAAAACTGAAACGTTGGTCGAATCGTAACCGACGAGCGGGTCTTTACCCATTTCCACAATGTAGCCGCCGTTCTTTTCCATCTGGTCGCAAGCGTAATAGACGAGATCGGCGGTTTCCTGCGCGTCGCCCAGCGCCTCCATGCGATTCTTGCCGACTTCCAGCGCGATGGCTGCGCCCAGCTCGAAAATGCGCTTTTCGATGAGCGCCGCCGCTTTTCGCAGCAGCCTGACGCGCTTTTGCCAGGGCGTGCGACTCCACGCGGGGAAGGCGGCGCGCGCCGCTTCCACCGCCGCTTGCGCGTGTTCCGCGTTTCCTTTCTGCATCACCGCCAGAACCCAATCGGCGTTGATGGGCGAGCGGTCTTCAAATTTTTCGGCGGCGAAGACCTCTTTGCCGTTGATGAGCATGCCGTATTCTTTGCCCAGCCCGGCTTTCAATTTTTCCAGCGCCTTATCGAAGCCTGCGTGCAGCGCTTCGGGCGGGTTGAACATGGTGGCGTAGGTGAGCTTGAAATCAGCCATAGAAGTCGTTGGTCTCCTTTTTTTGTGATTATTCAGGTAAATATTATCATAATTTGACGCGCCAAACATGCCAACTCTTTCGTGGAACCACAGATAAACACAGATGAACACAGATGAACACAGATAAACGCGGATTTTCTGCGGCAGGGCAACAAGCCCGCTTGAGTCGGGGCGGGCTAGATCCACAACATATCGCCCGCCAAATCTGTGACGTCCTGCGCCAAAGGCGAGACGAATCTCGCGCTACGCTATTTTCAGAAGAGCAAGAAACGCGCATAGCGCGAAATTTTGGGCCTTGGCGCGTTCTTATTTCGCTTGAGGCGGAGTCAATTCGCCGCGCAGATTGGTTTGCATCAGGCGGCGAATTTCTTCAACGGGCAGATTCTGGCTGAAAAGGTAAGCCATCTTGGCGAGCGCCGCTTCGGCGGTCATATCAAATCCGCTGACCACGCCGGCGCGCGCCAAGGCCGAGCCGGTGGCGTAATCGCCCAGATGAACGCTGCCGCGCAGGCATTGGGTGCAATCCACGATGACCACGCCGCGCGCGGAGGCTTCTTCCAGCGCGGAGAGAAAGGCGCGATTGTTGGTGGGCCCGTTGCCCACGCCGTAGGCTTTTAATACCAGCCCTTGCAGCGGCGGGTGCAAAAAGTTTTTCACCACTTCGGCGGAAATGCCGGGCCAAAGCGGCAGCGCGCCAATGTTGACTGGTTTCAGTTCATGGACTCGCAGCGCGCTTTCTTCGGGCGGGGCGGGGAGAGTCAATTCCCAGCGAATGCGTATGTCCACGCCAATCTCGCCCAGCGGCGGCAAATTGGGGGAGGCGAAGGCGTCCAGCCCGTCCGCGCTGATTTTCACCGCGCGGCAGCCGCGCAGCAATTGATTCCCAAAGCACAGCGTCACTTCCGGGATGGGGTGATTCGCGGCGACGGTCAGCGCGGTGATGATGTTCGCTCGCGCGTCGTTACGAACCTCGCACAGCGGAATTTGCGAGCCGGTGAACACGACGGGCTTGCGAAGTCCTTGCAGCATAAACGCCAGCGCCGAAGCGCTATACGCCATCGTGTCCGTTCCGTGCAGGATGACGAAGCCGTCGTAGTCTCTGTAATGCGCTCCCACGTCGGCGGCAATTTGTCCCCAATCGGCGGGAGTCATGTTCGCCGAATCGAGCAGCGGCGCATATTCGTGAATATCCGCTTCAGGCATAAGCTCGCTGGCGAGTTCCGGCATGGCGGCGACTTGCTCCGCCAGATACCCCGGCGCGGGAGCGTAACCTTCCGCGGTGGGAGTCATGCCGACCGTGCCGCCGGTGTAAACGACGTAAACGCGCTTTTTCTTCATGGCTGCCTTCCGTCGTGTTAAGGTCCCCAGCGGGGCTGATAATCGCAATAGTCGTTGTTGGTCAGGCGGCGCAGGTCCGTTCCGTCAACGCGGATGATGTAAATCTCGCAGCCATGCTCGTCGCCGTAATGGTCGTAATAGGCGGTGAACGCCACCCATTGACTATCGGGCGAGAAGGAAGGCCCTTGCGCGTTGCCTCCCGGCGGAGAGATGACCCGCGCGCCCGAACCGTCCGCGTTCATTAAATACACTTCGCGCTGCCAGGGCTCGCCCGAATAGGTGGCGATGAAGCGCCCGTCCGGCGACCAGTCGCTCCGCCCGCGAATGGCGGGCAGGCTGCTGACGCGATGGATGTTTTTCCCGTCTATGCGCGCGGTGTAGAGCTGCGTCGCGCCGTCCACGTTGGAGGCGAAGAGGATGTATTTTCCGTCTGGCGACCAGGTGGGGTCCCAGCCGGGGATTTTTAGAAAACGCTCGCGGTTCTCTCCGTTTCGCTCCATGATATACAGCGCGTCTATGCTCAAATTCGCGTTCCACATTTTATAGACGATGTATTTTCCGTCGGGCGAGATTTCCGGCGCGTTGATGTTGCCGACCTTCTTTTTCGTAATCAACTTTTCTTCCCCCGTCGCCAGATTCATTTCATAAAAATCGAAGTAGTTCGCCTCGCGGAATTTGGCGTAAATTACGCTTTTGCCGTCGGGCGCCAGCGAGGGATAATAATGCTGTTTCGAGTCGTCGGTCGTCAGGCGACGGTAGCCGCTGCCGTCTGCGTTCATGATGCAAATTTGATTCGTCGCCTGAACTTTGAATAGCTGGCAGGTGAAGACGATTTTTCCGGCGGGAGGGTTGACGTCGGATGAAGTCAGCTGGGGGGCGAAGAGCGTCGGGCTGGGCGGAACTGGCGTGGGGAAGTTAAACGCGGAAGTCGCAGACGGGCTGGGCGGAGTCTCGTTGGCGGGCGGAAGATTTCCCCCCAGCGGGGTGGAAGCCGCCAGCGTGGCGAGCAAATTTACCTCCGGCGTCGGCGATTCAATTCCAAAGTTGCAAGCCAGAATCAACAAACCAAAAACGACCCAAACCAGAAACTTGCGCTTCATCATGCCTCCGAAGATAAGACCAGTCCGTTCATTATACCCAATGCGAGCCGCTAAAAAATTCCGCCGCAGAAGAAACCAACCGTCTATTGTTATTCGCTCTTCTCCGCGTTCGTCTGCGGTTAAATGAACAAGCCCGCGCAGGGCGGGCTTGTTACGGAGGAGGAGCGGGCGGCTGCTTATTCGTTATTCTCTTTCGCTGCGTTTGCGGCTGGAACCAGCGGTCTGGCGATAATGAACAGCCTGCCCCAGTCGTTGTTCCCTTCGGCGCTGACGCAGGTTTGCAGCGTCAGGTGATATTCCCCGCCGTAAACCGTCTCGAACAGGCTGTCTATGCCCACGACCTCGCGTGTTTCCAGGTTTTGGTACATGCCGTAAGGCAGCTTTTGATAGGAGAGAATTTTCTCCACGATGAAAGTTTCCGTCCGCCCCGCGCCGTACGCCAGAATAATTGGAGCGCCCGGCTGAATCTTGAAGAATGAATTTCCCGCGAGGGTGTTATGCGCCAGCAAGCCCACGTTGCCCAGCCTGCGCGCCATGTTAAACTCGGTGACCGTTCCCGCTTGCTCCGAAACAAAGGCGGAGTTTTCTTGCGGTTGTTGGACGACCGGATATGCCATCACGTTGGGGACGTAGACGCCGCGCAGCGTTTCGGGCTGCCCGTTTTGAACCGCGGCGATGAAGGCTTCCAGCGTGGAAGAAGAATCTTCGCCGCCTGCCTGCGCGGGCGGAACCAGGACGAACAACGTTGTAATGAGAAGAATAAAGAAGGGGACGCGCGTAAAAAGAGATTTGGTTCTCATGGGATTTCTCCTTGCTATCCATGAGCGTCCAAATCTTTGCGCGAAGCGGAAGATGGACGCTCGTCTTCGGCGGCCTGGCTGTCATGGCTGCTTGCGGCAGCTTTAGACCCATTGGCTTTGCGTCGCCGTCTTTCGACGGGTTTGCCTTTTTCGCTACGATGCGATACTGGCAATATACGCCCTTTAAGAAAATCCGCCCATTCGGAAAAATCCTGAAATTATGGTTGCGGAAAATACGGAGGTTCTTGAGAGACCATAGCCCTCGCTTTTTTGTCTTGATGAAGGCTTGCATTTCGTTATAAAATTAACCTGCCTTACGCGGCCGCGCGAGATTCCTCTTGCCTTGCCAGACGACGCGAAATGCCGCGCTCCGAGAAAACCCCGCAACGTCAGAAATTAAGTAATTTTACGGATGGTAGCGCAGGCAAAATGCAGTATGCTTACGAAAAACCGCTTAACGTTAGTTCGGGATAAGCGTCCCGAAGGCTAAATTTGACCCTTGAAGTCGCTTGCGCAAAGCCTTTGGGAAGGTTCACAAGTCCTTAAAACCAGCGCAGGTAAACGATGGACGATTATTCTCGGCGTTTTTACAAAGAACTTTTGGATAACCTGTATGAAGGCGTCTATTTCGTAGACCGCGACAGGCGCGTTACCTACTGGAATAAAAGCGCCGAAAGCATCACCGGCTACCCCGCCTCTTTTGCGGTGGGGAAGCGCTGCCGCGACAACTTTTTGAATCACATCACGGAAAACGGCGTGGAATTGTGCAACGCCAACTGCCCGCTGGCGGCGACCATGCAAGACGGGCAGAAGCGCGAAGCGGAGGTCTATTTGCGCCACGCCGACGGTCACCGCGTGCCGGTGGAGGTGCGTTCCGCGCCCATTTACAACGAAAAAGGGGAAATTGTCGGCGCGGTGGAATCTTTCAGCAACAACGCCATCTTGCTGGAAGCGCGACGGCGCGCGCGGCTGATGCAAAGAGCCGCGCTGACCGACCCGCTCACCGGAGTCGCCAACCGCCGCCGCATTGAATCGCGCATTAAGGGCGAGCTGATTCTCTTTCAGGAAACCGGCTCTCCTTTTGGCGCGCTTTTTTGCGATATTGACCATTTCAAAAAAATCAACGACCAATACGGACACGCCGCCGGCGACGCGATTTTGAAAATGATAGCCCAAACGCTCCAAAACAACGTCCGCAGCTCCGACGAGGTCGGGCGCTGGGGCGGCGAAGAATTTGTGGTCGTGGTAGAAAATATGGACCTCTCCCGCTTGAAAATGTTCGCCGCCAAATTGGGAACGCTGATTGCCCAATCGCGGCTGGATTTTGAAAACAACAGCCTTGCGGCGACCATCTCCATCGGCGGCACAATCGCTATGACGGGCGACACGCTCGATAGCCTGATCCGCCGCGCCGATGCGTTGATGTACCAAAGCAAAAAAGCGGGCAGAAACCGCGCGACGGTGGAATAGCTAAATAACATTTACGCAAGGCAAACAGGATAAAGGCGCTTATGTCTCTAGATTTTCAACAGGCGGCGGAAACCATTCGCCGCAAGAAAGACGAACTTGCCGAAACGATTGTCGCGCGGCTATATGAACGCCAGCCCGAATTGTGGAAGACGTTTGACGACCCAGCGCGCCAGAAAAGCGTCCGCGACGCGGGCTATCACCTCGCGTATCTTGCCGAGTCGCTTGCCGCCGCTGACCCAGCCCTGTTTAAGGATTATCTGGCGTGGGTCAAGGTCTTATTTGCCGGTCTGAAGTTTTCAGACGAAGTTTTGCCCGCTACCATCGAGCAGACCCGCCGCGCGCTGCAAGAAACGCTCGACCCCGCGCTTTTGCCGCTCGCAGTTGAACATCTCGAAGCGGGGTTGCGCGCCTATCACGAAGCTGTTTCCGAGACGGTCAGTTTTTTCGATTCTTACGAACCGCTTGCCGATTTGGCGCGCCGCTATCTGCACGCCTTGCTGCAGGGCGAGCGCTCGTCCGCCAGCCGCATGATTTTATCCGCCGTGCATCAGGGCGTTTCCATCCGCGATATTTATCTGCATGTCTTTCAGCGCAGCCAGCGCGAAATTGGTCGTCTGTGGCAGACTAATCAAATCAGCGTGGCGCAGGAACATTATTGCACCGCCGCGACGCAGGTGATTATGTCGCAGCTCTACCCGTACATTTTCGTTTCTGAAAGGCGCGGGCGGCGCATGGTCGCCGCCTGCGTGGGCGGCGAACTGCACGAGATTGGCGCGCGCATGGTCGCTGATTTTTTTGAAATGGGCGGCTGGGATACTTACTTTCTCGGCGCGAATACGCCGACAGACGCCATTCTGCGGACCGTGGAAGAACGTCAGGCGGATTTGCTCGCCATTTCCGCCACCATGACCTTTCATGTTGAAAAAGCCGCCGCGCTCATCGCTGAAACGCGCCGCGCCGGCTTGGGCGCGCGAGTCAGAATTATGGTGGGCGGCTACCCCTTTAATATCGCCCCGAATTTGTGGCGCGCCGTCGGCGCCGATGGCTACGCCCGCGACGCGCAGCAAGCGGTGATAGAGGCGGAAAGGCTGGCGCGCAGTGCATGACGGCAACCCGCAAGGTCTGGCGCTGATTTGCAATTTGGAAGGGCGCATTTTGCGCGTTTTGCGCAACGACCTGAATCTGGAAAACGCCGTCGAGGGGCGGCTTTTTGTCGCGCTGATTGAATCGCCCAGCCGCGTTAAAGCGTTGAATTTTTTAACCGCCATAAAATCGCAGGGCGCGGCGTTTGATTGGGAAATGAACGTCTTTGCAAACGGCGAAATCCTCGCTTTGCATTTCGCCGGCGGCATAATGGACGACGCTCTGTTAATTACCGCCAGCTTCAACGGGCGGCTGGCGCAAAAACTATACGGCGATATGCTCAGCATCAACAACGAACAAACCAACCTGCTGCGCGCCGTCTTGAAGGAAAGAACCGCCGCGCCGCTTCCGCCTGCCGCTCCACTTTCCGACTCGATGTACGACGAAATCAGCCGCCTCAACAACGAGCTGGTCGCCATGCAGCGCGAACTCAGCCGCAAGAACGCCGAGCTCGAGCGCCTGAACGCGCTGAAAAATCAATTTCTCGGCATGGCGGCGCACGACCTTCGCAACCCGCTGCAAAACATTTTGTATTACAGCGATTTCTTGCTGGAAAGCGGCGAAGCGCTCAGCCCCCAACAGGCGGAGTTTATCCAATCCATTCATAATTTAAGCCAATACATGGCGACGCTGGTGAACGACCTGCTCGACTTTGCCGCCATTGAAGCGGGCAAACTGCGCTTGGATTTGCAGCCCGTCCAGTTGAAGACTCTGATTCAAAACAACGTTAACCGCCATCGCCCGCTTGCCGCCCGCCGCAACATCTCGCTCGAATTGCAGGCGGAGGAAGTCCCCGCTCTTTTGTTGGACGCGGCAAAAATGGAACAAACGCTCGACAATCTGATCTCCAACGCCGTCAAATATTCGCCGGCAAACAGCCGCGTTTGGATTCAACTGCAAGCGCGCGAAAATGAGGTTTTAATTTCCGTGCGCGACGAAGGACCCGGCGTCCCGCCGGGCGAAATGGAAAAACTGTTCAAGCCCTTTCAGCGCGCCAGCGTCAAAAGCGCCAGCGGCGAAAAAAGCGTCGGGCTGGGGCTGGCGATTGTCAAACGCATTGTGGACGGACACGGCGGGCGCATTTGGCTTGAAAGCCAGGCGGGCGTCGGCAGCTCGTTTTACGTCGCTTTCCCGCTTGCTAAAAAAAAGGACGATTCATGACCGTTTCCCCCGCGCGCATTCTTGTTGTTGACGACGACGCCCTCGCGCTTGAAGCCGTGACGCGCCTGCTGAAATCCGCCGGCTACGAGGCGTTTTCCGCCCAAAGCGCGGAAGAAACCCTGCGGCTGGCGGAAGAACTTCGCCCCGATATGATTCTGCTCGACGTCGTTTTGCCCGACCTCGACGGCGTGGAAGTTTGCCGCCGCCTCAAAGCCGCGCCGAAACTGGCTGACGCCTTTGTGGTCTTGTTTTCCGGAGTCCGCACGAGCGGCGAGGAGCAATCGCAGGCAATGGAAGAAGGCGCCGACGGCTACATTACGCGCCCCATCTCCAACCGCGAGCTGCTGGCGCGCATTCAGGCTTATTTGCGCATCCGAGCCGCCGAACAAAAATCCAGGCAAAAGGCGCGCGAATGGCAAATCACCTTCGACGCCATCGCCGACGCAATGTTTCTGGTGGATGGCGAACAACGCATCTTGCGCGCCAATCGCGCCGCGCGCGAAATCTTCGGCGGCTCGTTTCAAGAGATCATTGGCGCGCGTTGTTGCGAAACGACGTGCGGCAAAGGGCGGGAAGCGCCAGCCAATTGCCCGCTTAAGCGAGCGCGCGAGACGGGCGAACGCCAGACTGCCGAACTCGTCTTGGGCGATTCCGTTTATCAAGAAACGTCCGACGCGCTATACGACGAAACAGGCGAATTCTTGGGCGCGGTGAATATTCTGCGCGAAATTACCGAGCGCAAGCGCGCCGAAAAAATTTTGCAAACTCGTTTGCGCCTCTCTGTGCTGGCTGGGGCGTTGCCCTTCGACGAGCTTTTGCAAAAAATAGCGGACGAAGCCCAAGAGCTGACGGGCAGCCAGATTGCCTTTTTTCACTTTGTGGAAGCAGACCAGAAAACGGTCCTCTTGCAAGCCTGGTCCGCCAATACGCTTAAATATTGCTCCGCCTCAGGGGCGGCCAGGCATTACCCTGCGGAAGAAGCGGGAATTTGGGCGGAGGCGCTCAAAGACAAAGCGCCGCGTATTTACAACGATTACGCTTTGGCGCCTAACCGCAAAGGGACCCCCGAGGGCCACGCGCCTTTAAAGCGCCTGATGGTCGTTCCGGTGATTCGCGAAGACGCAGTGATCGCCTTATTGGGGATCGGCAATAAGCCGGGCAATTACACAGAGCGCGACGCGGCGGCGGTTTCGGAATTGCTCTCTGACGCGTGGGAAATCATCCTTCGCAAACGCGCCGAAGACGCCCTGCGCCGCATGAACGCCGAGTTGGAATTGCGCGTTCAGGAACGCTCCGCCGAAATTGAAGCGGTTCGCCGCCGTTTAGAGCTGGCCGCCCGCATCGGCGGCGTGGGCGTGTGGGAAATGGACGTAGAAAGCCGCGCGATTTCATGGGACGAGCGCATGTATCAGATATATGGCTGTAAACCCGAAAGTTTCGTCCCGACCCTCGCTTCCTGGTCGGCTCTTCTTCATCCGCAGGACGAGCCAATCGCCGCCGAGCTCCGCCAAAACGCGCTGCGCAGCGGGACGCGTTACGAAGGCGAATATCGCATTTTTCGCGCCGACGGCGAGCTGCGCTATATTGCCACTTACGGCATGCCGGTTTGCAAAGCCGACGGGCGGCTGACTTTGCTGGGCGTCAATATTGACGTCACTCACATCAAGCGCGCCGAGCAGGAATTGATGAAACACCGCGATTCCTTAAGCGCCGCCAACGCCGCGCTGGAAAAAGCCGCGCGCCTGAAGGACGAATTCCTCGCCAGCATGAGCCACGAGCTGCGCACCCCGCTGACCGGCGTGCTGGGCTTCGCCGAGGCTTTGCAGCTCGATACATACGGCGAGTTGAACGAGAGGCAGCGCAAAGCCGTCAAAGCGATTGAAGACGCGGGCCGTCACTTGCTTGAGCTGATTAACGACGTCCTCGACCTTTCTAAAATCGAATCGGGCAAGATGCAGCTGCAGCCGACTTTCTGTTCGCTGGCGGACGTTTGTCAGGCGAGCTTGCAACTGGTTAAAGGGGTGGCGGAGCAAAAAAAGCAAAAGATTTATTACGCGCCGCCGCAGTCGTCCATTAGCGCCTACGCCGACGCGCGGCGCTTGAAACAAATTTTGGTCAATTTGCTCAGCAACGCCGTCAAGTTCACCGCGCCGGGCGGCGAGCTGGGGCTGGAAATCCAGGCGGATGAAGCCGCCGGGCTGCTGCGCCTCAGCGTGTGGGACCGCGGCATTGGCATTAAAACAGAAGATATGCAAAAACTCTTTCAGCCTTTTACTCAAATAGACGGCAGCCTCAAACGCGAATACGCCGGCACCGGCTTGGGGCTTTCTCTGGTTTACAAACTGACGCAAATGCACAACGGCGCCGTCGAAGTTGAAAGCGAATTTGAGCGCGGCAGCCGCTTTACCGTGATTCTTCCCTGGGGCAAGGATGGTAGCCTGTATCCCTGCCGCGCCGAATCGGCGAACGCCGCAGAAAGCCCGGCTCGTCGCGGCTATCCTCCGCCGCTAGCGCTGATTGCGGATCAAGACGAAACGCTGCTGAAGACGACCGGCGAATTTTTGGAAGGCTGGGGCTACGCCGTCGTCAAAGCGCGCAACGGCGGCGATCTGTTGGAAAGCGCCGCAAAATTTCACCCCGCTTTAATTCTGGCGGACCTTTCCACGCCCGGCATGGATGAAACCGAAAGCGTTCGTCGTCTGCGCGCCGTCAGCGCCGCCCCAATTTTCATTTTTTCCGCGGCGGTCAAGCCCGGCGATAAAGAACGCTGCCTGCTCGCCGGAGCGAGCCAATTTCTGGTTAAACCAATCACTCCGCAAAAATTGAAAGAAGCCCTGCAAACGTGCATGGAGAAACCGCAATGAGCGCGCCCGATTACACGATTTTGGTGATAGACGACGACCCTTACGCGCGCGAGACTCTCGCCGCTTTGCTGAATAAGCCCGCTTACCGCGTTGAACTGGCGGCGGACGGCGTGGAAGGCTTGGAACTCGCTAAAGCCATCGTCCCCGACGTGATTTTGCTGGACGTGATGATGCCGCGCATGAACGGTTATGACGTTTGCCGACGCATTCGCGCCGACGAAAATCTCAAGGAAGCGCCCATCTTGATGATTACCGCCCTCGACGACCGCGAATCGCGGCTGAACGGATTGGTGGCGGGCGCAGACGATTTCCTCTCCAAACCGGTGGATAGCTTTGAGTTGGAGGTGCGCCTGCACACCATGCGGCGCGTGAACCGCTACCGCCAACTATTGAAAGAACGCGAAAAACTTAATGAAACCCTCGCCGAACTTTCGCGCGAACGCGCCGCGCTGCAATCCCTTTCGCGCATGTTGATGGAAGCGCAGGAAAACGAAAGGCGGCGCGTGGCGATGGAACTGCACGACGAGGTCGGGCAGCTGGTCACCGGCTTGAAGCTGATTTTAGAACGCGGCGGCGCCGACCCTTCCGCCGCATTAAGCGAGGCGCGCGCCGTTGCCAATCAGATTTTCCAGCGTCTGCGCGAAATCTCCGTCAATCTAAGACCGACCGACCTGGATGATTTCGGCTTGTCGGCGGCGCTGACCAGCCTGTTTAAGCGTTTCACCCAGCAGACCGGAATCGCCATCCGCCACAATATCAACCCGCTGGACGGGACCCGCTTTGATAAAGCCGTCGAAACCGCTATTTTCCGCGTCACGCAAGAAGCGCTGACCAACGTCGCCCGTCACGCGGGAGTCTATGAAGCCAACGTGCATCTTTCCATTGCGCCTCATCAGGTTCAAATTCGCATCTCCGACTCCGGCAAAGGCTTCGACCCTAACAGCGTGGATTGGCGCGCTTCCACCGGTTTATCGGGCATGGCGGAACGAGTGGCGATGGCTGGCGGGCAGTTTAACCTGCATTCCGCGCCCAACAACGGCGTCGCCGTCGTCGCCGAGTTTCAAGCGCGACCGCTTACGAAAACCGAGTGACGCCTTAGAGAATGTTTTATAAATCGGAATTTACCGCAGACGAACGCGGATGAACGCTGATTCTGATCAAAAACGCGATGAATTTACCTTATAAATCCAATTGATCTGCGTTCATCTGCGGTTAGAATATATTTCAAAATGCTCTCTTATGACTCACGTTAAAATTCTCCTGGCGGACGACCATAAAATTGTGCGGCAGGGAGTCCGCGCCCTGCTGGAAGCCCAGCCCGGCTTTGAAGTGGTCGGCGAAGCCGACGACGGCAAACAGGCGCTGGAGATGATTGAAGCCCTTTCGCCCGATATTGCCCTGCTCGACGTGATGACGCCCAACATGAACGGCATTGAAGCGGCAAAGCTGGCTCGCGCGCGCGGCTCGCGCGCGAAGTTCATCTTTCTTTCCATGCACGCCAACCCAGTCTATGCCGTGCGCGCCTTACAAAGCGGCGCGCTGGGCTATGTGCTGAAAGATTCCGATTTTCACGAAATTTTGCAAGCCATTGAAAACGCGCTGCAAGGCCGACGCTACCTCAGCCCGGCGATTGCCGACGAGACGTTGGATATACTGCTTTCAGCCGACGCCAGCCTGGATGATTCGCTGGAGAGGCTCTCTGCCCGCGAGCGCGAAATTTTGCAGCTGGTCGCCGAGGGCAACACCAACGCCGCCATCGCGCAAAAACTGACGATTAGCGTGCGCACGGTGGAATCGCACCGCGCCAATATCATGCGCAAGTTGCGGCTGAATTCTCACGCTGAGTTGGTTAAATACGCCGTCAATCAGGGGCTGGCGGCCGCCTGAGCGCGCCATTAAAGGAGACCGCCGTGCAAAAGCCAAAGATTTTAATTGTGGAGGACGACGTCATTTCCAGCATGATTCTAGAAGACTTGCTTTCGAGCGAGCCTTACGACCTGTATTTCGCCGCCGACGGGCTGGAAGGAATCTCGCTGGCGCAATCCGCCCGCCCTGACGTGATTCTGATGGACGTGATGATGCCCGGCATGGACGGCTTCGAGGCGTGCCGCCGCATTCGCTCCATGCCTGAAATTGCGGAAATTCCCATTATTCTGGTCACCTCGCTGGACGACCAACCTTCGCGGCTGCAAGGGCTTGCCGCCGGCGCGGACGATTTCATCTCCAAGCCCTATAGCCGGGCCGAACTGTTTACGCGCTTGCAGACCATTTTGCGGCTCAACCGTTACCGCCTGCTGCTTGAACAGCAGCGCGAACTGCAAAAATTACACGACGAACTGCTCGCCGCTTACGATAAAACGATTGAAGGCTGGCTGCGCGCGCTCGATTTACGCGACCGCGAGACCGAAGGGCATACCGAGCGCGTCGCCAACCTGACGGTGGAGTTCGCCCGCCTCGTCGGAATGCCTGAAAATCAATTGGAGCATGTGCGGCGCGGCGCGTTGCTGCACGACGTCGGCAAGATGGGCGTCCCCGACGCCGTTTTGCAAAAGCCCGGCGCCTTAACCTCTGAAGAGTGGGAAGTCATGCGCCGCCATCCCGTTTACGCTTTCGAATGGCTGCATGGGATTGATTTTTTGCGCCCCGCTCTCGAAATTCCTTATTGCCACCATGAAAAATGGGACGGGAGCGGCTACCCGCGCGGAATCAAGGGCGAAGAGATTCCCCTTTCCGCGCGGCTCTTCGCTCTGGCGGACGTGTGGGACGCGCTGCGCTCCGACCGCCCCTACCGCAAAGCGTTGAGCGCAGACGAGGCGCTGCATTACATCGCCTCGCAAAGCGGCGCGCACTTCGACCCGCGCCTTGTCCCCCTGTTTTTGGAACTGGCGAAAGACGGAAGAATGGAAAAGAAAGACGAATGACGCCGGGGACGCCGCGTGGAATTTTTACGCCGTTTTTCACCCCCTTTGCGAAAAAAACAAACCCAACCGCGTCAGCGCCGAATTGAAATTTTTCCGCGCTATTTTGCGACGTTTTTAACCCGCAGCCGCGCCCGCAATCACGAATATTCATTCCCTTAAAAGATTGACGTCCGCCGAATTGCGAGTATAAATGCCGCCTGCGAGAGTCTGCTCGAAGATTGTCTCGCGCGTTACTCAGGGATACATCCTGAGGGTCGTGCGGGACGGGTTTTCGGGCGGGTTCTTTTATTTTCCCTCTTGGAGGCATGAGTGAACGCGATTTTGAAATTGGGAGAGCATTTTATCTTTGACCTCTCCAACTGCAACCATGAGATTCTCATGGATAGCGAGCGAGCTTACTCGCTGTTTGCGCAAGCCGTCCGCGAAAGCGGCTTGACGGTTGTGGACGAGGGGCTTTACAAATTCAGCCCGCACGGCTTTACCTGTTTTTTGCTCCTCGCGGAATCGCACGCCAGCCTGCACGCCTGGCCCGAATATAACTATTGCGCGATTGACCTGTTTACCTGCGCCATCGGCAAAGACCTGACCCCGCTCATTATGCGCCTGAGAGATCTCTTCGGCGCGGACGATTTTTCCCTCCGCAAACTCGACCGCGAGGCTTCGGTGGAAAGCGTCATCCCGGTCGTGATTTAAAAGAGGCGCGCATGAGCATCTGGTTCACCGAAGAATTGCACCCTTACTATCGCAAAGGCGTCCGCGTTAAAAAAATTCTCGCCGACGAGCGCAGCGAGTTTCAGCATATTCAGATTGTCGAGACGGAGTTTTTCGGCGTGACGATGATTCTGGATGGAATCATCCAACTCACCGAGCGCGACAACATGGGCTACCACGAAATGCTCGCCCATATCCCGCTGCTGGCGACGCGCCGCCCCAAACGCGCGTTGATTATCGGCGGCGGCGACGGCGGCTCGCTGCGTCAGGCGCTGCGCTATCCCTCGCTCGAAGAAGTCGTCGTCTGCGAATTGGATCGCCGCGTGGTGGAACTTTCGCGCGAATATTTCCGCGGCGTCTTCGGCGACCCCTGGTCCGACCCGCGCGCCAAGCTGGTCGTCCGCGACGCCTTCGCCTTTCTGCAAGAAAATCCCGGACAGTTCGACGCGATTATCTCCGACGTCACCGACCCCGTCGGCATGGCGGAGCGGCTGTTTTCCGACGAGTTTTACCAGCTGATGTTCCGCGCTTTAACTCCCGGCGGGGCGATTGCCACGCAGTGCGAGCAGCCCTTCTTCGACTCCGAATTGATTAAGCGCATCTACGCTTCCGCGAAGGCGCTGGCGAAACATCCCGCCTATTATTACGCTCACATCCCCACCTACCCTGGCGGCGGAATCGGCTTTATGTACGTTTCCGATACCCCTTGGAAAAACGGCTTGCGGACTCCTTATCCGCCCGGCGAGAATCAATACCTCAATCCCGAAATTCACAAGGCGGCTTTTGCTCTGCCCGAATTTTTCAGAAAAGAGCTATACGGCTAAATGACCGACCAGCAGGCGGATTCCAATGCCAATCAGCAGCAGCCCGCCCAAGATTTCCATCTTCCTGCCGAACGATTCGCCCAGCCGCGTTCCGGCGAACAACCCCAGCGCCGAAAGTAAAAAGGCGACCAGCCCGATGGAACATATCGCCAGCAGCACGGGAACTTTCAGCAGCGCAATGCTCAACCCGACGGCGAAGGCGTCTATGCTGGTGGCGAAGGATAACAAGACCATCGTCCTGCCGGTGGAAGGGTCGCATTTAAAGGCGCGCTGATTTTCATCCAACCCGGCGCGGATGAGGTTGAAGCCCACATAGCCCAGCAAAGCAAAGGCGACCCAATGGTCGAAGCCGTCCACCAAAGCGGCGACCGTCTCGCCCAATATCCAACCGAGCGCGGTCATCCCTGCTTGAAAAATGCCAAAATGCGCGGCAAGACGAACCTTGCCGCGCATTGCGTTAATCTGCCCCGCCGTGCCGATTCCCAGCGAAACCGCCATCGCGTCCATCGCCAACCCGACGGATAAAAAGAGAACGATTAGAAATTCCATAGCGCGCCGATTATAAGGGATATTTCGCCGAATTGACATTTGGCTTTTCGCGCCATACAATACCCGCAACCTCGCAAAGGATAAACCGACCTTTTCTCATGACCCTTCTTCATGCTCTCTTTCTTGGCGTTCTGCAAGGATTGACGGAATTTATCCCCGTCTCTTCCACCGCTCATCTGCTCATCGCCGAAAAACTATTAGGGCTGCCCGCCGACGAAAAGACCTTCGCCTTCTCCGTCATCATTCAACTCGGCACAGTTTGTTCGTTGATTTTATTTTTTTGGAAGGACGTCACGCGGATCGTCACGGCGTTTTTCAAAGGGATTGCAACTCGCAAACCGTTTGAAGATTTTAACGCGCGGCTGGGCTGGCTGGTGATGATCGCCACGCTGCCCGCGCTCGCCGCCGGTTTTATTTTGAAGGACGCGGTGCATGAGCGCTTCGCCGACCCGCTCGCGCAGGGCGGGGTTCGCCTGCTGGCGACGGCGGCTCTGCTGACTTTCATTGAATACTTCGACAAGCGCGCGCGCCCGCTTGAATCCGCTTCATGGCTGGACGCGCTCACGGTGGGGCTGTTTCAAACGTTGGCGATTTTCCCCGGCGCGTCGCGCTCCGGCTCGACCATCGCCGGCGGCATGATTCGCGGCTTCAGCCGCCCTGCCGCCGCGCGTTTCGCTTTCCTTATGTCCGCGCCCATTTTGCTTGCCGCCGGTTTATACGAAGGCTGGCAAACGCTCTTCCTGCCCGACGCCGCCGCGCTGATTCCTCGCCTTATCGTCGGCTTTCTTTCCGCCGCGGCGGTCGGCTGGCTTTCCATCAAATGGCTGCTCGCCTATCTTGGCGCGAACTCGCTCTATGGCTTCGCCGCCTATTGCGCCGTTCTCGGCGGCATTGCGCTGCTGCTTCGCTGATATGCGCCGCGCCGCCCTGCTGATTCTCTGGCTGCTTTCCGCCTGCGCGCCCGATAGACCTTTGCGCGTCGTCGGCGTATCTGTTTCTTCAACCGCGTCCCTCTGGTTGGCGGAAGTTTACGCCTGCGCGAGCGGGCTTTCCATCGCCGTCGAGCTCGAACCCGCCGCCCCGCAAATACGGCTGCGGCTGGGCGAGCCTGATTCTCCCGGCGCGTTCGCTTATCAAATTGGAGAAGAGGAAATCGTGATTGCGGCGAATCGCTCCGCGCCGATGGAGTCTCTTTCGCAGGAAGAAGCGCGCGCGCTCTTCACGCGGGGCGAGCCGACTCTGCAACTCTGGGTTTTTCCTTCGGGCGAAGACGTTCAGCTCGCCTTCGGGCGGCTGGTTCTGAACGGGCTGCCCGTCGTTTCCTCCGCGCGCGTCGCTTCCACGTTGCGCGAAATGTCCGCCGCCCTGGAGACGCAGCCCAACGCGGCGGGGATTCTTCCTGAGCGCGCGCTCACGCCTGCCATGCGCGAGCTGTATGCGGCGGGCGCGATTCCCGTTCTGGCTTTAACGCAAAGCGAACCGCAAGGCGCGGTTCGCGAATTGATCGCCTGTTTGCAGCGCTAAACGCCGCGCGGTTTGGGCGCGCGAACTTTTTGCAGTTTCCTGTTCCACAGGAAGTAGTAAGGCGCGCCGATGAGGAAAATGATTATCAAACTCTTAACCATTCCAAAGGGCAGCCAGATTCCGTCTTCGCCTTCCGGGCGGATTCCGCCCTCGCGCGGCTCGAACCTTTCCCGGTCGAACTCGCCGCGCTCCCGCGCTTGAACTCCGTTTCCGCCGGCGCTGACCGCCGCGTATATCGCTCCGCCGAGCAGCGCCGCGACGAACAAAATAATCAGGACGCGGTAAATCGTCTTCATGCCTGCGCGTCTTTTCCTTCTAATCGAATTGCGGCTTCCCGTTTCTCGCCCGCGAACAATTTTTTCAGCGTCGCGACGATCCACTTCCAATGAAGCGCGAGGTGCAGCCCCATTAAAACCAGCGCCAAGTTAGCGGACATTTCGTGCAGCTCTTTCCACGCGAAGTTCTGCGGCAGCGCCAGCCCCAGCGCCGGGATTGCCGCTTCCGAAATGAAAACGCCCGAAAGCGTCATCGTCACGCCGTCCGCGAACAGCAGCCAGTTGAGAATGTAATTGAAGCGCGAGCCGTTCAATCCCTTTTTGAAAACGCTCGCCGTGCGCCCGATAATCCAATCCCAATTCAGCAGCAGGTGAATCATAATCGCCCCTGCCAGCGCGAGGCTCAACCATTCGTGCAGCGCCAGCCCGCTGCTGCGCGGATCCATAGCGACGAGCAGCGCCGCGAATGTGGAAATATCCAGCAGCAGCTTGTTTCGGTTTTGTTTGGACATAACTTTTCTCCTTCGTTGCGTTATGTCCGCATTGTATAAAGAACGCGATTCGTTTTGGCGCTGAAAATGCGTTAAAACTTTGAGGAAATTGTGAGTATCGAACGAGCCAACGACGCCGAAGCGTTTAACGAACGCTAAACGCGCCGCGGATTAACGTTTGCGCGCGGCGGGGGCGCGGGTCGGCTTCTTGTTCCCTTTCAAAGCGGCGACTTCCTCTTCGGTCAGGTAGCGCCATTCGCGCGGCTTCAGGCTTCCCAGCCTTAAAGTCCCGATGCGCTCGCGGATGATTTTCACCACCGGCAAGCCGAGCAGCTTGCCAATTTCGCGGATTTGCCGCTTTCGTCCTTCGCCCATCACCACGCGCACCCAGGCGCCCTTGCCCGCCGTGGAAAGGAAACTCACCTGAGCGGGCTGAGTCTTGTAGCCGTCTTCCAAAACCACGCCGCGCCGCCAGGTTTCCAATTGCTGCGCGTCGGGGCGGCGCGCCAGCAGCACGCGATATTCCTTCTCGTGACCGTAGCGCGGGTGGGTGAGACGGTTGGTCAGCTCGCCGTCGTTGGTCATCAGAATCAGCCCTTCCGAATCGAAGTCCAGCCGTCCGACGGGGTAGAGTCGTTCCGCGACGGGTATCAAATCGCGCACGGTGGGACGCTCGTCTTGCCCTTCGGCGGCGGAAAGCACGTTGCGCGGCTTATACAGCGCGATGTAAACGAAGGATTCCGCTTTGGGCAAGGCTTTGCCGTCCAGCGTAATTTTATCGCGCGCGGGGTCGGCTTTTTGTCCCAGCTCGGCGACTTTGCCGTTCACCCGCACGCGCCCTTCCATGATGAATTGTTCGCAGGCGCGGCGCGAACCATAGCCCGCTTGGGCGAGTAATTTTTGCAGTCTCTCTTCCATAACCTCAGTATTATAACGGGTTCGACGCCGATTTCGCGCAAAAATTGTTCCACTCGCGCCCGCCGCCGTATGTGCAGATTTTGCGCCACGCGCCGGGAAACCATCCGCGAATGAGGCCGCGAATGCACGAATGGACGGCTCCCATTCGAGTATTCGTGAGATATTCGTGGACGGTCGCTTCCCTTCCACCAGCCTGATTTCCTCCTCCGTCAGCCCGTACAGTTCATACACCCGGCGGTCTATCTCACGCTCGACCTGCTTGATTTGCCCCGCCAGCGGCGCGCCGATTCTTTCTCATCGCATCGGCCACCCGCCAGCGGACTCAATCACCTCGTCCACTTCCGCCATGAGACGGATGGTCTCCTTCAGCGCGACGACGACTTTCTGGTAATGCTCAATATCCTCCGCCGAGAGTTGACGCCCGCGCCTGTCTTTCAGCCATTTCTCGCAGACCTGATACCCGCCAATGTGAAAGTTCCAGACTTCTTCAGCCACGCCCGCAAAGTGCGCTTCGTCATTGATATACACTTTGCCATCGGCATACTTCGGATAGCCTTTGGAAACTGTTGGGTATTGGTGATTGGTCATTGGGTTTACGAATTTACCGCTCCCCAAATTACTGTTTACCAATTTACCAATTACCGATTCCTCCAACAAGTGCAGCCCGACGAGTTCCTTCCCCAGCCCGCACAGTTGACGGAACAACGCCACGTTGCTCGTGAGCGGCAGACGGGGGAAATCTATCTTCAGGAATTCGGCGTAGCGGCTGCGGTAGGTGGGACTGT